>CARCZS010000001.1 GCA_948956705.1 uncultured Phocaeicola sp.
CGGCTGCAATAGTGGGGGACTTCATCGTACCCTTAATGAAGAACAGGTAGTAGTGCTTGAAATTGCGGAATGTACCAAAATGAAAATACAACAGAATGGTCATGATTTCACTGTCGGACAACGATGCTGCACGCCGTCTACGCTTCACTCCGCTATTGTCTTCCAGCAAATTTCCTGCATTTTCTGCATCAAAATGTTTGCAAAACTCGTCTATAATACAAAATAATTCTGTAACTTTGTAATCGGTAGTCATATTAAATATTCTTGTAACTAATTGTTTTTCACCTATAAAGGTACAAAATATTTATGAGACTACCAACTTTTTATGAACAAAATCTTATCCCGAACTGGGGTATAATTATGTAACTCCTGATGGCGAACCTATTATGATTTCCGGGAAACGTCCGCAATTAGGTGATGTGAAATATATTGATACGGATAATAATGGACAGATTACGGCGGATGACCGTCAATTTTGCGGAAGTCCGTGGGCAAAGATGCAAATGTCATTGGTCTTGAATGCTGAATGGAAAGACTTTGATTTCAGTATGATGTGGAATGGGCAATTTGGTAATAAAATTTATAATGTATCCAAATGGCAAGGACGTTTGTTCTCGGACAATTCCAATTATCTTCGCTTCAAGAAGGGAGAAGAACCTTATCAGGTAAATCAGAATTCTGATACGCCACGTATAATTTATGGTGACCAACGTAATTCATGGGATGCGGATCGTTTCCTTGAAAACGGTTCTTATTTCAGACTGAAAAATATTTCTATCGGATACAATCTTAAAAAGGAATGGTTGAAGAATTTGGGTATTGACAAACTTCGTTTATATGCTACCGGTAGTAATCTGCTCACTTTTACAGGCTATTCCGGGCTTGATCCTGATTTTATAAACACTAATATTTGGAATAGTGGAACGGATAGTTTTTCATATCCTAATACTCGTTCTGTTATGTTTGGCTTGGATTTGACCTTTTAACTTATAAATTAGTATACTGATATGAAGAAAATATATAGATTTTTATTTGCTGGTGTCTTGGCTTTGTGTGCTACCGGATGCAGCTCAAGTTTATTGGATATAGAAAATCCGAATGAAGTAACCAATACTACTTTTTGGAAATCGGCGGATGATGCAAAAGCTGGAGTAAATGCTTGTTACAGTTTCTTATATAAAGAAGGGACTTGGATGCGTTGGTTGTCTTTTCGTTACGATCTGTCATCAGATGAAGGATGGAGTTCGTCTCCTTGGATAGAATTAGGTGACTGGACGCGTTTTCTTTATAATAATTATGATTTCTATGAGGGTAATAAGGTACATTGGGAGCATTTTTATGTAGGGATCTTTCGTTGTAATCAGGTTTTGGCTAATGTGCCTGCGATTGAAATGGATGAGGTTCAAAAGAACCAACTTTTAGCACAGGCTTCCTTTTTGCGTGCTCTGTGGTATTTTCAGATAAATCTTTTGTGGGAGAAAGGGACATTAGTTCTTGAACCTCAAAATGCTGATTACATACCTAAGGACGCTTCAGAACAGGAAATTTGGGATCAGATAGAAAAAGACCTTACGTTTGCAATGGAGAATTTGCCGGAGGCATGGGATGCGGCAGATTTAGGCAGAGCGACAAAAGGTGCTGCTAAAGCTTTGTTGGGCAAGGCTTATATGCAACAACATAAATATGATAGGGCCAAAGAACAGTTGCAATGGCTGATTGATAGGGAAGGCTCTTTGTATGGTTTGCTTGATAACCGTGAAGACAATTTTACCGATTTGAATGAAAATAATCAGGAGGGAATATTTGAAATTCAGTTTGATGATCAAAATAAGGGGGGCACAGGCAATGATGCCAGTATGGCCTTTGGTTTCCAGCGTACTCAGTTTTATGCACCCGGTGGCACTCATGGTACGGGTTGGGGCGATGGTAAAGCGCGTCGTTGGCTAGTAGATGAGTTCTTGAAAGAGAGAAGGGTTGATGGCAGAAATGACTTGCGTTTATACAATAGTATTCTTTATAAACATTTTGGAGATGATTTTCCTGATCAGTCAAAAAAATACTATGCCAATGAAGATGCGTCACAATGGTTTGATGAGTGGGGACAGGACACAGAGGATTGTTATATTCGCAAATACAATACTTCTTACTATCGTGAACGTGAAGACTATTTCGCACGTAATAATTATCGTATTATGCGGTATGCTGATGTTTTATTGAGTTATGCGGAGTGTTTGGTTGAAACTGGAACTTCGGCTTCTGATGCGGCTGTTTATGTTGATAAGGTAAGAGAACGTGCAGGGTTATCCAAACTGAAAGATAGTCGGTGGAAGGATTGTTTAAGTTCAAAGGAGGTCTTTATCAAACGTCTTCAGATGGAACGTGCTTTGGAACTTTGTTTCGAAGGCTGGCGTTGGGCGGATTTGAAGCGCTGGGGATTGCTTGATTCACAGGCTGGTATTGACGAGCTGAAAGCTCGTGACAAGGACTTCAACAATTTTGTGATTGGCAAACACAAACGTATGCCTATCCCTACATCGGAAGTTGAAATCAGTAAGATTGATGATGTTCCTCAACTAACTCAGAATCCTAATTATTAATAAAAAAGAAAGACTGTGTCGGAGTGTTTTTTCTTTTTATAATACTTCCGGCATAGTCTTTATTTAACTAGTATCATTTATGCTTGTCTGCAAAAAAATACTGATCTTCTGTGCTTTTGCTTGTTGCGGTACTTTATTCGCGCAAAACATACAGAATCCGGTGCTTCCCGGAGTAGCGGATGCCGGTGTGATGAAATATAATGGTAAGTATTATATAGGTGGAGTATTTACCAATGGGGATTTTTATGTTTCCGACGACTTGGTTCATTGGGGTAAACCTGTTCATGTCGTGACTATGGATAATGGCTGGAGTAAAGGAAGTGGTGCCGGTAATGAGCAGATTCACGCCAATGATATGTTTTGTTTGAATGGTGATTTTCACTTATATTGGTCTGTCAATTATTGGGGTAAGGATAAGCATGCTGTTCACATTGTACATGCTCAAAGTAAAAATGTGTTGGGGCCCTATATAGAGCCTGATAAAAAAACTTGGATGGATAATCGCATTGATCCTAAGGTTTTTAAAGATGATGACGGACAATTATATATGTATATGGTGCGTTTTACTGATGGAAATACTATTTGGGGACGTAAAATGAAGAATCCGGCGGAATTTGCCGGAGAACCAGTGTGCTTGTTTGCATCATTGCCGGATACATGGGAGACCATGGATAACAGAGTGGCAGAGGGACCTTGGGTGATGAAATACAGAGACCGATACTATTTGATGTATAATGCCAATCATACCTCTACTGAGTGGGGGAATTATCAATTGGGGGTTGCGGAGGCAGACTCACCTTTAAGTTTTCAAAATGGGAATAAATATAGCTATCCGGTAGTAAATTCTAATCAAATTCTACTGGAAGAGAATTATGTGGATCTTTTACGATATGGCATCACTTATGAGCCATTGTTTGATTATACAGAAAATAATCCTGGAGTCGGTTGGATGCTTCCGGTATATCAGGCTTCCGATTGGAAGAAAGGAGAATGTGGATTCTCATCTAAAGAGATAAAAGGATCTACCACTCGTCATTTAGGTACTTGGTGGACATCTCCTTCATTGTGGTTACGTAAATCTTTTTTTGTTGGCAAACAGGTGGGAAATTTAGCACTCAGGGTTGCTCATGACGGAGATACAAAAATATATTTGAATGGAACATTGATTTACGAAAAACAGGGACGGGATTATTGTATGGTAAACCTTGATGAAAAGCAACGAGAGCTTCTGAAAAAAGGAGAGAACTTGCTTGCTGTAGAAACAAATAAAGGGCGTGCCCAATTTTTTGATGTTTCTTTGTTTGATATGAGGAGTGAAACAGCAGATGATATTTTGATGACCCCGGGACAACCTAATATTTTAAGGGGGCCCAATGGATTTGAATGGTGGCTTATATATATGGCTAATAAAAATAATGAGTGTAGGGGGCAGTATATTAACCGTGTTCATTTCTTTAATAAAACATTATTTGTTGAAGGAATAACCGGTCCTTGTACAGATGGCTATCATCCGGAACCTTCTTTGCCCACTTTTTCAATGAAAGGGGAAACACCTTCTTTTGGAGTGCTGCAACAAGTGAAACCTTCTACAACTTATATGTTTGAAACAGCAGTCAAAACAGATGGAGATGCTGGTATCATTGCGTGGTGGAAAGATGTGGATAATAATGCTTATATCGGTTTCGATACAAAGAACCACAATTGGTATTTGCGTACCATTATTAATGGTAAAGAAAAGGAGGAATATTTCACTTTGCCTAAAGATTTTCGTTGGGGTGTTTATCATCATTTACGTATTGAACGTAATCAGGATTGTTTAAAAGTATGGTTGGATGAAATACCATCTCCTCAAAAACATCTGTTTACAAAGATTATTCCTGTGACGGAACCCGGTGTTCCCGGAGTGTTTGATCGGACTAAAAAAGCTTTGTTCGAAGGGGTGACTTATACTATCGGATTTGATGATGACCGGATACAGTTAAAAGAACATTCAGAAATATTGAAAGGTGATTTTCTTGATCATTATGAATTTAGTTTTCAACTTTCAGGTTTGTCCGATTGTAAGATGTCAGGAAGCTATCCGGTTTATGTGGATAAAGATAACTATGTAAAAGCTCAATTTAATGGTATCACGCGTATGCTGGAAGTGGTAGTTGTAAAACAAGGACAACAGATACTTGATAAAAAATATCCGTTGGAACATTTACAAATGGTTTATCCTGATGTGAAGTATACTGATTTTGTCGAAAAATGTTATCGTTTTATATCGCCTTCATGGATAAATGCCCTTTACCTGAACCGTCATGAAGTAGGGAATAAGGCGGAGTTTGTAGACGATATGTTTAGTAAATTTACAATAGAATATTTGAATGAGGGAAAATGGTATCCATTGAATAACAGCGGGGCGACGGTGGCAGAGCATCTGGCTTATAATCGTTTGTCTTTTACTCCGATAAAAACGGAAGGTATTCGTTTTATTAATAAAGACGCTCAGGATTTGGAACGGCATATTTATAAGTTGGGAATTCAAGAACAATTAAAGGAATCTTATAATTTCCGTGCGGTGAGAAGGGGAAATAAGCTCTATCTTTTTGTTGACGGAAGAGAATTAGGGAGATTGGATATTCATTATCCTGCTTCTTGTGTAGGATTTTGTTCTGGAAATTATTCTCCGGTATATAAAGGAATATTGTATTATCATATAGGAAACTGACTAGTATTATGAAAAAAAAAATGATTTTTATTTGGTTATTGATGTTGGGGACATTGACTTCTTGTCAGTCATGTTCCTCAGAATATAAGAATGTGAATGAAATAATTGTGGAAGAGCTGGAAATACCTGTTCCACTGGGTGACCCGTTTATATTGTTGCACAATGGGACTTATTATGCTTATGGTACTCACTCGGATGAAGGAATAGAGGTTTATATCTCGGATAATTTAAAAACGTGGAAATATAAAGGGCTGGCTTTGAATAAGAAGGATTCATGGGCAGACCGTTGGTTTTGGGCACCGGAAGTATATGAAGTGAATGGTAAATTTTATATGTATTATTCGGCAGATGAGCATATTTGTGTAGCAGTGGCAGATACCCCTGTAGGACCATTTATACAAAATAAGCAAGAACCTATGATTGTTGAGGAGAAATGTATTGATAATTCTTTTTTCATGGATGATGACGGTACTCCTTATTTGTCATTTGTCCGTTTTAATGATGGGAATAATGTATGGATAGCCGAGTTGGAAAAAGATTTGATAACCCTTAAGAAAGAAACGATGCGTCCTTGTATTCATGTTTCACAGGCTTGGGAGGAAGTGTGGCCTCGAGTCAATGAAGGTTCTTATATTCTCAAACACAATGGAATTTATTATATGACTTATTCTGCGAATAGTTATGAAAGTCCATTCTATGGTGTAGGTTGTGCTACAGCTACCGATATAATGGGGGAATGGGCTAAATACGACGAAAATCCATTATTGCAAAATCCTGGTGGGTTGGTAGGTGTAGGGCATAGCGCCATGTTCACTGATAAAGAGGGAAAACTTCGTATTGTATTCCATGCCCACAAAGATAAAAGTAATATTCATCCGCGTGCTATGTATATTGGTACGGTAAATTTTGAGAATGTGAATGGAACAGACCGTATGAGAATCAGTAAAGAATATATAACTCCTAAATTACTGCAATGAGAAAAAATTTGATCCTGTCTATCTGCTTTTGTTTGGTGTCTTGCTCATCATCGTCTGCGCAAGAAGAAATACCTGATGGTGATAAAACCAGCTATTACTGGAATCCGGTGATAGATTATAGTCTGCCCGATCCTACTATTATAGAAGGTGGTGATGGTTATTATTATTTGTATGCAACCGAAGATATTCGTAATTTGCCGATCCATCGTTCCAAGGATTTGATTAATTGGGAATGGGTAGGTACAGCATTCACGGATCGAACGCGTCCTGATTTTGAACCGGGTGGAGGCTTATGGGCTCCGGATATCAATAAGATAGGTGATACGTATGTACTTTATTATTCTATGTCTAAATGGGGAGGTGAGTGGACCTGTGGTATCGGTTGCGCTACGGCAGACAAACTTTCGGGGCCATTTAAAGACCATGGTCTGATGTTTCGGAGTAACGAGATTAATGTACAGAATTCTATTGACCCTTTCTATATAGAAGATGCCGGAAAGAAATTTTTGTTTTGGGGCAGCTTTCGGGGCATTTATGGCATTGAATTAAGTGAGGACGGTCTTTCAATAAAACAAGGGAAGAAGCCTCGGCAGGTGGCTGGTACAGCTTATGAAGGAACTTATATTCATAAAAAAGAAGGTTTTTACTATTTTTTTGCTTCCATAGGGACTTGCTGTGAAGGATTGAATAGCACTTACACTACTGTAGTTGCTCGTTCAGAAAATTTGTTTGGACCTTATGTTGATAAGAACGGGAGGACAATGATGGATAACCAACATGAAGTGTTGATTCATAAGAATAGTTCGTTTGTGGGAACAGGACACAATTCGGAGATTGTGACTGATAAAGTGGGTAATGATTGGGTATTTTATCATGCAGTGGCCACAAAGCATCCTGAAGGGCGTGTTTTGATGATGGATAAAATAAGTTGGAAAGACGGATGGCCTGTGGTAGCTACGGATTCTCCCTCATTGAAATCGGAAAAACCTGTATTGTAATTAATAAATACATAAAAATATGAATTGGAAAAACTTTGTATGTAGTGTGGTGTGTCTGGCAGGAATGACTTGTGCGGAAGCTGTGAACTATACACCGGAAAATGTTTCGGCTTCCATTGCTTTGAAAGTGCCTGGTAATGATGCGAAGCGGTATCCGCTGACTTTGCAGCAATTGGATAATAGTAATTTTGAATATCAGTGGGTGGCGGCCGATAAATTACCTGTGGTGATTTATCAGAATGTTGAAGAAAAAGACGGCAACCAGCGTATTGTCATTTTTATGACTGCATTGGATGATGTTTATTTCAATTTTGGTGAGCAGGTAATGACTGGTTGTCATCATGATGATTGTTTGTTTTATATGCCTGGATTTTGGTATCGTCGTAACTTGCGTTCTCCTCAAGAAGCGCCGTCTTTTCATACCTCGGATAGCTGGTTGGTTCGTGAAGACCGTTTAAGTACTCCCTTGACTGCTATTTTTGATGAAAAGAATAGGAAAACATATTCTGTTATCCGGCTGGATAATATGGCTTCGGATGCTTTGACTACCCATAAGGAAGGGGAAGTGATATTGTCTGGTAAAACCTCTATAGGTTATACAGGATTTGAAAACCTCTCGGGTATCGCTTCTTTGTCTTTTGGGTTTCCTTACAAGGAAGCTCCTAAAACTTATATTCGTAAATTGACATTGGCTCCTTCGGTTGAGGCCTATCAATTATTACGTAAAGGTGAGAGTCTTTCTCTGACTTGGGAATTACATGAGTCGGAAATTGCTGATTTTTCAGAATGTGTGCAGCATATTTGGGAATATTCTTATGATACAAACTGTCCTCAAATTGTAAATACACCTTATTCTCCTGAGAAAATGAAGGAAGTGATGAGTAATTTCTTCGTGGAAAGTTTTGTCGGAAATACTCCTACTCATTATTATTCGGGGGTGGAATTGCGTACAGCTACTTGTGACCAAACGGATGTTGCCGAAGTGGGTTTTGTGGGACGTACTTTGTTGAATGCTTTTAATGCATTGGAATATGGAGAACAGCAGCGTCGTACGGATTTGGTGACGAATGCTTATAAAATTTTTGATTCTTATTTGCAGAATGGATTTTCGGAAACGGGTTTCTTTAATGAAGTAGTACATTATAGGCGTAATTTTGTAGAGTCTGTTCATAGTATCCGCCGTCAGTCTGAAGGGGTATATGCCCTGCTTCATTTTTTGAATTACGAAAGACTGCAAGGTCGTAAACATCCTGAGTGGGAAAAGCGTATAAAAAGTATGTTGGATATGTTTCTGCGTTTACAAAATAAGGACGGTAGTTTTCCTCGTAAGTTTAAAGATGACTTTTCTATTGTAGACAAGAGTGGGGGAAGTACCCCTTCGGCAACTTTGCCATTGGTTATGGGATATAAATATTTTAAGGATAAACGGTATTTGGCAAGTGCAAAACATACGGTGGAGTATTTGGAAAAGGAATTGATTTCGAAGTCCGATTATTTTTCTTCTACTTTGGATGCTAATTGCGAGGATAAAGAGGCATCTTTGTATGCGTCAACTGCCGCTTACTATTTGGCTTTAGCTACAAAAGGAGCTGAACGAGCCCATTATGCTGGGTTGGCGAGGAAGGCAGCTTATTTTGCATTGTCATGGTACTATACATGGGATGTCCCTTTTGCCCCCGGTCAGATGTTGGGTGATTTAGGGTTGAAAACTAGAGGCTGGGGAAATGTTTCTGTAGAAAATAACCATATTGATGTCTTTATCTTTGATTTCGCTGACGTATTGAACTGGTTGGCAAAAGAATATAATGAAAAGCGTTTTTCGGATTTTTCTCAGGTAATCAGTACATCAATGCGTCAGTTGTTACCCTATGAAGGGCATCGATGTGGTATTGCCAAAACAGGATATTATCCGGAGGTTGTCCAGCATACTAACTGGGACTACGGTAAGAATGGTAAAGGCTATTATAATGATATTTTTGCTCCGGGATGGACAGTGGCTTCATTGTGGGAATTATTTTCTCCGGGACGTGCCGAGAAGTTCTTGAAAAAATAGTTTGAAAATTGATAATTTATTATGATGTTAAGTGATTAGCATTTCATTTAAAACTTGATTTTCTTTTCTTTTGTAGGGAAAGGTATGTCCTTTTTCAGAAAATCAGCTTTCTCTTTAAGGAAGGATACCTGAAGTATATTAAAAAGCCGGGGATTGTCTTTACAGATGTTCCCGGCATAATTTTTTACCGTCACTGGCATTATTGTTCTGACTTTACATCTCTTATTGAATAAAACAAGTAAAAGAAAGAATTTCTCTATGTTAAGATAACAGTTTACTTTAAATTCTTAACTTTGTTCCCCTTGAAAAATGATTGTTACAAGATAATTTAACAGCTAAAAATGCAACAATATAAAAGACCGGAAGCTATAAAACGTATGAATGAGCTGGCGGGTAGCCGGAAGCCTTTCCTTTTTATTATAGATTATAAACAGCAGTGTTCCTTGATAGAGGAAATAAGTCGGATTGATTCTACCCGTTGCCGTTATAACTTTAATGGAGTGAAAAATGTGGATACTGTAACAGAAAGTTACAGTGGGCAGATAGACTGGAACTTTGTTCCAATGTCTTTGACAGACTACCGGCAGGCTTTTGAAATCGTAAAACGGAATATTCTGGCAGGTAACAGCTATCTCGCTAATTTGACTTGCAAGGTTCCTGTCAGTACTAATCTTACTTTGGAGGATGTGTTCCGGTACTCCAAAGCGCTTTATAGACTTTGGTTGAAAGATAAACTGGTCTGTTTCTCACCCGAAATTTTTGTTCGTATAGAAGATGGCGAGATAAAATCTTTCCCCATGAAAGGAACGATTGACGCTACCTTACCTAATGCGGAAAAACTGTTGATGGATGATTCTAAGGAAACTGCCGAACATGCTACCATTGTAGATCTGATTCGTAATGATTTGAGTATGGTGGCGGAACAGGTCAGGGTTGTCCGCTATCGTTATTGTGACCGGCTTGAAACCAATAAGGGACCTATCTTTCAGACAAGCTCCGAAATATGTGGTGTCTTGCCCGATGATTACCCATCGCATATAGGAGATATTATATTTCGTTTGTTACCAGCCGGTTCCATAACCGGAGCGCCCAAATCCAAGACGATGGATATTATTGAAGAAGCGGAAAATTATGAGCGTGGATTTTATACGGGCATAATGGGTTATTGTGACGGCAGGACTTTAGACAGTGCGGTGATGATCCGTTTTTTAGAACAGGAAGGAGAGAATCTTTATTATAAGGCGGGGGGAGGAATTACTTCAAAGAGTGATTTACAAAGTGAATATAATGAAATGATACAGAAGATTTATGTACCCATTTATTGAAACTATACGGATAGAACAAGGAAAAGCGTGTAATTTGTCTTATCATAATGAAAGACTGAACAATACCCTTCATCATTTCTGGCCGGACTGTGCCGGCATAGAATTAGGTGAATACCTGAAATTGACACCGGAGATGAACGGAATGAAATGTAGGGTGATTTATGATGGAAGTGGAATAAAAGAAATTAGTTATGAAGCCTATCAGATGCGTCCGGTACATTCTTTGCAGTTGGTTTATTCGGATGATATAGATTATACTTATAAAAGTACAGACAGGGAAGCTTTAAACCGGCTTTTTGCCTGCCGTGGAGAACGGGATGATATTTTAATTGTCAGACGCGGACTGCTGACCGATACTTCCATAGCTAATATTGCCTTGTTTGATGGTAAGGATTGGTTCACACCTAAATTACCTTTGTTGAGAGGGACTTGCCGTACAGCATTGATTGACAACGGAATTATAAAAGAAAAAGATATCCGGCCGGAAGAACTATCCTCTTATTCTTTTGTTAGGTTATTTAACGCTATGATTAAATGGGGAGCGTTGGAATTTTCTACCGGAACCATTTACGGATAATAAGAAAGAAGGTGGAATTTTGAAGATTTTTGTTTGTTTCCTTAAATAATTTGCTATATTTGCAAAAAAAATATAAATATAGGTAGGGTATGAGATTGCGGACAGTTGCCAAGTTGGGTATGGTGCTATCAGTGGTATTGTTTTGTACGGCTGTGGGCTTTTACGGCTTTGCTAAATTAAGCCTGACGGATAAGAGTCGTGAGATCAATCTCTTCTCACTTGTACCGGCTGATTGCATCGGTGTGTTGGAGAGTGATAATATTAATTATTTTCTGAATGAATTTCCTCAATTGAACTATTCTGAAGAACTGGGTAATTTCCAGTTTCCCGGTTTGTTTAATTATGTGTTGGGAGGTTTGAACGAATATACCACTAACACTGCTCATGGTCTGAGCAGTAAGATGAGCCGGGTGGTGGTCAGTTTCCATTCTCCGGGTACTCCGCGTGACCAGGTGGTATATTTCCGTATGGGGGCTGATGATAAGGAAACATTGGGAGATATGTTGTTAGAGAGAACTCCGGGAAGTTTTTCACCTAAAAAAGAGAAATACAGAGGAAAAACTATAGCAGTCTATCCATTGGGCAATAATGATTTTCTAGCTGTCTATAGCGAGGCGGGATTCTATGTGGTGAGTTATCAGAAGAGTTTGATAGAGAAAGTGATTGATGCGCGTGAGGATGAAGAGAAAGCATTGAGTAATGATCCCGTGTTTGCCAAAGCGATGCAGAAAAAGAAAACGCATAACTTCCTGACTTTATACGGACGTACACCGTCTATGCCTTTCTTGCAGGATAACAGTGGCTGTTGGAGTGAGTTTGACTTTCACATGAACAGTGATGTGGTGTACCTCACCGGAGATACTTTTATGCCTGATTCATGCGGCTGTGTGAACCAGATGGCCGAAAAATTGAAGAATATTCCGGATATAAGGGAAGATAGTTTGATTATTTCTGCTGATAAAGATTCCATGGCAAATTATATGGAAGAGGCCTACGAAAGAAATAGCAGGACATTGTTCAATGAATGTGTAGCCAATCTTTCACGTGATGCAGCCTTTATGCTTGTGGCGGACATGAACAAGATTTCCCGCAACCCGGAACGTTTCGAGCCTTATTTGCCGGCATTTCTGTTGGAGAATGCTCCTTTATTCCATTCGTTTATTCTTTCAACCCAATTGTCGGTTGTGAACGACCGGCTTTCCCATATCATGGTACTGACATATAAGGATTAGCGCAACTTATGTCGGTGGAAGTGGGGAGCCACTTTGCTTCTAAAATAAAATAACGAAATAACAGTGAGTGCGGCTCCGAATAGATAGGCCATCTTGAAGGTGGCTATTTCTGCTATATATCCGCCCAATAACATGCCGGCGCCTATACCTACATCCCACGAAGTCAAGTAGGTACTGGTTGCCGTACCACGCTGGTTGTTGGGGGCCAAGTTCACAAACAGCGTGTTATAGGCAGGGAACATGGTTCCAAACCCAATACCTAGTAAAAGAGCTATGGTGAACAGAAAATAAGTGGTCCATTGCAGACTCCATGTTGTCAGCCATCCGCATGAACTCAAACCGAAGAAACAGAAGCAGACCAGATACAGGCCGGCTTCAATAACTTGAGTAACCATTCCCCGGTCTACCAGGCGTCCGGAGAAAAGACGGGAAACTGCCATTCCCAACGCCATGAAGGTGAAGAAGAAACCGGTGGATGACTGGATACCTATTTGCTTGGCATACATTGCAACGTAATTGGTGGTCATGCCATAAGGGATGGATAGTAATAACAGACTGAAACCTGCCGGTATTCCTTTAAGCAAAATAAAGCGGTCCAATGATATCGGTTCTCGTTTTACAGGAGGTTTGTAGGTGGTCTTTACCAATGAGGCGCATAGAAATCCTATCAGGCAGGAACCTAATGAGCAACAGAAGATAAGCGTATAGTCTGCTCCTGCATCATGTAGGAAGAGTCCGGTCATCGGTCCGATGGACATGGCTATATTGTTTGCCAGCCCATAATATCCTAATCCTTCCCCACGACGTGAAGAAGGCATGATATCAATGACAATGGTATTTCCGCTGACTGTCACCATGCCGAATGATACTCCGTGTATAATGCGGAATAAAATAAATAAGGTTAGTGTTCCTGCAATGAGATATCCTCCGAAG
Source organism: uncultured Phocaeicola sp. (assembly GCA_948956705.1). The sequence continues at coordinate 13,406 of CARCZS010000001.1, forward strand.
ATGGCGGTAAAAGTGAAATAAGCCAACAGATAAAGTGGTTTGCGGGCAAATGTATCTAACAGATAGCCGGAAAAGGGGCGTATGCACAGGGCGGCAATGGTGTAACAGGAAAGTACGGCCCCTATGGTTGTTTTGTTGGCGTCAAAAACTTCTGCCAGATAGAAAGGCAATACAGGCATCAGTAACCAGAATCCAAAGAATAATAGAAAATTGGCTGCCAGTATTTCTATATAATTTTTGGTAATCAGCTTGTCCTTCATAAGCAATAATGTGCTAATATGTCAATGTATCAATATGCTAATGTGGCAATATGTTAATATGCCAATTGACCGCGTTCTATTCCGCATGGCAATTGGCATATCAGCACATGGTCACATTGACACATTATTAATTGGCTGCTTCGAATTCTTTCAGGAAGCGGGTATCGTTTTCAGAGAATAATCGTAAGTCGTTTACACGATATTTCAAGTTGGTAATGCGTTCAATACCCATACCTAGCGCATAGCCTGAGTAAACTTTGCTGTCAATGCCGTTGGCTTCCAATACATTCGGATCCACCATACCACATCCCAGAATTTCCACCCAGCCTGTGCCTTTACAGAACGGACAACCTTTTCCGCCGCAAATATTACAACTGATATCCATTTCGGCACTTGGTTCGGTGAACGGGAAATAGGACGGACGCAGACGGATTTGAGTATCTTCGCCGAACATTTCTTTGGCAAACAACAGCAATACCTGCTTCAAATCAGTGAATGATACATTCTTGTCAATGTAGAGTGCTTCCACTTGATGGAAGAATGCATGGGCACGATAACTGATCGCTTCATTGCGGTATACACGTCCCGGACAGATGATGCGGATAGGAGGTTGCGAATGTTCCATAGCTCTTGCCTGTACGGAAGAGGTGTGAGTGCGAAGTACGATGTTCTTTTTCACATCTTCCTGATTGGCTTCGATGAAGAAAGTATCTTGCATATCACGTGCAGGATGGTCTTCGGCAAAATTCATGGCAGTGAATACGTGCAAGTCGTCTTCTATTTCGGGACCGTCGGCAATACTGAAGCCCAGCCGATGGAATATATCAATGATTTCATTCTTTACAATGCTCAGCGGGTGACGTGTTCCCAGTTCGATGGGATAAGCCGTACGGGTAAGATCCATTTCGGCTGCGCTGTTATCTTGGGTTTCGAAAGCTTCTTTCAATGAGGCGATACGCTCCTGAGCCTTGTTCTTCAGCTCGTTCAGTTTCATACCCACCTCTTTTTTCTGCTCGGCAGGTACGTTGCGGAAGTCTGCCATCAACTCATTAATCGCTCCTTTTTTGCTAAGATATTTAATGCGCAAGGCTTCCAATTCTTCCGCATTGGCTGCTTGCAAGCCTTCAATTTCCTGAAGTAATTGTTCTATTTTAGCTAACATAGTTTCTTCTTTATTTTTTAATGACCGCAAAGTTAGCGAATTAAACCCATATATTTTGCTGAAAACTAAAAAAAACGATATTTTTGCATCGATTTTTTCTAAATATAGAAAATGAGAAAACTTATAATCGGAGTTTGTCTGCTTATGCTGATAAGCTCCTGTGGAGGTGGGAAAAAGAAAATGGACCCCTTCGAGACGCTTACTGAGGAGATTGATTCGCTGACTGCAACCCCGGACACAACAGAAGCGATGGCTGTGGTAGAGGAAGAACCAATGGTTCCCGCTACGGCCGACGAAAGTTTTGCCGACTTTTTCTACAATTTTGCCAGTGATGAAAAATTACAATTGTCACGCATCGTGTTCCCTTTGCCGTATTATACAATGGAAAAGAAAGAGCACATTGAAAAGGAGCAATGGAAACACGATCCTTTATTCAGCCGGCAGGATGCCTATACAGTTCTGTTCGATAAGGCGGAAGACATGGAAATGGAGAAAGATACGGGTCTAACCAGTGTCAAGATAGAATGGATTTACTTGAAGAAGGGAAAAATCAAGCGGTACTATTTTGAGCGGCTGAAGGGGCTGTGGAAACTGGAAGCCATAGATTTTGCGGATATGCCGAGAGAGGATACCGGTAAGGAGGACTTCTTTGAGTTTTATGAACGTTTTGCCAATGATTCTGTTTTCCAGTTGTCTCGTTTGCACGAACCGTTGAAGTTTGTGACCGCTGATCCCGAAGACGAGTTTCAGATACTGGAAACGACTTTGGAGGCCGGGCAATGGTTCGCATTCCAGCCTGTATTGCCTCGTGAGAATCTGACTAATGTAAACTATGGCCAGAACGAGAATGTGCATTCCAATACGAAGGTGATTGAAATGAAAGGTTTTGGCAATGGATTTAATAATACGCTCTATTTTGAACGGCGCCACGGTCTGTGGAAACTGATGCAGTTTGAGGATCTGAGCGATTGATTTGATTGTAAATGAAGGAAATAAAAGACTACTCTCTGTTGCCTCATAATACATTTGGTATGGATGTGAAGGCATCTTTGTTTGTGGAATATGAATCGGTGACAGAGCTGCAATCCATCTTGTCGGATAAAAAACTGATGGCCGGTAACTGGTTGCATATTGGCGGAGGAAGCAATCTGCTTTTTAAAGGTGATTATGCGGGAACTGTCCTGCATTCGGCTATCCGGGGGTATGAGGTGGTTGCTGAAAACGAACAGGAAATAGAGGTAAGGGCAGGAGCCGGTGAGGTGTGGGATGATTTTGTGGCATATACCGTGAAAAACAGTTGGTATGGTGCTGAAAATCTGTCATTGATTCCCGGTGAAGTGGGTGCTTCTGCCGTTCAGAATATCGGTGCGTATGGTGTTGAGGCAAAAGATTTGATTGTAAGTGTGGAAACCGTCGAGGTGGAAACCGGCAGGAAACGGATTTTTACCAAAGAGGAATGCCGTTATGCTTATCGTGAAAGCATTTTCAAGAAAGATTTGAAAGGTAAATATATAGTGACTTACGTCACCTATCGTTTAAGTAAACAGCCGGTTTTTAATCTGGAGTATGGAAATGTGCGTGGCGAATTGGAAAAGCGAGGAGGTGAGGTGGCATTGGAGAATGTAAGGAAGGTGATTATTGCCGTGCGTGAAGCCAAGTTGCCCGATCCCCGGGTGCAGGGAAATGCCGGAAGTTTCTTTATGAATCCGATTGTTCCACGCAGGCAGTTTGAAATAGTACAGCAACAGTATCCTGATATGCCACATTATGAGGTGGATGGCAATAGGGTGAAGATTCCTGCTGCATGGATGATAGACCGTTGCGGCTGGAAAGGCAAACAAATAGGACGCGCGGGTGTTCATTCTAAACAGGCATTGGTCTTGGTGAACTGTGGGGGCGCTACGGGAGATGAAGTGATTGCTCTTGCCAGACGGATACAGGAGTCTGTGCTTCAAAAGTTCGGGGTGGCTATCTCTCCCGAAGTGAATTTTATATAAGGTATGATATGAAGATTACAATACTAGGCAGCGGAACGTCTACGGGAGTACCCGAAATAGGGTGCAAATGTCCGGTATGCACCAGCAGCGATCCCCGGGACAACCGTTTGCGTTGTTCGGGACTGGTAGAAACGGAAGGGCTCCGGATTCTAATAGATTGCGGTCCCGATTTCCGTGAACAGATGATACGGTTGAACGATTTCAAGCCGTTGGACGGCGTTTTGATTACTCACGAACACTATGACCATGTAGGAGGCTTGGATGATTTGCGTCCTTTCTGTCGTTTTCGCGATGTGCCGGTTTATGCCGAACAATATACGGCAGAGCGTTTACGCCAGCGTATTCCTTATTGTTTTGCCGAACATCTTTATCCGGGAGTTCCCCGTATTACATTAGAGGAAATTGTTCCCGATTCTCCTTTTATTATCGGCAATCCCGAAGGAAACAAAGTAGAGGTGACACCTCTTCGGGTAATGCACGGCAAACTGCCCATTTTGGGATACCGTATCGGCCGGATGGCATGGATTACCGATATGTTGACGATGCCTGGGGCTGAATATGATTTGCTGCAAGGACTGGATGTGTTGGTAATGAATGCATTGCGTCCTCAGCCTCACCATACCCACCAGAATTTGAAGGAGGCTTTGGACAATGCACAAAGAATAGGAGCCGGGGAAACCTATTTTATTCACATGAGTCATCATATAGGATTACATGCTGATGCTGAACGGTTATTGCCGCCGCATGTGCATTTTGCATACGATGGAATGAAAATTTGTTTATAAAGCCGGCTTCAACGAATACCGGCACAATCCGTTCAACCCGCATTCCGAACATTTCGGTGTCCGTGCCACACAAACATATCTTCCGTGTAAAATAAGCCAATGATGTGCGGTGGGCACAATCTCCTTCGGAATATACTTCATCAGATATTTCTCGGTAGCCAGCGGTGTGGTGCAGGTTTGAGGAACCAGCCCGATGCGGTGGCTCACGCGGAACACATGTGTATCTACCGCCATGGCCGCTTTATTGAATACTACACTTTGGATGACGTTGGCTGTCTTGCGTCCCACTCCCGGCAGTTTGACCAGTTCTTCCAATGTTCCCGGTACTTCGCTATGAAAATCTTTCACCAGCATTTGCGCCATGCCCACCAGGTGTTTTGCCTTGTTGTTGGGATAACTTACACTCCGTATGTATTCATAAATCACTTCCGGCGTCGAAGCGGCCAATGCCTCAGGAGTCGGGAAATCCCGGTAAAGAGGAGGGGTGATCATATTTACCCGTTTGTCCGTGCATTGTGCACTCAGGATAACAGCTATCAATAACTCGAATGGGTTATTGTAATGAAGTTCGGTTTCGGCAACAGGCATCGCTTCTTGAAAATAAGCGATCACCTTGTTATAAAGTTCTTGTTTTTTCATCTTACCTTCTTTTTTCGGTTACAAATATAATTGATAAATCAATAGGGTAGAATTATTCGGGCAATTCATTTGTTTAGTTGAGTAAACTTCTTATATTTGCATAAATATATTAGATTTATGCAGCTTAACGTAAAGAATGAAACTTCTACATTGAAAGCTGTGGTGCTTGGACAACCCGGTTCCATAGGGAAGGTCCCCACGCTGGAAGAAACTTATGACGCCAAGTCATACGAGTCCGTATTGCATAACATATACCCCCATGAAGAAGATATTTTCAAAGAGATGAGATGCTTTGAAAGCGTATTGTTGAAATATGGGGTACAGGTCTATCGCCCGTGGACACTGGAGAATTGTAATCAGGTGTTTGCCCGTGATGTGGGATTTGTGATTGACGACAAGATTATTGTTTCCAACATCATCCCCAACCGGGAGGATGAGAAGGAAGCCTACGAAGTGGTCTATAATCAGATAGCTTATAACAAGATTTTCAACCTTCCCGAAAAGGCGCACGTAGAGGGAGGTGATGTGGTGCTTTACAATAATATAGTGTTTGTAGGCCTTTATACCCAGCCCGATTACCCGCAGATGAAGACGGCACGTACCAACCGGTATGCTTTTTCCTTTCTGAAAGAAATCTGTCCGGGGAAGATATTCATCCCCTTGGAGCTGAAAAAACATAATACAGATCCACGTGCGGGGATTCTGCATCTGGATTGTACCTTTATGCCGGTAGGGAAAGGGCATGCGATTATTTATAAGGACGGATTTATGTATCCTCAGGATTATCATACTCTGCTCGATTTGTTCGGCAGGGAGAATGTATTTGAAATAACGCGGGAAGAGATGTACTATATGAATACGAATGTCTTTTCCATCTCTCCTGAGGTAGTGGTTTCTGAAAAGAACTTTATCCGCCTGAATACCTTTATGGAAGAGGTATGGGGAATGACGGTAGAGCGTGTACCTTATTATGAAATATCTAAGATGGGCGGACTGTTGCGCTGCTCCACCTTACCATTAATCCGAGAAAATGACTAAACAAACAACAAACCACATTTTGATGGTGGAACCCGTGGCCTTCGGGTTCAATGAAGAAACAGCGGCCAACAATTATTTCCAGCAGCGGACAGTTGCGGCAGGTGAAACAGTACAAGCTTGTGCCTTGAAGGAATTTCGGGGCATGGTGGATAAGTTGCGTGCAAACGGCATAGAGGTAATAGCGGTGCAGGATACCCCGATACCTCATACTCCGGATTCCATATTTCCGAACAACTGGGTGTCCTTTCACGACGACGGAACGGTGGTGCTGTATCCTATGTTTGCGGAAAACCGCAGGGCGGAAAGACGGGCGGATATCTTGCAGCGGATAGAGTCGGAGGGGTTCAGCATCCGTCGGAAGGTAGATTATACAGGTTTTGAAGAAGAAAACCGGTTCCTGGAGGGGACCGGGGGAATCATTCTGGACCGGGTGAACCGTTATGCATACGCGGCTTTGTCGCAACGGGTGGACGAAGCTTTATTTGGTCGGTTCTGCAAGGAGCAGAATTTTAGTCCGGTGTCCTTTCATGCTTATCAGACTGTAAACGGACAACGTCTGCCCATTTATCATACCAATGTCATGATGTGTGTGGCGACAGATTATGCGGTCGTTTGTCTGGACAGCATCGACGACGTGGAAGAGCGTGAGCAGGTTTGTCACGTCTTGCGGCAGACAGGGAAAGAAATCATTGCCATCTCCGAGGAACAGATGCATCATTTTGCCGGAAATATGCTTCAGGTGGAGAACGGGAAAGGCGCATTGTTTCTAGTGATGTCTCAAAGTGCTTACGATTCGTTGGATGAAGGCCAGTTACAACGGCTGTCTAAGTATAACGCGTTGCTTCCCATGCCCATCCCTACCATTGAAACGCTGGGAGGAGGAAGTGCCCGTTGCATGATGGCGGAAATATTCTTGAAGAAAGAAAAACATTAAATGATAAAAAGCTTATGGATGCAAAATTATCGGCAGCTCAATTGATGGAGCTTGAGAACAAACATGGAGCACACAATTATCATCCTGTTCCTGTGGTATTGGATAAGGGAGAAGGTGTGTTTGTATGGGATGTGGAAGGAAAGAAATATTATGATTTCCTTTCCGCTTATTCGGCAGTGAACCAAGGACATTGTCATCCGCGTATTATCGATACGTTGGTAAAACAGGCGCGAAAGCTGACTTTGACTTCACGCGCTTTTTATAACAGCCAGTTGGGACGGTATGAAGAATTTGTCACCCGTTATTTCGGATATGACAAGGTTTTACCGATGAATACGGGAGCCGAGGCAGTAGAAACCGCATTGAAGCTTTGCCGCAAATGGGCGTATGAAGTAAAAAAGCTTCCCAAGGATACGGCGGAAATCGTTGTATGCCGGAATAATTTTCATGGGCGTACTACCACTATCGTTTCTTTCTCCATTGATCCGGACGCTTACAATAACTACGGACCTTTTACCCCCGGCTTTGTCGTGATTCCCTACAATGATGCCGAAGCATTGGCGAAAGTGCTGGACGAACATCCTCATGTGGCCGGATTCCTGGTTGAGCCCATTCAGGGAGAGGCAGGTGCTTATGTACCCGATGAGGGATATTTGAAAAAATGTTACGACTTGTGCCGTGCCCACAATGTACTTTTTATAGCCGATGAAGTGCAGACCGGCATTGCCCGTACAGGCAAATTGCTGGCTTGTGACTATGAGAATGTTCATCCGGATATCCTGATTTTGGGAAAGGCTTTATCGGGTGGGGCCTGTCCTGTTTCTGCGGTATTATCATGCAATGAAGTGATGGATGTTATCCGTCCGGGGCAACATGGCTCCACTTTTGGCGGAAATCCTATTGCTGCGGCAGTGGCTGTTACGGCGCTGGAGGTAGTACGGGACGAACAGTTGGCGGACAGGGCATACAGGCTGGGACTGATATTCCGGGAAGAGATGAGAAAACTGTGCGAAACATCTCGTGTGGCTTCTTTTGTCCGGGGCAAGGGATTGCTGAATGCGTTGATAATCAATAATGATGAAACGAAGGATTTGGCGTGGGAGATTTGCTTGAAATTGGCCGAAAACGGTTTGCTGGCCAAACCGACACATACGAATATTATTCGTTTTGCTCCGCCATTGGTGATTACAGAGGAACAATTAAAGGAGTGTATCGAAATTATAAAGAAGACGATTGCTTTGTTTGAATAAAGGATTTTTTATCCTGTCTTTTAGGGGTGGATTCAATCTGCCCCTAAAATCGTTTTCACTGATACCCACCTGTTTGTGACGCTTCATCTTTCATTGTTCCATACTGTTTGGCTATAGAAAAGGTAATTATTTGATGAGGCTGTTTCTTCTTGATAAGAATATTTAATGCAGTTATATCCGGTTAACTCGGAAATAATTTCTATCTTTGCACCCCGAATTAAAAAATAGACGTATGATGCCGTGAATAGCGGTCGTGTATTCTAGAACACCACGTAAAAAACAGGAGAAATGAAGAATAATAATACTGTATCTGTATCGTTCATGTTGCTTGGCATACTGTTTTGTGTATGTCTTGTCGCAGCAAATTTATTGGAAACCAAAGTTGTCCAGATCTGGAAAATTACGGCAACTGCCGGACTGGTTGTATTTCCTATCTCTTACATTATCAATGATTGTATAGCCGAAGTATGGGGCTTCCGCAAGGCACGTCTTATCATTTGGATGGGCTTTGCCATGAATTTCATGGTGGTAGCTTTGGCGCAGCTTGCCATTCTGATGCCCGCAGCTCCGTTTTGGGAAGGAGAGGAGGGCTTCAACTTCGTTTTCGGCATGGCGCCCCGCATCGCTGTAGCCAGTCTGACCGCTTTCTTGGTCGGCTCTTTTCTCAATGCCTATGTCATGAGTAAAATGAAGCTGGCTTCGGGAGGAAAGAACTTTTCACTTCGTGCCATCACTTCTACTTTGGTGGGTGAGAGTGCCGATTCCATGATTTTCTTTCCTGTTGCCTTTGGAGGTTTGATGCCTGTCGGTGAACTGATAAAGATGATGGTTATTCAGGCAGTGCTCAAGACACTCTATGAAATTATTATCCTGCCCGTTACCATCCGTGTGGTAAATTACATCAAGAAGGTGGATGGCAGTGATGTCTTTGATGAGCATATCTCATACAATGTATTGAAAATCAAAGAACTTTAATAAGATGCTGATGTGTCAGTGTGCCGGTTAGCCAATTACCATGCGGTATATGGCGCAGCATATCCACATAGCGCGGCAATTGGCACATTGGCGTATTAGTAAATTGAAAAATTGTCAACAATGAATAAAAGTGACGCATTGGTTGTGTTCAGCGGAGGGCAGGACTCAACCACTTGCCTGTTTTGGGCAAAAAAACATTTCCGCAAAGTGTATGCTTTAAGCTTTATCTATGGACAAAAGCATGTGAAGGAAGTGGAGCTGGCCCGTGCTATTGCCGGAAAGGCAGGGGTGGAGTTTAAAGCGATGGATGTTTCCTTTATAGGCAACCTGGGTAAAAATTCGCTGACAGATACTACGATAACGATGGATGAGGTGAAGCCTGCCGATAGTTTCCCTAATACGTTTGTGCCGGGGCGGAATTTGTTCTTTCTGAGCATTGCGGCTGTCTATGCACGCGAATTGGGAATCAATCATATCGTGACCGGTGTGTCACAGACAGACTTCAGCGGTTATCCCGATTGCCGGGATGCTTTTATCAAGTCGCTGAATGTGACATTGAACCTTGCCATGGACGAGCAGTTCGTGCTTCACACTCCGTTGATGTGGATTGATAAAGCGGAAACATGGGCGTTGGCGGACGAATTGGGCGTGCTCGATTTGATCCGGCATGAAACGCTGACTTGCTATAATGGCGTACAGGGGGATGGCTGCGGTCATTGCCCGGCCTGTAAGCTCCGTCGTGAAGGATTGGAAAAGTATCTGGAGATAAAGGCGGAAAGAGAGAAATGCTAGGATAAACGAAGGTGTTTTCTCTTTGTATGAAAGGTGTTCCTTTCTTGCCGGGTATATCGTTTCACTTTAGTGAGCAAATTTTATCACTGAAGTGAAGAAGTTTCATCACTCAAGTGGTACAGTTTCATCACTTCAGTGAAACGATGTACTTGACAGGGAGAGAATTTCTATTCCAAGGTATGAAAGAGAAAACATGAATATGAAAAAAACAGATTTTAATGGAAAGAAAAGATGAATTGACCCTTCTCGGGTCGAAGACCGAGTACAGGCAAGATTATGCTCCCGAAGTGTTGGAGTCCTTTGTGAACAAACATCCCGGAAACGACTATTGGGTACGTTTTAACTGTCCCGAATTTACCAGTTTGTGTCCTATTACAGGACAGCCCGATTTTGCGGAAATCCGTATCTCCTACCTGCCTGATGTGAAAATGGTGGAGAGCAAGAGCTTGAAGCTGTATTTGTTTAGTTTCCGTAATCATGGCGATTTTCATGAAGATTGCGTGAATATCATCATGAAAGATTTGATTAAGCTGATGGATCCTAAATATATTGAGGTGACGGGCATTTTTACTCCGCGCGGTGGTATTTCCATTTATCCGTATTGTAATTACGGCCGTCCGGGTACTAAGTATGAGGAATTGGCGGAGTATCGGATGCGTAATCACGATTTATAGATGTATCTCTTGGAATGAATAGATAGATTGTGGACTCAAATATTTGCTGGTTTTGAAAATTTGTTCTATTTTTGCACTCCGAAAAAAGGAGAGGTGCTCGAGTGGTTGAAGAGGCACGCCTGGAAAGCGTGTATACCCCAAAAGGGTATCCGGGGTTCGAATCCCCGTCTCTCCGCAAAAGTAGAAAAGTTAAAGTTGTAGATTCTTGAATTTGAACAATTCAAGAATTTTTCTTTTTCCAGCACTTATCTGTATGGATGATAATGCGGAAAGTGGTGAATACAAAAGGTGAATAAGAAACAGTACCCATAGTTCAGGCAGATTGATTTTATAATGGATGTAAAAACAATCTAATCGGGATATTATTATGGATATAAATTGATTGACGCAAAGGCTGGAAAAGTATAGCTTACGCTCAATGAATCATTTATGAAGGATCCCTTTCAAAATCCTTCACGACAACACATTGAAAAACAATGTATTGTGTAAATATGAAGGATTTGAAGGATTTCCCGGTGTTTTTTTATTTTAATAGGTTTTATGATAACTCCAATCCCAGTGCTTCTTTTAATTTCAGCAGATTCGGGTTTTTCTTACTCATCATCTGGAAACGTTCCACGTGGCTGTAAGCACGGATGTTCTCGGTAGGGGCACTGACACGTACCGTCATGGTGATTTTCCGGTTGTGCAGACGTTCGCGTAAGTGATTCTGAACCGATGGTATCAATTGTACCATATATTTTTCTACCATATCATTGTCTACTGTCACTTCAAAAGTCGTGTCATTCAACAAATGCGGATGCATGTTCATCATTCGTGCTGAGTTAGCCTTCTCTTCTTTGGGCAGGGCGGCTGCAAATTCACGCCAGTAATAGTCCAGATCTTTTTCATTGAAAATATAATCTTCGTATGTGGCATCGTTTTGGACAGCGGTGCTTGCCGCTTTTGCTTCTTGCTTCTCCGCGGCTTGCTGTTCGTGCAAAGGACGGCGCAGGGATATACCGAGTGAGCCCGCCTTGAACACCGGGATTTTTTTCTCTTCTCTGGTCTGAGGCAGCGGGCTTGGACGGTTTGCGTTCATACTGCCGGCTGTACTTGTACCCTGTAGCTGAGGAGCGGCAGTTGCTGCGGTCTGTGCAGCGGCAGTTTTAGCCTGAGGCTGTGACTGCGTGGCGTCTGTGGAAGCCGCTTGCTGCGTAAATAGGGGTTTTAATATCTTCTTAGGGCCACGCCCACCACTTGCATCGTCGGCATCGGGCAGAGTGAGTTGGGCGCATTGAATCAGTGTCAGTTCTACCAGCAGACGTTTGTTTTTGCTTGCACGATAGTTCAGGTCACAATCATTGCATAGCTTCATGGCACGGTACAGGAATTTCTGGTCGCATTTTTGTGCTTGTTCTTTATAGCGGTCGCGGATACCGGCGCCTACTTCCAGCAATTGCAGGGTGGAAGGGTCCTTGCTCACCAGCAAATCCCGGAAATGAGAGGATAGTCCGGTGATGAAATGACTGCCGTCAAATCCTTTTTTCAATACGTCGTTAAAAAGCAGCATGGATTCGGGAACTTTGTTTTCAAGCAACAAATCGGTCAGCTTGAAATAATATTCGTAATCCAAGACATTCAGGTTTTCAATCACACTTTTGTAAGTGATGTTCCCACCTGTGAAGCTGACTACTTGGTCGAAGATGGAAAGAGCGTCGCGCATACCACCGTCGGCTTTCTGTGCGATGACAGTCAGGGCTTCGGGTTCGGCGTTGATATGTTCCAGTTTGGCAACGTATTGCAGATGGTCGATAGTGTCTTTGATGCCGATGCGGTTGAAGTCATAAATCTGGCAACGGCTCAGAATAGTCGGCAGTATCTTATGCTTTTCCGTTGTGGCAAGGATGAAGATGGCATGATGAGGCGGTTCTTCCAATGTTTTCAGAAAAGCATTGAAGGCGGCTTGCGACAACATGTGGACCTCATCAATGATATATACCTTGTACTTGCCGATTTGTGGCGGGATACGTACCTGCTCAATCAGCGAACGGATATCTTCTACCGAGTTGTTGCTGGCGGCATCCAGCTCATGTATGTTGTAAGAACGCTGTTCGTTGAATGCCAGACAAGACTCACACTGATTGCAGGCTTCGCCTTCGGCAGTGGGGGTCTGGCAGTTGATGGTTTTGGCAAAGATACGTGCACACGTTGTTTTTCCCACTCCACGCGGTCCGCAGAACAGGTAGGCATGTGCCAGCTTGCCGGTGGCAATAGCATTTTTTAAGGTGATGGTCAACGCGCGTTGTCCCACAACCGATTCGAATGTAGCGGGACGATATTTTCGTGCCGATACGATATAATTTTCCATAAGCGGAGTTCTTTTTTCTAATATGAGTTCTGCAAAAGTACATAAATTATCCGTTTTTATGGGTAGGATTGCTTGAAATATTTCTATCTTTGCAAAAATCAAAAAAGGGATTCTTTGTATGAGCAAATTGCTGACTATTTGGAACTACATCCGGCGCCATAAGTATATGATTACGGTGCTGATCTTTATTGTAGTTATTGGTTTTCTGGATGAGAACAGCTTGATTCAGCGGGTAAAGCATCGCAGTGAGATCAGCGCGCTGAATAGTGAGATAGAGAAATATAGAAAGCAATATGAGGAAGATACGGAGAAACTGAAGGAACTGACCACGAATCCTGAGGCTTTGGAGAAAATAGCACGCGAGAAGTATTTGATGAAGAAGCCCGACGAGGATATTTTTGTGTTTGAAGAATGAGTAAATCTTATAATATAATTTCGATGGCAGGGGCAGTCCTGCTGCTGGCAGGTGCGGTGTTGCAAATCACCCGGTGGGAGCTTGCGCCTTATCTGTATACGCTGGGTGCTGTGATGTTCGGCTATGTGCAGGTCATGGGGAATCGTTATGATGGAAGGAATTTTATCATCAAGCGTTTGCGTAGACAGCAGATTTTCGGGGCTGTCGCACTGGTCTTTACAGGAGTATTGATGTTTACCATGAAACGTAACGAATGGATTGTTTGTCTTTCCATTGCCGCTGTCCTGGAACTTTATACGGCTTTCCGTATTCCGCAGGAGTTGGAGAAGGAAAAACGTTAAGAAACCAGTGTCATTTCTTGTCCGCGTTTATAGAGGCTTATCTTGTGGAAAATAGGAGAACGCGGACGACACTTGTTACGTGTGGTCCGCGTTCTAAAAAATAGTTGTCCGGTATTGTTATTCCACAATGGTCATTTCATCTACCAAGTGTTTCGCTCCTGCAAACTTATCAATAATAAATAAGGTATAGCGGATATCCACACAGGCTGCACGTTGTAACTGGGGATTGTAAGCAATGTCACCGGTCAGTCCTTCGTAGTTGCGGTCAAAGCCGGTACCGATCAATTCCCCTTTGTTATTGAAAACGGGGGAGCCGGAATTACCTCCTGTATTGTCTGTTCCTGTAACAAAACAGATGGGCATTTCACCATTTTTCATGGCATAGCGCCCGAAGTCTTTCTTGTTATACAAGTCCTTCAGTTTGGCCGGAACCACGAATTCATAGTTGTTCGGATCCTCTTTTTCCATCACTCCTTTCAACGTGGTGTAATAGTTGTATTCCATACCGTCTTTGGGGCTGTATGAACCTACTTTACCATAAGTGAAACGTAACGTGGAGTTGGCATCCGGATAAATAGGAGTGCCTTCATGCTGTTTCAGCTTCATCATACCCTCTACCCAGGTTTTATGGGCCAGATTATAAGCATCGGTTTCGGCTTTCATGGCTGCATCGGTATCTGCATAACCTTGGTCTACTGATTTGGCATATTGCACCATCAGGTCATTTTCCAATGTCTTGGCATCCGGCTTTGCCACAAAGTTGTCAAAGGCTTCACGGCTTCGGAAGATGGATGTATCAAAACAAGCATCGACAAAGGCGTCAATGTTTCCTTTGAATTCTTTGTCTATTACTTTAAAGATGCTGATGCGCTGTTCGGCCGGAATTAATTCTGCGTAAGTTTTCAGCAAAGCTTTGGAAACTTTACGGTCTATTTCGGGATTATAGTCTTTATTGAAAAATTTATCGGCTTGTTTGATCAGTGTGCTTAATGCATGATCCAGCGGATTGATTTCTTTAGTAGCATGAGGTACTTTATATCCTTTTTTCAATGCTTGCAGGACTTTGTCTGTGGAAGGAATCTTATAGAATTCCGTTCCCAGTTTGCAAACTTCGTAAATGGCTTGCTGATGATATACGGCATCCCGGCGTTTGCTCACGATTTCCCGGATAGCATCGAAGGCTTTCTGGTAGGCGTCAGTACCCGTCTCACGTCCGTAAGCCAGAAGCTTTTCCTGTTGTTTCTTTTTCGTATCAAGTACTTTCAGCTGAACCAGTCCTTCGTTCATACCGATAGCATTCTTCCAGTAATTGGCTGACGAGGCGTATTTGCTGGCATACTGGATGCGTACTTTATCACTTTTCAGCATCTCTTCCAGCAGATTATTCAATCGTACGGTGCGGACGGTCTTACGCATGAAGTTGGTAGTCTGCATACGTTCTTCCACTTCGTCCGAAATCATGTATCGCCAGTTGCGTCCGGGAAATCCCATTACGAAAGTGAAGTCTCCCTCTTTGACTCCTCCCAGGTTGATGGTCAGATGTTTTTTCACCTTCAAGGGTACATTGCTTTCGTTATAGTCAGCAGGTTTACCGTCGGGTGTTGCATAAATGCGGAACATGGAGAAATCGCCACAGTGACGGGGCCACATCCAGTTA
The DNA here is from genome assembly GCA_948956705.1 of uncultured Phocaeicola sp. The sequence goes on from CARCZS010000001.1 coordinate 28,675, forward strand.
TCGGTGTCAGCTCCGAACTTTCCGATGGAGGAAGGAGGAGCGCCTACCATACGGACGTCTTTATAGATGGTCTTTATAAACAAGTAATAGCGGTTGGCTCCGTAGAAAGGCTTTAGTTCCAAAGCGGTGAACGGAGTGATCTCTATATTTTCTTGTTCGGCAAAACGTTTGGCTACTTTGCTCAGATAGGAGGGGGACAGGTAGTTCAGTCCTTCCGGGTCCTCATCTTTGGCCAGTTGTTCCTTTACATAAGGAGTGACGTCCAGAATTCTGTCTATGAAGGTGACAGTCAGCCCCTTGCAGGGAAGTTCTTCTTTGCGGCTCATAGCCCAGAAGCCGTCAGTCAGATAGTCGTGTTCTACCGAACTGTGTTGCTGGATATAGCTGTAACCGCAATGATGATTGGTCAGCACAAGACCTTCGGCAGAAATGATTTCACCGGTACAACCACCTCCGAAATGCACTACAGCATCTTTCAGGCTGATGCTGTCCGGACAATATACTTTATCAATGCTGATATCCAGTCCCATATCATACATGGTGGCTGCATTCTGTTCTTTCAGATCAGTCAGCATCCACATCCCCTCGTCGGCATGGCCGGCAAGGGTTGTGAAAGTAAATAGCGAGAGTAATAGTATCTTTTTCATTATTCAACAATAGTCATTTCGTCAATCAGGTGTTTGCATCCGCCCAATTTGTCGATGATGAATAATACATAACGTATATCCACTGCGATACAACGCTGTAAGTTGTTGTCGAAATTAATGTCACCACTCAGTGATTCCCAGTTGCCGTCAAAAGCGGCACCGATGAGTTCGCCGTTACCGTTGATGACGGGAGAACCTGAATTACCGCCGGTAATATCATTGGTAGTCAGGAAACAAGCAGGCATATCACCGTTGGGCAATGCATAACGTCCGAAATCTTTTGTTTCATACAATTCTTTCAGTTTGGCGGGAACAACAAATTCCGGATTGGTAGGATCCTCTTTTTCCATGACACCTTTCAGCGTAGTGTAGTATTTATAGTGTACGCCGTCTTTGGGATTGTATGATTTCACATTGCCGTATGTCAGACGGATGGTGAAGTTGGCATCCGGAGCTTTGGGTTCCGGTGAATACATTTCACACAGACCGCGTACATAAGTTTTGTGTAATAAATCCATGCCTTTCATCGATTCAGCCAGTTCGTTTCCCAGCTTGTCCATCAAGTCATATTTAGCCCGTACGTATGCAGTCATAGGATCTTTTTCTATGGCTTTCACGGTAGGTTTCTTGATGAATTTATTGAAATTCGCTTCGTTGGAGAAGATGGAATTGTCATAACAATGGTCTACGTATGCGTCATAGTTACCTTTAAAATCCTTCTGGATGGTAGTATAGAAGGCAGGTAAAGCATTGGCAGGAACCATTTCGGCATACAGGGGCAACAGAGCTTTGGCCACTTTGCGGTCTACTTCGTGATCGTAGTCTTTGTTATGTATATCGGCATATACTTTTTTCAGCGTTTCAATATTTTTATTAATCGCTTCTTTATCTTTATTTTTGATTGCGTCTTTCAGCTTGTCCAGAATCAGATAAGGAGTGCCGAATTCTATACCTCCTTGAAAGACTTCACGGAAACAGGTGTAGTTATAAAGAATAGGATTACTCTTTTCGATGGCGGCATCAATTTCGCTGACTACTTTTTCATAATCAGTGTTGCCTTTGGCTTTAGCAAATGCTGCGAACTTGGCTTCCTGTTCTGCTTTTGTTTCCAATACCTTATTGTCGATAATGGCTTTATTCATGCCGATAGAGTTTTTCCAATAGTTGCTGGAACCTGCATATTTGCTGGCGTATTGGATACGTACTTTGTCACTGGCAGCCATTTCTTTCTTCAGTACATCCTGACGCACACCACGTATGCGGATACGGGGTTCGTTGGTGGAATGCATCCGTTGTTTCACTTCACTTTGAGTCAGATAGCGGTTGGTGCTTCCGGGGAATCCCATAATCATGGCATAGTCACCCTCGTTAATACCTTTCAGTGAGATAGCCAGATGCTTTTTGGCTTTCAGAGGAACATTGTTTTCATTATATTCTGCCGGTTCGCCGTTGGCATCCGCATAAATGCGGAAGACGGAAAAGTCGCAAGTATGGCGGGGCCACATCCAGTTGTCTGTTTCACCACCGAATTTACCGATGGATGAAGGCGGAGCGGCAACCATGCGTACGTCGCTGTAGGTTTTCAGATAAATCAGATAGAATTTATTGCCTGCATAGAAAGGCAGAGCTTGTGCGCTGATACCCGCTTTTCCGTTCAGGTCACTGGCTTTCAGTTCCTCGTCGGCCAGTTTTTTCAGGAAGTCGTATTCAAAGGTTTCCTCTTCTTTTACTTCGCCTGATTTTACTTTATTGTTTACTTTATCTGTGACATCGACAATGCGTTCTACAAATTTGAACTTCAATCCCGGAGTCGGTAGCTCTTCTTTGCGGCTTTTTGCCCAAAAACCGTCAGTCAGGTAGTCATGTTCTACCGAGCTATGTTGCTGTATCGCTCCGTAGCCACAGTGGTGGTTGGTCAGGATCAGTCCGTCCGGTGAGATGATTTCACCGGTACATCCTCCTCCGAAAATGCCTACTGCATCTTTTAATGAAACGCGGTTCGGGTTATAAATGTCGTCTGCTTCCAGCAGTAAGCCTTGTGCTTTCATGCGGTCTGCCAAATGCTGCTCTTGCATCAGTTGCAACAGCCACATACCTTCGTCTGCCTTCGACGGCAAGAATGCTACACACATCAATGCGAGCAATAAAAGTTTGAATTTTTTCATGTTGTGTACTAATTGTTATTTCTTTATCCTTATATCGGTTACAAAAATAGAAAAAAAGAGGGAACTTTGCACTATAAATTGCCTTCTCGGTAATAATCTTCTATTTAGTTTTAAATTTTAATAAAATATTTTTGTCACTAAATTATAGATTGTACCTTTGTATGCGAAAAATAGTAATGGGGCGTAGATAAGCATGAATAAACTTTTTTTCTCTGTGGTATCTTTATTGGCTTTTACTTCATGTGCCAGTGAGTATAAGATAGAAGGTAGTTCTTCTGTTTCTCGTCTGGATGGGAAAATGCTATTTGTAAAAGTTCCTAGTGGAGACCGGATGCTGAGTATTGATTCGGCAGAGGTAATTCATGGAATGTTCAAGATGGAAGGTATAACCGATTCTACTTCAATGGCATCCTTGTATATGGATGATGAGAGCATCATGCCTTTTGTCATTGAAAAAGGGAAAATATCCATCAGTATTGATAATGCCCGTATTGTAGTTACCGGAACTCCGTTGAATGATCGTCTGTATGATTTTGTGGGAAAAAAGACTTCTTTGGATGACAGGGCATACGAGTTGGAGCGTCAGGAGAGCCGTATGATTATGGATGGAAAAGCACCGGATGAAATTCAACGTGAGATAACGAGAGAACGTGAGAAACTGGCTGCTGAAATGAATGCATTGGCTAAGGAGTTTATCCAGAAGAATTATGATAATGTATTGGGACCGGGTGTTTTCATTATGTTGTGCAGCAATTTTCCTTATCCTGTCATGACTCCCTTGATTGAGGAAATTATAGAGGAGGCTCCTGACCGATTTAAAAATAACTCCTTGGTAAAGGATTATGTGACAGTAGCCCGTTCGAATATGGAAAAATTAAAAGCTCCCCATTAATGAGGAGCCTTTTTTTATCTGTCTTGGTCTGGATTGTCTATTTTTCCTTGATATTTTTCAGGTAAGTCTTTCTCAATTTCCCTGTAAGCCTCTTCCATGGTTGCTTTGATGTTTTCCATTCCCTGGCTTTGCGGATAAATGGGCTTATGTACGACTAATGTCATAGGATGCCAGGATACAAAACCGCCGGTACGGGGAAGAATATTAAAGGAGCCGATAATAGTGAGTGGTACTACGGGAAGTTGCAAATCATCTGCCAGTTGGAAAGCACCTTTCTTAAAATATCCCATGTGCCCGGTAAAAGTACGTGCACCTTCGGGAAATACCACTAGAGAAGTTCCATCCTGTAGTACGTGACGGGCATGTTCTATGGTTTCTATTACCTTCTTGGGACCGGATTTATCAACGAATATATGTCCGGCAGCTTCACAGGCTTTGCCGACGAAAGGCATTTTGCGCAGACTTTTTTTCATCATCCATTTAAAGTTTCGTCCCAGAAAACCATAAATCAGGAAGATATCGAAAGAGCCTTGATGATTGGCTACAAACACATAGGATGTTTTTTTAAGTACTTCCGGATGTCCTACTACCTTGACAGGAATAAGTAATACATAGCAGAAAAGCTGTGACCATATTTTTCCCGGATAATATCCCCAAAAATGCGGATTGCCTATCCATGAACCAATAATGGTAACTATTGCTGTAAGTATGGTTAATACCAGCAAAATGGGAAGTGCTATGAATAGTTGGTATAAAATATATAGTACTTTCATTTGTCTGAATTTTAGTTGTACAAAGATAGAAAAACTATTTTATATTTTATGTAACGTGATTACTGTAATTTCCGGCCATGCTCCAAGGCGCATAGGGAACATCAGGTAGCCCAAACCAATATTGACAAACAAGGATTGTTTTCCTTCCTGGTATAAACCGTTGTGTTCGGGATATACGAATTTAGCAGGAGAGAAGCCAAACAGGCTGAACTGCATTTCATGGGTGTGGCCTGAAAGCATTAGCTGTACATCACTTTCCGGCAAGACTTCTCTGTGCCAATGAGTGGGGTCATGGCTCATTAATATTTTATACATTCCTTCCGTTCCTTTTAATGCTTTCTGCAGATCTCCATAATTGGGAAATGGGGGATTTCCGCTGTTCTCTACACCTGCCAGGGCTATACTGTCTCCATGATGATGTAGAATGACATGATCGTTATTGAGTATTTTCCATCCCATGGCAGCCTGTTTGGATTTCAAGCTGTTCAGGTTGGCTTCTTGAGCTTCTTCCGTTTCCCATTTTATATAAGGGGAATAGTCATGGTTGCCTAAAACGGAATACACTCCGTCTTTTCCTTTTATCTGTTCTAGAATAGGGATAAATTCGTCCAATTCCGTTGCCACGTTATTGACCAGGTCACCTGTAAAAAGTACCAGGTCGGCATGTTGTGCATTAATAAGGTTTACAGCCTTCTGTAAAGCAGCACCGTTGCCAGTCCAGCTGCCGGAATGGATATCAGATATTTGTACAATGCGGTAGCCGTCAAAGCCGCTGGGAAGTTCATCGGAACTGATGGTTACCTCCCTGATTTGAAAATGCTGTTTTCCTTCGGTTGCTCCATATATTACATATATTAACGAGGCTAAAGCCAATCCTCCTGCTACATATCCTCCATACAGTTTTTTGCCGGAGATGATATATAGGAGCTTCATAAACAGGATAACAATGACGAAAAGTGCCTTGGGTACGGAGAAACAAAGAAAAATCAATAAGAAATTGCTAAGTCGCTGCATGGAATCCGGACGTGGCTCATGTATAGAAAAGACTAATGTCATTCCCAATAAAAGAAACAGACTGGGAAGCCAATAAGCCCAATGTGTCCATTTTTGGGAAACACGGCGTATATATGCCTTGTATATATACATATCGGGCAATATCAGTAGCAGTAGAAAAAACAGAAATAACTTTATCAGCATCATAATTTATTCGTTTTTTATAGATTGGCGGCGAGAAACTTTTTAGTTTCTTCTATACTCATGCCCCGGCGGGCGGCGTAATCTGCCAATTGGTCTTCACCTATTTTTCCGATGGAGAAATAGCGGGAAGCCGGATGGGCAAACATGAGTCCGCATACAGAGGCATGGGGCTTCATCATACCATTCTCGGTCAATGAAATTCCTATTTGCTTCATATCCAGCAACTCGTCTAATAGGAAATTGACGGATTGGTCGGGCAAGGAAGGATAACCTACGGCAGGACGTATCCCTTGATATTTTTCATTATGCAGGTCTTTTACGCTTAGGTTTTCATCAGGTGCATATCCCCAAAGTTTTTTGCGTACATCTTCGTGCAGTTTTTCGGCAGTAGCTTCCGCCAGTCTGTCGGACAATGTTTGCACTAACATACGTTTGTAATCGTCTTCTGCATAGAGCCGCTCCATTTCTGCATCTACCGTAGTGGCGAATGCTCCTACTTTGTCTGTGATACCCGATGATAATGGACGCACAAAGTCACTCAGACATAAAAACGGGTCATCTTCTTTCAATTTTGCTGTTTGTTGACGCAAAAGCGGAAAACGCTTGCTGTTCAGCAGCAGATCATCTCCGTCGGCATTGGCATCCATGATATTGACCACTCCGTGGGTCTGATACGCTGCATCCAGTTCATTCAACATCCGATTTGCCTCTTTGAAAAGCTGCATGGCTTCACTGGCTTTCGGACGGTCTTCTTCCGCAAAACCGGTGAGCCACATGGCCCGGCATGAATCACATCCATGTATGTCCGCAATGGCGGCAAACTTGGGTTGAAAGCCCCATGCATGGAAAAAATAAATCCAGTTAATGTATTCGCTTACTTCGTGAATCTTGTAATTTACAATCATCTTTTAAACCTTAATTCTTGTCCGCGATGACTTTGGTCTACCTTGTTGTCACTGTAAACCAGATCACCATTGACGAATGTTTTTTCTACCCGTGTGTGGAATTTCTGTCCTTCCATCGGAGTCCATCCGCATTTGCTTAAAACGCAGTCGGCAGTTACAGTCCATTCATGATCCGGATTTACCAATACGAGGTCGGCTTGATAACCGGGGCGGATGTAGCCTCGTCTTTCAATATGATAAAGTTCGGCCGGTGCATGGCACATTTTCTGAACCAGTTGCTCTATGCTTAATATGCCTTCGCGTACTAATTCCATGATAGCTACTAATGAAAACTGTATCATCGGCATACCCGATACGGCTTTCAATGCTCCCCCTTCCTTTTCTTTCAGTAAGTGAGGGGCATGGTCGGTACCTATTACATCTATCAGATTGGTAGACAATGCTTTGCGTAAAGCATTCCGGTCTTCTGAAGTTTTGATGGACGGATTGCACTTGATACGTCCTTTCAATGTTTCATAATCTTTGTCATAGAAGTATAGATGTGACACGCAAGCTTCCGCCGTAATCTTTTTTTCACTCAGGGGTTTGTCTTCAAGCAAATCCAGTTCTTGTGCGGTGCTGATGTGCAGGATGTGCAGGCGGGCATTGTTTTCTTTTGCCAGCCGGATGGCCAGTGAGGAAGAATATGCACATGCTTCCGCACTACGTATCTGCGGATGGTATTTTATATCAGGATCTTCTCCATATTTTTCTTTGAAGGCTGTTGTATTGGCACTGATTATAGATTGTTCTTCACAATGTGCTGCAATCAGCATACCTGCATTGGCAAATACTTTTCTAAGTACTTCCATGCGGTCTACCAACATATTTCCCGTGCTGGCTCCCATAAATAATTTAACACCGCATACCCGGCTTTTATCTAGTGTGGGGAGTACATCCGCATTCGTATTGGTTGCTCCGAAATAGAATGAATAGTTTACGATGCTTTTGGTTGCCGCATCCGCAAACTTGGCATTCAAAGCTTCCAGGGTCGTAGTTTGCGGAGTGGTGTTGGGCATGTCCATAAAACTGGTGACGCCACCTGCTGCCGCCGCTGTGCTTTCAGTATGTATGTCGGCTTTATGAGTCAGTCCCGGGTCACGGAAGTGTACATGATCGTCTATTACTCCCGGCATCAGATAATAGCCTTTCGCATCTATTATTTCTCCACAAGGCTGGGAGGGAACTGTTTCTTCTGCCAGCACTTCAGCTATGACTTCATTCTCAATCACTATCGAACCGTGAAAAATCTTGCCTTCATTCACAATCCGTGCATTCTTTATCCATGTACGTTTCATACTGTTTTCTTTTGCGGGTATTTGCGGAACCAGCTACCCAGTTTTAATTGAATGACTCCTAATACAGCTTCACCGAAGATACTTCCGTTCATTTTTGAAGTACCTAATTCGCGATTGACAAAAATCACAGGAACTTCGGCTATCTTGAATCCGCACTTGTAAGCAGTGAACTTCATCTCAATCTGGAATGCATATCCTTTAAAACGGATGCCATCCAGACCGATTGTTTCCAAGACTTCACGGCGATAGCATTTAAATCCGGCGGTAGTATCATGTATGGGTAACCCTGTGATAATCCGTACATATTTGGAGGCGAAGTAGGACATCAGCACACGCCCCATCGGCCAGTTCACTACATTCACACCACTGACATAGCGTGAACCGATAGCTACATCATAGCCTTCAACGGCACATTTGTTATACAGCCTTGGCAGGTCATTCGGATTATGACTGAAGTCAGCATCCATTTCAAATACAAAATCATATTGATGCTCTATCGCCCATTTGAATCCGGCAATGTAAGCAGTACCCAGTCCTAATTTACCTTTACGCTCAATCATGAAAAGACGGTCGGGGAATTCTGTTTGCAGTTTACGGACAATGGTTGCCGTGCCGTCTGGTGAGTTATCTTCAATAATCAATATGTGGAAGAACTTTTCCAGTCCGAATACAGCCCGGATAATGTTCTCTATATTTTCCTTTTCGTTATAGGTGGGTATAATAATAATACTATCGGATTTCTCCATACATTTTTTGTATTAGCTGAATAAATATCATACAAAAGTAACTATTATATTAACACTCCCGTCAGAATTTAATTTTATTAATTAAAAAAAGAGGATTACCCCTGCTTGGCGCACGGATAATCCCCCTATTTAACAGAATAGTTTAGAAATCTTTAGAATGCCACACCAAGGCGGAAACCGAAATTGTTTAATTTATCCATATCATAGTTAAATACGGTTCCCTTGTTGGTAGAGTAGCTGTAGAATGCTGCCAGATGGAAGCCGATACTGTTTGTCCAGGGGTAGATATTCACACCGACTTCTGGTGATACATAGAAACCCCAAGTGTTGTCTTTCACTTCGTAAATGTAAAAGTCACTGGACATTTTGGTATAGTTGGCACCCAGCTTCAATCCGATATAAGGTTGGCATGCACCGTCACTGAAGCGATAGTGTGTTGCGAAACCGAAAGGCAACTGAAATACGGAATGTTGCTGGTCGGTTGTCAGGGCTGCCGAGTTGCTGATTGGTAGTGTCTGACGTGAAATATACTCATTATTGGTATGATAATTGATAAAGGCACCGATTGACAAATCCGGCAGTACATAATATCCACCTTCGAAGTTCATACCCCAACCGCTTGCTTTGTTTGCAAAGTTATTGCTGATAGGAGCGTTGAACTGCCAGTCTACATTGAAATAGGTAAACGGAGTTACCTGTGCTTTTGCCGGCAGGGCAAAGGCTATGGCGATAGCGGCTACCGCCATCAGTCTGAGAGTTAAATATTTTATAGTTTTCATATTTCCTTTTTATTTTAAATGAATACTTGTTTCACTTACATTTATTTTTTCAGATAAGGACTCTGAGTGAATGCCTGGTTGATGGCAGTAGTTGTACGGTTTACATTCAAACTGCCACTTCCGCCCAGCAACCCGCTGATGTATGCATTCCAGACAACAGTTAATTTTTCTTTTTGTCCTTCCGGAGCATTTTTTAAATTAATCATGTCGGCCAGCAATGAACCGGTGCTATAGCTGTAAGTGATAGGATAGGGATAGTACCATCCACCTCCCCAATTGCCGCCCCAGTAGCCGGGATACCAATAACCGGGATAATAGCCCCACCAGGGTCCGTCATTATAGTAACCGTGGAAATAATAAGTACTTGCTACGTAGCTTACCTGTAGGCCGAGGTCGGCTTCGTCTTTATTAGCTGCGGTGTAGCCGGCAGCGTTCATCTTAGTCTTGAATGCATTGATGATGATCTGTGCATTCTCGTCCTTCCAGTATTCAGGGTCTTTCTTGTCACCGATGATCAGGATGCTGTCGGGGATATAATAAGTACTGAAGTCATTGAACTTAGTACTAGTGTCATGACTGGTGAATACCAGATACTCATTGTCCAATTTGTCCATGTCCGGGTCTTTCTCGCAAGATACCAAGGCAAAGACCGCCAGTAGGATAGGAATTAATTTTTTCATGTCAAGTTTTTGTTTAAGTTAATACTAATTGTTTTTCGTCTAGTTTCTCTCATACAACGGCCAGCTTATGTTTTTGTTCACTAACAGTCTGTTCTTTAGTGAATTTTTTTGCAGCCAGGTTAATTAGAGTTTCTTTTTTAAAGTGTAATTTAGTTTAGAAACAGCTTTCTTGAAGTCCTTGCCAATCATTGTCAGTGCACTGTCACCCTCTGCCAGAAAGTTTGTCTTTTCGTGTCCCGGAGTAGCGGAAATTAATTGATAAACGATAGCGGTGCTGTCATTAGGAATTCCAATAATAGTTACAACTGTACCACTGTCGGTAAATGCCTGGTTACCATCTTTTGTTCCTAAATAAGTGGTCGTCAGATTGTACGTGCCCAGTGAGTCTTGGCCTGCCTCCTGAAGTGTCAGTTGATAGTTGATACCTTCGGCATCGGCAGCTGGCAGAATACCTTCATAGCTATATGTTTGTAATTCACCCAGTGTGCTGTCGTTCACAGCGAAAATAGAGTCACTTTCACTTTCGGCTATTATTTCAGCACTTTTGTTTCCTTTAGAGCCACAGGAAACAATCATGGCAGCCAAAGCTGCTGCAATAAATACTTTTTTCATTGTTAAGTCAGGTTTTTAATGGTTATTTGGGTACATAACATTTGTTATGCCCGTTTTGTTTTTAATAAGTTCTCTTTTCAGAAAAAACAAGACCATGTTTAAAATGCATTAAACACGGTCTTTAATAAATAGGGCGTTGTATCTGGATAAATCGGACTACCGTAGCCGTATGCCGTTCATACTTCTTCGAATCAGTGAGTTATAGATAATTTTTCCTTTTGATACTTGTTCTTCTGTTTGTGGCAGGTCGGGCATACTTCCTGTCGTAATATAAGCTATAGTGTTCTTCAATAAATACTCTTTGGTGTCTCCCAGTGGGTAGAGAGGGGAGATGAGATTACGTTCGCTCAATGTGAAATCGGGGGTGATTCCATTTACATAGTTGGCTTGTCCTGCCGAGTTGAGAACGTATGCCACAACCGGCCATAAAATAAAGTTGTAACGCTCATCTTGGTATGGTTCCATGGCTACATTTTTGCCAACAGTCGTTTCACCTATTACCACTACATTTTCTGTACCTATATATGGACGGAGACAATTTATGACTGCTTCTGAGGCCGATGCAGTAAATTTGCTTGTCAGTACGTAGAGCTTGCTTAAGTTCAAGTTTTCGGAAGCAAGTCCTGTATTGAGAGGGAAATCAATTTTTTGCGGGTCACTGATGTCATTATACAAAGTTGTGCAAAATACTTTCCCTAGATCTGCCGCAGGTGCCAGATAACTTCCTAAATCTGTGGCACAACTCAAATAACCACCGGGATTGTAGCGTAAGTCCAGAATAAAAGCATCGGGTGACTGTCCCTTGAACCGGGCGAATATCTGTTTCATCTGTTCCCTGTATTCTGTATCTGTTGCCTGGTTATTGGGGCCTGTACTGAATTCATTGTAGACCATATAGGCTATTTTTTTTCCGGATACTTCATATACTGTATCTATATAGAACGGATTCAATTCTACGGGGCGTGATGCCGCTACTTTGACTGTATCTGTTGCAATCCAGCTGGAATTGCCTTCCTCATCAAAAACCAAGCTTTCTCTGGCGAAAGTTGTATTGCCGCCTTCCATCAGATATCCGTAATTATTGTTGGTCAGTTCTTCTTTGCCAATGGCTGATATCCAGTTCCCTCGTTCCAATCCGGCTTCTGAGGCCGGTGAATTGGGCAGTACGAATAAAATACGGGCAAATACATGTGATGAGATTCCGGTAGGATCGGTCATTAATTCAAAATCAAATCCGTAAGTAGAAGTACGTTGCAGGTAGGAACGTGCCGCATCGGAAGCGTCCTTTATTTCTATATACGAATACGGGTCTCCTTTTCCGTTTTGTGCCTTGGTATAAACCAATTTTTGCAGGAAGTCTTCCGGTTCGGCAAAATAGTCCGTTTCCTTTATTGCCGGAATACTGTCATACCACAAATAATGCTCTTTCATTATTTGTTCTATCCATACATTCTCTCCAATTAATGCATAGTATTCCCCACTGCGGTCTTCGCCACATGAAGCCATTATAAATAAAGTGGTTAGAAGAAAAAAAGTGCTCCGTATATGCTTCATAATCTAATTCCTTTTTCGATCTGCAAAGCTAGGGATTTTATTTTAAAGTAGGGATAAGGTTTGGAATAAATAATCCAAAAAACCTTTATATAAAAAAGAAATCCGCCGGTTAGGTCAAGCAGACTTCACGGCGGACGTTCTTAATTTTTTATTTCTTTTCAGATTTCCATTTGTCAGCATATTCATTCAGAATTCTGCGGATACTGAGTCCGATTTTGATATAATCTTTCTCGTTCAGGTTGGCAAGTGATACACGTACACTCCATTCGGGTCCGTCGAATCCACCACCATTCAATACGACCAGGCCTGTTTCATTGGCAAGACGGAATACTACGTCCAATGGATTATAAGTTGTCTGCAGATGTTGTACGAATTCATCTCCGTAAAATTTCTTGGCCCATACCAGCATGTCTATTTCTGAATAATAACCGGCCCTTAGTGGATCGTCGGGGAGAATGAACCCTGTGTTGTCCCATAATGCTTTCAGACGGGTATGGATTAAATTAAGCATGGCATGACGATATGTATTTTCTTTGTCCAGTAATGAAAAAGAAGCAAAGAGTGACATCTGCATTTGTTGTGGCAAGGACAGTCCTGCTGTATGGTTCAAGGCTACTTGACGGCTGTCTGCTACCATACGGTCAATGAATTTCATGTTTTCTACTTGCATACTCAAGCTGCCATACCGTTTGGTTAGTTCGCTTTTTCGTTTGCGGGGCAGATTGGCAATCATTCTGTCGAATACATTTTTCTCATGTAAGGCAATTACAGCAAGGCGCCAACCGGTCGCTCCGAAATATTTGGAGAAAGAGTAGACACAAATTGTGTTCTGTGGCAAATCAGCCATCAGGCTGCGGAATCCGGGAACAAAAGTACCATATACATCGTCTGTTATAATCATCAGATTGGGATTCCAGCGTGTTACTACGTCTTTCAGGGCATCTACGCATTTTTTGTTCAACTGATAACTGGGTGGATTGCTTGGATTGACAATAAACAAGGCTTTGTATTTCGTGTCTCGCAGTTTATTGATATCTTCCACTTTGTATTGCCAGGTATGAAGTCCTTCTTCATTTAGAGTACTTGCAGGAATATTGAGCACATCATAATCGTAACGTGTCAATTCGGGTATCTCGATATAGGGTGTAAAGATAGGAACCATCAATGCTATACTATCTCCTTTGTGTAGCAGGAAATTTTCTTCCAGCGAGTCGAATACATAGCACATCCCTGCTGTTCCTCCTTCGGTGGCGAATAAATCGAATTTACCTTGCGGGGGTTGCCCGTTGCACATTTCCTGATTCAGGTAATCCTGTACTAGAATTTCTGTATATTTCAAGATGCGGTCAGGCATAGGATATTGGTCGCCTACAATACTTTCGGTCCATTCGTGTACCAGTTCGTCCGGATCGGCTGCATGTTCCATCAGCATATAATTATAGGTACGTTTCAATAGATCTGTCCCCGCATTTCCTTCATGCTTTTTCAGGTACTCCTCAAAACGTTGGGCTATGCCTGTTTTTTGAGGAATACCGGCAATGCCTTCGGGCATGTCCATGACCCGGCGACACTCTTCAATGCCAAAACCGCCCAAGGCAAAGAATGCTTCACGAGCCTCCGTTGCAATCCAGTTGGGATTACCTCTGCCTGCATTCAGCATGACGTGTGCCATTTTCTTCACACTTTCATCTGCCATTTCAATCAAACGGTTTTTTAATTCGAAGGGACTGATCTTTTCCAAATTCTTGTCCATTCGGGCAACGCTGCTTTTATCACTTAAATATTCCATAATGTATGAGTTTAGTTTTTTAGTTGATTAATAATACAATGACCACTCCCCATATGATGAGTAGTGTATTTCCTACGGCGTAGGTCACGGTGTATCCTAAAGAAGGTGTTTCGCTGCCTACTGCTTCTTGTATGGCGCCCAATGCAGCAGTGGTAGTACGGGCTCCTGCCGTGCACCCCAAAGAGAGGGCGGGATGGAACTTGAATACATATCTGGCTAGAATCAGCCCTAATAATAGAGGCAAGGAGGTGGCCAACGCACCTATGATAAACAACATAGGACCTACTTCTTTTAGTCCTTGTACAAAACTGGGTCCTGCAGAAATGCCGACTACGGCGATGAACATATTCAAGCCTACATTATTCAGCACCCATAAAGAGGATTCCGGTATTTGTCCGAAGGTAGGGCGTTTGCTGCGCCACCAGCCAAATACTAATCCGGCTATCAAGGCTCCTCCACTAGTGCTCAGGCTAATAGGTACTCCGCCGATATGGATTGCAAGTGCTCCGATGATACCTCCCAGTAAAATGCCGAGTCCTACAAATATCATATCGGTGGCATTGGTGGGGCGGTCTATGTATCCTAGTTCTTTTGCAGCAGATTCCACCTCTTTTTTCAGGCCGACCAATTCCAAAGTATCTCCGCAGTCGATAGTGGTTTGTGCAAAAACAGGGATATCAATGCCTGCCCGTTTGATACGGCGTATACTGACGCCATGCATAAAGCTTTGACGGCGTATGAAGTCCAATTTTTGGTTGGAATATGGCTTTTTGTGTATCATGACAGGGAGTACTTCCACAGGGAAGTCAAGCAGTTGCGGATCGACGATTTCTTCTCCAATCCAGTCTTCTTCACCAATGGCGAATTCTCTTCTTCCGCTCAGTACCACTTCGTCCCCTTTTTGTAATAATTGTCCGGGAATAATATCATTGACAATGGAAGCTCCATGTCGCATTCTTTCAACAAACAATCTTTTCCCTTGTGAAATAAAATAGGATTCTAGCTGGTCAACAGTCTTGCCGTTGCCAAACCAATCGTTCTCTATGCGGTAAGCACGAAAAACTACCGGACGGCGGGCCTGTTCAAATCCGGGCTCGTCTGCTTCACTGGTACCCATCCGGGTTTCCAACTCTTTGCAAGCGGCTTTCACTTTTTCTAATCCTCCCAACATTTTAGGACCTAAAGAAGAGAGGACCCAGGCAGAGCCTGCCGTACCGAAAATGTAAGTTACAGCATATGCCACGGGAATGATATTAATCATATCACTTTTTTGGGAAGAGGATATGTTGAGTCTGTTTATGGTATCTTCTGCTACTCCTATGACAGCAGAGATAGTTTGTGCTCCGGCCAGTAACCCGGCTGCTTCACCGGCATTATATCCCATTAAGATAGCTAATAACCAAGTGATAATCAAACAACCTACACACATGAGCGCGGCGAATCCTACTTGAGGTAAACCATCTTTTTTCAGTCCGCGAAAGAATTGTGGTCCCACTTTGTATCCGATAGCAAAAAGGAATAAAAGAAAAAACACGGATTTCACCGGTTCTTCTATTGTAATGTTAAGCTGTCCCACTAATACCCCTACTAGCAATACACTGGTGACGATTCCCAAACTGAATTGTTTTATTTTCATTTTTCCAATCCAGAAGCCTGCGGCGATTGTCAGAAAAATCGCCAGTTCTGAATGCTGTCTCAAAAGATGTATAACCCATTCCATATTTCTTTCTTATTATAATTGCTGTTTAAAACAGAGTGGGGGTAAAGAAGTTGAGTTAAAAAGCTCCAAATTGTACTTAGTTCTAATATTTTTTATTTTATTTGCATAGAGATGATACTTGACTTATGAAAATAAAGTTGTTTGTAAAATATATTTCTTTGTTAGTTCTCTTGTTTGTTGCTGATGGTTGTAAAGAAAAAAAAGCTGACACATATGTGACTAAGGTCACCGATTTAACGGGAGAGGAAGAACAAGTTTTGAAATTGGAATATGATCGTGATGGTAAAATTATAAAGTATGGGGATACCCCGGTAAGGTATGAGGGCGACCAGATAACCATCGGACAGATGGATTGTTTGAATACCGGCAATAAGCTTTGCAATGTTACGTTTCAAATAGGAAAAGGCAAGGCGAGGGAGAGTAGGGCCCGTTGTATGTTGAAGGTAGGAGAAGAGGTTTATGAAGCTGATAAACAGACTGTCTATGATTATAAAGGAGATACTATTTTTATCAATTCTGATTATCGTGCTACTTCCGATTATCGTTTCTTGAAGAAAGTGCAAGGAAAATATGTTTTTGATCAGTTGGGACGGTTGAAGGAGGTGATGACTGTTTTTACTGAGGCAAATGATAGTGTGTCCAGTTGTCATACTTATTATAATTATGATAATAACATCAACTATCAGGCGAATCTGAATTTACAGGCTTATGTGATTGATTATGATGGGGTGGATAGTTTCTTCTATTTTTTATTGAATCTTGGGCAGTTGAGGAATAGAACAGCCTTACCTAATGATATCGGATATTGTATGAATCATGGTTTAAGCACTTATAATGTGCATGCCAATTATCGTCTGGATGATGAGAATCCGGTCAGGATAGAAGTTTTATATAATTATACCAAACTTCTATCCCGAATAGATTTATCTTATAATCCTTTAAATTAATTCATCGGGAAGTATAAACAAGTCTACTTCATTGGCGCCTTGCTTTATCAAGTCTTTCTTATCTATTTGGTAAAGGCGGACAAACTCATCATGACTGTCGCATAGTTCCTGGGCTTTGCGATAATATTCTATTGATTTTTCTGTTTCATTCAGGATATAATACACATGTCCTGCATTCATCCAGTCTTCCATAATGGGCTTGGGCTCGGATATCAGCAAGTCGTAATATTTCTTGGCTTGTTGATGGTTGCCGGTAATGAAGGAACACCATCCGATGGCGCGTCGGGCATTCTGTGGCTTTTTATCCAGATACTCCACTTTGAAGAAATAAGCCAGTGCTTCATCGTATCGTTCCAGTGCCATCAGGCATTGTCCTATTTGTAGTGCCAGATTCAGACTGTCGGGCTGTGCCTGTTCCACCTTGTTATAATATTCCAAAGCTTTTGGGTAGTTTCCCTCTTTTCTATAACATTGTGCCAAATGGCGGTTATTCCATGTATTATCAGGGATCAGCAGATCTGATTGCAGGTAATAATCTATCGCTTTTTTATAGGAACCGATTTTCTGATAAATGAAACCTGCTTTCTGCCATAATTCGGCATTTTTACGATTGTATAATTCAATTGATTTATCATAGAGAATTCCGGCTTCTGCCAAGTCGTCGTGTGTGAATAGGTAATCTGCCAGTTTGTTGATATACTCTTTGTGTAACAAGGCTTGAGACAATGCTTCTTTATTCCATAAGTCCAGAGTGTCCTCAAAAATGTCATGTATTTCATGTCTTCTTGACCATAATTTGAAGAAACGGTAGAGGTCATGAATGTATTGCCGGCTCACGAATTCAGCGCGGGCTTTTGATTGTGACATCTCTTTTAAACGTTCTTTCAGTTCTTCAGAAGCTTCATGTTGTCCGTTCAATTGTTGCTGCATGAGATTCCTTTGGCTTTCCGGCATTTGTAACATGGTAAAACAAAAAGAGTATTTGTCGGAATTGCAGAATACATCCGAATTCATCAAAATGTTGAGCAGAGAGATTTTTTGTTCGTCATTTCCGAGAGATAATTTGGCGATATCCTGATATTGGGGATCAAAAGGATAGAACCAGTGAGAAATTTTGCGGAAAAACGGGAATTGTTTCAGCTGTGAAAAGGTACTCATATACACATCTGCCCCGGACATTTGCAGTTCACCTAATTCGCGCAATTTATCGGTAATGCCTGAACGGTCAATCCATTCTTCCCATTCCGGATTATGATCTTCGGCATCTTCATCCAGTCCTTCCAAATTAAGTTTGGGATTTTTCATCATTTCGGGAATGATTTCTTCACGCATCTTCTTGTCTATCTTTCGGGTTTCACGGGAAGATTGCAATAATTGAATCTGGATATGATGCAGGTTTTTGATGAACTCGGAATTTTCATTCAGTTCATTTATGCGCGACACGGCTTCAGGGTATTGAAGGATACGCTTTTCATAATAGTAGCATGTTAGTGCGATCCCTGCAATAGCCCGCTGATTCAGCATGGTATCCTGATGGGTATAGGCGTTCAATAGAAACATGAACTTGCGGATGTCGAATATTTGTAGCAGGCTCATGGTAACGGCGCTGACCATTATGGAAAGGTCGTTGACTTGGATCAATAGTGAGTTGAACAAAGTTTGCGCTTCAGCATATTCCGATTCACTCCACCGGGTGGATACCCATATTTTTTCAAATAATTCGTCTACGGCTGTTTCGTGACGTTTTCTCATGGCATCCATTTCTTCATTTATTTTGGCCTCGGTGGTATATATCAATGGTGCTGTAGCCATATCTTCTGTATACGCCTCCAGTTGCATTTGTAATTCGGCATAGCTGTGAGGAGGGCTTTGGACAAAAGTGCGCATTGTGTCATAATAGGCTCCGTAATTTTGTGTTGCCTGTACGGCTATATGGATACGGTCGGCCAGTTCGTATGCCGTGCGTAACATTTTATGGTATATTTCCACCTTATTGGGATCTTTCATCCCTTTTGAAGTATATTGCAGCATCAGGTCGTATGACGTTTGCAGGGCTTCTAGCTCATTCTTTAATTGCCAGTCGGAAGTATGGGTGGCATATCCTGTCATTTGGGATAATGCTTCTTTTAACCGATATTGGTCTAATAGTTTTATGATTTCTTCGCGCATATTTTAAAGTTCTATTTGTATGTCTTTTATAAACAAATGCGGGCAGATTTCGGTTCTTGGCTTATTTCAGCCAGGTTGCCCGTTTCCATATATATTCCATCGGACCGTGAGAGTGGTGATTCATCCACCAGCGGCAGAAAGAGAATTGCAAGATGAAGAAAACTATTCCTGCCAGGCAGCTGGCTGTGATACCAAACTGATTGTGCAATGCAAATCCCCAGTTGTAGTATAACATGGAACCTACTATACTTTGAGTAATATAATTGGTAAGGCTCATCTTTCCGTATGGCGTTATTTTCATTAATCCGTCGTGTAAGTTTGTCTTGTAAAAAGCGAAGACGACACCGGATACCAGAATCAGCATAAATGCAAAATTGGAAAGCGAGGTGATGATTAGTGAAAGAGGGGTCAGAATGGATTTATTTGTGATAAAGTCCGGTAGCATATTGCCCAACCCATATAAAGGGAAAAATGCGACGAGTGAGCCTGCAAGTACCTTGTTCCATACCTTCAAGTGCTCTTTCAAAAAAAGTCCCTTGCGCCCTATCAGCATACCGAGCAGGAAAAGGGCGGCTGTTTGGAATACCCGTCCGTGATCCCAGGCCCAGGCAAGGCTTGCCAACTGTCCTTCCCATAAATTGACACGGATGGTTTCCAGAAAATTACCATTGCTTTGCACTGCAAAAGTTGCATTCCAGAAGCTGCGGGTGGGGATGGCCGGAGTAACAAATTCCGGATCGAGACAGGCACGTATTACATAATAAAGTGGCAATGGCTGGATCAATAGCAGACATGCCAATGCAAATATCCATTTGTCTTTCAGCCGGCAAGTCAGTGGCAGGATGAAACCTACTAAAGAATAAAGGACCAGCACTTCCGCTGTGAAAAAACTGGCATTGATATTACCTATCAGGAAAAGAAGAATTAACCGCCAACAAAAACGTAGACGGAAATCATTGCCCCGTAGGCGTTGGTTGTCATCTTGAATAAAAAAGCTAAAACCGAAAAGTAAAGCGAATATGGCGTATGCTTTTCCGCCGAACATGAAGAATAACCCGTTCCAAATGGCTTTGTCCGAGAAGTTCAGCCACGCACTTTGTCCGGCTGTATCGGGAAATGAGTAGAAATTAAAATGTTCGATAGAGTGCAGGATGATGATTCCCATCACTGCCAGTCCGCGTAGCACATCAGCTACATCTACACGTGCGTGTCCTTTCAATTTTGTGTTTATTGCTTTTGTTTCCATGGGGTTATATATTAGCGTACAAAAATAGGAAAATCTTGAATAGTTGGCAAAAAAAGGAGGAAGTAATCAGATATTTCTTTAATTTTGTCCCCATCTTAAAAAAAGATATGGATATTTCGGAATTGCAACGTATTTATGCCGGTCATCCTAACACTAAGGGACTGGCTGCGTTATTGGAAGATTCCTCAGTGAGGACTATTTTCCTGGGAGGATTACATGCTTCTGCGGCAGCTTTATTTGTTTCCTCCTTTCTTAGAGAGAATAAACAGACATTTGTATTTGTACTGGGTGACTTGGAGGAAGCGGGTTACTTTTATCATGACCTGACACAGGTGAACGGTGATGAGCATATTTTGTTCTTTCCATCCTCGTATCGTCGGGCTGTTAAATATGGGCAGAAAGATGCAGCCAATGAGATCCTGCGTACGGAAGTGTTGAGCCGTTTACAGAAAGGCGATCCGCTATGTGTGGTGACTTATCCCGAAGCGTTGGCGGAGAAAGTGGTATCACAAGAGGTACTGATGGACAAGACGTTAAAACTTGGTGTGGGTGAGCATGTGGACACAGAGTTTATCACGGAAGTGCTGGCCGGTTACGGATTCGAGCATGTGGATTATGTTTATGAACCGGGGCAATATGCTGTACGCGGTAGTATTATTGACGTCTTCTCTTTTGCTTCCGAGTATCCTTACCGTATTGACTTTTTTGGTGACGAGGTAGACAGCATCCGTACTTTTGAAGTGGAAAACCAGCTTTCGAAAGAGAAGAAACAGAGCATTGCCATCGTGCCCGAGCTGACGAATGCCGCCGACAAGAGCGGGGTGTCTTTCTTTGAATTCATTCCTCGGGAAACAGTTCTGGCAATGAAAGACTTTCTTTGGGTACGTGAAAGAATACAGGTAGTACGGGAGGAGGCACTCTCTCCTCAGGCGCTTGCCGCATACGAGGGAGAGAAGACGGAACTGATGAATTTGGAACTGAAGCTGATAGACGGGGCGGAATTTACAGTACGGGCTTTGGATTTCAAACGGATTGAATTTGGTAACAAACCTACAGGAACTCCACAGGCAACGTTGGCTTTCGATACGACGGTCCAGCCTATTTTTCATAAGAATTTTGATTTGGTAAGCACTTCATTCACTGATTATCAGAAACGAGGTTACACCTTATATATATGTACCGATAGTGAGAAGCAGGCAAAGCGTCTGAAAGATATCTTTGAGGAGCGTGGCGATCATATTACGTTCATTCCGGTCAACAAGACTTTACATGAGGGCTTTACAGATAATGTATTGAAAAGCTGCTTTTTTACAGACCATCAGATTTTTGATCGTTTCCATAAATACAATCTTCGTAGTGACAAGGCGCGTAGCGGTAAGGTGGCATTGACCTTAAAAGAGTTGAGCCAGTTTGAGCCGGGTGACTTTGTGGTACATATAGATCATGGTGTAGGCCGTTTTGGCGGATTGGTACGCATTCCGAATGGAAATACTACCCAGGAAGTGATTAAACTTATTTATCAGAATGAGGATGTGGTATTTGTTTCCATTCATTCCCTGCATAAAATATCCAAGTATAAAGGGAAGGAGGGAGAAACTCCCCGCCTGAACAAATTGGGGACCGGTGCGTGGGAAAAAATGAAAGAGCGTACCAAGAGCAAAATCAAAGATATAGCCCGTGACCTGATCAGACTGTATTCGCAACGTAAACAGGAAAAAGGATTCTCGTATAGTCCCGACAGTTTTATGCAACATGAATTAGAGGCGAGCTTTATTTATGAGGATACCCCCGACCAGTTGAAGGCGACTCAGGATGCCAAAGCCGATATGGAGAGCGACCGTCCTATGGACCGTCTGGTGTGTGGTGATGTGGGTTTCGGAAAGACTGAAGTGGCTATTCGTGCTGCTTTCAAGGCTGTGGCTGATAACAAACAGGTGGCTGTGCTGGTTCCCACTACGGTGCTGGCCTATCAGCACTTTCAGACTTTCAGCGAACGGTTGAAAGATTTTCCATGTAAGGTGGATTATTTGAGCCGTGCCCGCAGTGCGAAAGATGTTTCCAGAATAGTGAAGGAACTGGCGGATGGAAAAATAAATATTTTGGTCGGTACACATAAAATCATCGGTAAAAGCGTTAAGTTCAAAGATTTAGGATTGCTGATCATTGATGAGGAACAGAAGTTCGGAGTTAGTGTGAAAGAGAAGTTGCGTCAGATGAAAGTGAATGTGGATACACTTACTATGACCGCTACCCCCATCCCCCGTACTTTGCAGTTCTCGTTAATGGGCGCCCGTGATCTTTCTGTCATTCAGACTCCGCCTCCCAACCGTTATCCCATTCAGACAGAGGTGCATACCTTTAATGAAGATATCATAACGGAAGCGATCAATTTTGAAATGAGCCGTAACGGACAGGTATTCTTTGTCAATAACCGCATACAGAATCTGGTAGAATTGGAATCCATGATCAAGCGGAATATACCCGATTGCCGTGTCTGCATAGGTCATGGACAGATGGAGCCCGAAAAGCTGGAGAAGATTATTTTCGACTTTGTGAACTATGATTATGATGTGCTGCTGGCAACCACCATTATCGAGAGTGGCATTGATATACCGAATGCCAATACGATTATCATCAACCAGGCGCAGAATTTTGGATTGAGTGATTTGCACCAGATGCGTGGACGTGTGGGAAGAAGCAATAAAAAAGCATTCTGTTATTTGTTGGCGCCTCCATTGACTTCACTGACTCCCGAGGCAAAGCGCCGTCTTCAAGCCATTGAGAATTTCAGTGATTTGGGCAGCGGTATCCATATAGCCATGCAGGATTTGGATATCCGTGGAGCAGGAAATATGCTGGGGGCGGAGCAGAGTGGCTTCATTGCCGATTTGGGTTATGAAACTTATCAGAAGATACTGGCCGAAGCGGTGAAAGAGTTGAAAGAGGATGAGTTTGCCGATCTTTATGCAGAGGAGTTGCAGGCAGCGGGAGAAGAGAAAATCAGTGGCGAGAACTTTGTGGATGAATGTCAGGTGGAAAGTGATTTGGAATTGCTTTTCCCCAATGAGTATATCCCCAGCAGCAGCGAACGTATGTTGCTTTATCGTGAACTGGACGGATTGGAATTGGATAAGGACCTGCTCGCTTTCAAGGCACGGTTGGAGGACCGTTTCGGAAAGGTTCCTCCCGAAGGGCTGGAACTTCTGCGTATCGTACCTTTGCGCAGATTGGCTAAACGGTTGGGGGTGGAAAAAGTATTCTTGAAAGCCGGACGAATGACTTTGTTCTTTATCAGTAATCAGGAAAGTCCTTATTATCAAAGTGCGGCTTTTGGCAAGGTGATTGATTACATGAGCAAGAATCCGCGTTACTGCAATTTGCGTGAGCAGAACGGCAAGCGTAGTATGGTAGTCAAGAATGTGGAAACGGTAGAGACGGCGGTAGGTATTCTGCAGGAGATGGTGAGTTTGTGATAAAAGATGTCTGTATTGGCGGAAACCGGCATTGCCGTAGAGTAAGCAGGATATGTTAACGTAAAATTGAATATTAACTAAATAAACAGCTGATTTTTAATTAATTGTTTAACGGAATTGAATTTGGGGTGTTTTATATTAAAAAATAATATAAGACACTCCTTTTTCTTTTAACTTATCTATATTTTTACTATCTTACTTCCAGTTTAAAAGCGGACACTGAGATTTTTACTCACATATTGTCTAATTTAAAAAACACTTGTTATGGAAGTGAAAAAAGCACGAAGAGCCGACCTTGAAAAGGGTAAGTCCCGTTGGCTGTTCATGGGTCTCATTGTGACGCTGTCGTTTATGTTTGTTTCGTTCGAATGGACTGAACGTAATGTAACTTACGCGATCAGTGATTTAGTCAGTGACCCGGATTTCTTTGAAGAATTAGTTCCTGTAACCTATAATCAGGATAAACCTCTGCCGCCACCGCCTCCGCCGGCTGCCGTCAACCCGGAAGAGCTCAATATAGTGGATAATAACTCGACGGAAACAGAAACCGATATTGCAGCTTCAGACCCTATGGATGCTCCGGTAATTATACCGACCCCTATTGAAGTACCCGAAGAAGTAGTGGATGAAAATGTGGAATTTGTGGTGGTGGAAGAGATGCCGGTATTTCGTAACGGTAATGCTGATTTGATGAGGTATCTGAGTGAAAACATCAAATATCCTACCGTCAGTGCCGAGCAGGGAGTTCAAGGAAGGGTAGTGGTGCAGTTCGTTGTGGGTGTTCATGGAGAGATCCTGAATCCGGTAGTGGTGAAGAGTGTGGATCCGTATCTGGACAAGGAAGCAATCCGCGTGATCAGTTCCATGCCAAAATGGAAGCCCGGCAAGCAAAGAGGAAAAGCAGTGAGGGTGAAATACACTGTTCCTGTAGTCTTCAGGCTGCAAAGTTAAGATTTAATTAGTATGGATGGAGGAAGCGTAATCTCAGAAGAGGACGCTTCCTCTTTTTTATGACAGTACGGTCGGCTGTTTATATGTGCAGGACACAGTGAAGTGTCTTAATTAAAGGGTGTATTCTAAATCGTGTTTACTTTGTTAATGTATTGTTTTATTGAAAGGTACTTGTCTGTAATTGCCAATAAATCCAATCTTAAATGATATTACGGGAATCTGAATGTGAAGAATAAATTTCGGTAAGTAGGTCTATGATATAATAGTCTGATAATCAAAATTTTCTTGTTTTAAATATTTGCAGCAAATTGGGGCTCTCTTCATAAGAGAACCCCAATTTGCTGCAAATATACGTATAATTCTTCAATCTGAAAGTTTTCGCATTAGAAAAAGTGTCTTCAAATTGGCTTAAGAATGATTATTGTTTGCAAAGGTTTTAATTCTAAGGAATATTATGTGCCACATTATCAGTTGGTTAAGATAAATTGGGGTTCTCTTATGAAGAGAACCCCTCCAAAAAGAAGAAATTTAAGGGCTTGCCTGAGCCTTATATTTCAAGATTATGAACTTAAATTGTAATGTTTTGATGGCAATAAAGAGCGATGCGGAATCTGTAAAAGTACTCCCGTCAGACAATCAAAACATAACGAGCGAAGCGCCTAAGTTACTGCTCTGCAGTTCAATCGCTTCCGGCTCAGACCTGGGGTCAAATGAAGGAGTCACGCCATTGGCGGGAATAGGAAAGGAATACCCAGAACTCAGTTGGTACTATCTGTATCTGTCTAATAAAGAGCTGAAACGCTATATCAGTGTATTCAGCGGTAGGAAAGCTGTCCGGTTCCGTACTCTATCGGGGAGTGTAGAAGAGGAATTTTTCTGTTTCAAAGTGTTTTCCTATACAGCTGCCGATCATAGGAAACGTTTTGAGCAATGTGCTTATACCAAGGAGGAATATACTGCCCGCCGTGACTCAGCCCGGGTGGTGAAAGAGGCTTTTGCTACCGGTTCCACCCAAAAATTGAATACTTTGACGGACGAGAAGGAAATTGCAGGTAATGGCTGGCTGTTTGTCTGTGCTCCCTTGGATCAGTTGGAGCGTATTCTGTCTGCCATGCTTCCCCGCCAGTATCTGGTGACGGACTATAACACGCATCGTGCGGCTGTCATCCCTCAAAGCCAGATGGAGGAATTTATCTATCTGTACGAATCCATGCCTTACAATATCGAACTGATGAACCGTCCTTTGGAGGACTATCTTCAGAAGAAGCAAAAAATTCGTATTACCGGTGGCGTTTTTCGGGGAAAGGAAGGGTGCATCATGCGTTTGCACCGGAATACCCGGCTGGTGTTCGCTTTCGGAAATATGACGGTGGCGGTGAGCTATCTTCATGCTTTTCCGTTCGAGAAGATAGAATAGCAATGGCGGACATTTTTATTCAATTAGGTATTTGTAAAAGTGTTTATATAAAAGGAATTGCTCTAAATAGAGTACTAGCCGGCCATTTACTAATCAAGTATTGCTTTTATAATGGAATCTGTAAATGCTCAACTAAATAATAAACGTATAGCCAAAAACACTTTACTGCTTTATTTTCGGATGTTGTTTTTGTTAGCGATTTCTTTATTTACATCGCGCGTTATATTTAAGGAATTGGGGGCATCTGACTTTGGATTGTATAATGTGATAGCAGGATTTGTTGTCATGCTTTCCTTTTTAAATGGTGCTATGGGCAATGCTACTCAACGTTTTTTGGCCTTTGAATTAGTAAGGAATGATATTGTAGCACTTCAGAATGTTTTCTGTCAAATACAGCTGTTACATTTGGTAATATCATTTGCTATTTTGTTATTAGGGGAAACATTAGGGCTTTGGTTTGTTAATTCTATATTGAATATACCTCCCGATAGAATATTTGCTGCAAATATCGTATACCAATGTTCTCTTTTGTCAACTCTGTTCACAATAATAAGCGTTCCCTATAATTCAATAATCATTGCACGTGAAAATATGAAACTTTTTTCCATGATGGGTCTATTGGAGGGAGGAATGAAGATAATCGTTTGTCTTATGTTGTTTTTGACATCGAAGGACAAATTAATAATTTATGCGATATGTCTTGCCCTTGCATCGGTTCTATTAAGATTAGCATATTGGTGGTATTGCCGTAGATATGAAGAAACAAGATTTCGATATTCTATTGATTGGTCTAAGTTGAAAGAGGTGGGAGAATTTGCAGGATGGTCTTTATGTGGAAGTATTTCTACATTAGCTAATATGCAGGGAATAAATGTATTGATAAATTTGTTTTTTTCTACTATTGTTAATGCTGCTAGAGGGATAGCTTATCAGATAGATGGTATCATTCGCAATTTTGTAGCCAATTTCCAAACAGCTATGAATCCTCAAATAGTAAAAAGCTTTTCTGTAGGTGATTTTTCCAAGATGCATTCTTTTATTTATTTAGGAAGTAAAATTTCTTTCTTTATACTGTATGTCCTTTCAATTCCTATTATATTCAATTTACCTTTTTTATTGCAATTATGGTTGGGGGAGTATCCTCAGGAAACTGTTGTTTTTACCCGATTGGTTTTAGCCAATTCTTTGATTGTTTCTCTTTCCGGAGTGTTGAGTATTTCCGTGCAGGCTACGGGAAAGATTAGGAATTATCAATTGACAATGGGCTTTTTCCTTTTATTAAATCTTCCTATAGCAGCAGTTTTGTTTATGTTCAAATTTCCGGCATATAGTGCCTTGTTGGTAAGTATTGTTATAGAAAGCATCCTTTTGTTTTTAAGATTGCTGTTTCTTCAAAAAATAGTGTTTTTAAATATTTCTCATTATCTGAAGAATGTATTATGTCCTGTCGGGTTGACTATTATAATCAGTTTTCCTATTTGTTATTGGTATTATGCAAATTATAGCGAAGAAACTTTTTATAGTTTCTTGATATCTAGTTTTCTATATTGTGTGGTGGCATTATTGTTTGTCTTTCTTACAGGATTGGATATGGATGAAAAAGGAAAGATTATTAAAATAATGAAGAATAAATATTTTAATTTGATATATCGTTATGGAGAAAAATAATTTTCCTTTGGTTAGTTTGATAACTCCTGGATGGAATGGGGTTTCCTTTGTCGGTAGACTTCTTGATTCAATCTTAAATCAGACATATCCAAACATGGAATACATTTATATAGATGATGGTTCAACAGATGGAACAAAGGACGTGGTTTTGTCTTATAAGGAAAAATTCCAAAAAGCAGGTATTTCATTTGAATATGTATATAAAGAGAATGGTGGGGTGTCATCTGCTGTGAATGAGGGCCTAAAACGGGTGAAAGGTGACTATTTGTGTTGGCCGGAATACGATGACATATTGATTTCTGATTCTGTGGAAAGAAAGGTTTGTTATTTGGAAACACATAAGGACTGTGCTGTTGTCACCAGTGACGCGTGGCTGGTAGAGGATAATGATATCACTAAAGTTACAGGAGTCCTGTCCCATCATAATCCTAATCGGTTTGATCGTAATCATTTTTTTCAAGCGTTGATGACCAATTCCATTTTTACTGCGGCGTGCCACATGATTCGAATGTCCATGTTTGATGAGGTAAATCCTGAAAGGTATATATATCCTTCTTGGATTGGACCAAACTGGCAGATGCTTCTTCCTGTATATTACAAATTTAATAGAGGATTTATTGAGACTCCTTTGGTGTATTATGTGATTCGTTCCGAAAGTATTTCTCATAGTCATAATACATTGGAAAAAAAAGATCGGGCTATTGATGAATATATTCGAATACTGAGATATGTGCTGGGCACGATTGATATGCCGGAGGATGATAGATCGTTTTACAATAAGATGATAGATGAAAAGTATTCTTGGGATAGGATGTTGTTGGGGCTGAAGCATAATGATAGAAAAACTTTTGACAAAGGGTATTTATATTGGAATCAATCGGAGTGTATTCCTGAAAAGGTTGCATTTCTAAAAAAAAGGTTTGACAATCCTTTTTTAAATTGGGCCTGTTTGCTTGTTGAAAAAGTAGTTGGAAAACTCAAAAAACAATTGTTGTGATACATATAGTGGATAAGCGGCAGTGCTGCGGTTGTGCAGCTTGTGTGCAGAAGTGCCCTAAGCATTGTATATCTTTGTATGAAGATGAAGAAGGTTTTCTTTATCCTAGGATAGATACAAATAACTGTATAGATTGTGGTTTGTGCGAGAAAGTTTGTCCGTTTCTGAATTGCGATAAGGCTGTTCCTCCGCAGGAGGTTTGGGCGGTAAAAAATCAAAATGAATCGGATAGAATGCACAGTTCTTCGGGAGGCGTGTTTATAGCATTGGCCCGTGAAGTACTGGCATGGGGCGGTGTGGTGTTTGGTGCTGTCTTTGACGGGAATTATGAGGTGAAGATAACTTATTCGGAAACGTTGGAAGGGGTTCGTTCCATGATGGGAAGCAAATATTTGCAGGCACGGGTGGAAACAGGGTTTGCAGATGCTGAACGTTTTTTGAAGCAGGGGCGTCATGTTTTGTTTTCGGGAACTCCTTGCCAGATAGCAGGACTTCATAAGTATCTCCGGAAAGATTATCCTAATTTGTTGTCTGTATATTTTCTTTGTCACGGTGTACCGAGTCCCGGTGTGTGGCGGAGATATTTGAAAGAAACAATGAATGACTTACAATCCGCCCGTAGGGCGGCGGCTGGAAAAAATACAGTTTTTCCTTCTCTAAATGTCATGTCTACGATAGTGGGTATAGAATTTAGAGATAAGACACTGCACGGCTGGAAAAAATTCAGTTTTGTTGTCCGTGGAAGCTCCGCCTTTAAGGCGGACAAAAATTCAGTTTTGTTGTCCGATATACACCGTGAAAATCCTTTTATGAGAGGTTTCTTATCTGATATTTATCTGCGTCCTTCTTGCTATGAATGTAAGTGTAAGAACGGGGTGAGTCACAGTGATTTGACTATTGCTGATTTTTGGGGAATTGACCGCTTGATGCCTGATTTTGATGATGATAAAGGGGTGGGGTTGGTATTGGTAAACACGACTAGTGGACATCATTTTTTTGATAAGCTTTCTATGGAGAAACGTTTGTCCTCATTGGCTGATGTGCAGCCATTGAATGGTGGTTTCAAGGAATATACCCGACCACATCCTAAACGTGTGCAATTCTTCCAACGGCTTGCGAAAGGGGAGTCAGTGAAGAATATTGTGGAAGATTTGCTGCACGTTCCATTGTGGCGTAGAATACTAAGAGCCATAAAGGAACTTTGTAGACGCATATTCCAAAGAAAGCTGACATGTGATTAGGAAAAACAGAATGAAATTTGTTTCTTTGCATAGAAAACAAACTAAAAAGGGAATTGACATCAATGCCACAATTCATTCAAAATATACAGATCAAGAACTTCAAATCAGCAAAGAATGTCAGGTTTGAAGACTGTAAGCGAATCAATCTTTTGATCGGCAAGCCTAACGTCGGTAAGAGCAATTTGCTGGAAGCCTTATCCATCTTTTGTCTTCCATTTTTGAAGTATCTTAAAAAGAAGGATTTGCAACAGTTTGTCAGGGTGGAAAATATCTCGGAATTGTTCTGTAACGGTAATGTTGAAAGTGACATACAGATTCAGGCAGACGGGAAGCAAGCTGTACTCAGGTGGGTTCCGCAGGGGGGCATTGAAGTGAGTTTGCAATATGCAGCTTCAGAAGAGGCAATAACGTTGCCTTTTTCAAGTACATTGACATGTACGAAGAAAAATATACCGGACACCTCGGATAATCCCTTCCGTTATTATATTTTCCCGGCATCTTTTACCAGGGAGAGTAGTTTGCAGAACTTTTTATTGCCTCCTTCCGGTGGTAACTTGATGACTGCCGTCTCCTTGTTGTCTGCATTGAAAGATGAACTTTCCGCTATATTTCATGAATACGGTCTGAAGTATGTGTTTGATGCGGGCAGTCAGGAGATCAAGGTGATGAAAGAAAGTGGTGATGGAGAAATCTTTTTGATACCGTTTCATTCTTTGGCAGATACATTACAGCGGCTGATATTTTATAAGGCTGCCATATTGAGCAACAAGCGGAGCATATTGCTGTTTGAGGAGCCTGAAGCGCACACTTATCCTCCTTATATCACTAATGTGGTGCAAAGTGTTATAGACTCGACGGACAACCAGTTCTTCATCACGACTCATAGCCCTTATATTATCAATGCTCTGCTGGAGCAATTGAATGATGAGGTTGCCATCTATTTCGTGGACATGAAGTCGGGAAATACTACCGTGCAACGTGCGACGGAGGATGAAATGCAAGAAATGTATGAGAGCGGGGTGGATTTGTTTTTTAATATAGAAACATATTTGAAGTAATGAAAGACTTGTTCATCATTCCGGAATGTTATATTGACACAAATCTGGTAGAAACTTTGATAATAACTGATGGGTGTAATCATCAAAAAGGTTGCAATACAGTGGTGAAGACGATGCAACAGAAGTTTGCCAACGCCTTTTCTGTAGGAATTATAGATGAAGATAAACGCCAGGTGAGTTATGTGAAAGAGTTTTCCGAGATAGCGCGTACTCCTTCATTACGGCTTAAGAAACATGGTTCTAAATCTCATTATCTGATCATGGTATCTCCTGCAATGGATGGATTTTTATTGAAATGTGCGGAAGAATTAGGAATCAGTATGGAAGAATATGGTTATACTTCTTGTTTGAAAGAATTTACGTCTATAACAAAGTCTGTAACCAGTAAGAATGATTCAGCCTTTAAAAAACTTTTTAAAGCGTTAGATAATGCTTCGGAGATGATTGTGTTGAAGGAATGGCTGGAGTATCTGAAAAAGAATCAATATAAGTGCAATGTGGACGAGTTGAAAAAGATAGCTAAAGTATGAAAGGAGCTGTTTTCACAACCCCCCATACTCCTTCACCGCATCAAAACAAGGACAGCCCTTCAGCGGATTCAAATCCCGATGTCCTACAATGATTGCTTCGGGCAGGACAGCCCGCAACTCCCGGAGCAAGGCCAGCAGGGTCGCTTTCTGTTCCAGTGTCCGTGTGTCCGCGGGTATGCCGCCGGCAGACAGGCCCCCTTCATAACAGATGCCGACAGAATGCCGGTTGTGGTTCTTGCAGTGCGCTCCGATTCGCTCCAGCGAGCGTCCGCGGTGAATCCCGCCGTCGCGCGTGATGTAGAAATGGTAACCGATATCCTTGAAACCGCGGTGGTGGATATGGTCGTGGCGGCAGGTCTCGAAATCCAGGTTCCGCCCCTCAGGGGTGGCGGAACAATGGATGATGATCAATGTTATCTTGCGCATACCGGCCGGTTAAATACAACTTTGTATACCTATGACGCTGCCTATAGCAGTTGCCACTGCAATGATAACTTTCAGGATGGTGCTCCAAGTAGATTTTCTTTTCTGATTTTCCATAAAGGATAAAGTTTTAAGTGTGATACATTAAAGATTTAGACTTCCGGTTCGTTTTTGCTCTTCAGCAGGTCTGCCACGGTTTTTCCTTCCTTTTCGGCACGCAGTGCGGCGGCCTGTGCGGCACGGCTGGCTACAGGTTGGAATTCCAGTGTGCCGAAGATGGTTTTTAAATCCTCTCCGGGAACATATTGGATATTGACTCCGGTGATATGGGCGGCGGTGAAATCCGTCAGTTTTTCCGTTCCTATACTGGCTATCTGGAGACGGAACTTGCCCAGTTCACCGAAATCCACCTGCTTTCCTTCGGTAAGGGCTTCCAGCAGATTGTCTACAGTAGCGGTGAGAACGGCCACCACATCGGCGCGACTCACGGTAGTCTGTGAAGAAACACGTTTGCTGAGTTGTTTCAAGGTAAGTTCGCCATTGATCTGTGAGGTGGCGTAAGCTTTGGGAGCCGCATCCTTGTCCAGAGGATTGGGACGTAATGAAACACTGTAATTTAATGCCATAATGATTTTGTTGTTAAATGATTAATATGAATTGAACATGACAAAGATAACACTTCGGAAAGGTGTGGATATGAAGGGAAATAAACAGACATGAAGGTGTGTGACACATTGTGGCGGAGAATGAAATAAAGTGAATTAAAGGTTTTGATATATTTTTATATGTGAGTTGTTTTTGTTACATTTGCTTTGATAGATAATCTCTGTGAATAAGCTTGCTGCAAAGGAGTTGTAATAGCTGGATATTTACGGATAATAGAAACGTTTTAAAAAAGTGAATGTAATGAACGAAGAAGAAACGTATATGGGCGAATGGCCGGTGAAGCCTTATTACAAACGGGATTTGGCCATGGGATATGCCCCCGATATCACTCCTGTGGCAGCATTGAACCGCCTTTCTGCCTGGATACACCATCATAAGCCGCTTTATCAGGCTTTGCTCGATTCGGGCTATGCGGACAGACAGCGTATTTTCAATTCGGTACAAGTGGGGTTGATTTTCCATTATTTGGGAAGACCGTAGGAGTCGGGCGTCCGTATGCTTGGTTCTACACGTCAGTATGTGCAGACCTATGCATACGTATGTATCGCCTCACACAGACGTATATGTGAGGCGACATCGCCGTATGGATTAACCATTGTTACTACTACATTCCTCTTCGCTCTCATGCTCTTCATAACGTCCGCAGGGCTGGCGGGTGTAGTACACGGTTCCCGTGCGGCACAGTTCCTGGTCGCGCACTTTCAGCACATCCAGGCGGGTGAAGGCACGGTCGGGTTCGTTTATACGGGTGATGGAGAGGATGAAATCGGCCAGATTCGCCCAATTGGCACTGCCGGATATGGTGTACATGTTGATGTCCTCCATTGCGTTCTTTCCGTCTATTTTCTTCAGGCTGCGCGGATGAGCCACGATGATTACCCAGATATGGTTCTCGCGCCCCCACGACTGGAAACGGGTCAGCATCGACTTGATGCTTTGGGTTTCGGTCTCGCCTTTTCCGCTTTGCGCCTCTACAAAAAGATAAGGGTCTATCACCAGATATTTCAACGGCTGCCTGCGGCGTACCAGATCGGCCCGGTGCAGAATGTTTCCGGGAGTGGGCGGCACTTCGTGCATATCCAGATGAATCATGTGAGTGTTCAGAAAATCAATATAGGGTGTCAGCTGCTCGTCGGTATAGGCGGTGGTGTTGGCTTTGCCCAGCAGCAGGTGTATCAGGTGTGCTATATGCTTGTCCTTGTCCGGAACTTCGAAAGAGAGGTAGCATACAAAGCGTTCCGTGTCGCGCATGATGCGGCTGGTCAGGTCGTTCAGAAAATCCGTTTTTCCGCTGTTGGGCATACCGGTCATGATGATCAGGCCGCCTGTGTCGGTGGGATGGAAAACGCGGTCGGTCAAGGGGCCGTAGCCCACGCTGTAGCCGTGGTCGTATTTGCCGTGCAGCACATTCATCACCTCTTCCCTGCGTTGTTCTACAGTGATGATATCGGTGGTGTGGCAGGCACAGGCATCTTCTATGACGCTTTGCACCACTTCGGTGCCGTAAAGATTCATCACATCGCCTATGTCTTTGCATCCTCCGGGCAGGGTGGTGAAAAGGCAGCGTGCTCCGAAGTAGTCGGACAGATGTTTCACCAGTGTGCGTCCGGGCAGGTCGGTGTCACCGCAGAGCACGATATCCTGCACCTGGTCCAGCCAGGAAGTGAATGCCTCGAAGCTTTTCGCCAGGTCGCTTGCCGCTCCCGAGGGCACGCTGATGACGTGGCGGTATCCTGCTTCCATCAGTACCAACACATCTTTTTCGCCTTCTACGATAATGAGTCGGGGAATGGTCTCTTCCTCCACCAACAGCGGATTGATGCAGTCTATGTTGTAGGGAGCGCATGGTTTGGTGGGCGAATCCTGACTCCAGAATTTGCTGTAGGTTACGGGAGATTCTTCCGTTTTTCCGTCCGGAATTTCTATCTCTCCGGATACTGCGGAGGCGTTGGCAGCGGTAACGGTCTTTGCGGATGGCGAGGGGCTGCATGAGCGGTACTTGGCATTAACGGGACGTCCGTCCACGTAGTTCACGTAGGCGATGCAGGGAAAGACGGAGGAAGCCTGTTCGCGTTTGTCCTCACTGTTCTTGGTGATGCAGTAATGACGCAGGCAGCCGATATGCGTTGCGATGGCTGTGGCGAGAGAGATGCCCTGATCGGCCAGATAACGGCGTGCTGCCAGTTGGTCAGGATCCGTACACTCGGGCGATTCGTCCAGCGGCTTGATTTTTTGCAACACGGCGGGGGATAGGATTTTGTAGTCGCCCGGCAGCATGGGGACTTCGTTCACGCTGTTTTCTGTCGCATTTCGATATTCCGGCAGGTTGCCTGTGAGGTGGCGCGTTCCGGGGGGTGGACATGTTCCGGTTCGATCGGACGACTTTTCTTTGGGGTAAGAGAATATGGAACGCTTGTCCTTGCAATAATCAGTCAGGATGCCATTGAATTCGCATCCGGCGTAGAAGCAATGATACAGCCCTTTGGCTTTTGAGATATACAGATGCATGGTACCGCATTTGGGACACCGGGCAATGAAATTTTTTCCCGCATTCTTACGGTCGGGAAAGTCGGAGAGAGAATAATAAGGTTTCATTTGAATTAAAAATTGAGAATTAAAAATTAAAAAATAAATGCCGGGCAGCCAATGCGCAGCCCACTAATCATAAACCACTAACCACTAATCCCCCGTGTCTATCCATTCTTTGGACAGCACGTTCCAGATGGCGGTTTCGACAGGTCGTGGCGGCGCATTCTCCGGTATTTCCACTTTTCCGTCTATGGGGTCGTCGTAATAACGGATATCCGTGCCGGCGTCCTTCCACTCGAAGGGTGAGACGGGGCGGAATTCACGGAGTTTCCTACGTTTCTCCTCCAGGCCTTTGCTCAGCTCGCTGCTCAGCCGGGCGACGGCTTGTTCCATCAACGACTGTCCGTGGCGCGTCTTCATGAGGTTTTGCAGCCAGATGATTCTTCCTGCGTGCGAGTTCCGTGAGAAGCGGGGATCGGCATTGAAGTGGGGAATGAGAAATTGGTTCACCAGAATTACCAGTGTTTGCAATGCCCTTGGGCGGGTGTAGTTGTGACTGGTAGCTATGCGGTTGATGAGCGGTATCAGCACCCGCTGCTTGTCTTCGGGGGTGGTGTTGAGCTGGTGGAAGAAGTCGGTGGCAGGAGATAAAGTCTGAGAAGTTTTCTCGCCGTCAGGCGTTTCCGAAGGAGTCTTTCCGGCATCCGCTTCCATTTTCTTCGCTTTCCGCGCTCCGTTTCCGGCGGGATCTCCCTTACGAGAATCCTCCGGAGGAATTATATTATTAATATTATATAATACACTATTATTCGTAGTTGCTTGATTTGCAGCTGTAGTTGCCGGACTGGCAACAGGAACTGTAAGTTCGGCAACAGAACCGGCTGCTTGTGCGGGGGTATTTTTCAGTCCGTCGCACCATAGGGGGGAGTAGAATCCCAGCAGGTGGGTACGGTTTTCGTTCCAGATGAGGCCGAATGAGCAGCACTTCCTGATGTTTTCCAGCAAGGTGGTGGTATGCGTGGTTTTCATGGACTGGCAGATTTGGTAGAGGTTGCGCATGGGATATATTCCTTCGGCAGTCATGTAGGGTGTCAGTCCCAGATAGAGATCCAGCAGTTTCAGTGTGGCGGAATCAGTGATTCCTTTCGCTTTCCACTGGTGGATCATTTTCTGCGTCTCGCTGATGGAAACGCTTTGTTTCAATGCTTTTATAGCCATGTATGCTTGTTTTAGTAATAATGGCGGTGAAGTTACAAAGGAAAAAATAGACGCGTCTGTCCACAGTGGACAGACAATTATGAGACAGATGGTATTATTAACAATGTTTAAACTGAAAAAAATGAAAGACAGAGAGTTTTCTACAAAGAAGTTGGCCGAGAGCATCAAGGTTCTTAGAAAAGCCAGTGGCGTAAATGTAAAAGAATTTTGTAAATCTATCCACATGACGGAACGTAGCTATTACAGTGCTCTTAAAAGTAAACTGACAATCTGAATTTTTATGCTACTATCATGCATTCTTTGGTGGAAAATTATGGCGATTGCGGAATGGACGAGGAGATAGAGGCGGTGAAACGCGAGTGGTGGAATGTGGTGACGGAGAACTCGTGGGAGTATTTGGCGGGGGAGAAGAAAGAGGAGTTGTGAGGAGTATGCAAATAGGACACAGTTTTAATAATATTAGATGTTTGAGAAAGTGTCTATATAGATGGGAATATTCCTTTTTGAATGTTGATAAAAGACGGATTTTTTGCGATGTATCAAATTGGGTTACTTAAAATATTTAAACGGATAGATTCTTATGAAAATTGGAATACTTACATTACGGTTGTTTAAAAACTATGGAGGCATATTGCAAAATTATGCATTGAGTCGCTTCCTTCAGAAAAACGGTTATGATGTAGAAACTATTAATATAGTTTGGTCATATCAATTGAATGGGGTAAAAAAATATTTTGTTTGGCTTAAAAGATTGGTTAGGAATATGCTTATAGGAAAATGGTATTCACTTGATGAAGAAAAAATCCTGCGGAATAATGAATTAGTGGCGGCCCAACGTGTTAATGCTTTTAAAGAAAAGAATATTCCTTTGTCTCAAAAGGTGTATTCTTTACCTGGAGCGGACTTTAGTGATATTTCAAATAAATATGATACAATAATTGTTGGCTCTGATCAAGTTTGGAGGCCTAAATACACTGGTGGAATAGAAAAATATTTTTTAAGTTTTGCAGACAACAGAATAAAAAAAATAGCATATTCGGCTTCATTTGGTACAGATAAGAATGAATATTCTTTTTATGAAAAGTGGGTTTGTGGTAAATTGATAAAACGGTTTGATGCTATATCCGTAAGAGAAGAGTCTGCTATTTCGTTAATACGAGAGCAACTTCATTGGGATGTAGATGTGATTCAAACACTTGACCCGACAATGTTATTGGATATTACGGATTATAAATCACTGGTAGGTCAAGTGGTTAACAATAATAAAATTTTTGTTTACATTTTAGACAGTAGCGTGCAAAAAATATCTTTTGTTGAGAAATTGGAAAAGGTATTATGTATGCCGGGATTTACTATCACACCAAAGGGAATGGACAACAAAAGCGCATACGTAATGCCTCCTGTTGAAACATGGTTGAGAGCCTTGTTGGAATCTGAATTTGTATTTACAGATTCTTTTCATGGGTGTGTGTTTAGTATTTTGTTTAACAAACCTTTTTATGTTTATGGAAATAAATCTAGAGGAAAATCTCGTTTTGATAATCTTTTAAAGATATTCAATCTTCAGGAAAGATATATAGATGAACATACGCCACTTGAGAATTTTGAAGTTAACGCTGATATTGATTGGAACAGCGTCAATGCACTGTTACAGAAACATAAAAAGAAATCAAAACAGTTTCTTTTAAACGTTTTGGAAAAATAAATAGTAATATGGAGTTGTTGAAATTTATTATTTATAGTATAAGTTTTGTTATAGGTGTTCAAATTTCTAAGGGAGATCTGAAATTATTAAAAGGTAAAATTGAATATAAGCTACGGTTGTCTAATTATGTAGCCTATCTTTGTGCGTTATTAGGTTTTGTATTAATAGGGGTTGATATATATACCAATGGAATGTTACTGTATATTGGTGCAGTTATGCTTTCATTTGGAGCTGCTATAGTGGGAACATGGATAATATCGAATATAAATAGTAAAAGTTTCTTGTTGACTTTGACTGAACTTGCAGCAGGTTTTTTCCTTTTCTTTCTCGTGTTGGACCTTTTCTTATTAGAGAAGATGAGTATTCCTTTTATTATGGGACTTTATTGGAGAAATAATCCTTTGGGTGCTCCATTCATAAAAAAATTCTTATTGTTGCAGAATTATGAAAAACCTCAATGTGTCAAAATCAGAAGTGATGAATATACAATAGGAGCTATCGATTATAATTATGCAGGACAGAAAAAGAGTTTTGAGAGATTAAGACTTTATAATGTGATGGATTTTGGTATAAATCCCGATGTTGATGAAGATGCTTTGCCTAAGGTTCAAAAAATGATAGATGCTATTGGAAAAACTGGAGGAATAGTGTATTTTCCTAAAGGACGATATTATTTTAACAGGAATCGTGCGAATAGGAATTTTCTTCGCATAAATACTTCCCATATTCATATTCAAGGAGAAGTTGACGAACAGGGAACTCCTGTTTCTGTATTGGTGAATTGTAATTCAACATTATATGGAAAAAAGAATCCTTGGTTGTCGCCTTTCTTTATTACTACTGGTGAAAATATTCAGGCTAGTAATATTTTTTGGGGATTGCAATTTTTAAAAAAGAAAAATATTGTAACCAAAAGCTTGTCAATGTCTGATCCTGGCAGTGATGGCACTATTTTAACTCCGGAGTATTGTACGGATATCATACAAGAAAGTAAAATAGGGGATGATATATTGACTGTTGAAAATACAGATTGCTTGATAGGGTGTAGCCATATTATGGTGGGTATGTACAATACGACGGAAGATGGTAATTTGATTAAAGATATATTAGGCGTAACAGAACTGCGTCCTGAATGGAAGACGGCATGCAGAGCTGGTGAAGAACAAGCTCCTTCTTATCAATGGCTGGTGGAGATTGATCATATTATAGATGAGCATAAAGTGAAACTGACACGTCCGTTTTTGCGTGATTGCCCTATGAAATATACACCGAAAATTTTTAGGGTTGAAATGTTGGAAGATATAGTCATTCAGGATATTAGAATTGAAAGTAAGTGGAATGGATTATTCCGTCATCATGGTTATCCACTGTATTATTCTGTTGGTCAGGCACAGGAAATGGATTACGGTTGGAATGCTATAAATATGAAACGCGTGGCGCATGGTGCAATCAGTAATGTTATTATTCAGAATTATACGAATCCGTTGTATATTATGGATAGCCGTAATATTACTGTCGAAAAGATAATAATACGTGGATCGGATGGGCATCAGGGAATTAAGCTTTACGAACATGCTTGCGATAACTTGGTAAAGGATGTCGTTTTTTATAACCATTATGCAGATATGATGGGTGGTGAGGGGAATGCTTATGGGAATGTCTTTGATAATGTAGCTTATTGCAATCCCTACTTCAGACCTGTGGATTTTGATTTCCACGGTTTCTCGGAAGGCCCGATGAGTCCTCCCTCTCATAATCTATTTATCAATTGCTACGGTTTTAGGGGTATTAAAGGCGCAGGGGCTTCTTACAATTTACCTGCGTGTGGTAAATCTAATGTATGGATTAACATTAATTGGCAAGGGAGAACTGTTAAGTCATCTTTTTTTGTTGGTGATGCTATTCCTAGTTCGCTACAGAAAGAACAAATAATTAAGTAATAGATACTTCTTTGTAAATGAAAGTTTTATTTGTATCGGATAATGCTAAATTATCCAATCCATTTGTTGAAACATTGATAGCCGGATTATATGAATTTAATTTAGATTGTACAGCTTCAATTAAGGAATGGTGGGCTAATGTGGAAGAATATGATATAATTCATTTCCAATGGCCTGAAATCGTATTTTATTGGGAACATATCAGGACTAAGGACTTGCAGGAAATGGAGATGCAACTACAGAAGGCTAAATCTTTGGGTATAAAAATAGTTATAACTTGCCATAATCTTAAGCCGCATCTGAAAAGGAATCAAGATATGGTAGCACTCTATCAACTTATTTATGAATATTGTGACGCTTTTGTACACATGGGGGAATATAGTTTTAAATTGTTGCAAAGTGATTATCCGCAAGCCAAACATTTTATTATTCCTCACCATTTATATGACAATATTTATAAATTTGATAAAGGAAGAAATGAAAGTTGTGTAAAACTAAAAATGCTTGATAACCGGATAAATATATTGTGTTTTGGGCAATTTCGGACGGACGAGGAACGAGATCTGATATTGAAGTTGAGAAAGCATAAAGATATGCAGAATGTAAACTTTATTGTTCCAGGCTTTTTTCGTCATCGTTTAATTTGCAAAAGACCATTGGAAATGCTTTCACGAATTTGGCATTACATACGCTATCGGATGGAAGGCGTTGAATTTGTTAATCGTGTTTTGAGTACTACAGAAACAGAAACATATTTTTGTGCTTGCGATATTGTATTTATCCAACGTTTCTCTGTTCTTAATTCTGGCAATCTTCCTATGGGATTTGGTGCGGGCTGTGTGGTTGTTGGACCGAATGTTGGAAATGTGGGAAGTATATTGAATAAAACAGGAAATCCAATATTTAATCCTTATGATATTGATAGTATTGTGCTTGCTATTAAAAAAGCAAAGGAATTATTATCTGTAAATAAAGGGGAAGAAAATAAAATGTATGCTCAGACAAAATGGAATACGTCCGCTATATCTCGGCAGTTGGCAGAGGTTTATCGGTGTCTCAAAAATGAATAGACATTTCGTAAGATAATGAATCCTGCTTTTCTGATAACTGTCCATAAAAATTTCAGAACAATTAAGTGAAATGGTTCGAGTATCAGATGTTTCCGGTCATTGTAGTAAAATTGATTTCGTACTTTTTAATAAATTAAAAAATAAGATATCAGAAAGAATAGAAGAAGTGTGGAATTTTGATTCTTATTGAAATAATAAATATGCATGGAAATTTATATTTTTATTGGCGTTTTCTTGTTGTTGATAACATGTATTGCACCACGAGATAAGACCGTATTCTATTTTTTTTGTATCTTGTTTGCAATGATAGGGCTTTTTCGCTCACACAATGTAGGAACAGACTGCATAGCATATTCATCTGCTTTCCGTAAAATTACATTGAATCCTAATACATGGAATTTGATTTTGCCTTTTGAACCTGGCTTTAATGTACTTTGTGCTCTTTTTAAACAGTATATATCTTCTTCGCCTATGCTGTTGTGGGGTATTATGTCTGCGTTTTATACATTTAATATGGGACGTTTTTTCAGGAAATATACTTCAAATATCAATATTGCTTTACTGTTGTTCTATCTTTTGGGGACATATATGTTTTCTTTTAATATTATAAGGCAATCGTTTGCCTTTGCTTTATTGCTCGTTTCATTTTCTGCTATGAACATAGAAGAATTGCGAAAAAGGGATTTTTTTAAATGTATGTTGGTCATTGTTGTTTGTGCGATTTTATTCCATTCTGTAATGTATGCTTTGCTGGTCGTTCCGTTTGTTGCATTGTATATGAAGAAATGGAATATCTCAAAGAGATTCTTGTTTTTTATGCTTGCCATGTCGTTTTTGGCTTTT
Organism: uncultured Phocaeicola sp.; assembly: GCA_948956705.1. The sequence goes on from CARCZS010000001.1 coordinate 70,562, forward strand.
TATTTCAATGTTGCTGTGAACTATGTTATGGGATTTGTAGATCAGACAGGATTGGAGGGGAAATTGATAAATTATGCTATACGCAATGCTCAGATAGGTGAAGATAGTGGATATTCCATATTGAAAGTAACATTCGTTTCGGTATGGGCTGCTTTTTTGATAAAGATGTGTCCAGTAAAAACAGATCTTTTTCTTACACTTTATATAATAGGTGTTGTAATTCTAAATTCGTTTGGAAATTTGGTCGTCGAATTCGCTCGTGTTTATGAAATATTTAATGTGTTTGGTATCATATATATGGCACGGATATGGTCTATGAAAAGAATTGGATTGCAATTGTATCTATACCGTATAGGGGTGATAATATATAGTGTTGTTCTCTTTGTTAATCTATTGATAAAAAATTATGGGGAAATAGTGCCTTATGAATTTAGATTTTGAACGAAAAGAGGAAATTAATTATTCAATAATTATTCCTCATAAAAATTCCACTGTTTTATTGGAACGTTGTCTGAAAAGTATTCCTTGTCGGAAAGATGTTCAGGTAATAGTGGTAGATGATAATAGTGAAAATCAGGAAGAACTGAATGCTGTTGTGGGTGGATTTTCACAAGTGGAATTGATTCTGACCCAAGGAGGTGGTGCTGGTCATGCTCGTAATGAGGGACTGAAGTATATACGGGGAAAATGGGTATTGTTTGCAGATGCTGATGATTTTTATAACAAGAATGCTTTTTCTATTTTAGATAATTATATTAATTCGGATAATGATGTAATTTATTTTTTTGCTAATAGTCTTGATGTAAATACTTTGTTACCTACTCCAAGAGAAAAGGATCTGCAAAATATTTATGAAAAATATGATTCTGATAATATTAGAAGTGCAGATTATATTCGATTTAAAAATTGGGCTCCATGGAATAAAATGATTAGATCAGATTTTTGGTTTAAGTATCGTATTTTTTTTGATGAAATTCCTTTTGGTAATGACCTTAATTTTTCGATGAAGATATCTTTCCTTGCAAAAAGATATGAAATAATAACAAACAGATTGTACTGTCTTACCTATTCCTCAAATAGTCTAACTTATAAGGCTCGTTCTTATGAATTAGAATCTTTATCTTTGATTCTTAGGGCTCAATTAAATATATATTTTAAAAGACTTAATAGACCTTTATGGCATCAATATGCATTTATTTATCTTTTGCAAATATTTCAAAGGAAAGGAGGAAGGTATGGTTGGGGGTATATAAATTATTTGTTTAAAAATAGAAAACATATTCAACAACAGATTAAAATCAATAAAACATTGATTGATAACTTTTTAAAATTAAATGTTGAAAATCGTACTTAAGCATATAAGGCATTTGCATTAATAGAAATATAAATATAGAAAATCACATAATATGAATGTTGTTCAAATTGTATCTCATTTTGACTTAGGGGGAGCGGAAAGAATTGCTATAAATATTGCTAAATCGAAAGAGAGTGATATAAATTATCATATGATCGAAGTTGTAAGAGGAAGTTCTAACTTTTCTAGAGATTATATGAAAGAATTGGAAACTGCTGGTATAAAATATTATCGGTCTCCTTTTACTAATAGTAAGATGGGGATAGTATTTTTTCCTATAAGACTCATTGCATTAATAAAAAAAGTGTGTCCCATAGCTATACATACACATACAGAAATTCCCGATTTGAGTCTTTATTGGACCTGTTTATTGGCTCCTAGAATTATGCAAGATATAAAGATTGTTAGAACTTTACATAATACGGTGCTTTGGAATAAGTGGAAGAGTATAGGAAGAGTTGTAGAGAAGTTTATGCAAAAGCATAAAGCAAATATAAGTACTAGCAATATGATAACTTGTACATATCAAAAAGAATTTGGTTTTGATTCTAATATAAAATTAATATATAATGGATTTACTGCAATATCACAACAAATTTATCCTTATATATATTCTGGAAAGATAAATATTTTATTTGCTGGTCGATTTGTTCCTCAGAAGGGAATACCAGTTCTTATAAATATAATAAAGAGAGTAGATGAAAAAGTATTTTATTTTCATATAGCAGGTAAGGGACCTCTAGAGGAAATCATATTACAGGAGTTGGGAAATAAATCTAATGTTCGTATTACTCCTCCTATTTTTAGTCTTGCTCAATACCTGTCTTCTTTTGATTATGTATTTATTCCCAGTGAGCACGAAGGATTAAATTCTTTGTCTATTGAGTCGTCCATTAATAAAGTGCCTGTTATTATAAATGATATAGATGGACTTAATGAAACTTTACCTCAAAATTATCCATTGAAGGTGAAAAATAACTGTATTGATGAGTATATGACGTTGTTTACAGATGTAATTCCAACAATAGATCGGGTTTCTTTGATTGATAGTGTATATCAATATTCTTGTCAAAAATTTGATATTCAACAAATGCAAAAACAGTATGAATATATATATAAGACAGGGAAAAAATATGGTTGTTTTTTCCATGAAAAATAGCAATGTCCTCTAAAATCCTTTTTATTCTTCATCTTCCTCCACCTATACATGGCGCAGCCATGATGGGAAAATACATTCAGGAAAGCGAATTGATAGACTCTTCTTTCGATTCTTATTGTATAAATTTAGCGACAGCCGGCAGTTTATCAGATATCGGACGTACAAGTTTCAAAAAACTGTTGAGATATGTATTGCTTCTGAAGCATATTTACCACGTTGTAAGAGATATTCATCCCGAATTGGTTTATATTACCCCGAATGCCGGGGGGAAAGCTTTCTTTAAAGATTTTATTGTAGTGCAGATATTGAAATGCATGGGGTACAAGGTCATCGTTCATTATCACAATAAAGGAGTTTCGGCATATCAGAGTAAATGGGTTTATAACTTCCTTTATAAACGTTTTTTCAGTAATCTGAAAATAATCCTGTTGGCAGAGAATCTTTATAAGGATATAGCCAAGTATGTAAAAAGGGAAGATATATATATTTGCCCGAATGGTATACCAAACTCATGTAAGGAAGAATTAAAAGCAAGACGGAATAACGAAGTTCCTCATTTACTCTTTCTTTCTAATTTATTGATCAGTAAGGGCGTAACTGTATTACTTGATGCACTTAAAATATTAAAAGAGAAAGAATATACTTTTGTTTGTCAGTTTGTTGGTGGAGAAACATCAGAGATGGGTGCAGTACAGTTTTCAGAAGAAGTGGATAAACGGAATTTGAATGATAGGATTGCTTATGTCGGTCGAAAAGTAGGAGAGGAAAAGGAGGCTTTTTTTAGACAGTCAGATGTCTTTGTTTTTCCAACCTATTATTATAATGAATGTTTCCCTTTGGTCATTTTGGAAGCCATGGAATATAAACTGCCGGTCATTTCCACCAATGAAGGCGGCATCCCCGATATGGTGAAAGATGGAGAAAATGGCTTGATTTGTGAAAAGCAGAATCCGGTTTCGTTGGCTGATTGTATTGCGAAGTTGTTGGATGATGAGGAATTAAGAGTTAAAATGGGAAGTGCCGGTCATGAGAAATTCTGTCGGGAGTTTACTTTGGATAAATTTGAAAATAGAATGAGAGACATACTAAATCAAAATCTGTTTTCATCCTGACATTAGTAAATAAGAGGAGGAACTATCAATTCTTATATTACTTTCTTGTTTGAAAGAATAAGAATCCGTATATTTGCTATCGAAGAATGATGTATGGATATGAAAACGACTTCCGAATATATGGCATTATTGCGTAAGTACATGGTTGAGAATGCTCATAAGTATGGCATTATGCGCATGGGAATCTTCGGTTCGGTTGCACGTGGCGAGCAAACCGAAGATAGTGATGTGGATGTATGTGTGGAATTGCAAACTCCCAGTATGTTTTGTCTGGTCCATATAAAGGACGAGCTTCAGCATTTGTTTGGTTGTGCCGTTGATATTGTCAGATTGCGTGAAGATATGGACAAGTTGCTGAAACAAAATATAATGGAGGAAGGAATATATGCATAAGAAGGATATGGTTGATGCCATGTTGGGCAAAATAGAACAGGCTATTATTCGTATATTAAATAATTCCCAGTCTATTGATTCGTACCATTATTACTTGATTACTCCGGCTGGTATGGAACGGTTGGAAAGTACTTGTATGCTTTTAATGGCTGTTGGTGAAGGCATTAAAGGTGTAGATAAAATGACAAATAAAAATCTTCTTGTTCATTATCCGGAAATAGATTGGAAGGGTGTCATGGGAATGAGGGATATTATTGCCCATCATTATTTTGATTTAGATGCAGCGGTTGTCTTTGAGGTGGTAAAAAATAACCTTCCTTCCATGTTGACAATCATCAAAAAGATGAGGACAGAGCTCCCGCTTCATGAAATTTAGAATCTTGTTATATGTAGACTTCATAGCCTAACTTGGCGATGTGTAAACAACCAGTAGCGCATCCACAATCTCACTCCAGCATTCTTTGTCCAGCATAAAATAAGGAATGCTTTCCGCTTCGCCTTCCATCCGTACAAACAAATGTCGCATGGTGTCTGTCGGGGCATATTCGTAAAATTCCAGTTCCTCCACCCGGTATCCTTTCGCACGGACCCGGGCAATAACTTCTTGCCGCTCCTTGTCGGACAGGTTTCTGCCTATCTCGTAAAGGGAGTGTAAAGCATTGCTGTATCCGGTGTGGATGCGGTCATGAATAGATGGAAAATCTTTTAATCGGCTCATGGCGTTCGCTGTTGGGCCACAAAAATAATATAATATTTTAGAACTGCCATATTCATGTTATTGAAGTTGACAAATTTGTTCCTGGTGGAAAATCGCCAGGGGTTGGCCGTTTTGCCGGAAGGCAAACTCCTGATCAATACCATCAACGCCCATTCCTACAACACCGCCCAAAAAGACAGGTTCTTTGCCGAAGCTTTGCAGCGGGGGGATGTGTTGATCCCTGACGGGGCAAGCATCGTGAAGGCGTGTCGTTGGCTGAATGCCAAATCCAAACCTGCGGGGCGCATTGCCGGCTGGGATTTGTTCGAATTTGAAATGAACAAGCTGAATCGGAAGGGAGGAAAATGTTTTTTCATGGGCAGCAGCGAAAAGGTGCTGGCATTGATCAAACGGCGTGCAGCGGTGGATTTCCCTCACATCGAAGTGGAAACCTATTCGCCACCCTATAAGCCGGAGTTCTCGGAAGAGGATAACCGGGCGATAGTCGAAGCTATCAACAAGGCAAATCCAGATTTGCTCTGGATAGGGATGACTGCCCCCAAACAGGAGAAATGGGCGTACACGCATTGGAATGAATTAAAAATCCATTGCCATTGCGGAACGATAGGTGCCGTTTTCGATTTTTATGCTGGAACGGTAAAGCGTGCTCCCGCCTGGTGGCAGAGGCATTCTTTGGAATGGTGTTACCGGTTGTTGAAAGAACCCCGCCGGATGTGGAAACGTTACATTATCGGCAATCTGTTGTTCATGTGGAATATATGTAAGGAGTAGCTTGATGAAAAGAATCTTATTGCTTGTTTTTTGGTGTAGTGCTTCCTTATGGGCCGATGCCCAGGCATTGCTGGGAACTACCGGACTGCTTCATGCTCCCACGGCTGATATGCAGCGTGATAAAACGTTCCTGTTTGGTGGAAACTATTTGAATACTCATCCATTATCCACCCATTTTCGTAGCCGTGAGGTGGGGTATACCTTCAATTATTACATAAACATAACGATGTTTCCCTGGCTGGAGGTGTCGTATATCTGTACATTGGTACATGCGGATCACGGCTCTGCTTATTTTCCGGAACAGTCTTGGGGAAAATTCACGAATCAGGACCGGGCTTTCAGTGCGCGTCTGCGCCTTTGGAAAGAAGGGTGGTGGAAGGAGTGGACTCCGCAAATAGTCCTTGGTCTGGACGATCCCACCTCTCATGCCGATCATGGCGGTGGGGAACTGGTGTCCGGTAATACAAGCGGTTCCAATAATTACGCTACACGCTATTATCTGGCTGTAACCAAACATCTGAATTTTCAGAACATAGGTGAATGGGGTGTTCATGCCGCATTTGTATATGGTAATGCCAAAGGTATGGAGCATTATAAACGTCCTTCATTCGGCACAAACTTTCGTTTTGCTTTTCCCGAAACATCTATAATAAGTAAGGCTGCGAATGGCTTGAACCTGATGGCGGAGTACGATGCAAGAACTTGCAATGTAGGTTTTGAGTATAGTTTTTGGAAAGACTATGTAAATCTTGTAGCCGAGCTGAATAATGGGAAATACTTCTCCGGAGGTCTTGTCTTTAAAGTCCATCTGAAATAATAAAAAAGAGCATTCGGTTAGGATTTTCCGGTTAGATTTTGTTCCTTTGTAGTACAATCAGAAAAAGTAGCGCGCCATGAAGCAACAGTCATTGAAGAGATGCCCGATAGGGATACAGACTTTTGAGGAAATCATCAACAAGGATTATCTCTATATAGATAAGACGGAATATGTTTACCGGATGGCATACGGTGCTTCCAAATATTATTTTCTGAGCCGCCCCCGACGGTTCGGAAAATCGTTGCTGACCTCTACGCTACACTGCTATTTTACCGGAAAGAAAGACCTTTTCAAGGGACTTGCCATCGAAAAGCTGGAAACCGAGTGGACGGAATACCCGGTGCTTCACTTTGACATGAGCTTGGCCAAGCATGTGGACAAGGAAACATTGGAAAGCATGCTGGATGTGCAGCTCTTTGAACATGAGAAAATATACGGGAAGCCGGAAAGGGCGGTCACTCTCAATGACAGGATGAAGACACTCATCATGCGTGCCTATGAGCAGACCGGCCGCCAGGTGGTAGTCCTTATTGACGAATATGACGCACCCTTGCTGGATGTGGTGCACGAGGATGAGAACCTCCCCGTCCTGCGTAATGTGATGCGTAATTTCTACAGTCCGTTGAAGGCGTGCGACCCTTATCTGCGCTTTGTGTTCCTAACCGGCATCACCAAGTTTTCCCAGCTCAGCATTTTCAGCGAGCTGAACAATATCAAGAATATTAGCATGGACGAGCCCTACGCTGCCATTTGCGGTATCACTAAAGAGGAAATGTTGGAACAGATGGGCGGGTATATAGAACGCTTTGCCCTTTCGCAGGAGATGAGCAAAGAAGATACCCTACTGAAACTGCAAGAGAAATATGACGGCTATCATTTCACCTGGCCTTCGCCAGATGTTTTTAATCCGTTCAGCCTGCTGAATGCTTTCGAAGATGGCAAGTTAAACTCTTATTGGTTTGGCAGCGGCACGCCCACCTATCTGATAGAGATGCTGCGCAAGTTCCATGTTCTTCCCTCTGAAGTGGGACACAGCATGCAGGCTATGGCTGCCAGTTTTGATGCCCCTACCGAGCGGATGACAACTATTACGCCTTTGCTCTATCAGAGCGGCTATGTCACGATAAAGGACTATGATAAATATACCGAGCTTTACACGCTGGATATTCCGAACAGGGAGATACGGGTGGGACTGATGCAGAGTCTGTTGCCGAACTATCTGGCTTACAATACCGATATGGGGCTTACTACCATAGGCCGTATGTATGGTGCGATACGCTTGGGCGATATGGATGGAGCCTTGCGTCTGCTTCAGGAGTTTCTCTCCACCGTTCCTTATTGCGATAACACGAATTATGAAGGGCATTACCAGCAGTTGTTCTACATCATCTTCTCTCTTTTCGGAATGTATGTGGATGTGGAAGTCCGTACCCCGAAGGGACGTGTGGACGTGGTGATGCGCACTGCCGATACCTTGTATGTCATTGAACTGAAACTAGGCAAGGATGCCGATGCCGCCATGTCTCAGATAAATTTGAAAAACTATCCCGAACGTTTTACCCTCAGCGGACTGCCTGTGGTGAAAGTGGGCATCAGCTTTGATGCGGAGGAGCATACGTTGGGCGACTGGCTCATAGAAAAATAGCCCCTGTCATCGGTTTCGTATTAAATTCAGTGGCGGAACGGTTTGCGATATCAAATATTTACGATATCAACTAGCAAGCTGCTGATAAAAATGAATTCATAAAGATAGAATATTCACTATAGGCTGTGTGCGATGATGCATGCAGCCTTTCTCTCTTTTGTTGTCGGTGGCGACCGGCATCCGCACCATGATGTATTGCAAGAACGATGGTCTTCGTGACTACCAGCAGGAGATGAAGCTCAGGCTCTTTAAGGAGTGGGAGTTCCATCGGAGTGTCATGGTACAAATGCCTACAGGCACAGGAAAGACACATCTGCTGGCAGCGGTGGTGAAAGAGTTTCTCTGTGGTATCGGTACCGGTACGCGGGTGTGGATTGTGGCGCATCGCAGAGAGCTGGTGGAGCAGATAGAGGAAACCGCAGCCCGGTATGGAATGGGAAAAGAACCGGACAAAACGGGAAAGAACGGAAAGACGGGGAAAGACAGTATGCCGGAAGAATCCGGAAGGGTGCGGGTATTCTCCATCCAGTGGTTGTCCCGTAACTGGAAGAATATAGGGGAAGCTCCCGGATTGATTGTCATTGACGAGGCGCATCATGCACTGGCGGAGACTTACAGGGAGCTTTGGAAGAGATATCCGGAGGCGAGGAAACTGGGCATGACCGCCACCCCCTGCCGGCTGAACGGCAAGGGCTTCACGGATTTGTTTGATGCGCTGATAACTTCGTGGAGCATCGCGGAATTCATCGGGAAAGGCTGGCTGTCGGCTTTTGACTACGTGTCTATCCGTGCGGACAGCAGGGAGCAACAGATAATAGATTCGTTGAAGAAACGTGGGGTGGACGGAGATTATCAGGTGAAGGAAATGAATGAGGTGTTGAACCGTCAGGTCAGCATCCGGCGGTTGTACGAGAGCGTCGAGAGGTATGCCGCCGGGAAAAAAGGAATGGTGTATGCCGTCAGTATAGCCCATGCCCGTCAGATAGCCGCCTGTTACAATGCACACGGAGTGTCGGCTGTGGCTATCGACAGCAAAACGCCTGCTTCGGAGCGTAGGGAACTGGTAGAGGGCTTCAGACAGGGAAGGATCAGGGTGCTGGTCAATGTGGATATCTTTTCCGAGGGCTTCGACTGTCCCGATGTGGAGTTCGTGCAGCTGGCTCGTCCCACGCTTTCACTGGCGAAATACTTGCAACAGGTGGGGAGGGGATTACGGAAATCGGGTGATAAGGAATCCTGTATGCTGATAGATAATGTGGGGTTGCACCGGATATTCGGTTTGCCCGTCCGTGAGCGGGACTGGGAAGCGATGTTCGAGGGGCGGATACTGGGTGACACCTTTTCTCGGAAAAGAGCGGAAAACGGGCTGTCCGTGGCGTGTTCGCTCTTGGAGGAAGGCAGGCGGGAGGAAGAATGGGAAATGGTGATGACCCATGGACAGTTGCTGGATGCGATCAGGAACCGGAATTTGTCTGATCAGGAAGAGGGGCGGAATGCACTCTCTGTTCTGAAAGCTTTCCATGACCGATGTAGCGGATTGTGGGGACTGAGGCGTAGAAACAGAGTGACAGTGATGCCTCGATACAAGGAAGTGTTCGACACCTGTGCGGACCGGGCGGCGGTTTGTTTGGAAGATGGCCGTACAGGGGTGGTGGACGATAATGGAAAGCCGAAGATCATCATAGACCGCTGCCGGAGGTTGCGATTCCTGAAAGGGGAGCTTCTGGCCGTTACGGGCAATGATGGTACGGATGCTTACATCGACTTGAAAACGGACAGGACTTATCGGGAGAAGCCGGTGGTGTGCTCTTACGGTAGCGTGGAATTGCTGAAAGTGGGAGAGACCTTTCATAGCCGCACACGGAAGGCGTATGCTTCCATGCGCGGGCTGCATAAGGACAGTCTCTGTTTTTATGGCTTTTATCTGAAGATACCGGACTATCGTGTCCCGAAATCCTGCAAGTTGGCGGATCCTGTATGGTCTACCGTGTTCGATGTTTTCGCTTGTCTGCTGGAAGGGGATGACGAGGAGGTGTATTGGTGCTGTGGTCGTCTGGCAGACCGGAGCATCGTGGTGATGGACGGGCAAGGGAGTTATTATCATGTGGAGAAAGGAAAGAGGAAACGATATATCGCCTGTAATAATCCTGAGGCTGGTGAGGAGGATTTTGACTCTGCGGTGAAGAGATTGAAGGAAGAGGCCGGGCGGCGTGCGGAGGAAATGAACCTGTTACTGAAACGGAATGAGGAGGAGAAAAGACGGAAGAGACTGGAGGAGATAGGCGATGTCCGTCCTTTCCGGATGGGGCTGAAATGGGGGCTGAAGTCGGGTGAGCGTATCGTGGTTCCTCCTTGTTATAGGAACATCTGTCCTCCCGTCGGCGGTTATTGTGTATTCGAGGAGAATGCTTGTCAATGGGGACTGATGGCACCGGATGGTAAGGTGGTGGTGGAGGCCAGATACCAGAAAGTGGAGATAGAGGGGGATGGGACGGTGCGGCTGACGGTTATTCCGGGTAAGGTGAAAACGATAAAACTTTGAATACAACTGATTGGTTTCATATAACCGTTACTGTTTGAGACAAAAATAAGGCATTTAGTGCAGCCCAGCAAGGCTTGTCCTTGCTGGGCTGCTTTTTTTATGAGGAATAAATAGGGGATATTTATGAAAACATGTAAGAAAAAAGGGAGTGAAAGGAAATAGTTAGTAATAAAATGCTTGCTATCTTATTATATTTGTTACCTTTGTGGATCTTATAATATGAAAAACAATGAAAATAACAATTCTACAGAGAAATATAGAATGGGCCAATCCACAGGCCAATATAGCAAGGGCGGACGAAGCGATAAGCTGTCTGCCGGATGCTGATCTGTTTGTTTTACCCGAAATGTTTTCCACCGGTTTTTGTACGCAACCCGAAGGAATTGCGGAGAGCGCCGACAGTGAAACCCTGCACTGGATGAAGCGTAAGGCAGCCGAGCGGAATTGTGCTATTGCAGGCAGTGTAGCAGTATGTGAGAATGGAAACTATTATAATCGTTTTTACTTTGTCCATCCGGATGGAGCCGTGCAGCATTATGATAAGAAACATTTGTTCACCTTCGGGGGCGAACACAAGCGTTTCACTGCCGGCACAGAGCGTGTGGTGGTGAACTTCCGTGGGGTACGTATTCTTTTGGAAGTATGTTATGACCTCCGTTTCCCTGTTTGGTCACGCAACCTGGGGGATTACGACATGATACTTTATGTGGCAAGCTGGCCCACTCCCCGTGTGGATGCCTGGAGCGCGCTGCTTCGGGCGCGGGCTATTGAGAACCAGTGCTATGTGGCCGGAGTGAACCGCATGGGAGTTGATCCTGCCTGTGAATATTCGGGTGGCAGCGCCATCATCGATCCCTACGGAAAAACGATAGCCGAATGTCCGTGGAGCAGGGAAAGTGCGGTATCGGCTGATATAGATATGGAGGCATTGCAGGCTTTCAGGAAGAAATTCCCGGTATTGGATGATGCAGACCCCTTTACATTGATATGAAACAATTAACAAAATAATAGATAATGGCTGAAAAGAAATTATTGTTGGGCGATGAGGCAATTGCCCTCGGAGCGATACATGCCGGCATATCGGGTGTATATGCCTATCCGGGTACACCGTCCACTGAAATCACAGAGTTTATCCAGAATAATCCTTTGGCAAAGGAAAGAAAATTGCACAGCACTTGGTGTACCAATGAAAAAACGGCCATGGAGGCTGCATTGGGTATGTCATACGCAGGAAAACGTGCTTTGGTATGTATGAAACATGTAGGCATGAACGTGGCTGCCGATGCGTTTGTCAATTCTGCCATAACCGGCGTGAACGGTGGTCTGGTGGTGCTGGCTGCCGATGACCCTTCCATGCACTCGTCACAGAACGAGCAGGATTCACGTTTTTATGGAAAATTTGCTATGATTCCCATGCTGGAACCGTCTTCCCAACAAGAAGCATACGATATGATGGATTACGCATATACACTCTCGGAAAAACTGAAGTTGCCGGTGCTGATGCGTGTGGTTACCCGTCTGGCACATTCGCGTGCCGGTGTGGAAGTAGCCGATATCCGTGAGGAAAATCAGTTGAATCCTGACCATGAACGTGCCCACTGGGTATTGCTGCCGGGTAATGCGCGTAAACAATATCTGGATCTAGTGAAAAAGCAGGAGAAGCTGGAAGAAGCTTCCTCCAAATCTCCTTATAATTATCTGGAAGGGTTGAATCCCGAATATGATTATGAATTCGGAGTGATAGCCTGTGGTATCGGTTATAATTATGTGAAGGAGGCGGATACGGACAGTTGCCATATTCCGGTATTGAAAGTTTCGCAGTATCCGTTGCCGGCTGAAGAAATCAGGACGATGGCAGACCGTTGCGGATATGTTCTGGTAGTGGAAGATGGCCAGCCGTTTGTGGAAGAGCAGGTAAAAGCGATACTTTCCTCGGACTATGAGGTAAAGGGACGCTTGACGGAAACTTTGCCGCGTACCGGTGAATTGACTCCGGATAATGTGGGCGAGGCGATCGGATGGGGAATCAAACGTCCGTTTGGCAAGTCTCAGGTGGTGATGCCGCGTCCGCCTGCATTGTGTCAGGGATGTGGTCATCGGGATGTGTATGATGCATTGAACAAGGTGGCTGCGGAATATCCGGATGCACGCATTTTCGGTGATATCGGTTGCTATACATTAGGTGCGTTGCCCCCGTTCCGTGCTATCGACAGTTGTGTGGATATGGGTGCTTCCATAACCATGGCCAAAGGTGCTTCCGATGCAGGGGTATTTCCGGCCATTGCTGTTATCGGTGACTCTACCTTCACTCATTCCGGTATGACCGGTCTGCTGGATGCGGTGAATGACCATGCCAATATCACGGTGGTGATTTCGGATAACCTGACTACCGCCATGACCGGCGGACAGGATTCTGCCGGTACGAACAAATTCGAAGCGATCTGCCTGGGATTAGGAGTGGAACCCGAACATGTGCGTGTGGTGGTCCCGTTGCCGAAGAATATGGAAGAAATCACCCGTACCATTCGTGAGGAAATAGAATATAAAGGGGTGTCTGTCATTATTCCGCGCAGAGAGTGTATCCAGACATTGAATCGTAAACTAAGACAGAAAAAAGCAGATAAGGCATGAGAAAAGATATCATACTTTCGGGCGTAGGAGGACAGGGTATCCTGACTATCGCTACTATTATAGGAGAAGCTGCTACGGCAGAAGGCATCAATTTGAAGCAGGCCGAGGTACACGGTATGAGCCAACGCGGAGGAGATGTACAGTCCAATCTGCGTTTGTCCGACGAAACGATTTATTCGGATCTGATCGCTCAGGGTGAGGCGGATCTGATTATTTCCATGGAACCGATGGAGGCGTTGCGTTATCTGCCTTACTTGCAGGAAGAAGGTTGGGTGATTACTTCCGCTAATCCTTTCAAGAACATTCCCGACTATCCTGAAGAAGTGGATCTGATGAGGGCTTTGGAGAGTCTTCCGCATGTGGTGAAGTTGGAAATAGAGGATATGGCAAAAGAAAACAGTATGCCTAAATGCGCGAATGTGATTCTGCTGGGCATGGCTGCGAAGTATATTGAAATCGTATCACCGGAACAGTTGCGCGAAAGCATAGGGCGTGTGTTTGCCGCAAAAGGTGAGAAGATTGTTGAAATGAATCAGAAGGCTTTTGATATAGGCTTGAATGCGGTAAAGAACTGGTAATGCCATGAAGATATTTAGTGAAGAATTAGTGGAGAAGGCGGTGAAGGAACTGCACATCGCCAATCTTGCACAGGCTACTATCGGTGATGTGCTGTTGGTAGCCCAGTATCTGGAAAAGGAAACGGGGATTCCTTTTATCCGCATGGATCAGGGATCTCCCGGTCTTGCCGCCAATCAGATAGGGATTGAAGCGGAGAAAGCTGCTTTGGACAGGGGAGTCGGATCGCAATATCCGGCTGCCGCAGGAGTGCCCGAGTTGAAAAAGGAGGCTTCCCGTTTTGTAAAAGCTTTCTTGAATCTGGATATCTCTCCGCGCGCTTGTGTGCCTACCACCGGGTCGGTGGCGGGTTCATTCGGCTCGTTCATAGCCTGTACGCAGCGTATTCCGGGGAAAGACAAGGTATTGTTCATTGATCCCGGATTTCCTATTCAGAAATCCCAGCTTCGCATTATCGGCGTGGAGTGGGAAGAGTTTGATATCTATCATTATCGGGGACAGGCCTTGCGTGAGAAATTGGAAAGTTTCCTGAGTAAAGGCGATATAGCAGCGATTATCTATTCTAATCCGAATAATCCGGCATGGATTTGTCTGGAAGAGGAGGAATTGCAGATAATCGGTGAACTGGCAACTCGGTATGATGTGATTGTCATGGAAGATCTGGCTTATTTCTGCATGGACTTCCGTCGGGATATGGGGCATCCTTTCGAACCGCCTTATCCGCCCACTGTGGCAAGATATACGGATAATTATATTCTGATGCTTTCTTCTTCCAAGATATTCAGTTATGCCGGACAGCGTATGGCATTGGCATGTATCAGCGACAAACTGTTCGACCGCCAGTTCCCTGCCTTGGCAGAACGGTATAAAGATGCAGGGGTGTTCGGTCCTACGCTGATTGCTTCCATTCTTTATATGATTACTTCGGGATGTACGGCTTCCACTCAGTATGCATACGCTGAAATGCTCCGTCTGTCTACCGAAGGTAAAATCAATTTTGTGGAAGATACCCGCGAATATGCCCGTCGTGCGGAACGCATGAAGAAAATATTTACCGACAATGGTTTCCATATCGTATATGATTATGATGCTACCCAGGTGGTGGGAGATGGTTTCTTCTTTACCATAGGTTACGGAAATATGACAGGGGGTGAATTGCTCCGGGAGTTATTGTATTATGGGGTAAGCAGCATCTCGCTTTCTACTACCGGTAGCGAGCAGGAAGGTGTCCGCGCCTGTACGTCACGGATGCGCGATGAACTTTATCCGGTGATGGAGGAACGCATGAGAGCTTTTCATGAAGATCATTGAAAATAATGTGCTAATAGGATAATGTGCCGATTGCCATACGGTGGGTTTGTGCGCCAGTACATTGGCTGATTAGCACATTGAAAAATTATTTATTATGATTTGGAATAAAAATAAAGAGTGCATGAGTCGGGACGAGATGAGCGCTCTGCAGGGAAAACGTCTGAACAAGTTGGTGAACTTGGTTTATCATAATGTTCCTTTTTATCGTAACAAGATGCAGGAGATGGATTTGTCTCCGGATGATATCCAGACTATCGAAGATATCGTAAAACTTCCTTTTACTACCAAGCAGGATTTACGTGATAATTATCCATACGGTCTTCAGGCTGCTCCTGCTTCGGAAATTGTACGTGTGCACGCTTCTTCGGGGACAACCGGGAATCCTACCATTGTGGGATATACGCGTCGTGACTTGTCTGTATGGTCCGAAGTGATGTCACGTTGTCTTTCAGCATACGGGGTTACCCGTAATGATACCTTTTCTGTCAGTTATGGCTATGGCTTGTTTACAGGCGGGTTGGGCGCACATTATGGGGTGGAGAATCTGGGGGCGACTGTTATCCCGGCTTCTACAGGAAATACGGAAAAGCATGTCCGTCTGATTCGCGACTTGGGTATAACGGGGATTGCCTGTACTCCTTCATACGCTCTTTATCTGGCAGAAGTGGTGGAACGTATGGGATTGACCAAGAATGATATCAATCTCCGTATCGGAGCTTTCGGAGCCGAGCCATGGACGGAAAGTATGCGTAAGGAGATAGAAGAGCGGCTGGGATTGAAAGGGTATAATATTTATGGATTAAGTGAGATTATGGGACCCGGTGTTTCCTACGAATGTCAGGAGCAACATGGTTCGCATATCAATGAGGATCATTTTTATCCTGAAATCATTAATCCTGAAACGCTGGAACGTCTTCCGGATGGAGAAGTGGGAGAATTGGTGTTTACTACCTTGACAAAGGAGGGGATGCCGTTATTGCGTTATCGTACGAAGGACTTGACTTCCCTGATGGAGGGTGAATGTCCGTGTGGAAGAACCAATATCCGTATGTCGGGTATTGTAGGCCGTAGTGACGATATGCTTATTATCCGTGGCATCAATGTTTTCCCTTCTCAGGTGGAAAGTGTTATTTTGGATATGCCTCAGTTTGAACCTCAGTATATGCTGGTGGTGGATAGGAAGAATAATCTCGACTCTTTGCAAGTACAAGTGGAAGTCCGCAAAGACTTCTTCTCGGATGATATGGGAAGTATGCTTGCCATGAAGAAAGCGTTGAGCGACAAACTGAAAAGTGTCCTTTCCATCAGTGCCGAAGTGAAGCTGATGGAACCTAATAGCATTGCCCGTAGTGAAGGTAAGAGTAAACGTGTGATAGACAATCGGATTTTAAAATAAAAAAGTATGCGATATGACAATCAAGCAATTATCTGTTTTTCTGGAAAACAAAACCGGAAGAATAAATGACGTAACCAAGACATTGGCAAAGTATGATATCAATATGCATGCGTTCAGCATGGCGGAATCTACTGATTTCGGTATACTTCGCCTGATTGTTTCGGATGTGGAAAAAGCGGTGGAAGTACTTCGTGCCGAGAATTTTGCCGTGATGCTGACCGATGTGGTATGTATCAGTTGCCCGAATGTGGCAGGTTCTTTGGCTAAAGTTTTGGACTATCTGGCAGCAGAGAATATCTTTATTGAATATATGTATGCTTTTGCTCAAGGAGATACGGCACATGTGGTTATCCGTCCGTCTAATGTGGAGAGATGTGTGGAGATATTGAATAAATTCAATTGTAATGTTTTGACTAAGAACAGTCTGTAATGAATTTGACTTTGTGGGTATGAATGCATCACAAGTCTTTTTACCACAGGTTACTTGGGCTCACACGGGTGTTTAAGCTGAAAACTTTAAGATTGAACCTGTGCGAATCCGGGTAATCTGTGGCTGTTTTGATGGAACAGTCTATCAATAGCAAAACCTGTTTGTTGGAGAATGCAGAATGTTATGAGCGTTCTTTGACAATGGGACACTCGAACCGATAAAAAATACCGAAGTATTGTACATGATTACATTGGATAATTTTGAGGACTTTGTTCCCTATAAAATATGGATGCGTGGGGAAGAGTATTATGAAACAGACGCTGTTTCCGAATTGGAAGAAATCTCACCCGGTGAATGGACTGCGACTGTAGAAGGAACAGACGATTATAATGTGGAGATATCTATGGATGGAAACGAGATAGAATCCTGGTACTGTGATTGTCCGTATGATGGAGAAATCTGCAAACATGTTGTAGCGACATTGTTGGCAATTCGCGACAATAGAAAAAAGGCGGGTAATAGTATTTTCTCGAAGATGAAAATCAAAGCGGAGGAAGCCCCTGTTTTAGAGGAAATAAAAGAAGTGGGTAAGCAGCCTTGTCCGTCTTTGGTAGACATACAGCAACTGTTGTCTTTCATTGATCCGCAGGAACTCTCGAAATTTATCTGTGAGTATGCTTCAACGAATCTGGAATTTAAAACGGCACTTTCAAATCATTTCATAGCTAAGGAGTTATCTTTGTCATCAAAGGGAAAAGATTACAGAATTGAAATTCAAAAAGTTTTTAAAGGATCTGGTTACCATAAAAGGTCTCGTTATCACAATCGTTATGATAATTACGACCGTGACTGGAAAACTATTTTCAATCAGATGGACACTTTTTTGGAGAAAGCGGATTTCTTTTTGAATTTGGAAGCTATGGATAATTCTATTGCCATAGCTCTTCAAGTACTTCGTTCCATCGGTGAAAACTATGATGATGAACTTTTGTATGATGATGGTATTTCTTCTTCTGACTATTGTGAACAGGCAGGAGATTTGCTCCTGAAAGTGATTGAACATCCTAAAACCACTCAGGCACAAAAGATGGAGATACTTCAGGGCTTGCGTGAGATTGCTGAAATATCTATTTTTCGTGAATATGATCTTTATGATGTAGACGAATTGATGATGCAGATCAATCTTTCGATTCAACCGGCAGAAAAAGCGTTGGAATTGATTGATGAACTTCTTGAAGTAAGAAAGGGAACCTGTGATATCTATCAGTTAGTCATTCGTAAGGTCAATCTGTTGTTAGAACAGAATGAAGAACAAAAGGCGGATGATACGATTCGTCAATATCTTTATCTGACTGAAATACGAAGAATGGAGGTTGATAAATTGATTGCCCGTTGCCAATATGATGAAGCCATTTGTTTGCTGAATGACGGAATAGAAATAGCGGAAAGAGAAATGCATTCTGGCACTCTGGGTGAATGGCTGAAAATGAAATTGGATATTTATGAAATAACCCATAGGGTTTCTGAGGTAATTGATACATGTCGTCTGTTGTTTGTGGTGGGTAGTGATAAATTGATATATTACAGCAAACTTAAAACTCTGGTACCGAAAGAACAATGGAAAAGTTTTCTGGATAGGATGATGAAAGAAGCCGAGTTAAGTGACTATTTTTCTTTTGTCGGAAATGATAAGGCTGAAATTTATGTGAAAGAAAAGGATAATGACAGCTTGTTCTCTTTGCTGTCGTCAGTCCGATACAATCAGTTGGAAGCATTGATGAAATATGCCCATTATTTGAAGGACACTCATTCTGAGAAATTGATTGCTATATATACTTCTTTATTGAATGATTATG
Organism: uncultured Phocaeicola sp.; assembly: GCA_948956705.1. The sequence goes on from CARCZS010000001.1 coordinate 89,273, forward strand.
CTGAACGGAATCTGGGACGGGAGCATTATGAATTTATAGCACGGGTATTATCCTGCATACGTAAACTAAACGGTGGACAGGCTGTTGTGAAAAGCTTGGTGGCAGAGTTCCGGATAAAATACAAACGTCGTCCGGCAATGATGGAAGTGTTGGGGAAGTTTTAAAAATAGTTTATCAGAATCTTTTTTAAAATTAGAAAGCCGCCTCCTCCGAAGCGGCTTTCCGTTTTTCTATCAGAACAAACTCCAAGCAACTGTCAGTCCGGCCATTACAATGGCGACCATACTCATCAGTTTAATCAGAATGTTCAAACTGGGTCCGGATGTATCTTTAAACGGGTCACCTACTGTGTCACCGGTAACCGTTGCTTTGTGTACTTCGCTTCCTTTACCTCCGAAATTACCTTCTTCTATAAATTTTTTCGCATTATCCCATGCGCCTCCCGCATTGGCCATAAAAATGGCAAGAACGAAGCCCGAGGACAAACCACCTATCAGCAGACCGATAACACCGGGAACACCAAAAATCAGTCCGGTAGCGATAGGGGCAATGATAGCCAGTAGAGAGGGGAATACCATTTCACGTTGTGCTCCTTTGGTGGATATTTGTACGCAACGGGCATAGTCGGGTTCTGCCTCTCCTGTCAGAATCCCTTTTATTTCACGGAACTGGCGACGCACCTCCTCTACCATGTGAGCGGCTGCTCGGCCTACGGCGTTCATGGTCAGACCGCAGAACAGGAATGCCATCATACTGCCCAAAAACATGCCGCTTAGCACTTTGGGGTTCATCAGGGTTACATCGTAATAAAGCATATAGTCAGTGAAACTGGCGTTATGAACATTTACGGTAATGCCGTTTGGTAATTCCAGAATGGTTTGCCCCAACCGGGTTAATCCGATACGGATTTCTTCTACATAGGATGCCAGCAGGGCCAGGCCGGTCAGAGCTGCGGAGCCGATGGCAAAACCTTTGCCTGTAGCGGCAGTCGTGTTACCTAACGAGTCGAGGGCGTCAGTACGTTTGCGTACTTCTTTGCCCAGTCCGCTCATTTCAGCGTTACCGCCGGCATTGTCTGCAATCGGTCCGTAAGCATCGGTAGCCAAGGTGATTCCTAATGTCGAAAGCATACCTACGGCAGCGATACCGATGCCATACAATCCCATGGAAATATTGGCAAAATCAAATCCTGAAGCGAGCCAGTAGGACAAGATGATACCGGTTACTACTGCCAGTACAGGGATGGTGGTGGAAACCATACCTAGTCCGATACCGGAAATGATAACGGTGGCCGGACCGGTCTTTCCACTTTCGGCCAACCGTTGTGTGGGTTTATACGATTGAGAAGTATAATATTCGGTGGAACGGCCGATAACGATACCTACTATTAATCCCACTACCACAGCAAAGGAAATGTTTACCCAATTTTCCAAACCTAATGCCCAAAGGATAAGGAAAGTGGCAACGACAATCAGTACCGAACTTAAATTGGTTCCTGTGGCCAATGATCCGAGTAATTCCTTCATTCCTGCATTTTCTTTAGTACGGACGGCAAAAATACCGATGATAGAGAGAACGATACCCACTGCCGCAATCAGCATAGGTGCGATAACCGCTTTAAACTGCATCACGGTATCATCCGAGCCAATAAAAGCGGCAGCACCTAAAGCGGCGGTAGCCAGAATAGAGCCGCAATAGGATTCGTACAGATCGGCGCCCATTCCGGCTACGTCACCTACATTGTCTCCCACATTATCGGCAATGGTTGCGGGGTTGCGGGGATCATCTTCCGGAATGCCGGCTTCCACTTTACCTACCAGGTCGGCACCTACATCGGCTGCCTTGGTATAGATTCCACCTCCTACACGGGCGAAAAGTGCTTGTGTGCTGGCTCCCATACCAAAGGTAAGCATGGTGGTTGTGATGACACATAATTTAGCAGAAGGGTTCAAGGCATCTGTGGGAATGCAATAGTCCAATAATATGTACCAGAAAGAAATATCGAGTAGTCCCAAGCCGACAACGACCAACCCCATAACAGCTCCGCTACGGAAAGCTACACGCAGTCCTTTGTTCAAGGAGTGTTGGGCGGCATTGGCGGTACGTGCAGAAGCGTATGTAGCCGTTTTCATTCCCAAAAAGCCGGACAATCCGGAGAAGAAACCGCCGGTAAGAAAAGCAATGGGCACCCACGGATTTTGTAAGTTGAAGCCGTATGCCATGATAGAAAACAGAATAACTAATCCCAGAAATACCAGCCCTACCACCTTGTATTGTTGTTTCAGATAGGACATGGCGCCCTGGCGCACATAAGAAGCGATTTTCTCCATCGTCGGAGTTCCTTCGCTTTCAAGCATCATTTGTTTGTAGAAATACCATGCAAGTACCAATGCCAAGAGGGAGGCAATGGGCACAATCCAGAATAGATACGTTTCCATACGCAGTATTGATTTAAAAGTTGGTTTTGCCCAAAGATAGCAAAAAATAAATGATATTCAATAGGATAGGTCGTATTTTTATCAATTAATATTTGCGGTGCTTTTCTAATTAAGTTTAGGGGGGAATAAATATCTGTAACTTGGAACACATGTACCTGTTCCTGTGTTTCGTCAAAACACGATGAAAGGTAAACAAGACGTTAAAAAACAGTTTCACCACAGATCAAATCTGTATAATCTGTGGTGAATTTAAAACTCAGGCTTTGTATTTACCATACAGCTTATCTATCAGATCAGCGCGTCCTATTTTGCGCAATTCATTGATGATAGCACGTCGTTCTTCGGGTTTATACCAGAAAAAGAACATCCGTTGAGCCAGTTTTTCTTTTGGTGTTTTAGCGGAAAATACCGGTTGCAACGTATATGGATGATAACCTGTGTACCAGGTTTCAGTGGCTACAGTCATCGGAGTAGGAGTAAAGTCCTGTACTTGTTCCAAATGGAAATCCAATTTCTTGGTGATCACTGCCAGTTCTGCCATATCTTCTTCCGTACATCCGGGATGGCTGCTTATAAAATAAGGTATAATCTGCTGCCGCATATTCAACTCCTTATTTATTTTGTCGAAAGTCTTTTTGAAGTCATAAAATTGTGAAAACGAAGGTTTCCTCATGATTTGCAGCACTTGGTCGCTGGTATGTTCCGGAGCCACTTTCAAGCGCCCGCTGACATGATGGGCTATCAGTTCGCGGGTATATTCAGCCGTACTGCGGTTTACTGCCGGATCTTTACTTTGATATTGTAACAGGTCATAGCGTACACCGCTTCCGATAAAGCTTTTCTTGATACCGGGAAGTGCGTCTACCGAATGATAGATATCCAATAAGGGGCGATGGTCCGTGTTCAAATTGGGACATACTTTGGGATGGATACATGACGGCCGTTTGCATCGCCGGCAAATTTTCTCATCTTTACCACGCATGGCATACATGTTGGCGCTAGGTCCTCCCAAGTCACTCAGATAGCCTTTGAAATCAGGCATTTCAGTTATGGCTCTCACTTCTCTTAAGATACTCTCTTTACTTCGGCTTACAATAAATTTCCCTTGATGGGCGGAAATGGTACAAAAGGCGCATCCGCCAAAACAACCACGGTGCAGATTGACTGAGAATTTAATCATGTCGAATGCGGGAATGCGTTTTCCTTTATATTTAGGATGAGGCATACGCGTATAGGGCAAATCAAAAGAATGATCCAGTTCGCCTTGGCTCATTGGAGGATAAGGCGGATTGACTACTACTGTTTCATTGCCTGTATCTTGCAAGATGCGGGAGGCTTCGTACTTGTTGCTTTCCTCTTCAATGAAGCGGAAGTTCTCGGCTTGTTTCTTTTTATCTTTCAGGCATGCTTCATGAGAGTGTAGGATGATATCTGGCTTTTCGTTCACACACTCAATTACAGAGTGCTCGGACGGAACTGATCCTTTCTTACAGATAAGGTAAGCCGTTTGTGGTATATCGTGGGGAATATCCTTTTGTAAGGGTAAATGGGCTCCGTCCTGACTGTCTTTGCCTTCTTTCATTCTCTTGCAAAGTTCCGTAATCGGTTTCTCTCCCATTCCATAGATCAATAAATCGGCTCCGGAATCTATCAGAATTGATTTACGCAGGCAGTCCTGCCAGTAGTCATAATGGGTGACACGGCGCAAAGATGCCTCTATACCTCCCAGAATGACAGGTACGTCGGGATAGATTTTCTTTAAAATCTGTGTATAAACGATGCTGGGATATTCGGGACGCATGTCGTGGCGGCCGTCGGGAGTATAAGCATCCTCGCTGCGCAAACGCTTGTTGGCAGTGTATTTGTTTACCATGCTGTCCATACATCCGGCGGACACACCGAAAAAGAGGCGTGGACGTCCCAGCTTCTTAAAATCGCGCAGGTCATCACGCCAGTTGGGTTGAGGCACAATGGCCACTTTCAAACCTTGCGCCTCTAATAATCGTCCAATTACTGCCGGACCAAATGAAGGATGATCTACGTAGGCGTCACCGCTGAACAAGATTACGTCCAGTTCATTCCATCCGCGCATCTCTACTTCTTTCTTGGTTGTCGGCAACCAGTCTGTAAGTTTGTATTCTTTCAATGATAAATACTGTTTTTTTTGTTTTGCTACAGAGAACACAGAGATTGTTTATTATATCTCTTCTTCATCTTTATTTTTCTCTTTCTCCCATTGGATATAAAGCAGAATGAGTTGATGAAGTCCGAAAGCTTTCATGTTATTATGATAAATTACATCGATACAAAGGTCGAGCAGCTCTTTATTGTTTCCTTCCTCGCTGGTTATCAGTGAACGGATATTCAACTTCAGTTTCTCCAGCACCGACTCGTCCACGATACCGTTGCTGTCTATCAGATGCTGGAATAAAGCATATTTCTCAATAGTTTGCAGGTTCTCTTCTGAGATTTCCATGCTGCGTGTGCCGGAGGCATTAGTCTGTATAGTGTACATAGTCGTTTTATTTTAATGGTTTATACGGACAAAGTTAGGCGTTTTTATGAAATAACCTCTTATTTGCCCTTTTATTTTCGTTTAAAAATATCACTTGCTGCCAAAGAAGCCCAGGATGGCACTCATTACCCGTGCTCTTTCCTTCACTCCCTGAATGCTTTCAAAGGGGAAACCCAGGACAAAAGTCCGATATTTGCCTTTATAGGCGACACCGGCACTGTAACTGCCCGGATTATATACAAAAGCGGAGTAAGCAGGGGCTATCGGGGTCAGACAGTCGGGAGCGGGTACGGCGTATGTTTGCTCGTTGATAGTGCGGGGAATACTGAAACGGGTGTTGGCTCCATATATTTCTCCCGAAGTGGAATTTATCATGCTGCCTCCGAAACTATATTTTAATATGTTTTCGGTGAAGTTCAGTGCTGTGGGACTGTTCATGTTGCTTCCTATATACGAGCCGCTGAGCATCAGGTTGCCGCCTCCTTGACAATAGGTTGTGAGCAACTGTTGCAATGTGTGGGAGAAAGGACGCCTGTCGGCTCCGAATATCAGGTCTGTAATGGGGTAATCTGCCAGCCGGACAAAACCATTTTCAACGGCTTCATCACTACACGATACAAAAGAGTATCCTCCGGCTGCCTGGATGGCTTTTCCATGAATGAACGGATAATCGAAAGTATTTCCGGCTATCAACATTCCTTCCAGTTCGCTGCCGCTATATCCCAGCCCGTCTTTAGTTTCCCGTCCTATGCGGCTGCGGTCGAAGCTTTGTTGCGTTCCGCAGAAGGCGGGTGTATTTATATAAGGTATTCCCGGATCCGTATTCAAGTCAAAGCCTTGCAAGAAAGGAGATTCTACGGTAGCAGGTCTGCTTAAACGGTCGAATCCGTTGACTATCAAGATTGTTCCTTTACTTTTCTTTGCCTGATAGGCTGACAGGATTTCGGAAGGAAAACTTTCTCCGCCCTTGTTGACTGCGGTTACTTTGAAACTATATACCAGTCCCGGTTCGGCTTCGAAGGTATATTCAGTACCGCGTACTAACGTTCCATTGTCAAATCCACCATGTCCCAGACGGGTATAGACTATGTATTGTTGAGCTTTGGCAGTCGGTTCCAACGGGTCGTCTACCGCTTGCCAAGTTAGTTGGAAGGTGTTTTTCCTACTTCCGGAGTGAATGGCAAAGTTATTTACCGGTAAAGGTTGGACTACGTAATCCGTCCCATGCATGGTACTCAGGTATTTTAGTATGGATTTGTAAACAGAACGTCCTACGGTAAACTTGAAACGCGGATCGTGCCCCAATTTCAAATCGGCGAAGTTCTGGTGGGAGAGGAGTTCCAGAATCATCGAGGGAACGGCAGGCAGACGGGTCTCGCTGTAATTGCGGTTCCACAGGCTGCGGCGTTGCCACCGGATACCGAATTGGGCGGAGATATCCTGTTGCAGACCGGTCAGTACCATGTCCGCCAAGTCGCGGGAAGCATAACGGGAGATACCGGCGTTCAGTTTACCGCTATTATAATCGGTGGTATAGATACCCAGCGTGCCTATTAAATCATCTTCTTTGGAAAAACCTGCATCGCTGTGCACTCCCAAGGTCATTTCAAAAGGAACGCCCAATCCTTTCTCCTTTGGATTGTACACAGAATTTCCGCTGAGATAGTTTATTATCCGGCTGCGGGCGTTTATATCATCGGTATAGTCATTCTTACCTTCGCTGGGACTGTAAACCGAATAAGGAAAACCCGACCATTGTGCGGCATAGCGTGCCCCTTCCAGATAACGGGGCAGGCCGCTGGTTTTTCCACCGCGCGATATGTTTCCCATTCCTCCGCCAAAACGGACGGCATCGGCGCATACCACTCCTTTTTGTCTGCTCTCATTACTTAGTATCACCATACCGTAATCGTTGGTTCCTTTGTCGAATTCAAAAGTGCCCAGATAAACCCAGGTTCCTCCCCCTATTTGTTGGTTGACCAGAAATTCGGTGACACCCCCTTTATGGAAAACCAGATATTTAGCGTCACTCACACTTCCGGGTAAAGTCTGATAAGTCACATAGACGGCATATCTTCCTGTTTCGGGAATATGGGGAATCCATTGTGCAAAGGCTTTTTCCGGTTTTTTCTCGGTGGAGGCAAAGCGGGCTGTACCTTCTTCAAAAGGATTTTGTCCGTCCCGGTAAACCAATCGTTTTTGAGCGAATGCCGGGGTGGGGGCGGTTTTCCATTTACCTTTCCGGCTTTTTATCTCCTGATAGATGCAACCTTGGGGATGGGTATCATTATCCACAATCACCTCATTGCGTTGCCAGTCACGTTCACGAGGGGTATAAACTATGGCTCCCGCATTTTCCAGCATGGGTATAATATAAGGTATGACGAATGATTGGGTGAACAAGTCTTCTGTGGTACAGAACAGTCGGGGACGTTGCCATTCCCAACATCCCTTGTCCTTTTTATAATATTTTCCGTGGCTTTGCCAAAGGGCGATGTGTCTGCCTTCCAGTCCTTTGCCGGCAGTAAAGGGGCGGGAAATATTTTTTACCCATGGATCACCTTTATAATCTGTCCGTTGCCATAAGCGGCTTTTGTCCTGTTTCTTTCTCAGATAGTTGGGAATCAGGTCTTCGATTGATTTGCCATCGGCATAGATGGTTATATCGTAATAATTTACAGGACCGGGTAGGCTTTGTCTAAGTAACCGGTAGATAGCTTCTGTCTTTTCGGGGGTAAACGGTTGGTAGCCGAAGCTGGGGCTGGCATATACATTCAGCCTTTTTTTGTCATGATTTACTTCATAACGGTCTAATTTACACTTACCTATGTTGGCATAAGATGTTTCGTACCGGGTGAAAAAATCTTTTAGACGTTGTTCCACATTACCATCTAACCCTTGTGCCAAAGTGTGTGATATTCCTGCCATTACCAGCAGGAAGGACAAAAATATCTTTTTCATGTTGTTTTCTTCTTTATTTATGGTTGCGAAGTTAGGAATTTTTGTTAGTTTTGTCATTCTAACTAATCTATAATGAACCTAAATGAAACGAATTATCTTTAATTTCTGCTTCGTATGGCTGGCTGTTTCCGCTTTTGCCGGAAGTAAGGTAGTCGAAATGCGAAATTATGGTCTGGTACCGGACACACACGAGAATCTTTCACCCAAATTGCAGAAGGCGTTACAAGACATCAAGTCTCAAGTTGCTTTGGGTGATAAGGTCACTCTGCTTTTTGAATCCGGACGTTACGATTTCCATCCTGAAGGGGCGGCTGTCCGTGAGTATTATATTTCCAATCATGATCAGGACAATCCGAAAACGGTAGGTTTCCCTTTGGAGGATTGGAAGGGGCTGACGGTGGACGGACAGGGTGCTGATTTTATCTTTCATGGGCGTATGCTTCCACTTTCTCTGCTTCGTTCAGAGAATTGTACTTTGCGTAATTTCAGCATAGATTTTGAGACTCCTCATATTGCTCAGGTCAAGATATTGGAAAGCGGAGAGGAGGGAATTACTTTTGAACCTGCCGCATGGGTGAAATGCCGTATCAATGAGAAAGGTTTTTTCGAAGCATACGGTGAAGGCTGGTCCAGTGCTCCCCAGGGAGGGATTGCTTTTGAAGAAAAGACAAAGCGTCTGGTATACCGCACCAGTGACTTATGGTGTCCTATGGAAGGATTGAAGGAAATCTCTCCACGTGTCTACCATGCTCCTCAATGGAAAGACGCCCGGTTGAAACCGGGGACAGTGGTGGCTCTTCGTACTTATTATCGTCCTGCTCCGGGTATATTCTTGTCCAATGATAAAGACACCCGTTTGCAGAATGTGAAAGTGCATTATGCCGAAGGTATGGGACTGCTGGCCCAGTTATGTGAAAATATCACGTTGGATGAATTCAGCGTTTGTCTTCGTGGCGATAAGGATCCGCGTTACTTTACCACGCAGGCGGATGCTACCCATTTCTCCAGTTGCCGGGGGAAGATTGATTCTCGCAACGGGTTGTATGAAGGAATGATGGATGATGCGATTAATGTACATGGTACTTATTTGAAAATCAAGCAACGCCTTGATGACCATACGGTGATTGCCCGATACATGCATCCGCAAGCATACGGATTCGAGTGGGGCGTGAATGGCGATGAAGTACAATTTGTACGTTCCGCCACCATGGAACTGACCGGTGGAAAGAACCGGGTGAAGGAAATCCTGCCCAATGACAAAGATACGGTGAAAGGTGCAAAAGAATATCGTATCACTTTTGCCGAGCCTTTGGATGCGGAGATTACGGATAAAGAAGGTTTCGGCATTGAAAACCTGTCCTGGTGTCCGGAAGTTTATTTTGCGGATAATGTCATTCGTAACAACCGTGCACGCGGTACGCTGTTCAGCACTCCCCTGAAAACGGTGGTAGAGCGTAACCTGTTTGATCATACATCAGGAACAGCCATATTGCTGTGCGGTGATTGTAACGGCTGGTTTGAAACGGGAGCTTGCCGGAATGTGCTGATTCGTAACAATCGTTTTATCAACGCATTGACTAATATGTTCCAGTTTACGGAAGCTGTTATCTCTATTTATCCGGAGATTCCCGATTTGGAGCATCAGAAAAAATATTTCCATGGTGGAAAAGGAGAAAAAGGAGTAGTGATTGAAGATAATTATTTTGAAACCTTTGACCGCCCTGTCCTTTTTGCAAAATCCATTGATGGATTGATCTTTAAAAACAATGTGATCCGCCAGAATACGGATTATCCGGCTTTTCATCATAACAAGTCCCGTTTCCGCTTGCTTCACACCCGGAATGTGAAGATAGAGAAGAATAATTTTGAGGATGGGGATGAGAGTATAGCAAGAGAATAGATACAAATAACACTGATTATGCGGGTGAAAATACAATCCGCATAATCAGTGTTTTCATATCTGAAGAACTACAAAACGGAAGGGTTATTCTACTTTTCCGATGCTGAAGTTTTCAGGATATTTGCCTTTGAAATTCTTATAATACAATTTGATTTCACGCATATCCTTGTCCAAATCACCGCTGGGATGTATTACCTTTTCGGCTGTGATGCATTTCTTCTCGTAGTCGATAGCTACCAGAATAATAGGCAGACCGGCCCCTTGCGCAATATAGTAAAACCCTTTCTTCCAATTGGGATTGGCTTTGCGTGTTCCTTCCGGAGTGATAGCCAGATGGAATTTTTGACTCGATTTGGCAATCTTAATCATCTGGTCCACCAATGAAGTCTTGCGGCTACGGTCTACGGGAATCCCTCCCATCCAGCGGAAAATAGGGCCTAGAGGCCAGAAGAACCAGTCTTTTTTCATCATAAAACCGGTTTCGCGACCTATAGCTCCCATAAACAGTTTGCCTATGAACAAATCCCAATTGGTGGTATGCGGTGCGGCACAGATAATATATTTGTCATAATCGGGAACGGATACTTTAGTCTTCCATCCCAATAGTTTGTAGTAGATAAAACCACAAATAGCTTTTTTCATTCCTTAAATCTTATGCTTTTGTAGCTTTAGCCAGTTCGTCTGCAACCACTTTTATTTCTTTGTTCAAATCCTCATTCAGTTTCTTGTAGAAACCTTTTACGTTACCCGGTTCAGTGTGACTGATGCGTATAATCAGTTTGATCACATTGTGTACAGAGTTGCAAACTACTTCACGGTTAACACCTTCCATCAAACTGACTAAAAACAAATCACTTGCTATATTGGTTATTTTTTTCTTTAAATTTCTTCTACTTGCCATAAATGTAATGTTTTAAGTTAATACATAATTCTAAATTCGCGGTAAAGGTAATATTTTTATTTGTATACGTTTTCATATTTGCGAAAAAAGAACGAAATTTGCACATGAATTATAAATGAAATTATACACCTTTAAATAGAATAATAGAATATGACTAAAAGTGCATTACAAATTGCCAGAGCTGCTTATCAGCCCAAACTTCCTAAAGCGTTGAAAGGCGCTGTAAAAGTAAAGGAAGGTGAACCTACACAGTCAGTTGCTGACCAGGAAGCTATCAAAGCCTTGTTCCCTAACACTTACGGCATGCCGTTGATTCAGTTCGTTGAAGGCGAAGCTGTCAATATGCCTGCCATCAACGTAGGTGTCATCTTGTCTGGTGGACAGGCTCCCGGCGGACACAATGTTATTTCCGGTTTGTTCGACGGTATCAAAGCATTGAACAAGGACAGCAAACTGTATGGTTTCATTCTGGGCCCCGGTGGTTTGGTAGACCATAATTATATGGAACTGACTTCCGATATTATCGACGAATACCGCAATACCGGTGGTTTCGATATCATCGGTTCGGGACGTACCAAACTGGAAAAGGTAGAACAGTTTGATAAAGGTCTGGAAATCATCAAGGAATTGGGCATCAAGGCATTGGTAATTATCGGTGGTGATGACTCAAACACAAACGCTTGTGTATTGGCAGAATACTATGCTGCGAAGAACTGCGGTGTTCAGGTTATCGGTTGTCCGAAGACTATCGACGGTGACTTGAAGAACGAGATGATTGAAACTTCTTTCGGTTTTGATACGGCTTGTAAGACTTACTCTGAAGTAATCGGTAACATTCAGCGTGACTGTAACTCTGCCCGCAAATACTGGCACTTTATCAAGCTGATGGGACGTTCGGCTTCTCATATCGCTTTGGAATGTGCTTTGCAGGTTCAACCTAACGTATGTATCGTTTCAGAAGAAGTGGAAGAGAAGAACATGTCATTGGATGATGTGGTTACTTACATTGCTCAGGTGGTGGCTAACCGTGCCGCACAAGGCAATAACTTCGGTACAGTGTTGATACCTGAAGGTTTGATCGAATTCATCCCCGCAATGAAGAGATTGATCGCTGAATTGAACGACTTCCTGGCTGCTAACGCATCAGAGTTCGCATTGATCAAGAAATCTCACCAACGTGAATATATCATCTCCAAGCTTTCTAAGGAAAACTCGGAAATCTATGCTTCTCTGCCCGAAGGCGTTGCACGTCAGCTTACTTTGGATCGTGACCCGCACGGAAACGTACAGGTATCACTGATTGAAACAGAAAAGCTGTTGTCTGATATGGTAGCCGTTAAATTGGCTCAGTGGAAAGAAGAAGGCAAGTATGTAGGTAAATTTGCCGCTCAGCATCACTTCTTCGGTTACGAAGGCCGTTGCGCTGCTCCGTCAAACTTCGATGCTGACTATTGCTACTCGTTGGGTTACACCGCTTCTATGTTGATTGCCAACGGCAAGACCGGTTATATGTCTTCTGTACGTAACACTACTGCTCCTGCCGAAGAATGGATTGCAGGTGGTGTGCCTATCACAATGATGATGAACATGGAACGTCGTCACGGTGAAATGAAACCGGTTATCCAGAAAGCGTTGGTAAAATTGGACGGTGCTCCTTTCAAGGCGTTCGCCGCACAGCGTGAACGTTGGGCTATTGAAACAGACTATGTATATCCGGGTCCTATCCAGTACTTCGGTCCTACAGAAGTTTGTGACCAGGCAACCAAGACATTGCAGTTGGAACAAGGAAAATAATTTTTTCTTATTTCTATAAAGCATAAAGGAAACCCATCGGGGCTGATTGTAAAACCATTCTCCCGATGGGTTTTATTGCATAGTATGTGGGAATAGGTAAGGTAAAAACAGCTAAATAGGATAAAATGGTAAGAGCGAAAAGCACACGTCCTGCCCCTGTTAAAAAAAAGGCAGTCGCGAAACCTGTCCGCCGGACCACACAGCGGAAGGCGAAAAAGAAACCGCAAAGAGAGATGCCGTCATGGCTTCGGTATGTCATTGCGGGGATTATTGCTTTTTTATTCCTTGCCGCTTTCTTTTATTTCTTTATCCGTCCTTACTCTTACCGTTGGAAGCCTTGCTATGGTTTTAAAGCATACGGTGTATGTATGCCCTCAGGTTTTCATGTGCATGGCATTGATGTTTCCCATTATCAAGGAAACATAGACTGGAAAATGCTGACCCAGACCCGACAGGGAAAATTTCCTATTCATTTTGTCTTTATGAAAGCTTCGGAAGGAGGCGATTATGGGGACAAGGCTTTTAGCTCCAATTTTGATTCGGCGAAAACATATGGGTTTATCCGTGGGGCTTATCATTTTTACAATCCGAAGACAGATCCTGTCCGTCAGGCCGATTTTTTTATCAATTCCGTCAAGCTGGATTCAGGTGACCTTCCTCCTGTGCTCGATATTGAGAAGAGGGGAAAGGATGAGAATCAGCTCCGTCGTGACCTTAAACTGTGGCTTGACAAAATAGAACAGCACTACAAAGTGAAGCCTATTCTTTATACTTCTTATAAGTTTAAAACGCGTTATCTGAATGATTCGGTCTTCAATTCTTATCCTTACTGGATAGCTCATTATTATGTAGACTCGGTGGAATACAGGGGGGAGTGGAAATTCTGGCAGCATACGGATGTGGGTACGTTGCCGGGTATTCGTGAGAAGGTGGATTTGAATATTTTCAACGGTTCGTTGGAAGAATTGCAATTAATGACCATAAAGAAATAAGGGAACTGTGCCTGAGGTTCCGAAAACTTTGTTTATATTTGCTTTATGAACTTACTGCTCAATATTATTTGGCTGATTTGCGGCGGATTTCTGATCTGCGTGGAATATATTGTTTCCAGCCTGTTGCTGATGATTACTATCGTCGGCATTCCTTTCGGTTTCCAGACTTTGAAGTTGTCTATGCTGGCTCTTTGTCCTTTTGGGCGGGAAATACGCAGTTGTCCCGGTGATGGTGGATGTCTCAGTGTGTTGATGAATATCATCTGGATACTTGTAGGTGGAATCTGGATCAGCCTCTCTCATCTGGCATTCGGGGTGTTGCTTTGCATCACTGTCATCGGCATTCCATTCGGACTGCAACATTTCAAGCTGGCGGGCTTGGCACTTACTCCTTTTGGAAAGGAGATTGTATAATAAATATAATACCGTATGGTCGTTTGGTCACTTTGGATAAAATGCAGCGTCCTACGTGCGTTTGTCACCGCTTGATTCCGGTTCTAATTTTCAGGGAAGAAGAACAAAAGGACAAAAGAGAGAAAATCCGTTCTTTTGTCCTCGAATAAATCAATGCACATCCTGCGTGGTTGGTGGCAATTCCGTCTTTATCGCGTCTTTGCCATACTTGAAAATGGTATTATTTCATGATGAATTTCACAGCTGCCCAGTTGTTCTTTTCCCGATGATGTACGAACTCCATTCCCAGACTCTCCGCTTTTTCGCGGATAAAAGGAATATCCTGTATATAGAATCCACTCATAAATATTTCCGAACCCGGATGCATACAGGCGGCATAATGGGGAAGGTCTGCCAGAAGAATATTCCGGTTAATGTTGGCAATAATCACATCAAACGCTTTGCGCCCTTTCAGCAGATTGGCGTCACCCAGTTCCACTGTAATGTTATGGATATGGTTCAGTGCAATGTTGTCTTTTGAATTGTTGACGCACCAGTCGTCAATGTCGATGGCTGTCACAGGATTGGCTCCTCGCATGGAGGCAAGGATGGCAAGAATAGAAGTGCCGCATCCCATATCCAGGACTGATTTTCCTTTCAGGTCGGCTTCTAACAGCTCGCTGATTATAGAGCTGGTCGTTTCATGATGCCCTGTGCCGAAAGCCATTTGCGGGTCAATCAGAATTTCATACTCAGTTTTCGGAGTGTCTTTGTGGAACGTGCTGTGAATGCAGCAACGGTCACCTATGACGATGGGTTGAAAGAAGTTTTTCTCCCATTCTTCATTCCAGTTTTTGTCTTCGGCTTCCTTTATGGTGTATTCTATCCGGGTGTCAGGTAAAGGGAAGTTCACAACCATTTCTTTCAGTGCTTCCTCGTCAAAGAGAGTTTGCTGGATATAGGCCTGTATTCCCCCTTCACATTCTACAAAACTTTCAAATCCTATTTCTCCGGCCAATGCGGACACTACATCATTCACTGTTTCATTACAGGGATGTGTTGTAAAGGTTACTTCTAAATATTTCATATCTTTTCGTTTATTCTATCACTTTACGGAGCAATGCCTCCATCTCATTTTTGAAGATGCCCGCTTCATGCACTTTCACCCCGTCCACATAGAACGTGGGAACGTAATAATAGTCGTATTGGTCGGCTATATCAGGATGTTGGGTTTCTTCTATCATTTCTATTTCTATAGGTTGGAATTCAGGATATTCTGCTTTCAGTTCTTCAATATAGCGCAGTGCTTTTTTGCAGAACGGGCATCTTTCCTGATAAAATAATTTCACTGGTTTCATACGATTGTTGGTTTAAGGATGATGACAAAGATAATTTCTTTTCATTACTTTCACAAACAAACCTTCCGTCTTTTTGTTTCAGACTTGTGCTCTCATTGCAATGTTAGATGCAATTATGCCCTCATGCCCTCATTTGTGAGGTAATTTGTTTATAATGAACAGGTTATTTGTGATGGTAGCATAGAAGAGTATGAGGGCATTGCCCTCATACTCTTCTATGGTAAAATAAATTATTTCAACTTTGTTACATGATATAGGGTACCTCTGGTACTGGTCTTTTTAGGAATGTTCAGTTTGCGGAGAATACGTCCAAACCAATTTATTTTATTGATAGACAGTTTGTCGCGTGTGTTCTCTTGAAGATAATTAAAAATATCCATGGCAGTCATCCATTCTCCCTCCTTTTCGTTGGTTGCAGAAGAAAAGTTACAATGGAATAAATGCTCCAAAGGTGATATTTGCTCAAATTCGCTGTTGCTTTGTCGTAAAACGGCCTCATCTTCGTCATTCAGCCAATAACGTTCGTTCTTATAAAGTAAATGCATGGCTTGCGCATAGAGTTGGCGGTAGTCTATGGTGACATTGGTATCAATGGGATCGGTCACTTCGATACAGATAAAGCGACGGCTTCCCGTGGGGTCGGTGAGCAAATCCTTCTGATTGCTGGTGCCGATGAATGAGGCATAGCGGCGTAATTCGCGCACGCTGGTTCCGTAAGGCTTGCGCAGATTGGCTGTCGGTTTTTGTAGCAGATGTTTCAGAAAGCCTTGTTGATTTACGGTAATCTGGTCGAATTCGTCCAGGTTGATAAGGAAAAATCGTCCCAAGGCACGCTCCGCTTCCTGTTTGCTGCTGAAGTCCAGGCTGTCGGCATAGCCGAAACGGAGTTCGGGTGGCAGCAAGATACGGCAATAAGTGGATTTCCGGAATCCTTGCGAACCTACAAGTAAAGGTGAAGTGCTGTTTCCATGCTGGCGGTCCATCCCCCTCCAATGCGCCACCATGCCTAGAAACCAACGGTAAAAGAGTTCTTCCCAATGCGGATTGCCGCAAGGAACGAGCCGGGCAAGTGCGCGGATGCGGTCAGTACCGTCCCAGCGGGGAAGGTCACACAAGTATTCTTCTACAGGATTGTAAAGCGGAACGAAATCGGAGGTGAGAAAGCGGTCTATATCCCGGTCCCACACTTGCAGCCCTTCTTTTAAGGCGCAGAGGGCGATACTGTTGCGGGTACGTTTATCTAAAGGCTTGAAATAGAAATGAACAGAGTCCCGTTGACGGTATTCCACCTCGTCCAGCACGGTGTTGAAGCGGAATTCATACCGTCTTTTCAAGAATTCCTCCAGCCGGAAGGTGGCTTCCTGCTCTTTACTGAAACCGCTTTTTTTACCGAAACCTTTCATTTCCCGGTATCCGTTGCCAAAAGCTGTACGGATGGTTTCTGTGTCCGTTGCGTGAAAATAGTGCATCAGCGTGCGCTGTACGGCTTCCTCTTCGGGGATGCCTGTTTTGAAGCATTGTTCTACCAGATGGGGCAGTAAAGGTTCCAGCCCGTCATCACGTTTCCAGTTTTCCATCTCGGCCAATGCTCTTTTCCGTGCCGACTGGTACATCTGGGCAAAAATCTGCATACTTTCGCAGCCGGGTGTCATTCGTTCCGGTGCGCTTTCGCTGTTTTGTTTCCGTTGCCGGAAAGTTTCCTCATCGGGCAGGGCAAGCGGTTGCTCTATGCAGAAAGGAACGGACGAAGGGTTATAGTAAGGTTGTTCATCCACGGTCATGCGACAGCTTTGCATCAGGTCCGGTTCCTTCAGTGTGATGCCGAAAGGAAGCATGGGCTGGTAGCATGTCACCGCCAGCCGATAGGCGTGGGCATGAAACAGGAGGACTTCTTGTGTGGCAGTGGGCAAGCTGCCGTCAGTGCGTGCGAAGCGTATCCATATCTTTACGCTCCGTCCGCTTGAACCGCAGAAAGCGGCAAAGGTTTGTGGCAGTTGCTCTACTTGGCGTTTCACATATTCCACCTCATACAGGTCGGCGAGCCGGTTCACTTCCAGCTGCACCAGTCCGTTGTAATGTTTCATACGTTTCTCACCCTTTTGTTTGCGGGTATATTCTACGGCAGGATAGACACGCGGCAGTTTGTCGATGTGGACGTAGCGGGCGGACGATCCTGCCAGCCGGGGTAGTATTTCACGCAGTTCCGATATATGCCCTGCTTTGTTCTCTGTCTTTACTTTCTCGAAGAATGCGTCCGTATCGCATAGTGACAAGGCTTCTGTCCCCTGTTCTTCATCTTTTCTGATGAGTGTAATTTTCATATTTGTCTTTCGTTTGAATGTTTTTTTGGTTTTATGTACCTCCCATGGAAAAGATGATGTTCTGTCGTGTGGAGAAGACTGCGTATTGCGAGTGTCTATGTGTGCATATTTTTAGTAAAGATAAGGTTTCTTTCCGGATTCTGCAAATGCTTTCCGGATTAAATGCCGTCTTTTTCTTTTTCCTTTCTTTTCTGTGTTTTTATTCTTAGTCTCAGTGCATATTCCCCTGTCTCTTATTTGTTTTCTACCTTTTCTTTTCTTATTTTTGTATGTTTGTAATTAGTTATCTACCCTTGTGATTAAGTCTGATCATAAAGGTGATTAAAATTAATCACAAAGGTAGTTAAGCTTAATCACATCCGTGATTAATAGATATTGAACTTTCATCAATAAAAAAAGAACAGTATGGCAATACTATTTGATTGGTACGAGAATCCCAAAACCTCTGAGCAACAAGGGGAAGAGAATATGTTGCATCCGCGTCTCCGGCTGAATGGGAAAGTAAGCACGGCCCAGCTCCGTGCCCGTATACAGAAATATTGTACATTGACGGAAACGGATGTAATAGCCGTGCTCGATGCGCTGTCACACGCCATGGGCGAGGAATTGGCGGAAGGCAGGCAGGTGCATCTGGACGGCATCGGCTTTTTCCGTCCCAATCTGGTGAGCACCGAGCCGGTAACCGAAAAGACGAAACGTAAAAATACAAAGGTAAGGCTTAAGGGGATTGTTTACCGCCCCGACCGATTATTGATGGATGAGGTGGGGAAGGTAAAGGTGCAGCGTACCCGGTTCTCGTTTCATTCAAGTAAACTGACCGATGAGGAAATTGACGCATTGCTGACGGAGTTCTTCACAACTCATGATTTTGTGCAGCGGAAAAGTTTCCAGCTTCTTTGCAGTATGACACAAAGTACGGCCAGCCGCCATTTACACCGCTTGTGCGAGGAAGGAAAGCTGAAAAATGTGGGACTTCCCAAACAACCGGTTTATAAGCCGATAAATGGGTATTATGTTGTGAATGAATGATTTAAGTGAGATGTGCAAGAAAATAGGAGTGAGGGCATGAGGGCAATGCTCTCACTTTTTAACATGCCCTCACTGTGTGTAGTGGTTTAATAATGAGTAGGTTATGACTTTTAGTGAGGGCATGAGGGCATAAGTGGGTGCAACTTAATATAAAAAGTTGTTTTACCACCAGATTTGTTTACCATCAACGTATGTGAACGGACGTTCTTCTGTTTTCCGTGTGTGTGCAGAAATAGATAAAATAGTTGAAGTCCGTTACTAAAATAGGGAAATCCCTACCAACTAATAGGGATTTTCTTTGTTATGAACTGAAACCTCTGGCTATCTTTGCACTAGAAAAAGTAGATAGAATAACAAATAAAACAGGTACGAGTATGAAAAAGATTGTATTAGCTTCGCTTATGATGGTGTGCTTGCCTTATTGGGCAATGTCACAAAGCGTTGATGACGACCTTTATTTCATCCCTAAGAAAAAAGCTGAAAAGAAAGAGGAGGTTAAGCAAGAGGTGAAAGTGGTGGTTCCGCAGAAGCAGAACACGACTACCGTTTACGCAGCCCCCGGTTCTACAGTGGTAGTGAAGGATGTGAAAGGAAAAGTGCGCGATGTGGATGAGTATAATCGTCGTTATACTTCACGAGATAATAACTTCTCGATGGAGAATGATACCTTGTATATTGAGGAGAAACCTTTGAATGAGAGAGGGGAATGGGTTAATGGTTTTGAGGGCTCTCAAGACGATTATGAATACGCGATGCGTATCGTCCGTTTCCGCAATCCCCGTTACGCCATTCCGGTAAGCAGTCCGCTCTATTGGGATGTGGTTTACGGTTTGCCTTCATGGGATTGGAATGTATATGATGACGGATTGTATGCATACGTCTTTCCCACTTACACGAACCGCTTGTGGTGGGATTGGCGTTGGAATTATCCATATGGCGCCAGCTGGGGATTCAGTTGGGGATGGAGTTCGCCGTGGTACTACAATAGCTGGTACTATCCCGGTTATTGGGGTGGCGGCTACTGGGGTGGCTATTGGGGCTACCATCATCACCACCACCATCATTATTATCCGCATTATTCCGGTCACGGTTGGGGCGGCGGCTACTGGGGAGGCGGTCATGGATGGTATGGCTCAAGCAGACGTAATCCGGGGATACATGCCGGAAGATACACCAACAGCTATGGCTCTTCACGCCCAAGCCGGAATAATTATGTGAATAGTTATGATAGGAATAGTCGTAATTCGTATGTAGGAAATTCCAGACAAAATGTCCGTAATAGTGCTAATAGCTATCGTACCGCAACACGTAACGGATCTTCATCAGGAAGAGTGGTTTCGGGATCTGACGGTGTAAATTCGGTTCGTCCTAATAGAAGCGCTATCAGAACCCGTACAGGAGCAACTCTTTCACCAAGTCAGGCTGCAGGAGTCCGTCCGGGTAATTCGTATTCACGTCCGACAGAAGGAAGGGGATCTTCCTATACCAGACCAAGCAGTACCCGGAGAAGTGTGGGAAATGCAGCAGGATCTGCTTATCAGAGAACAGGGGCTGCAAGCCGTGGCGCCTATCGTAACAATAGTGGCGTTTCGAACTCTCGCAGCAGTTCATATTCCCGTAGCAGCAGTCCTTCCCGTAATAGTTCGTCTAACTCTTACCGTAGTAGTGGAACTTCTTCTTCCCGTAGTAGTTTTTCTAGTGGCGGTGGGGCTTCCCGTAGTTCCGGAGGCGGTGTTTCCCGTTCAAGTGGCGGTGGCAGATCGCGTACCAGATAAGTAGCAGATTAAACCAGACTGTTGTATTTAATAGAATTGATGTATGAAAAATAAAGTAATAGTAACCGCTTGTACGTTGCTGGCAATGGCAACGGCAAGCGCACAAAATGCTTATGATGCGGAAAAGTTGCTGGGGAATGACTTGAATGGAACAGCACGATTTGTTGGTATGGGTGGTGCCATGGGAGCTTTGGGAGGTGATATATCTGTCATGAGTTCCAACCCTGCGGGTATCGGCATTTTTCGTAGTAATGACGTGTCCGTTTCTTTTGGTTTTAATAATACTTCGACAAAGAGTAACTTTAGTGGCGTGTCAATGAATGAAGACAAAACGCGCGCTTCATTTGACCAGATTGGATTTGTTTATAGCAATAAGATAGGCAACAATACTTCTTTGCGTTTTGTGAATTTCGGATTCAATTACCATAAAAGTAAAAACTTCAACCGCCTTTTCTCTATGGGAGGGGCGTTGGATAATATGTCACAAAGCTTTCAGCTGGCTCAGGAAATGGAACGATATGGATTGACGGAAAGCGAGTTTAATGACATACTGGATGCGAAGAATCCTTATACCAAATATTGGAACCAGTTACCTGTTTTAGGAGTAATGGGGGTGAGAACCGGTGTGGTTGACTGGTTTAATGATCCTGAAAAAAACATTCATGCTCCATGGGGGTGGAATGGTTTTAACAATAACTTCTTTAGTAAGGAAACTGGAGGTATCAGTCAATATGATTTTAATGTTTCATTCAATATTGAAGATAGGGTCTATTTAGGAGCTACCTTGGGGGTCTATGATGTGAATTATGACCGTTATACTTCTTATACGGAAAATTTGAATGATGATAAGGGTGCGGATAATGGGGGGTATACATTGGATAATTATTATAGACTGGAAGGAACTGGTATGGATTTGAAGTTGGGGGTTATTGTACGTCCTATAGAAAGTTCTCCTTTCCGTTTGGGATTTGCCGTTCACACGCCTACATGGTATGATTTAAGAGAAAGCTATAATGCCACTTTATCTTCTGATATTTTAGCTTATGAAAAACCCTATATCCAGACATTGAGTGATTTTCTGGTAACTCCGGAGTATGATTATTTGACCTATGATTATAATCTTACTACTCCGTGGAAATTTAATGTCAGTGCGGGTACTACTTTTGCGGGTGCGGTGGCAGTAGGTGCGGAATATGAATATCAGGATTATTCTTCCAGTAAGCTGAAGGATGTGGATGGTTATGAATTGGGAGATCAGCCTAGCGTTGAGAATTATCTGAAAGGTGTCCATACTTTCCGTATAGGAATGGAAACGCGGATCATACCTGAGTTTAGCATCCGTGCAGGGTATAATTATTCTTCGGCTGCATTTTCCAAAGATGCTTATAGTGCCTTGTCTTTATATAGCACGCGTACTGATTTTAATAATACGGAGTCTAAGAATACCTTTACGTTTGGTCTTGGATACCGTGGCAGTGTAATTTATGCGGATTTGGCATATAAATATGATATGTATAAATCAAACTTTTATGCTTTTGACGATAATATAGATCTTCCGGCAACTAAAGTGGACAATGAGCGGCATCAGCTCTTGCTGACAGTCGGCGCCCGCTTCTAAGAATTTATTGTGAGTCTAATATAATTAACCTGTGATATACCGGAAGAACTTTATAGGCTTCCGGTATATTTTTTATTTATCGCGGAATTCTTTCCTTTTCCAGAAGTTGAATCCTGCATATACACGAACGGTTCCGAATGTATTAGTGAGAGAGAAATTCCTTTTCCGATAATCGTATGTATGCATCACCAGTGAAGCACCTACAAAGTACTTGTTGGTATTATAGACCACGGCGGCACGTGTTATCAGGTCAAAATTGATATCCTTTATCCAATGATTGTCGGTGTTAGGCGTATCGTCTATTTTTGATTTTTTATAGGCAATGGCCGGTAAGAGTGAAAGATTGGAAACCCAGTTTTTTGCAAATACCCAGTTATAGCCATAACCCACGTTGATGCTGTAATCAGAATATTTCACTTTCTTGAAAAGCAGGGCATCATGCAGTTGGGCTCTCACTTCACCGGGAAGCTTTTCGTAATCAAAAGATATGTTGTGCTGGGAATAAGAAAAGCCCGCCATCAGGGAACCCGCGCTTTTACGCTGGTTGGTGGACTGGCTATAGGCTGCCGGATAAGAGAATTTTTTATAATTGAAAATCCAATAGGCGTTCAGTCCTTTGATTTTACTTTGCAATCCGTTGAAATTCAGGTTTTTAATGGGAGTGCTCAGATCAAATCCGCTGGAAGAACGTATCTTGAAATCGCTTCCTGTCTTTCTGTAATATAAATCCACACCAAATTTGGAACTATAAAGATTCAGTGCCATTTCGGTTTTCTTTGCCTTGTTCTTGTGTCCGCCGAAAATATCTTTTACATCGAAAGAATATCCTAGAAATATCCAGCGCCATCCGAAATAGACCCCCAGCTTGAAACTGGCATTGGGGGAGAATCTCAAACTTTGTTCGCCGTTGTTTCCTTTACTGCCTAACCGATAGTATTCGTACCAACTGCTGGATTCCAGCATGAAAGCCAGATTGTAGAGGTTAGGCGAGATATAGGTGGTATCGACCGCGTTGAATTCTTTTCCCACTTTCCTGATTTTTCTTCCGGTATGACGGACAGTTGTCGCTATTCCATCGGTCAATGTAATGAGAACACCCTTGTTGTCCTGTACTGTCGAGTCCTTCTGTTCCGCTTGTGCATATACACCGAGGGCGGAAAGGAAAGACAGACAAAACAGGCATAATTGACGGATGTCCATAGGCAGAAATCAGAGTTTGTCAAGTATACGGTCCATTACCCAGTTGGTGGGTGTCGCACTGATGCCGTCGCAGGTACAGACAGCTTTTCCCTGCAAGTGTTCTACTACGGCTTTTATGAGCGGAAGTTGTACATGAGGGGGATTTTCGGGAAGAAACTCCTCGCGGCCTCTTTCAGTATGCAGGGCGATGGGATCGTAAGTGAAAACAGAGAAACAGATCATTCCCTTGTCTCCGATGATTTCTATACGGTCTTCCTTGGCCGATTCATGGGCAACGAAACACCATGATCCTGATCCCGGCAGACCGGAATCAAATTTGAAGCAGGCACTTATCGTATCTTCTGCCGGATATAACCCGCCACGGTTGCTCTTGTATCCTTGGGCTTCGAGAATGCAGCCGAACATATCTTGTAGCAAATCCAGCTGGTGAGGAGCCAGATCATAGAAATAACCGCCGCCGGCAATATCAGGTTGTACACGCCAGGGAAGGTTGGTACTGTTGTAATCCAAAGCGCGGGGAGGCTGGGCGAAACGTATCTGTATGTTGATGACATTGCCTATTTCTCCGTCCTCTACCATCTGGCGTACTTTTTGGAAATAAGGAAGATAGCGTCTGTAATAAGCTACGAAACAAGGAATTCCTGTTTCCTGTGATATGCGGTTGATGCGTGCACAGTCTTCATAGCTGGCCGCCATAGGTTTCTCGATGTATACGGGCTTTCCTGCCTTCATGGACATAATGGCAAAAGTGGCATGAGAAGAGGGGGGAGTGGCTATATAAATAGCATTGACATCTTCATCTCCTATTAACTGCTGCGGATCGGAGTACCAGCGGGGAATGTTGTGTCTTTTGGCGTATGATTGAGCTTTTTCTTTGTCACGGCTCATTACGGCCACTACCTCTGAACCTTCGATCAGGGCAAAGGCTGGTCCGCTTTTCTTCTCGGTCACTTCTCCGCAACCGATGAAGCCCCATTTTACTTTGTCTAATTTAACCATGGTAATAACTTTTTTGTCATTCCGCTTAAAATAATAACAATTTATATTGCAAAGATAGGACTATTTTGCAATTTCAGCCGGATAAAAATCAGTTATTGTAATATTTCTTGCGCAACAGTTTGAATGCAGGAGTCTTGACGTAGTCATTTAACCAGGAATTCAGGCTGTCAAGCAATATTGGAGAATGTTTGCTTACTCCCCATGAATAGAATTGTGAGAAGCTGATGGCTGTTTCTATATCCAATTGTGGAAAATCATTGATGGAGGCTTGGGCAATGCTCTCGTCGCATACGGCATAGTCTATGTCACCATGTGCTACCATGGCCAGTAATTGTTCTTGTCCGTATTTCTCCACTTCTTTGATATAGATGGTATCGCCTATTTCGTTACTTAAATTATGTATGCGCAGGATGGCAGGTGAGTTTTTGACTAGATGAAGGGTCTTGCGGGCTAGTTCCAACTGGCTGTGAATGTACAGACTATCGTTTTCTTTTTCGGGTTTACGCTGTACCAGTACTTGTTTGTTCAGTATAATGGGGCGGGTAAACAACAGGGAGTCTTTGTATTCTGTGGTAACTACCGTGCTGTTGGCCAATATATCGTATGTTCCTTTTTGTACGCCTTCCAGTCTTTTGGAAAAGCTCATTTCAGGAGTGATTTCCGGTTTCAGTCCTTTGCTGTGTGCAAAAGCATGGAGCAGTTCGTAGTGGAAACCGGAAACGGTGTCGCCGTCGGCATAAAAACTGATAGAATTGTACTCGGTAACGGCACGCAGGATTCCCGATGCCGCTATTTCTGCATAATCGCGGGGCAGACTGGTTTCAGCCTCCGTTTTCTTTTTGAAGAAGATGGAGGATAGGGTTACTGCAAGGATACCCATCAGAATGTATTTCAGATATTTTCTCATATAGACCGTCAATCAAAGAAATTCCATGAAAGGCCGAACTTTATCATTCGCGGATTGATTGGGTAGTGAGGCGCCAGGAAGTAATTGGATTTTCCCGAACCGGCATTGACGTGATACATCATAATAAAGAAGCGGGTACGTTTTAAATGCAGGTTGGCATAGACGTTGACTATCGGAAAAGCTCCTATCTCGATTTTGTCATCAGGATTCTGGTTATAGAATTGTCCGATGACGGGGGAGTAGTCTGGCGCGTAATATTTACTGAAATAACGCACATCTGCTCCCATTTCTATCTGGAGTACTTTTTTGGCGAGACCGAATTTCATGTACAAGTTGCCGTAAGCCGACAATTCCGGTAAGGGCAGAATGTCTTGCTCACTTGATTTTTGATAGGCTACTTCACCGTCGAGATGAAATATTCCTACTTTCAATTTTTGTTGCAACATTGCTGTGAATATTTGTATATTGCCGGAGTACTGTCTTACGGCTGCATTGTTCTTGAAACCGGTGACATTTCCTTCACTGTCTTTTACCGGTATGCTGGCATTGGCCAGATAAGTGTAGTTCTTTATATTTTCCACTCCGGCACGCAGTTGGGTTCCCCATCTGTTCAGACTTAGTTTTCCTTCCAGTCGGGTTCTCATTATTTTGGATAAATCGTTGTTGTCCCACCAGTAATGTTTGGATTGGAAATGCCTGAAATAGAATACGGGGTTCTGGTTCTTGATGAATGCATTTACATCCAGTCTCACCGTATCTCCGAATAAACGGAGATTCAGATCCCCTCTGCCTTCTACGCTGAATTGTCCTGCATCTTCACCGGCTATGGCCAATTCTCCTAGAATATTGTAATGTAATAGTTTTCCTTGTTTTTTGGATAGTTCGCCGCCAATGGAGAGTGAACTTTCCTTATAGTTGTTGATAATGCGCTGTCCCGGTATGTTTGTCGTGTCGGTCAAGGCGAAGTTTCGGTATTCATAACTTAAAAAGGCGGTAAGTCCGGCTTTCGCCCATTTGTTGAATCCTTCTTGTAAAGCAATGCCAATGGTATTTTTGATGGATGTGCGCTTCGTCTTGTCTATTGAGTCGGTCCCCAGATAGTTATGTTCAAAATACTTCTGATTCTGTGTGTCATCGTATGAGATGTATTTGCGATTGTTCAAGTCCACTTGTAATGTATGTATGAAGCTTGTGACAGGAACAAATACCTGCGTTATTTTTACGGAGTCCGTATCCACACTGTCCTGTTTTTCTTTATAGAACCCTAAGTTGTAACGATGTGTCAGGAAGGCATGGTAGCTGGTGTTGTGATTCCATATCTGACTCAGTCGCGTTGGGATTTCGTTGGCGGAATATTCTTTTTTGCCTTCTGCCATATCCAGCGGGTTGGTGATATACCGGTCGTCCGTGATACCTCCGTTTTCTGCCATCTTCAAGTTATCGTTGTTGAATATGAAATGCATGTCATATTTGTCTCCCCGGTAGCTGGAGAACAGGCCACCGTTGAAGAAGGCTGTGGACTGATCTTGGTAAAGCCCCCGGCCATACAGGTAATCTATGTAGAATCCAAACCCCAGTCTTTTGTTTGCATTGATGGCAAAATAGGATTTGAAGCGTTCTTCTCCGTCACGGCTGCCTCCTCCTTTGTAATAGCTCAGGTTCGTGAATGGAGAAAATGTATTGGTGAATATGACATCTTCCGGACGTTGTACGCAAAAGTCGTATGGGTCGGTGAAAAAGTATTGGCTGGGATCCCGACGGTCAAAAAAGATGCGTGAGAGGCGGGGGGAACCCAAATTTCCCAAGTAATTGTATTGTCCGGTGTAGCCGCCCATGTCATTTGAGTTCTGGAAAGCGTGCTGCAAGGTATCTACGGGGATATAAGTGACATTGCCAAAACGACTGTCCACTTTCCATGAGTACAGTCCGATGGGGATAGTGTTGGCATCTACTACGGCTGTCGTGTCTATGGGGTTTCCGTTACGGTCATATTGGTTTCTGTCCAGTCCGTTTGCCGAGGAACCGAACTGATTGTTCAGGGTATTCATTGTCCGCTGTGCCATCAAGGAAGTATGGAAGCACAGGAATAATAAAAAAATAATAGAGAATATTCTTTTCATAACGGCGGCAAAGATACAATATAAAAATAAAAGGAAGAGCTTTTCCGCTATGGAAAGTTCTTCCTTTTATTATTCGTTTAGAGTTATTTTAACTTACTGAGGTTTAATAATCTCCATTCCGATTCGGATGGCTTCTTCATTCATCGGTATCAGATGATGGTGACGTTCGGGCAATGTTTTGCGTAAAGCTTTTATTACACTTTCAATGGATACTACGGGACGCAGTTTCAGCAAGCCTCCTAAGACAATCATATTGAAGGTCTTTGCCATTCCTTTTTCGTTGGCGGCATCCATTGCGTCAATACGATAGATTTGTATGTCCTTACGTGTCGGAGGCTCGATGATTCCGTATCCGTCATAAATGAGGATACCACCCGGTTTGATTTTGCCTTCAAACTTTTCCAATGAGGGTTGGTTCAGTATGATGGCTGTGTCATATTGGCTGAGAATGGGTGAAGAGATGCGTTCATCACTGACAATCACCGTTACGTTAGCGGTTCCTCCCCGTTGTTCGGGACCGTATGCCGGCATCCAGGTTACTTCCTTGTCTTCCATCAGTCCGGAATAGGCAAGTATCTTACCCATGGATAGCACACCCTGACCGCCGAATCCTGCTATAATGATTTCCTGTTTCATGGTTTCTGTCTTTTTATTCTTTATCTTTCAAATCACCCAGCGGATAGAAGGGGAACATGTGTTCCACCATCCAGTCATTGGATGCTTGCGGAGTCATTTTCCAACCGGAATTACAAGTCGATACAATTTCCACCAAATTGGATCCTTTGCCATTCATTGAGTTTTCGAATGCCTTGCGGATAGCCTTTTTGGCTTTGCGGATGGCAGGAACCGTATGTACGGCCTGGCGGGTAACGTAGGCGGTGCCTTCCAAAGTGGCGGCAATTTCTGTCATTTTCAGCGGATAGCCATGAATGGCTACATCACGACCATAGGGGCAGGTGGCTGTCTTCATGCCAACCAGCGTGGTAGGAGCCATTTGCCCACCGGTCATTCCATAAATGGCGTTGTTGATAAAGATGATAGTAATGTTTTCGCCACGATTTAAAGCATGGATGGTTTCGGCAGTGCCGATACATGCCAGGTCACCATCTCCCTGGTAGGTAAATACCAGACGTCCGGGCCATAAACGCTTGATGGCGGTAGCTACGGCTGGGGCGCGTCCGTGGGCGGCTTCTTGCCAATCGATGTCTAGATAGTTGTATGCAAAAACGGCACATCCTACCGGTGACACACCGATTGTCTTATCTTCCATGCCCATTTCTTCAATAACTTCGGCTATTAACTTGTGAACCACACCGTGGCTGCATCCGGGGCAGTAATGCATCGGATTGTCATTCATCAGTGTCGGTTTCTTATAAACCAGGTTTTCGGGTTTTATGATTTCTTCTTTTGTCATAGTTTCTCCTCCTATTGCTTATAACATGAACCGCATAAAGAATTCCATCAGCTTGAGAAAAATAGCTGCTGCACAGACATAGATGAATACTTTGAAGTCACTTGCCATGAAGTAAGTGATGACAGCCGCTAGTGCCAGTGCCATGAAAAGTATGTTCAATATGTTTCTGATCAGATCGATATTCATACGGTCTTATTTTATTAGTTTCTCTTTCAGTGCAGTGATTACTTCATCCGGATCGGGAACAATACCACCCAGACGTCCGAAGTGTTCTACAGGCACTTTGCATTCTACGGCCAGACGGACATCTTCTACCATTTGTCCGGCGTTCAATTCTACAGTGAGGATACCTTTTACCTGTGCGGCGCGTGCTGCAATAGCTTTCGACGGGAACGGCCATAGGGTAATAGGACGGAGCAAACCAACTTTGATGCCTTCTTCCCGAGCCATTTCCATTGCCTTTTGGGCAATGCGGGCACAAGAACCGAAAGCTACGATCAAATATTCGGTATCTTCGCAGTGAAGTTCTTCGAAACGTACTTCGTTCTCTTCTATTTCTGCATATTTTTTCTGAAGATGGATATTACGTTTTTCCATCTCGGCAGGATCGAGTTCCAATGAGGTGATGATGTTGGGAGTACGGTGGTGGGTTCTGCCGGTAGTGGCCCACGGACAACGGGCTATGACTTCTTCATCTGTCAGGCGTGTGCGCTGTTCGGGCAATACTACTTTTTCCATCATCTGTCCGATAACGCCGTCTGCCAGAATAATGGCGGGATTGCGGTATTTGAAAGCCAGATCAAAAGCTATACCTACGAAATCTGCCATTTCCTGTACTGATGCAGGAGCCAGGGCTATGAGGCGATAGTCTCCGTGACCGCCGCCTTTCACTGTTTGGAAATAGTCGGCCTGACTAGGTTGGATGGTTCCTAATCCGGGACCTCCGCGCATGACATTGACAATCAGGCAGGGGAGTTCGGCACCGGCAATGTACGAGATGCCTTCCTGCTTTAAACTGACGCCGGGACTGGAGGATGAGGTCATTACCATTTTACCGCTCGCTGCACCGCCATATACCATGTTGATTG
This sequence comes from uncultured Phocaeicola sp., assembly GCA_948956705.1. The sequence goes on from CARCZS010000001.1 coordinate 118,996, forward strand.
CTGCGACTTCACTTTCTGCCTGCAACACCACCATACCGGTAGTTTCCCAAGGTTTCTCTTCGGCCAGCGTTTCCAATATTTCCGATTGGGGAGTGATGGGATAGCCAAAGTAACCGTCTACTCCGATACGGATAGCGGCGTGGGCTATGGCTTCATTTCCCTTCATTAAAACGACTTCTTCTGCCATATTTGTTACATTTATTGTTGTTTTACTTTATACACAGTGATGCATCCGTCCGGACAGACTGTGGCACATGATGCGCAACCATTGCAGGTATCTTCTAATACCTGGTGGGCGAATGTGTATCCTTTTTTATTCACTTGTTTGGCATTGAGCGCGATTACATGCAGCGGACATGCCACTACACATAGATTGCAACCTTTGCAACGCTCTGTGTCTACTACAATAGCACCTTTAATCTTTGCCATGGGTTAGTTATTATTGATTATACATGTCTTTGTTATAGAAATTCAGAATATTCATAATCATGTCACGGGCGGAAACGGCCGGACTTTCCGGATTACGCTCGATGGCTTCCAGATAATTGTTCAAAGCTTGTTGCCAGTCTCCCATTTTGCGGTAGGCGTTACCCAGTAAGTAATAGGGTTCATCGTTGACGTGCGCATCGTTTCGGATGAAATTAGTTAGCGCATGAATGGCTCTTTCCGTATCACCCTGTTCGATAAGTGTCTTTATGTCCTGTAATTGTTCCGTCATAAGGCATGATTGTCTCATTGTTGTTTACAAAGATACTCTTTATTTGTTATGAAAGGGAAGATTGGAGCAGAAAAAACGGCTTTCTTGCTAAAAACATTTAAAAAAAGGAGAGAAAGATAGGGAAAAAATGGAAGAATGATTTCTTCTAATGGTTTGATTATTATAGAAATGGTTTCAAGTGAAACGGTTGATAGAGGAACGGTGTTATTTATTCTTAAAGGGGAGACATGTTTGAATGGTATTTGTCATGGTGCTTTTGGGGAAGTATATGGTAGATCGTTTGTATGTTTTTTAGGGGGAGTTGTCAGGTTATCTCCCCCTAAAAAAAGTTTTATGTATTATCAGAATAAACTGTCACGGTATAAATATATGGGAGAAAAGACTATTTTATTACTTCACCTACATACATATTATATGCCTTCTGACCGTCATTACTGGGGTTCATCTTTTTTGCTTCCTCACCGGTAACGGTCTGTTTCATCAGTTTCTTGCAGTTTACTATCAACCACGGCTCGCTATTACCTTGCTTGTAGAACGAAATTTTATAATTATCGCTCTGATCCATCAGCATATTGCCCATTGATTTGGCTTGGTCGATTACGCAGAATGCTACTTCTTTGCCGAATAACTGGCCGAAACCTCCCCAGCATTCTTTACCGATTTCGAATTGTTCATCGTTTCCGGCAGTAATTGTCATACGTGAGGATGCCTTGATTTGGTCATCTATGCTTTGTTCTTTGCTGGGAGTTGCATTATTGGCTGCTTTTATTTCGGTATTACCCTCAGAACCACCGATGACAGCCGGTTGGGCAGGGGGAGTTACCGGAGTGGCGGTAACGATTGTTGTTGCATTTGATATCGGAGTAGCTGTCACGCCCGGAGCAGGAGCAACTGCAATTTGTGAGTTGTTCAAGACCTTGTTGCCCAATGTATCTTGGATGGATTTGAACAGTGTGTCTTTCAAGTCAATAGTCTCTCTTCTGAATTTGCCGCAGATGGGAGCCAGCTTGGTCTTCGATTTGTTTAAAGCCATATCGTCTACAATCCATTCCTCTGCACTGTATTTTTCTCCTCCGTCACGAGCTTCATCATACCAATAACGGATACGGGTCATTTCGATATCACATTTTCCGTTTTCGCAGGTGATAAACAACTGATAATAAATTCTGGTTCTGTCCAATGACAATGCAGAGGAGGAGAATACCAGATATTCTTCGCCACCTGCTGCAATGGTTCCTTCATCTTCATTGGTGTAAAGAACACGTGCATTGAACTTGCCTTCGGGCTTGAAACGTTCTGTGGCCCATTTCAGCATGGTGCCATATAGCTGGTCTTTCGTTAAAGACGGTGCCTGTATCTCTGTTTTGAAAGAAACTTTACCGTCATTCATAGTTATCGCTCCCGCCAGATATTTGGGATCTGTCTGTGCCATAGCGATGAATGGCAGACATAGGAGCATTAAAAAAAGAATCTTCTTCATAGTAATATTTTTTATTTTATATTTTAATCTAAGCAAAGATAGGAATAAAAAAAAAGAGAAGCTATAATGCCTCTCTTTTTTTACTTTTATTATTATTGCGTGAATTTTACTTTACAGGTATCTTTTCAATGCGCTTTTGGTGACGTCCGCCTTCGAAGCCGCTGTTAAAGAATTCATCCAATATTTTTTCGGCCATTTCATGGTCAATGAATCGTCCCGGCATTACCAGAACATTGGCGTCATTGTGCTGACGTGACAGATGGGCTATCTCGGGCATCCAGCATAGTGCCGCACGGATACCCTGATGTTTGTTCAATGTCATGCTGATGCCTTCACCGCTTCCGCAAATTGCCACTCCGGGTCCGCATTCTCCGGCTTCTATAGCCAGTGCAAGCGGATGGGCATAATCTGCATAGTCACAGCTTTCTGTACTGTATGTACCGAAATCTTTGCATGGGTAGCCTTTTTCAGTTAACCATGTCTTTACAAACTCTTTCAGTTCAAATCCTGCATGATCGGATGCCAGTCCTACTTTTTTCATGCCAGCATTTCTTTTACTTGGTTATACACGTTCTGTGCGGTAAAGCCCAGCTTTTCATCCAATACTTTGTAAGGAGCGGAGAATCCGAATGATTCCAGACCGAATACCTTACCGTTGGCACCTACCAAACCTTCAAGGTTTACAGGAAGACCGGCAGTCAGACCGAATACTTTAGCCCCTGTGGGAATGATACTGTTTTGATATTCCTTGCTTTGGCTGCGGAACAATCCCTCAGAAGGAGCGGATACGATACGTATTTTTATGCCATCCTTGCGGAGAAGTTCTGCACCTGCCTCCAAAGTGGAAACTTCGGAACCTGAAGCGACTAGGATTACATCCGGATTTTCATCGGAGCCTGCAACAATATAAGCGCCTTTGGCAGCCTGTGAGTAGTCGTTTCCTGCAGGCAGATTCGCGATATTCTGGCGGGAGAAGATCAGTGCGGTGGGGGTGCTGGTATTTTCCATGGCCAATTTCCATGCCACAGTGGTTTCTTCCGCATCTGCCGGACGGAGTACCAACATAGAATTGTGTCCTTTGTGGTTTTTCAGTTTTTCCATCAGGCGGATTTGTGCTTCTTGTTCTACCGGTTCGTGAGTAGGACCGTCTTCACCTACACGGAATGCGTCGTGTGTCCAGATGAATTTGACGGGAAGTTCCATCAAGGCAGCCATACGTATGGCGGGTTTCATGTAGTCTGAGAATACGAAGAAGGTAGCGCATGCAGCAATCACACCTCCGTGAAGTGCCATACCCAGGCAGCAGCAAGCCATGGTTAATTCGGAAACACCTGCCTGCAGAAATGCACCGGTGAAGTCGTCTTTTGTGAATGCATGTGTTTTCTTCAAGAAACCGTCGGTCTTGTCTGAATTTGACAGGTCGGCAGAAGAAACGATCATGTTTTCTACTTCTGTAGCCAGTACACCGAGAACTTTGGCAGAAGCGCTGCGTGTAGCATCTCCGGCTTTTTGTTCGATAACATTCCAATTTACTTTCGGAGCTTTGCCAGAGAACCATAGTTCCAATTTAGCAGCCAGTTCGGGGTTAGCTTTAGTCCATTCAGCTTTAGCCGCATATTTTTCTGCAACAATTTTTTTCAGTTCCTCTGCACGTTTGGCATACAACTCTTTTACTTCAGGGAAGATTTGGAAAGGATTGGTTGGATCGCCGCCTAAGTTCTTGATTGTATTGATGTAAGCATCACCTCCCAAAGGAGCACCGTGGGTGGCACAGTTACGTTCATAACTGGAATCATCCGCTTTGCGTGCGCCTTTACCCATAATGGTCTTACCGATAATTAATGTGGGCTGACCGGTTACGGCTTTCGCTTCTGTCAGAGCCGTGCGGATTGCATCGGGATCATTACCGTCGATGGTAATTACTTTCCAGTGCCATGCTTCGTATTTCTTGGCAACATCTTCGCTGGTAACAGCATCGGTAGCGGTAGACAGCTGGATGTCGTTTGAATCATAAAACATGATCAAGTTGTCCAGCCCCAAATGACCTGCCAGACGGCCTGCACCCTGAGAAATCTCTTCTTGAATACCCCCATCGGATATATAGGCATAGATGGTCTGGTCCATGACATGACCCAGACGGGCTTTCAGAAATTTGGCAGCGATAGCAGCACCTACTGCAAAAGTGTGTCCTTGTCCTAACGGGCCGGAAGTATTTTCAATACCGCGCATGATGTCCACTTCAGGGTGTCCCGGAGTCGGACTGCCCCATTGGCGGAACTGTGCCAGTTCTTCCATGGTGAACTTGCCGGTCAGTGCCAAAGTGGAATACAGCATCGGTGACATGTGGCCTGGATCAAGGAAGAAACGGTCACGCCCTTCCCAACGCGGATTTTCAGGATCGTAAACTAAAAACTCAGAGAAAAGCACGTTTACAAAATCAGCGCCACCCATAGCTCCACCCGGGTGTCCTGAATTAGCTTTCTCTACCATCGAAGCAGCCAGAATACGGATGTTGTCCGCTGCACGGTTCATAAGTTTCTTTTCGTTCATATTAAAATAATATTATAATTTGAATGCTATTAGTGAGTCGGTTTATCTTTGCTATTTTATTTAATATCTGCAAAGATAACTCTTTATGTGTAAACCGCAACATGTAAAGAGGCTCTTTTTTAAGCCCGTTTGACTCACTTCTTAAATCGGGTCGCTGCTTCTTCAACAGGCAGTCCTGCCTTATAGTTTTCGATATATGTGTTGAATCCGGCTACATCTTCGGCTGTTGGCGATATTTCAATACCGGCATCACCGGCGAATACTTTGTCTTCCAGAAAATCTGCCAGGGATTGTTTCTTTTCATTGTTGACAAGGTAAGAACCTAGCAGGGCGATTCCCCATGCGCCACCTTCACCGGCAGTTTCCATTACGGAAATAGGGGAGTTTATAGCTGCTGCAAGTATTCTCTGGCCTACACCTTTCGTTTTGAATAATCCGCCGTGTCCTGTGATTCTGTCTACTTTGATTTTCTCTTCATTGAAAAGAATGTCATTACCTATCTTAAGAACTCCGACTGAAGCGTATAAATGGGTACGCATAAAGTTGGCGAGGTTGAATTTGTCATTTGCAGAACGTACAAACAATGGCCTTCCGTCGGCAAGTCCTGTCACGGGTTCACCTGAAATATAATTATACGAAATAAGACCACCGCAATCTGCATCGCCTGCGAGGGCATGATTGTAAAGTTTTCCATATAATTCATTCATATCTACGGGTATACCCAGCAGTTCTTGGTATTCTTTGAACAGATTGATCCAGGCATTGAGGTCGGAGGTGCAGTTGTTGCAATGTACCATAGCTACAAGGCTTCCGTCGGGAGTGGTAACCATGTCAATCATTTCGTATGGCTTGGACAACTCTTTTTCCAATACAATCATGGAAAATGAGGAAGTGCCTGCTGATACATTCCCGGTGCGTTGCTTGACAGCGTTGGTTGCTACCATGCCGGTTCCGGCATCTCCTTCCGGAGGGCAGACAGGTACACCTGCTTTCAAGTGGCCCGACACGTCCAGCCTCTTGGCACCTTCCGGGGTAAGGAACCCTGCATTCTCGCCGGCGGGTAAGACTTTGGGCAGGATATCTGTCAGTTTCCAAGGGTATCCTTTAGGAGCTACCAACTTGTCGAACTTGGCTATCATTTCGGCAGAATAATTCTTGGTAGCCGGGTCTATGGGAAGCATTCCTGATGCATCACCTATGCCCAGGACTTTCTGACCTGTAATTTGCCAATGAATGAAACCTGCAAGGGTGGTCAGATAGTCAATGTTACTTACGTGTTCTTCATTGTCTAAAATAGCTTGGTATAAATGAGAAATGCTCCATCTCAGAGGAATGTTATATACGAATAATTCAGATAAAGCGGCGGCTGCCGGACCGGTATTGGTATTTCTCCATGTACGGAAAGGTACAAGGATTTCTTCTTCTTTATTGAATGCCATATAACCATGCATCATGGCACTGACACCGATTGCCGCCAAGGTTTCTATTTCTGTGTCATATAGCTTTTTTACGTTGGAACGGAGATCTGCATAGCAGTCTTGCAGGCCATGCCAGATAGCTTCCACACTGTAAGTCCACAGTCCGTCTACCAGTTGGTTTTCCCAGCTATGGCTTCCCTGGGCAATGGGCTTGTTTTCCTGGTCAATCAAAACAGCTTTGATTCGTGTTGATCCGAATTCTATGCCTAGAATAGCTTTTCCTGCTTCGATGGTTGATTTTGCATCTGATTTCATATTAAAACCTATAATTTAAGGTACAACAATAATGATGATAAAATAAGGTGGGATGTGCCAAGAATCTTATTAGCCTTGACACATCCCCTCTTCATGGATGAATTAGCAAAGTGCTTTGTTCAGCATATAGTAGACTTCGTTCATGCGAAGCTCTTTCTTGAAGTTGCTGATGGTAGTATCTTTGTCGATACGGATCATTTCGATACCTGCAATCTCAGCATAGTCTTCCCAATATTCTGCTGTCAGATCATAAGAGAAGCAAGAATGATGTGTTCCACCTGCCAGGATCCATGCGCCTGCACCTACTTCGAAATTAGGCATCGGAATCCACAGGGCGGAAGCAACCGGTAATTTGGGCAACGGTTTCGGCTCGATGCATTCTACGTCGTTCACGATCAGACGGAAACGGTTACCCAAGTCTACTACAGTGGCGGTACAACCTGAGCCTACTTTTGAAGTGAATACAAGACGGGCTGTCTGGCTCTTGCGAATACCTATGCCTAGGAAGTGTACTTCCAGACGTGGTTTGGAAGCGGCGATAAGAGGACAAACTTCCAGCATATGTGATTGCAGGATAGCACTGTTTGCACCATCGAAGTTCAATGTGTAATCTTCCAGGAAAGAACAACCTTTGGAAAGTCCTTGGTTCATCACCCATACGGTACGGTAGAGAGCTGCTGATTTCCAGTCACCTTCCGCACCGAATCCGTAGCCTTCAGCCATCAGACGCTGGGAAGCCAGTCCCGGTATCTGATCGAAGTAGCTGCCGTCTGTTTGGCCCAAATCATCAAAATTAGTAGTGAATCCTTTGGCGCCTTTGGCTTTAAGGATGGCACGAAGAGCTAATTCGGCTTTTGCAGCGTTCCATACTTTCTGATAAGCTTCGGTTGATTTATCTTCTAATGAAGCATCGTGGTCGTATTCGTTGAAGTAAGTTGCTACAAGTGCCTCTACATCTGTATCCTTGATGTTTTTATGGTATTCCATCAGTTCGCTTGCCGGACAGTAATCTACGTGATACCCCATACGTTGTTCTGCTTCCACTTTATCACCGTCAGTTACAGCTACATTATTCATCTGATCGCCGAAACGGATGATCAGCATATCCTGAGAGTCTGCCCAACCTGCACAAACGCGCATCCAAACGGCAATCTTGTGCTGGGTGTCTTCGTCTTTCCAGTAACCTACCACTACTTTGCGGCGGATGCGCATACGGGTACAGATATGTCCGAATTCGCGGTCACCATGGGCGGATTGATTCAGATTCATGAAGTCCATATCCATGGTATCCCAAGGAATTTCCTTATTGAATTGAGTGTGTAGATGTAACAGTGGTTTCTTTAACTGTTGCAGACCGTGAATCCACATTTTAGCTGGGGAGAAAGTGTGCATCCAAGTGATGACACCGATACATTTTTCATCGTTGTTGGCTGCTTTGAACACTGCTTCCACTTCTTTGGAAGAGTTGGCTGTTCCTTTATATACTACTTTTACAGGAAGTTTCCCTGATTCGTTCAGTCCGTTTACCATTTCATTGGAGTGAGCGTCTACTGCTATAACTGCGTCACCTCCGTACAGAAGCTGTGCTCCTGTTACAAACCATACTTCATACTGATCAAATGCTTTTTCCATAATGTTATATTTTAAAAGGGTTATTAATTTCTTTGTTTCTTATTTCTGTCCATAATAGGCATTGGGGCCGTGTTTGCGGCTGAAATGCTTTTCTATTAATAAAGAATTCATCGTTAAATGAGGGTTGGCGGCAAAAGCGATACTTGCCATTTTGGCTACCTGTTCCATGACTACTGCATTATGTACAGCATCATTGGCATCTTTTCCCCATGCAAAAGGACCATGATTTTTTACTAGTACTCCCGGAGTATGTACAGGGTTCAGGTTCTTGAAACGTTTCACAATCACATTGCCTGTTTCCTGTTCGTAGGCACCTTTTACTTCCTCTTCAGTCATATCTGCGGTACAAGGAATGGCGTCATGGAAATAATCGGCATGAGTCGTTCCGATATTGGGGATATCCATTCCGGCTTGTGCCCAGGCGGTAGCATAGGTGGAGTGGGTATGTACCACTCCACCTATTTCGGGGAATGCTTTATATAGAACTACATGGGTGGGAGTATCTGAAGACGGACGAAGAGAACCTTCTACCACGTTGCCGTCCAGATCTACTACAACCATGTCTTCAGCTTTCATATCATCGTATGATACGCCACTGGGTTTGATTACTACCAGACCTGTTTCACGATCGATGGCAGAAACATTTCCCCATGTAAAAATAACTAGTCCGTGTTTCACCAAATCCAGATTGGCACGGAATACTTTTTCTTTTAATTTTTCTAACATAATGAATAATTGGGTAATGTGGCAATCTGCTAATTTGTCAATTGGCAAATTATTGCATCGGCACATTATTTTAAAGTTTAAATTTCGGATCTTTTCTGTAGGCCTTATCATTAAATTTATAAAGATAAGCACCTCGTCGGGAACCTGATTTGTCTATCAAATCTGTTTTTTCAATGAAATCCATTTCGGCTACCCGCTTGCGGAAATTCCGCTTGTCCATCGGTTCGCCATAGATTGCCTCATATAGATTTTGCAACTGTGTCAGGGTAAACAGTTCGGGCAGCAGGTTAAAACCAATTGGATTGTATGATGCTTTGTGCTTCATCAGTTCACGTGCTTTGGAAATCATGATCGGATGGTCGAAAATGAGCTGTGGCAGTTCGTCTATTTTTGTCCAATGGGCATTGTGCTGCTGCACTAGTTCCCTGTCATATTCATTTACATTGACTAAAGCATAATAGGCTACTGATATGACTCGTTCTCCCGGATCGCGCTCTAAGTCGCCAAATGTGCCTACTTGTTCCATATATACATTTTCCAATCCGGTCAGTTCTGCCAATACCCGTTTGGCGGCAGCGTCTACACTTTCGTCTTCTTGTACGAATCCTCCCATCAAAGACCATTTTCCCATAGCCGGTTCAAAATTTCGTTTTAGTAGAAGCAGTTTTAATTCTCCTTCGTCAAAACCGAAAATGATACAGTCTACAGATACATAGAATTTAGGGTTTATGTTATAATAGGTGGTCATGGTTTAGCGTCGGTTTAAAATTAACAGGCTGTATTCTTCAAGATAATTCAAAGCATACAGCCTTTAATTTATGGTTTACCAGAAATAAGCATAGAATAGTGCACAAAGCAGAACTACACCTAAAGAGGTAATAACATCCCATTTGTTCCAACTCTTTCTGATAAGTTCCTTGTAACTGCCGGTAAAGGTGATGGCTTCCACTTGTTTGGCGGTTGGAGCCGGAGTGAAGCATGATACAACAACCATTAACAACAAGAGGAATACAAGTAGCCATATTTCAAAAATAAGCCAGTTTGTCTGCCAAAACCAAGTTGTATTTTCCCAAAACCAGCCGGTCATCACATCTTTTCCGGTATTGGTGAGGATATTAGTCAGCAAACGGAGCATACCAATTAGGAAACCTACAATCATGGCTGTTTCACCGGCTTTCGGAGTGATTTTCTTGGAGAATATACCAAGTGCAAATACGGCTACCATTGCAGGTGCAAGGAGGGACTGTATGCCTTGCAGGTAGTCGTAAAGGCTGCCGAGGCTCATCATTACAGGAATCCATGCCATGCCGAGGATAACTACAACTACGGTGGCGATACGTCCTACCATAACATAAGTAGCTTCACTTTTGTTTTTAAACATGGGCTTGTAAAAGTCTTCTGTAAAAAGTGTGGCGCATGAATTAAAGAAAGCAGCCAGTGAAGCAACCAATGCGCAGATGAATCCGATAGTTACAATACCTTTTACACCGGCAGGCAGAACATCCTTTACCATTACAGCAAAAGCCGCATCTGTATTTGACATATCAAATTCACCTTTTGCAGCCAAGGCGGCAGCTACCATCCCCGGAATAAGAAACATGAAGACAGGCAGGATTTTAAAATAACCGGCTGCAATAGTACCTCTGCGGGCACGCTTCATTACCACATCATTATCTTCGCCTTTACGCTGTCCAAGTACACGCTGTACGATATGCTGGTCGGTACACCAATACCAGAAACCGATGATGGAAGCTCCGATAAATACCCAGAATCCAGGATAATCTTGATACATCGGGTCTGCTTCGGTCCAGTGAAACATATGGTTGGCACCATAAGCGTGTCCGTCTGCTCCTACATTCATGGCGCTACGCGCATGATCCATCATTTCTGTCCATCCTGTAGCAATATTACCGTCTCCCAAGGCTGACAGTCCCAGGAAAAGAACCAAGAAAGAACCGATGATTAAAATAGGGGTTTGAATAGCTGAGAGGGTCATTACTCCTTTCATTCCACTCAGTACGGTGAAGATGCCGGTCAGGACAATAAGTCCGATTGCCCCATACCAAAAAGGAAGTCCAAGTAAGAATTCCAAAAAGATACCTCCGGTATAGGCGGTTACACTAACTTTAGTAAGAATGTAGGCTATCAGTGTGATGATAGAAAGCCATGAACCGGTACGCGGGGTATAACGGTATTTAAGGAAATCGGGCATGGTAATGATTTTGCCCATTTTATTGTTTAATAGTTGGTAGAATGGAACAAAAAGCCATCCTAGAAGAAGAATCATCCAACCTTGCATTTCCCAGTGTGCCATACCTACTCCGGATTTGGCACCGGTTCCTGCCAAACCTACCAGATGTTCCGAACCGATATTGGCTGCAAAGATAGCAGCACCAATGATGTACCATGGCTCACCTTTGCCAAATAGATAATCTTCACTGCTTGCTCCTTGTTGCGAGCGTTTGTCTTTTTGTACAGAGCGCCATACCGCCCATATCACAGCTACAATGCCGACTGCCAGTATTGTCCAGTCCAGCCAGATGAATTCATGTGAATTCCAATTCATGATATTAAATATTTAAAGTTTAACAATTATTTTTCAACACCGAATTTAAAGATACATTGGCTGTGATAGGTCTGTCCCGGTTCCAGAATTACAGAAGGCCATTGTGATTTGTTGGGGCTGTCGGGATAGTGCTGTGTTTCCAGACAAACAGACGCGCGTTGCGGATAAGTAATTCCCTTTTTCCCTTTTACGGTTCCATCCAAAAAGTTGCCTGTATAAACTTGTATTCCCGGTTCATTAGTATATACTTCCAAAGTGATACCACTAGTAGGGCTGGTCAGTTTGGCAGCCAGCTGGTTGATATCGCCTTTCGTGTTAAGTACCCAATTATGGTCGAAGCCGTTACCGAATTTTATTTGTTCGTTTTCAAAGTTAGTCACATCGGGGGCAATGGTTTTAGGAGTATTGAAATCAAACGGAGTTTCTGTTACTGCCATCATTTCTCCAGTGGTCATGAATGTGCTGTCAACGGGAGTGATGCTGTCTGCATTTACATAAAGAATATGGTCGGTGGCCGGATTGGCAGGATTTCCACTCAAGTTGAAATAAGAGTGGTTGGTCATATTGATAACAGTCTTTTTGTCAGTTGTCGCTTCGTAATTTATGTCGATGGCATTGTCTCTTGTCAGTGCATAAGTAACAGTAGCGGTTACATTTCCCGGAAAATTGGCATCTCCATCCGGTGACTTCATAGTCAGTGTCATAGTACTGTCGTTTAATTGGTTTGCTTCATAAACTTGGTATTGCCATCCTTTAGGACCTCCATGCAGGCAGTGACCAAAATTATTTTGGGGTAATTGAATGGTTTCTCCATCCATTACGATGACTCCTTTATTAATGCGGTTGGCATAGCGTCCGATAGAAGCACCGAAGTCGCTTGGTATATTTTGGTAGTCAGCAATGCTGTCAAAACCCAGCACTACATCTTTTAGATTTCCATTTTTGTCGGGGACCATGATAGATACAATACGTCCGCCAAAATTAGTTACGCATACTTCCATTCCGGCTGCATTCTTTAGCGTATACAGTTTAACAGGTTTTACGCCATCCACTATTGTTTCATAATTAGTGGGGTTTAATCCGGACTTTGTAAGTGTTTCTTGAGATTGTTTGGGAGCGCAAGCACTTAACAAGGTCAGTGCGATACCGGTTCCCAGAAAGGTTCTTTTCATGCTTTTCATGATATAAAAGTACTAATTAGTAATAGAGTATATGATTTTGGGTGTAAAAGTAACACTATTACTAATACATTGGATATGAAAAGAGTATGTTGTGCAACATAAAAGTGTATTTCCTACACTTTTATAGCATAAAGAAGAAAAAACCGCTTTGAATCCAAAGCGGTTTTTTCATATGTTAGCGAATTTGAGATCTTTTTTATACCAGCTTGCGAGAACCGTCACTGATGACTACATCGTAAACTTTGGGACTTCTTCCGAACTTCTCTTTGAATCTTTCTTTGGCAGTGGTGATGAATGTTTCGTATAGTTCATTTTTAACTAGGTTGATTGTACATCCACCGAAACCTCCACCCATGACACGTGAACCGGTGACACCGCAGTCGAAAGCAACATCATTCAAGAAGTCAAGTTCTTCACAGCTTACTTCATACAATTTACTCATGCCATAGTGAGTTTCATACATCTTCTGTCCTACGGTTTCGTAATCACCTCTTTCCAAAGCATCGCAAACATCAAGTACACGTTGGATTTCTTCAATGACGTATTCTGCACGCATATAGTCTTCTTCACTGATCTCGGCTTTTGCTTCCTGCAACATTTCCATTGTACAATCACGTAAAAATTCTACATGAGGATGTTTTTTCTGGATGGCGGCTACAGCAGCTTCGCAGCTTTGGCGACGTTTATTATAAGCAGAAGAAGCCAATTCGTGTTTGACTACCGAGTCAACCAATACCAATCGGTAACCTTCCGGTTTGAACGGGAAGTATTGATATTCCAATGAACGACAGTCCAAACGGATCAAACTACCTTCTTTTCCGAATACAGATGCAAATTGATCCATAATACCGCAATTTACACCACAATAATTATGTTCTGTTGCCTGACCTACTTTGGCTAATTCAAATTTATCTATTTTGTTGTCACCGAAAAGTTCGTTGATAGCAAAAGCATACGTACTTTCCAATGCAGCAGATGAAGACATACCTGCACCCAAAGGTACGTCACCCGCAAAAGCAGTGTCAAAACCTTTCACATCTACACCACGTTTGATCATTTCGCGGCAAACGCCGAAAATATATCTTGCCCAACTGGCTTTAGGAGCATCTTCTTCGTTCAAGCCGAATTCTACATAGTCTTTTAGATCAATAGAATAAGCACGTACCTTATCAGTACCATTAGGTTTGATTTCAGCAATCATACCTTTATCTACTGCTCCGGGAAAGACAAAACCACCGTTATAGTCGGTATGTTCTCCAATAAGGTTAATACGTCCGGGTGATGCATATACTGAACCTGTTGTGCCATCAAAATGTTTGATGAAGCGACTTCTTACGTATTCTATATCCATGATATTAATAGTTTAAAGTTAATACTATATGTTTTTATAATTATTCTACAGGAATGTCTTTGTTTACGTTCTTGCATCCTACCAAACCATAGAACAACAGATAAGCAAGCAAAGCGATAATTAACCAATAGCTGGCCATATATCCCACAGCGTCAGAAATGAATTGCTGTAGTAATGGGAAAATACCGCCACCGACAACCATCATCATAAAAATACCTGAAGCTTGTGCGGTATATTTGCCTAAACCTTCTACAGCGAGGTTGAAGATACCTCCCCACATAATGGACGTACATAAACCACAAAGTACCAAAAATAGGGCACTGACAGGTACAGAGGCCATTTCGAATCCATTTTCTACACTATATCCCGGCATAGAGACAGTGATTTCTTTTGGAGTGAAGATTGCGATTAATATAAAACAGATAGCTGTTGCGGAAACAACAATCAATTGTGTGCGTGTAGCTACTTTACCGCTGATGACACTACTTGCAGAACGTCCCACTAACATGAGCAACCAATAGATGGCAGCAATAGCACCACCGATAGCGGCACCGTTGGCAAGCAGGCCCGCACCTTTTTCCGTTGGGTCGGCAAGATAGAAATTTAATGTGCCTGGAATACCGATTTCAATACCTACATACACAAAGATACCGATTACACCTAATACAGTATGGCGGAAATTCCAAGGACTATGAGAGAATTTCTCTTTTTCATGACCTGCTTTTCTTAGATGAGGCTCTGGAATGGCGATGAATGAAAGAGCGATAAACGCTGATACGAATACACCCATTGCGATGAAAAGCAGAGGAGCTACATCTGACATAGCTGTTTGAGGGGTAACAGAACCAATCAAGGCACCTACGAAAAGCGGAGTCAAAGTACCTGACAATGAGTTTAGAGCACCACCGGCTTGGATTAATTGGTTACCTTTGTTACCACCACCACCTAAAAGATTTAGCATCGGGTTAACTACAGTGTTCAGCATACATACACAAAAACCACAGACGAAGGCACCAAGCAGATAGATGATAAAATTCATTTTAATGGCATATTCTCCTAAATTGAATACGTCTATATCTGCACCGAACAAACTGGAAATATATTGGATAAACAAACCGATGAAACCTACTGCCATGGCAATGAGGGCTGTTTTTTTATATCCGATTTTTACAAGCATATTACCTGAAGGAATCCCCATAAACAGATATGCGAGGAAATTCATCATATTTCCCATCATACCCAAGGTATTGGCACCTGCATATTGGTTTTTCCATATTGTGCCGAAAGGCGCAGCAAGATTAGTAACGAAGGAAATCATCGCGAAAAGGAAGAACATTGTAATGATAGCGATGATATTACCGTTCTGTTTTTGTTGATTCATGGTTTTGAAAAAATTATAAGTTTATTAATTAGGTTATTTCATAAAATTATTTTTCTACACCGAATTTGTAGATGGTTACTTGATTGTAAGTTTCCCCCGGATGTAGAACACAAGAAGGGAAATGGCCTTTATTGGGCGTATCAGGAAAATGTTGTGCTTCAAAACAGATGGCACTTCTTGCTGGGAAAGTTGCTCCATGAGCACCTTCGAAACCATTGTGCCAGTTTGAAGTATAAACTTGTACACCGGGCTCTGTAGTGTATACTTCCATGCTACGACCGCTTTCGGGCTCCACACATTTTGCTGCAAAACTCAGTGTGCCTGCTTCACGTTTGTTTAATACATAGCAGTGGTCATAGCCGGCACCGAATTCTAGCTGTTCGAATGGGTCATTGATTCTACTGTCTACTCTTTGAGGAGTACGAAAATCCATAGGAGTACCTTCTACTTTGGCAATTTCGCCTGTAGGGATGGATACATTATCTATCGGAGTATAAAAATCAGCATTAATGGTTACGATGTTGTTATCAACGGTTGCCGTAGGATTGGCAATGCCTGATAGGCTGAAAAAACCGTGGTGAGTAAGATTTACCAATGTTGTTTTGTCTGTTGTAGCGTGGTAAGTAATGATGAATTCATTTTGATTACTTAAAGTGTACGTTACGTGAATATCCAAATTTCCTGGAAATCCTTCTTCGCCATCAGCAGATAAATAATGCAATTTCAAGCTTTGGGGAGTTTCCTGTTCTGCATCCCAAATGCGGGTATGAAATCCGGTAGGACCGCCATGCAGCGAGTTGGGACCATTGTTGATAGTCAGTGAATATTCTTTCCCTTCTAAAATGAATTTGCCTCCTGCTATACGGTTTCCGTAACGACCGATAAGAGTACTGAGGAAAGGTTCGTGGCTATTGATAACATGGGTTATACTATCATGTCCTTGAATGACATTGGCATATTTACCGTTTTTGTCCGGAACCATAATAGCTAATACTGCTCCACCATAGTTGGTGACAGCTATTTCAGCTCCGTTTTCATTTTTCAGAATGAAGAGGTCTGTTTGTTTCCCGTTCACTGTTGTCTGAAAATCGGCCCGTTTCAGGCCGCATAAATTCTCATCGGAAGTAGATGTGTTTATCATGTTATTGAAAATCTTTTTATTTTATGTATAAAACTAATGCAAATAAAAAGATTTTCTTCGGTATTCCCAAACTTTTTCTATAAAAGTGAACGGACTAAACGTGAAATTTTAATAAATCCGCAACGATAAAGCTGCTTCCTCCAACAAAAATAAAGTCATTTTTGTTAGCCTTTTCTTTAGCGGCTGTTACAGCTGTTTCTACATCAGGATAAGTATCTCCGTGCAGCCCGGATTGCATCGCTAAGCTTTGTAATTCTTTTTCGGATAAAGCACGCTTTACGCTGGCTTTGGTAAAATAAAAGGTGGCATTTTTAGGAAGCATGGACAATACTCCACTGATATCCTTGTCGTTTACCATACCTATTACAATGTGTAATCGTTCATATTTCTGATGTTCTAATTGTTCTATGATATACGAAAGACCTCCTACATTATGTCCTGTATCGCATATTAAAGTCGGTTCACTTTCTAATTTTTGCCATCTTCCCATCAGGCCGGTGAGTTCACATACTTGTGAGAATCCTTTGCGTATATTGCTTTCGGTAAGTTGATAACCTGCTTGTTTTAATAGGCGGATGGCAGATAAAAGTGTATTGGTGTTTTTAAGTTGGCAAAGCCCTTCCAGTTCGCCTTCCAGATTGAGGTAGTCGGTTGTTTGATATATTCGTTTACCTTTTTCATTTATGCTGGAGGAGTGTAATAACTGTTCTTCTTCTGCAAAGTAGATAGGAGCGTTTACTTCTTTAGCACGGGTTGTAAATATAGGTTTGGTTTCGGGTGTGGTTTCACCGATAACTACCGGGGTCTTTTCTTTGATGATTCCGGCCTTCTCTGTGGCTATTTTGGCTAATGTGTTACCTAAGAATTGTATATGGTCGAAACTGATATTGGTTATGACACATAGATCCGGACGGATGATGTTTGTACAATCTATTCGTCCTCCCAGGCCGACTTCTATAATGGCTACATCTACTTGGCTTTGGGCAAAATAGTGGAAAGCCATTGCAGTAGTCAGTTCAAAGAAAGAAGGATGCAGAGGTTCAAAAAAGGCACGGTGTTTTTCTACAAAGTCTATGACATATTCTTTGGATACAGGAATTCCGTTGACGCGGATTCGTTCACGGAAATCTATCAGATGTGGAGAAGTGTAAAGTCCTGTCTTGTATCCGGCTGATTGTAAAATGGCGGCTAAAGTATGTGAACAAGAGCCTTTTCCATTGGTCCCGGCTATATGAATGGTTCGGAATTGGCGATGGGGATGGTTGAAATACTTGTCTAAAAGATAAGTGTTTTCTAACCCTGCCTTGTATGCATCTTTTCCTATATGTTGGAATAATGGGGCACTATTATATAAATAATCCAATGTTTCTTCGTAATTCATGGCAAATGTTTTTATTTACCGCAAAGTGTCACAAAAGAATGCCCGGCAGATATAAAACCTGGTATTCTTTCTGTGACACTTTGTAGTATAAAAATTAATCGAAGAAGTTTTTGAACTTCTTGAATATTTTTTCTTTAATGCTTGTATTCGGTTTGAAGTTATCCGATTCTTGCATTTTCTCTAGTGCTTGTTTTTCATCTTTATTCAACGTTTCTGGAATATATACGCTTACATTGACTAATAAATCACCTGTACCGTTACTGTAACCATAACTATTGACATTGGGCAATCCTTTACCTCTTAGGCGTAAGACCTTACCTGGTTGGGTGCCTGGTTCAATTTTTACTTTTACTTTGCTATCAATAGTTGGTATTTCTACAGTGCCTCCTAAAGCAGCAGTCGGAACGCTTAGTAACAGATTGTAAATCAAATCATTTTCATCGCGTATTAGGTCTGGATGGGATTCTTCTTCTATGACAACAAGCAAATCACCGGGAACACCGTTATGTTTGCCCGCATTTCCTTTCCCATTGACAGAAAGTTGCATTCCTTCAGCCACACCGGCAGGAATTTTCACTTCCACGACTTCTTCTCCGTATACAATACCTTCTCCTGCACAAGCTTTACATTTGTTCTTAATTATTTTCCCTTCTCCGTTACATTGTGGACATACGCTTTGTGATTGCACCATTCCAAAAATGCTTTGTTGGGTGCGGGTGATACTTCCTGTTCCATGACAAGTGGGACACGTTTCCGTTCCTCCTTCTCCTTCGGCTCCTGAACCATGGCAATGGTCACATGTTACGTACTTTTTCAGTTTGAATTTCTTTTCTACTCCCGTAGAAATCTCTTTTAAGTTCAGTTTTACTTTTACACGGAGGTCTGAACCACGGAACTTGCGTTGTGCGGAACGTCCGCCACCACCGAAACCTCCAAAGCCTCCGAAACCTCCTCCATGTCCACCGAAGATGTCACCGAACATAGAGAAAATATCATCCATGGACATACCTTGTCCGAATCCTTCAAAACCGCCACCGGCAGCTCCACTCATTCCTGCATGTCCGAATTGGTCGTAACGGGCGCGTTTATCCGGGTTGCTCAACACATCATAAGCTTCGGCAGCTTCCTTGAATTTTTCTTCCGCTTCTTTATCTCCCGGATTCTTGTCCGGATGATATTGTATTGCTTTTTTGCGGTATGCTTTTTTTATAACATCAAGGGTGGCTGTTTTGTCCACCTCCAGAACTTCGTAATAGTCTCTTTTTGCCATGTCGTTTTATGATACTGTTTATTGAGCCACAACTACTTTGGCGTGGCGTATTACTTTGTCATTCAGCTTATAACCGGTTTGTACACAGTCCAATATTTTTCCTTTCTTCTCTTCGGAAGGAGCTGGAACTAATGCAATTGCTTCGTGATAATCGGTATCAAAGTTCTCACCGTCAGTCTCTATTTTCTGAAGTCCTTCCTGGTTCAATACTTTCAGGAATTTGTTGTAGATCAACTCAATTCCTTCACGCATTGCTTTTACATCATCCGAAGTTTCTGAAGTCTTTACTGCACGCTCCAAGTCATCCAAAATAGGAAGAATGGCAGTAATGGCCTTTTCTCCACCATTTTTAATCAATTCGGCCTTCTCTTTCATGGTGCGTTTACGGTAATTGTCAAATTCGGCTGAAAGACGCAGGTATTTGTCATGCTGCTCTTCTATTGTTTTCTGAGCTTCCGCCAATTCCTTGTTCACCTTTTCTTCAGCGTTCAGTTCTTCTGTTGCTTCTTTCTGAGTTTCTTCATCAATGGCAGCTTCTGCCGCTTCCTGATTTTTCAAAACTTCCTCGTCTTGAGGTTGGTTCTTCTCTGTTGGGTTCATATTCTTATTAAACTTTTTGTTTTTCTTATTTTTACTCATAACAGTCAGGTCTTTTAGGTTAATTTACTGCTAACAAATTTCGTGCCTAGTTGTTTTCTTAGAGTAATAATTTTGCAAAAGTACGGAATTTCTGCCACACTGGCATACTTTTCTGAATTAAAATGCCTACCTTTGCAATTCCAAAATAGAATAATTATATAAATAAGGTATATTAGGATGATTACAGTTTCGAACTTGGCCATTCAATTTGGTAAAAGAGTGTTGTATAATGACGTAAATATGAAGTTTACCAATGGTAATATTTACGGGGTTATCGGTGCGAACGGCGCCGGAAAATCTACTTTCTTGAAAGCAATTTCAGGTGAGCTGGAACCGACTAAGGGCTCAGTGGTATTAGGACCGGGCGAACGTCTGTCTGTATTGAGCCAGGATCACTTTAAGTGGGATGAATATACAGTCATGGATACGGTTATGATGGGACATACTGTGTTGTGGAACATTATGAAACAGCGTGAAGAACTGTATGCGAAAACTGATTTTACAGATGAAGATGGCTTGAAAGTTTCTGAATTGGAAGAGAAGTTTGCCGAACTGGATGGTTGGAATGCCGAGAGTGATGCTGCTTCTTTGTTGAGCGGATTGGGCATAAAGGAAGACAAGCACTATATGTTGATGGGGGAACTGAGCGGTAAGGAAAAGGTGCGTGTCATGTTGGCGCAGGCACTTTACGGTAATCCTGATAACTTGTTGTTGGATGAACCTACCAATGATTTGGATATGGATACGGTGACTTGGTTGGAGGAATATCTTTCTAATTTCGAGCACACGGTGTTGGTGGTAAGTCATGACCGTCACTTTTTGGACTCTGTTTGTACTCATACTGTAGATATTGATTTCGGTAAAGTGAATATGTTTGCCGGTAACTATAGCTTCTGGTATGAATCAAGTCAGTTGGCACTTCGCCAGCAGCAGAACCAGAAGGCTAAAGCTGAAGAGAAGAAGAAAGAGTTGGAAGAATTTATCCGTCGTTTTAGTGCCAATGTGGCTAAGAGCAAGCAGACAACCAGCCGAAAGAAGATGTTGGAAAAACTGAATGTAGATGAAATTAAGCCGTCGTCCCGTAAATATCCCGGTATCATCTTTACTCCGGATCGTGAACCGGGCAATCAGATTTTGGAAGTATCCGGCTTGCGTGCGGAAACTGAAGACGGTATGGTATTGTTCAATGATGTGAATTTTAATGTAGAAAAAGGAGATAAGATTGTCTTTTTGAGCCGTGATCCGCGTGCCATGACTGCTTTTTTTGAAATAATCAATGGAAATCGTACTCCGCAGGCTGGTAAATTCGCGTGGGGCGTTACTATTACTACAGCTTATTTGCCTTTGGATAATACGGATTTCTTTGAAAGTGATTTGAATTTGGTAGATTGGCTGAGCCAGTTTGGCGAAGGTAACGAAGTCTATATGAAAGGTTTCTTGGGGCGTATGTTGTTTTCCGGAGAGGAAGTATTGAAGAAAGTGAATGTGCTTTCCGGAGGTGAGAAGATGCGTTGTATGATTGCCCGTATGCAGTTGCGTAATGCGAACTGTCTGATTTTGGATACTCCAACCAACCATTTGGACTTGGAATCAATTCAGGCTTTCAATAATAATCTGAAGACTTATAAGGGAAATGTGCTGTTCTCTTCCCACGACCACGAATTTATTGAAACGGTGGCGAACCGTATTATTGAATTGACCCCGAATGGTATCATTGACAAGATGATGGAATACGATGAATACATCACTTCTGATCATATTAAAGAAATGCGTGCGCGTATGTATGGAGATAATTAAATTATAAATATGAGCTGAAAAAGAAAGAGTCATTGGGAGCCATTGTTCCTGTGGCTCTTTTTTTATGGTTTAGCCGCAATTCTCATTCTGTATGAACCATAATGAGTTCAAAAAATCTATGATAATGGACGATAATCCATGTCGTTATATTAGAATTAGGATTATTTTTGTGTCCATTAAAAACATGAAATGATACTTATGAAAAACTTAATTTTGATTTTGATTTTTGCAGCTGTTGGCTTGAATACGATGGCTTCCAATCCTGTACATGTGATTATAACTGCCGGACAGTCTAATACCGATGGACGAACTCCTAATGAAGATTTGCCGGCATATATTAAAGCATTGGCTACGGATACACTGACGTATGCCGAAGGTGCCTACCGTTATTGTCAGATAGCTCAGAATGACGGAAAGGGAGAATTTATTCCTTTCTGGCCTCGTGCCAAACGTAGCGGAAAAAATAATATGTGGGCTTTTGATGCAGTGACATATTATTGGTTGGAGCAGTTGTTGCAGGAGAAATTTTATGTGGTGAAATGGGCTGTTGGCGGAACTTCCATAGCACCTGATTATAATGCTTCCAAGGGACGTTTTTGGTCTGCGGCGCCTGAATGGCTGGCACAGGCTAAGCCAACTTCTGATGGAGGAAACTCCTTGTTGCTTTCTTTCATTCAAGAGATAGACATGTGTATAGACAAGACTCTTTCCCGCCTGAAGGATGGCTATCAGATAGATGCATTTCTTTGGCATCAGGGGGAAAGTGATTATGCTAAAAGTAAAGATTATTACCGTAACTTGAAGACAATGGTGGCTTATGTGCGTATGCATCTGACAGAAAAAACCGGAAAGGATTATTCTCGTTTGCCTTTTATTTTTGGTACTGTTGCCCGAAGTAATAAATATTTCAGCAGAGAAGTGGAGAATGCGATGAAGCAATTGGCTGCTGAAGATCCGAACATGCACCTGATAGATATGTCAGGCGCGGAATTGTTAAATGACAGACTTCATTTCACGGCTCATTCGGCAGAGTATTTGGGACAACAGGTATATAAGCAGTTGGAACAAATTATTAAAGGAGTTACCGTCAGGACTGATGAATTGAAAGGAAAACGTTTGGGAATTATTGGAGATAGTTATGTGAAGAATCATAAGGAACCTGTTAAGAATACCTGGCATTATAAATTTGCCGAGAAACATGGTATGGAATATTTAAATTATGGCAAGAACGGCAGCAGCATTGCTTATAGTAGCCCGCGTTGGGGGGAAGCGATGTATGTAAGATATAAGGAAATGCCGGATGATTTGGATTATGTTATTGTTGTGGGTGGGCACAATGATGGTTTTAAATTGGATTCAATTGGCGGTATTGATGTATTTAAAGAGAGGCTGGCAATGCTGTGTGAAGGGCTTATTGAAAAGTATCCCACAGCTAAGATTTTTTTCTTTACCCGATGGAACTGTAAAAATTTTGCAGGAAGTGATGCTGAGAAAGTGGTGGATGCTATGATTGAGGTTTGTGGAAATTATAGTATTCCTATTTTTGACAGCGCCCGAAAAGGAGGAATTTATGCAAGTAATGATCATTTTAGAAAAATATATTTTCAGAACAGCAAGAATAATACAGATACTGCACATTTGAATGAAAAAGGTCATGAACGTTTCTTGAAAGTGGCTGAGAGTTTTATATTGCAATACTGAATAATGTAAATGTAATGGATTATTTTTAAAATGTGATGACGCAGAAATAATCCATTTACAATTTTCTTACAGTTCGGAGAAAAAAGTAAGGTATTTTCTCTCCGCTAGGGAAAGTAATTCTCTTTTGATCTTTGTATTTTTCTTGAACCAGTTCATTTCTATATGTGTTGTTTGTTTTTGTATGACTTTATTCCAATTTCCAACTATTTGCCCGTTGTACAGAATAACCGGACGGAATATCCCGAAAGAATTGAATGCTTTGTGTTGGTATTCTTTGTTCAATACATCAGTACGGTCTTTGTAGCTGATTAGGTATTCATCGTATGAAGGAAGAATATGCAATATGTCGGTTGTTTTTTCTTCTTTATAAGACTGATGAACATATAATTTTTGTGCTAGGAAACGGTCAGTAAGCAATTCTTGTTCAATGGCGGCTATACCTTGTCTAGCTTCCGTTACCGAAAGTCCGGACCACCATACAAAGTCTTTCAGACTGGCAGGAGAGTGGCTTCTAAAATACTTGCGTGCCAAGATAGCTAGCGCCTCTTCTTTATGTAATTCTTGTATTGGAGGAACACGCTCATCCAAAAGTGCGAAGGTGATTTTATTATTTTTATCTGCTCCGCTGCAAATAAGTCCTTCAGCTTCAGCGTGAATCAGGAAACGGTTGGATAATCTTTCATTGGTTTCCAGCCCTCCTTCTTTAAATATGTTGTCAATTTCTTGCTTGGTCAGATGATTGTGTCCTGCTAGTGCCTTTTCCAATAATCGGTTTGCTTTGTTGTAAATGTCAACTGAAATGTCTTGTCCTCTGGACTTGGCAAAAGAGTCATTGGCAGTAATGATGCGTCGGGATGAAAGCTTCAGCATCCAGCGTATATCTTCTGCAGCTACATAATGCCAAGTAGGACGCATGACATGAATGCGCAATATATCTCCTTTTGCCAGTGCCTCATTGACTGTTTGCAGATTTCCTGCCTTTAGCCGGATACCAATAGCCCATTTGGACATGGTGTAATCTTGCGCTTGAATGCCTCCCATCCATGATACAAGATCTTTCGGATTATTGAAAACCGGATTTATTAACTGTTGGCTGTGCAGACGGATGGTAGGTATCATTTCAGATAATTTCCATCAAACGATAAAGGTAAAAGTCCGCTTACGTTTTCTAATATATAAATATCAGTCTTACTATAAAGCAGTATCCGCATAGGTTTTCCATATCGTTTTTCAGTTTCTAATAATACTTGCCGACAGGCTCCGCAAGGAGGAATAGGTGTGTCAAGAAAACCATTTTCTGTGCGGGCAGCAATGGCGAGTGTTTTTACTGCTTGATCCGGATATTGAGAATTGGCATAAAACAAAGTGGTACGTTCTGCACAAAGACCAGATGGGTAGGCTGCATTTTCTTGATTGGTTCCGGTAATGACGATATCATTTTCCAACAGTGCGGCGGCTCCAACAGCAAAATGTGAGTAAGGAGCATAGCTTCTTTTCGTTGCTTCACACGCGGCGTCTATCAGTTTGCGGTCCTTCTCTGTTAGTTCGTCATAATGGCAAGCCTCTATGTTTATTTCCAGTTTGATTTGTTTCATGATACGTTCCTCTTTGTTTTCTTGCAAATGTAATGTTTTGTTTTTAATCTCCCAATGTTTCTTTTCTAAAATCTGGTTTTAAATTTATTTGTTTTCTTATTGCTTGTCGGAGTTGAATGTGAGAAGAATAATATAGTTACCGATAAAAAAAGGAGAAAGTTGCAACTTTTTTTTTTATTTGTGCGTCTAATGAATATATAATTAAAAAAGAGAAAGATTATGTTAGCAACAACAACACCTACTATCGAAGGAAAACGTATAACTAAATATTATGGCATTGTAACAGGTGAAACTATTATCGGTGCTAATCTGTTTCGTGATTTTTTTGCTAGTATTCGTGACATTGTAGGCGGTCGTTCCGGTTCTTATGAAGAAGTACTTCGACAGGCTAAAGATACTGCGTTACGAGAAATGCAGGATCAGGCTGCTTTATTGGGAGCTAATGCTGTAGTTGGGGTGGATTTGGATTATGAAACTGTGGGGGACAGCGGTAGTATGCTGATGGTAACCGCAAGCGGCACAGCTGTCAGAATAGAAGATTGAGGTAAAGCAGATGTGCCTGTTGCAATATTTTTTAGGTTTATTGCAACAGGTACATCTGCTTTTACTGTATTAGGGTATTCCTAATATCTCTTTGGCCTTGTTTTTACTTGAAATGAAATCTAGTGAGTTGACAATATTATCGTAATTTGTTGTGTCAGCTATATGGTCTTTCAGTACTTGTAACATTTTTAACTTGTCATTATCAAAAGTATAAAGTGACATAAGTTTAAGGCATTGTGCGCAACTTAATTTTTTATTTATAATGGCTTTTTCCAGAGTTGAATCTTTGAATACGGAATTTTTTGTTTCATTGTATATCTTTTCAAATTCGTTATCGTCTATTGAACCAACGGTATCGAGGGATATTTTGCTGGAATATAGGTCTCCTACTGAAGTCTCTTTAGCTATTTCATTGTAGGAATCCATGCTTGTTACCTTTCCGTTTCGAAATTCGATAATTAGAAATTTGCAAGACGTTGCAATTCCTCCGCTCTGATATTCCCATTGTTCCAAAGAACCATCGAAACGTCGGAAATCGGGTTTTCCAAGAAGTTGGCCTATTTCTTCTGTTGTCATTCCCTGCTGTACTTTCCATGCTTTCTGTTTGATACTTCCTGTGGTATGACAGCTGACAAGTGTTATACTGATAACAAGCAATAATAGTTGTTTGAATTTTCTCATATATTTATGTTTTTGTGTGTTGTTTAGGTTGAATTACCATTGGTTAGTGATTCCCAATATTTTACGTGCATCATCTTGTTTAAATAAAGAATCCAGTGTCTTGATGATTTCTTTTCCATTTTCACGGTCTACAATGCGGTTGGAAACCATTCTTAATACTTTCATTTTTTCATCGTCCCATGTAAATATGGACATGAGTCGGGCAGTTTGTTTACAGGTGAAGTAGTTGTTTACAACTCCTACAGATAATAATTCCATTTGGTCGTCCTTAAATGCTTTGTTTTTTACTTTTTTATAGAGGTTTTCAAAATCATGTGGATTCATGGCTTTGTGTTTTGGTCTGTGCGGGCCAGAATGATCAGGGTGGCTGGGTGGAACTACCGTAATGATTTCATTTGGCGGACACACTGCAACTGGAGGCGGAGTAATGTTGGACTCAAAAGAATCCATGTTTGTTACCATTCCGTCTACAAAATCGATAATAATTACCGTGTTTGCAGCTGTGGACATATTGGTCTTGGTATATTCCCATTGTTCCGAGCCGTTGTCGAATCTACGGAAATCGGGTTTCCCAAGTAAATGGCTGACTTCTTCTTGGGACATCCCTCTCTGTACTTTCATAATAGTGCTACTAGTAGTCAAACTGCAACTGATGACTAAAGTACAAATGGTTAACGCTAATAATGTTTGTTTCAATCTTCTCATTTTTTTGTTTTTTTGTTTGTAACAAAGATAAGTTGGGAAAAGGTATATTCTTCTATCTTTTCCCCTATTTATTTTTAGGGATTTCCCTACTGTTTATATGGTAATTCTTCTAAGAACTGAAATTTATTGATAGGAAGATTGAGTTTGAATTCTTTAAATTCATATTCCGGAAGATTGGTTGTATTTTTCTCTTGTAGGAAATGTGATTGATTATTTTAACTTCATCTATAATTAATGTAAAAACTTCATTTTCACTTTTAACTTCTTGTTCTCGGGTGGTTCTAACCTATAAACTTTTGACGAATAGATGATAAACGAAGATAAAATTAGGGAAGTATGGGCTTCCAACCCGGAACGGGGATTTAAACTGTTGATAGATTTTTTTCAACAGCCCATATATTGGCATATCCGGAGATTGGTTGTATCACATGAGGATGCAGAGGATATTCTGCAGGAAGTCTTTATTCGCGTCTTTCGCCATCTTCCTCAGTTTAGGGAGGAAAGTTCATTGGGGACATGGATTTACCGGATAGCGACCAATGAGTGTCTCCGTTTTCTGAATATGCGTAAGGAACAAGCTGTTTCGGCGGAAGAAGTTCAGGAAGAGTTAATGAATAAGTTGATGGCGTCAGATTATGTGGATTATGAGAACGAAATGGCGGTGAAATTTCAGCAGGCTATTTTGATGCTTCCTGAAAAGCAGCGGGTAGTTTTCAATCTTCGTTATTATGATGAACTGGAATATGAGGAAATTAGCAGGATTACGGACACGAAAGTGGATACGTTGAAAGTGAATTATCATTATGCAAAAGAGAAGATAAAAGAGTACATGATAAATAATTAAAGACAGGATGGAAAAGGAGTTTGATTTTAAGAATATTGGGAAGCGGATGCCTTATCGTACCCCTGATGGCTTTTTCGGAAAAATGCAGAAGCAAGTATTGGAGCGTACACAGGCTGAGAGGTTTAATAGGCAGCATAGAATAAAATTGATTATTGGGGCTGCTTTAGCTATTGCGGCTGTCATGTTGGGAGTTCTTTTCTTTCCGATATCCCAACCTGTGGCAGAGGAGTTGCCTTCTCCTTCACTTATTGTTTCTACGGATTTAGACTCTTCTTATTCAGATACTTTGGATCGTTATATAGAATCTATGTCTGATGAGGAATTAGCAGGATGGGTGGAATTATCTGAAAATGATATATTTATAAATTGATTAATCACTAAAAACAAAAAAATGATGAGAACAAAATTTTTTTTAATGATGTTGGCAGCCATTGTTATGGGAAGTCAGGTAACACTTTTTGCACAAGAAAAGAAAGGAGCTAAATCTGAAAGAAGGCAGTTTAATAAAGAGCAGATGCTGGAAATACAGTGCAATCAAATTATAAAAGGATTGGCATTGGATGACGCAACGACTGCTAAATTTATTCCGGTGTATAAACAATACATGGAAGAAATGCGGGCTACTCGTCATATGGGAGCCTGTCGAAATATTGCAAATAGAACGGCTGCAGATAAACAGACCCCCAAACCGCTTCCTACAGATGCTGAAGTGGAGCAGGCTATCAAGGCACGTTTCGCGCAGAGTAGAAAGATACTGGATGTTCGTGAGAAGTATTATAATGAGTTCCGGAAATTTCTTTCTCCTAAACAAATTCAGAAAATGTATAATATGGAGAAACACAATGGCGATAAATTCCGTAAAGAGATGAGAAAAAGACAAGGAATGAAAAAACAGCATGATGGGAGAAGACATATGCCACAGGGCGATGTGAAGAAATAAATATGGATGAAAATGTAAAAATTGTGCTTTCATTGTCTTTATAGCTTTATTCTTTTAGTGGCTGCTGTTTATGGTAGCCACTATTTTGTTTTCTCAGTGGAAGTATATATTTTTGTGAAGCTAATAGTAGCTATTTAACTAATAAAAACAATACGATGAAAGTAAAGAAATTAAGTGGTAAAGTTCAAGATGCACAACAAATACCGACCTTGTTTGATAATGAGAACATTACGTATCATCCTATTGATATAGTGAACTGGAAAGAATATCCTTATCAACCTCAAGTCTCTTTTCGTATAGCCTATACAAATGATGCTATATTAGTCCATTATAAAGTAGTAGAAGACAGTGTTCGTGCCAAATACGGTGAAGATAACGGTAGTGTTTGGACAGATTCCTGTGTGGAATTTTTCTCTATTCCTGCGGGAGATGGCATTTATTATAATTTGGAATGTAACTGTATCGCTACGATTCTTTTAGCAGCAGGTTCGGAGCGTAATAATCGTGAAATGGCTCCTTCTGAAATAACGGATCAGGTGAAGCGTTGGGCTAGCTTGGGCAGAGAAACTTTTGAAGAAAAGATAGGAGAATGTACTTGGGAGGTGGCTTTGCTGATTCCGTATAAGGTATTTTTTAAGCATGCCATTACCGGGCTGGATGGAATGAGCATACGGGCTAATTTTTATAAATGTGGAGATGAATTGCAAAAGCCTCATTTCTTATCATGGAATCCTATTAAAATAGAGAAGCCGGATTTTCATCGTCCGGATTTCTTTGGACTTTTGGAATTCGAATGAAATTCGTAATTAATTTAAAAAGATTGCATACAGCCGGATAAAAATGGTAAGTTTGCAACTATATATAGCGGAAAAAGTATAGTCGCGATTTTGAAACAGTTTTATATGATGAAACATACGTTGAAATTTATATTAATCGGGTTGTTTTGTTGTCTATGTAATTTTACAGTGCAAGCGCAAACCCGTAACCGGCAGTATGAGGAATATATTCATAAGTATAAAGATCTCGCTATCGATGAGATGAAACGGTATCGTATTCCTGCCAGCATCACTTTGGCTCAAGGATTATTGGAATCAGGAGCGGGAAAAAGTACACTGGCTCGTAAATCCAATAATCATTTCGGTATAAAATGTGGTGGTGACTGGACTGGTCGTACTGTACGGCATGATGATGATGTCCGTAATGAATGTTTTCGTGCCTATAAGCACCCTCGTGATTCATATGAAGATCATTCTAAATTTTTAAAAGGACGTTCACGTTATGCATCTCTTTTTAAATTAAAAATCACCGATTATAAAGGATGGGCGCATGGGCTGAAGAAAGCGGGATATGCTACTGACCCTCGCTATGCATATCGTTTAATTGATATCATTGAATTATATGAATTACATAAGTATGATACCAAGGATGGTATAAAGTGGATGAAGGAATTCCCAAACCCGCATCAGCCTTATTTGGCTAATGATTTACTCTATATTGTGGTACGTCCGGGGGATACATTTAAAAAACTTTCTAAAGAATTTGATATCAGTCAACGCAAGTTGAGGAAATACAATGATCTTTATAAGGGATATGTATTGAAGCCAGGAGATATTATTTATTTGGATAAAAAGCATCGTCGTGCGGATAAGGAACACATAGTTCATGTTGTCCGTGGGGGAGAATCTATGTATTCCATTTCCCAAAAATATGGTATTCGTCTGAAAAATTTATATAAGATGAATAAGATGAAACCGGAAGACCCTTCTCCTAAAGTAGGTGATATATTGCGTTTGCGTTAATCATTATTGTACGGTAACTGATGTTTAAAAGCGTACAGGGTGTCCGATATCGGACACCCTGTACGCTTTATTTGTTGTTGATTATCAATAAGTTGTTTCCTTGGCACGGATGTTGTTTATTCTTTAGCACAAAAATGATAATAATAAAATTACAATAAGTTATGGACAGAGAAATTCCTAAAGAAGTGCGTGATAAGGAGCGCAAAAAGAAGTTCATTAAATATGGTGCAATAGGTGTGGCGGCAGTGGTATGTATAGCTGTATTGATTTCGTTTATGCGAAGCAGCGTCAATAGGAAAGATTTGGTGTTTTCAGAAGTGGACAATGGAACTATTGAAGTAAGTGTCAGTGCTTCCGGTAAGGTTGTTCCGGCTTTTGAAGAGATTATCAATTCACCTATTAATACTCGTATCGTGGAAGTTTACCGTAAGGGAGGAGACAGTGTGGATGTAGGTACGCCGATTTTGAAACTTGATTTGCAGAGTACGGAAACCGAATACAAGAAATTACTGGATGAAGAACAGATGAAACGTTATCAGTTAGAGCAGTTGAAAGTGAATAATAATACGTATCTGAGTGATTTATCGATGCAAGTGAAAATTTCCGCCATGAAATTGAACCGTATGGAGGTGGAACTTCGTAACGAACGTTATTTGGATAGTTTGGGCTCTGGAACAACGGACAAGGTTCGTCAGGCTGAACTGAACTTTAATACCGGAAAATTGGAATTGGAACAGCTCCGTCAGCAATACGCGAATGAATCGAAAGTAAAAGAGGCTGATTTGAAAGTGAAGGAATTGGAATTCAATATTTTCTCAAAGAGTCTTGCTGAAATGAAACGTACATTGGATGACGCTCAAATTCGTTCACCGCGTAAAGCGATTCTTACCTATATAAATAATCAGGTAGGTGCGCAGGTAGCGGAAGGCAGCCAGGTAGCTATCATTTCTGATTTGAGCCATTTTAAAGTGGAAGGTGAAATAGCTGATACATACGGTGACCGTGTGGCAGCAGGTGGACGTGCCATAGTCAAGATTGGCAATGAGAAACTGGAAGGAACGGTAAGTAGTGTGACACCGTTGAGTAAGAATGGGGTGATTTCGTTTATTGTACAACTGAATGAAGATAATAACAAGCGATTGCGTTCCGGCTTGAAGACAGATGTGTATGTAATGAATGCCGTGAAAGAAGGGGTTTTAAGATTGGCGAATGCTTCTTACTATGTCGGTCGCGGTGAGTATGAATTATTTGTTCAGGATAGTAAGGATGAAATAGTAAAGCGTAAGGTTCAATTGGGTGATAGTAATTTTGAATATGTGGAAGTCATATCGGGGTTGAAACCGGGTGACAAGGTGGTTGTCAGCGATATGAGCAGTTACAAAAACAAGAATAAGCTGAAGTTGAAATAAGAAGCAGCTATGACATAAACAACAAGATAAAACTCTCTCTTAATTAATACATTGATTGTTACGGGAAATGAAGTGTTTTTTCATCCTTTTCACTCATTTCCCGAACATAATTTAATTTGTTCTTAGGCTATGTCGTTTTTTTGATCGTTTACCTTTTTATATTATTCATAGTGCTTGTTGACATTTTTTTCCGGCATACAGCATCAGTCGTATTAGTCCGGTAAAAACGGTCACACCGTCTGTTATCGGACAGTATGTAGAATTAAAATTCGTTGAATATTAAATGATTATAGCTTTGGAATGTCTTTTGATTCATGAAAATAGAAAGTGTATAAGATTAACAATTTAAATAAGAAAAAAATATGGCAATGATTAAATTAACCGGTATCAATAAAATCTACCGTACGAATGAGATTGAAACATTAGCGCTGGAAAATGTAAATTTGGATGTGGCTAAAGGGGAGTTTGTCAGCATTATGGGTCCTTCCGGTTGCGGCAAGTCTACCTTGCTGAATATTATGGGGCTGCTGGACGCTCCCAGCAGTGGAAAGATTGAAATAAACGGCACGTCTGTAGAAAGCATGAAGGACAAGGAACTGGCTGCTTTCCGTAACAAGACCTTGGGCTTTGTATTCCAGTCGTTCCACCTGATTAATTCGCTGAATGTGATTGACAATGTGGAGTTGCCTTTGCTCTATAGAAAGATGGCTGCCAAGGAGCGTACCCGTCTGGCAAAAGAAGTGTTGGATCGTGTCGGTTTAAGTCATCGTATGCGGCACATGCCCACACAGCTTTCCGGAGGACAGTGCCAGCGTGTAGCGATAGCCCGTGCTATTGTGGGTAATCCTGAAATTATTCTTGCGGATGAGCCTACCGGTAATCTGGACTCAAAGATGGGTGCAGAGGTCATGGAATTGTTGCATAAATTAAATAAAGAGGATGGACGGACCATTGTGATGGTAACCCATAATGAAGAACAAGCCAAACAGACTTCCAGAACCATTCGTTTCTTTGATGGGCGTCAGGTGCAATAACTACTGATTACTATGAAAAGGAATTTATTAAGAAATAACAGAGATGATTAAACAGTATTTTAAGCAAGCTTTGGCGCAACTTCGCCAGCATCCGCTTATCAGTGTCATCAGCATTGCAGGAACTGCTCTTAGCATTTTCCTTATTATGTTGGTAGTGATGCTACAACAAGTGAAGGTCGCTCCTTTTTCTCCCGAGTCAAACCGGAATCGTTTTCTGCATGTGCATTATATGAGCATAAGTCATAAGGATTGGGGGGACGGAACAAGTAACGGACCGATGAGCGTGCGGACGGCGCGTGAGGTATATAAATCATTGAAAACCCCTGAAGCTGTCACTATTTATTGCAGTATGCCGGTATCGACTCCTGTTTCATTACCCGCTATGCCGGCTATTGGAGCGGATGTGCGGGAAACGGATGATACTTTTTTTAAAGTGTTCGATTTTCGTTTTGTGAATGGAAAACCATACGATGAAGCTACTTTCAATGCGGGCACTCCTGTGGCTGTGATTACTGAGAGCATATCGCGGGCTTTGTTTGGTTCCACAGAATCTGCGGGCAAAGAGTTTTTGTTGAATCATGCTCCCTATCGTGTGGTAGGGGTAGTGAAAGATGTATCTACTCTTGCCGATGCTTCTTATGGCCAAGTATGGATTCCCTTTACTTCGACGGATTTGCCTAGTGATACGTGGAGTGACCAGCACATGGGGATGATGAGTGTCACTATTTTGGCTCGAAGCCATGATGATTTTGGAGAAATCCGTGCTGAAGCCAAGCGGCGTATGAGTGAGTATAATTCTATTCTTGCCGATCAGGGGTATACGTTGATAGACCGTAACCGGCCATACGATCAGGAAACTCAGTCTATTTCATTTGCAGCTAACTTGGAGCCGGATTTGAAGTCGGCTCGTCGTGAACGTGCTATCATTTTTATCATTCTGTTGTTAGTACCTGCTATAAATCTGAGCAGTATGACGCAAAGCCGGTTGCGCCAACGTGTGGCGGAAATAGGAGTACGCCGTGCTTTTGGGAGCACCCGCATGGAAATGGTTGGACAAATAATCATGGAAAACCTGGTCGTGACTTTGTTGGCTGGTGCCGTAGGTTTGTTTATCAGTATTGTTATGGCTTATTTAGGTACCGATATCCTGTTTGCACAGCCTTATAGTGCGACATTGAATGCCCCTACAGTTGATTCCAGTATTTTATTGCACCCTTCCACTTTCCTTTATGCGTTGTTGTTTTGCTTTGTTTTGAATTTGCTGAGTAGCGGCATTCCTGCTTGGAGGGCTTCAAGGACTAGCATTGTCAATGCACTGGGAGGAAGGATTCACTAAGGTGATAACGAATTAAAAGTAAAGAATCAAGATGAATAAGAAACTATTTACTCAGATAAAAAATGAATGGCGGTCTAATCTTTGGCTTGTCACCGAATTATTGTTGGTAAGTGTCGTTTTATGGTATATTGTGGACTATATGTATGTGCAGACCTCAATTTATAATGAACCACGGGGATTTGATATTTCTCATTGCTATTTGGTGCAAATGGGACGTCTTACGGACAAAAGTCCAGACTTTATTCCCAATCAGACAGACGAGGAAAAGCGGCAGGATATCAAGGAACTTCTAAGTCGTCTTCAGCATAGACCGGATATAGAGGCAGCCGGATTAGGACAAAATTCTTACCCGTATAATGGCAGTAACAGCAGTGCGTCAGTGGTGTATGATACATTACGTTCGCCGGGATGGACTATACGCAGATTGGTGTCTCCCGATTTTGTCCGTGTGTTCCGTTATCGTGGCACCCGTGGGGAGACCCCTGAACAACTGGCTGAGATGCTGAAACATCCGAAGAATTTCTTAGCTTCAGATAATCTTTATAAACGGCGCTATGGATGTGATTTGACTTCATTGGTAGACAAACAATTTTATTTGTTCGGGGATACAACGAATACATATAATTTAGCAGCTTCTTTGCAGGTTGTGCGTTATGGGGATTATTTTGAGGCATGGAACAGTTACTGCATGGTGGCTCCTATGCCGGAAGAATGGTATGATTTGGGCACGGAGCTTTGTGTACGCGTAAAAGAGGATCAAGATCGCGATTTTATAGCCCGTTTGAAAGCGGATAGTGAGAAACTGTATCGCGTGGGCAATGTGTTTATCGCGGATGTGCGTTCTTTTACCGATATCCGTCGTAACTTTCAGCAGTCACATACGAATGCCTGGAACAGTTACCTTTTCGGAATGGGTTTCTTGTTGTTGAATATATTCTTGGGATTGCTAGGTACTTTCTGGTTCCGTACTCAGCAACGACGTGGTGAGATTGCATTGATGAAATCATTGGGTGGAACAGATCATAGTATCTTTGTCCGTCAGTTGGCAGAGGGATTGATATTATTGGCGGTGGCCACAATTCCTGCGATTTTTATTGATTGGAATCTGGCAAATAGTGAATTGAATGCTTGGATGAATGGCACTACTATTGAAGGTGGACGTTTCATAATAACAGTTCTTATTTCCTTTATTTTGATTGCATTGATGATTGTAGTAGGCATTTGGATTCCCGCACGTAAGGCTATGAAAGTTCAGCCGGCGGAAGCATTGCATAATGAGTAATCTCTTTTTTGTTAAAAGGTTTTAGAGCATAGCACAAACATGATAAAACTATATATTAAACAGGCTTTTTACCAACTTCGTGAGAATAGGCTCATCAGCTTGGTTTCTATCATAGGAACGGCATTGGCTATTTGTATGATCATGGTCATTGTCCTGGTGTTGGAAGTACGCATTACGGATTGTGTGCCCGAGGTGAACCGTTCACGTTCTCTTTATATGAAAGCGATGTCTATTCATCAGAAAGGAGATACCAGTGATAATTCATCAAACGGCTGTATGTCACTCACAGTGGCTAAAGAGTGTTTTAAGGCACTTACTGTTCCTGAGGCGGTAACTATAGTGTCTACAGGAGGCAGGATGCGTATTTCTGTACCTGCTGGAAAAATGATGACAGTGGATAACCTTGAAACTGACGATACCTTTTGGAAAGTGTTCTCTTTTGATTTTATTGCCGGAAAGCCGTTTACGGCTGCCGATAGTGAAAGCGGACTTCCTAAGGTTGTACTTAGTGCTTCTGTGGCCCGGAATTTGTTTGGTACGGTAGAAGCGGTAGGACGTACGGTCCAACTCAACTTGGCCGATTATACGGTAGTGGGTGTTGTGAAAGATGTATCCAAACTGGCTGTTTCTTCTTATGCACAGATTTGGATACCTTTCAATTCAACAGAAATAGCCAGGAAGTGCTGGTATGACAATGCGATGGGAACTTTTCGTGTGGTCATTCTGGCACATTCGGAGAAAGATTTTCCTGCCATCAGAGAAGAGGCGGAACGCCTGCGTCAGAAATTCAATGACGGATTGCAGGATTCCGAAATTTTTTATCGTGGACAACCCGATGATCGTTTCTCTTTTATCTTTCGTCACTGGGGAAGAGAGTTACAGGCGAAGGAAGCTTATTTGCACTACCTGTTGGTGATTGTTATTTTATTGCTGGTACCGGCTATAAATTTGAGTAGCATGACTTTGTCCCGTATGCGGAAGCGTATGTCGGAAATAGGGGTGAGGAAGGCATTTGGTGCTACTGCCAATGTCTTGTTGAGGCAAGTGTTTTATGAAAATTTATTATTGACGCTCATAGCCGGAGCAGTAGGAATGCTTTTCAGTTATGCATGTACTTTTTTATTGAATGATTTCTTATTTTCCAATAGCGAGAACCGTGCCCAAATAGGAGAAACCAGTCTTTCGGCAGATATGTTGTTCAGTCCCTGGATATTCTTGGCCGCATTCATTTTCTGCCTGCTCTTGAATTTGCTGTCAGCGTGCATCCCTGCCTGGAGGGCATCGCGCATGAATATTACGGACGCTTTAAACCAACGTTAGATCATGAACAGGAATTTATTGAAACAGATATGGAACGAGCGCCGCAGCAATGCGTTTCTGTGGATGGAACTTTTTGTGGTGTTTGTCATATTATGGTATATTGTGGATGTGGTATATGTCACGTTGAGCATCTATAATTTGCCGATGGGCTTTGATATAGAAAATACGTATGTTCTTCGTTTTGAGCGGATGACTTCGAAGGCGGCTGCTTATCAGCCTGGCCGTACTATGAAAGAAGATGTTGCCGATTTGCATGAAATTGTAAACAGGCTTGCGCATCGTCCGGATGTGGAAGCAGTCAGCCTCTCGCAAAACTGTATACCTTATAATGACGGTGCAAACAGTTTTTCATTTTATCTGGATACAGTCCCGGTACGTAGTTTGAAACGATGGATAACTCCGGAGTATTTTAATGTATTCCGTTACCGCAATATAGACGGTTCGGGTAGTGAAAGCCTTGCTGAGGCACTGACACCGTCCGGCATGGTCTTATCTGTGAATATTGCCGATGTTTATCAGGATGCACCTTGGCATGGTAAGGAACTTTTAGGGCGTAGGGTGCCTGTTTGGCGGAATGAGCCGGAGGCGGAGCATCTTTCTATAGCTGCTCTTACCGAGCCGGTCCGTTATGACCATTTTACAGCTCCGGATGATTACGGCTCCCGTTATGCTGCTGTGTACCTGACAGATGAGGCGTTGGAATCCTTAGGTGAGACGGTTTATATAGAAGTTTGCCTGCGTGTTCGTGAGGGACAGAATGATGGATTCATAGACCGTTTGATAGTGGATGCCGACCGTCAATATCAGGTGGGCAATCTATATCTTTTGGATATAACTCCTTTGAGTGATGTACGCACAGCTTATGAAACGGATTCGGTGAATGAGTTGAATACGCAATTTTGTATCATATTTTTCTTATTGCTGAATATCTTTCTAGGCATTATCGGAACTTTCTGGTTCCGGACACAGCATCGGCGTGCCGAAATAGCGTTGCGTATGGCTTTAGGATCTACCCGTTGGGGAATCTGCGGTCGTCTGATGGGGGAAGGAGTCTTGTTATTGCTGATATCTGCTATTCCTGCATTGGTTGTGGCGTGGAATTTGGGATATGCCGAACTGGTGGAAGTTACACGTATGCCTTTTACGGCAGGTCGTTTTGCGATTACGGTTCTGGGCACTTTTATTCTGATTGCTGGAATGATTGTCATTGGAATAGGATACCCTGCCCGTCGTGCCATGAGTATCGAACCGGCTGAGGCATTACATGAAGAATAAATAAAATGAAGAGATAAAACGAATGAAACAGCTATTATTACAAGCATTTAATCTGATACGGCAGAATCCTTTTTATGCTACAATCAGTATTATAGGAACAGCTGTCACTATCGCTTTTGTTATGGTAGTAGTGATGATTTATGACTTCCGTACAATGGATATGGCTCCGGAAAGTGATCGGAGCGATATGATGTATACAGGTTCGGGAATGACCTATCGTAAGCTGGATCATACCAACCAGAACAGCGGTATGGGACGCAAGGCTTTTGAAGCATTGTTTTCAGAGCTTCCTGGTGTAAAAGAGGTTACTTGGTATCGTGGCGTTTCCAAGACCCCTTGTAACTTGTCCGCTTCGAATGAGATATTCAACTATTATGTGCGGCCTGTGGCTGATAACTGGTTTAAGTTCTTTGATTATGAATTTATAGCGGGACGTTCTTTCACACAAGAGGAGTATGATGCCCGTCGGTGGGTCAGTGTGATAACCGAGCGTATGGCCTTGCAGCTTTTCGGCACGACGGATGTGGTAGGAAAAGAATATCAAAGTAATTTTTTTCCTACTAAAGTGGTAGGCGTGGTGAAAGATGTCAATGCTATTTTCCAGACAGCATACGCTGATGCTTTTGTTCCTTTCTCATTGGAAAATGAAGACTATTATGCTACTTGGACAGGGGGCTTGGGAGGAATCCGTCTGGGATTGCTCAAACTGCTGCCGGATACTCGTCCTGCAGAGGTACGGACTGAAGTACAGCATCGGCAGGATCGTTTGAATAGTTCAACGGCAGAATATGCTTTCGAGATGAACGAACTCTATACTCATACGGAATACACCTTTTTTCGTGGAAAAGATATTAGTGCACCGTTGGTTTACAGTATGTTATTGATGGTCTTGCTGATTGTTCCTGCTATTAATATCTCAGGTATGACCAATGCCCGAATGCAGGAGCGTGTGACAGAAATTGCAGTTCGCAAGGCGTATGGCGCATCACGTATTTCCATTATGGTGAGGTTGTTTTTAGAGAATCTGCTTACGGTCTTTTTGGGTGGAATTTTAGGATATCTGTTTTCGTGTGTTTTGGTTTGGCTGGGACGTGTATGGTTGTTTGGTAGCGGCGAGGTAGAATTATCAGGTATCAGTCTGGATGGAGGTTTGTTGTTGCATCCTGCTTTATTTGTGTTGGTTTTCGGCGTATGTGTTGTTTTTAATTTATTGTCGGTATTGATTCCGGTATGGATGGTCACACATCGTAATATTGCAACTACCATTAAAGGAGAATAGGAGGAAAGGAAAAATGATAAAGAGTTTATTCAGACAAATGTGGAACCAAAGGCACGCTAATGTATGGGTGTGGGTTGAATTGGTTGTTGTTCTTGTCTTGCTATGGTACAGCATCGATCTGGTTTATAATTATGAGGTTGCTGCCCGTCAGTCTAAAGGATATGACACGGAGAATGTTTTTGATATTCAACTGAATATTAAGCCGGCTTTGCAAAATGATTCTGTATTAATGAGTCATTCTGCTGAATATTTGGAGCAAATCTATCATTTGATCCAACAATATCAAGGGGTGGAGGAAGCTTGTTTTTATTATGGGACAATACCTTATACGGGAAATAATATGTATGAGGGATATGCTCCGCATTCGGATTCGACTCATGTGGTAGGCTGTTTCATCCGTTATGTCAGCCCTACTTATTTCAAGGTATTTCGCTTGCAGCCATTATCAGGTTCATTTGAGGCGGAGCGTTGGGACAAGAATGAATACCCCATGCCGGTGTTGATGAGTGAAACGTTAAGCGATTCCTTGTTTAGCGGACGCAATGGAGTAGGGGAAACTTGTTTCAATCCTTATTTCCTGAATAGTGTGCAGCCGGAAACTAATTATAAGGTAATGGCGGTACTTCCTGCTCATAAGACCGATGAGTACGAGCGTTACGAACCTTTTATTTATCTTCCCAGTTCGCCGCTGACTTATTGGCATCACATTGCGGTGCGTGTGGCTTCTAATTCCATACCGGGATTTACCGAACGTTTTATGCAGGATATGCAAGGGAAATTATCTATCGGCCCTTATTACTTATACGATATAAATTCGTATGGCGATATGAAGGAAGCTTTCGATATAGAGCAAGGAACGGTGAATTATCTGAATACTACCTATGCCGTTATCCTTTTCTTTGTTTTCAATATATTTTTAGGGATGCTGGGTACTTTCTGGTTTCGGACTCGTAAAAACCGAAGTGAGATAGCTTTGCGTATGGCACTAGGTTGCAGTAGGATGAATGTATTTGGTTATTATGTACTTGAGGGCATCCTTCTCTTGGTTTCGGCTGCCATTCCCGCTGTTTTTGTTTGTGCGAATATGCAGATGGCGGATCTTACTGTGCATACATTAATGGAACCTGCTTGGGGACGTTTTTTGCTTTGTTTTGTGTCGGCCATGCTGTTGTTGGGGATAATAATTTTGCTCGGCATTTATTTCCCCGCCCGGAAAGCGATGAGGATTGAGCCTGCAGACGCGTTGCATAATGAATAATGTTATTTCATTGTCACATGATCAGCAGTGTTCGTATATGAATGGAGTGTCCGATTTCGGACACTCCATTTTTGTTGTAAGGTGTTATAAAACAGTGAAATAGTTTTTTGGCATACCATTTGCCTTACCTTTGATAAAAAGAATAATAACGCAATGAAAAAACAAGTAATATCTCTATTTTTAGCCTTTGGCATATCGTTGGTTGCCGGAGCGCAGCCACAAGAAAAGCGACGTGCCATCACTTTGGAGGAAGCCATTACTATTGCCCGTGTGCAAAGTGTAGATGCGGCCGTAGCTTTAAACGAGCTGAAAACCGCTTATTGGGAATATCGTACTTTCCGTGCGGATTTGCTTCCGGAAATGAATTTTGAAGCCACTATTCCCAGCTATAATAAGAAGTATAATTCTTATCAGCAGGATAACGGTGCTTATACATTTGTACGTAATAATTATATGGAAATGAATGGTGAAGTTTCTATCGATCAGAATATTTGGTTGACCGGTGGTAAACTCTCATTGAATACCTCTCTTGATTTCTTGAAACAACTGGATGGAGATAAATCAAAACGATATATGTCTGTTCCTGTGGCATTGACTTTGGAACAACCTATTTTCGGAGTGAATACAATTAAATGGAACCGCCGCATCGAACCGGTGAGATACGCTGAAGCTAAAGCCGCATTTCTTACTGCAACCGAAGAGGTAACCATGACTACTATCAATTATTTTTTCAATTTGTTGCTGGCCAAGGAAAATGTAGGCATTGCCCGACAGAATCTGAAGAATGCAGATAAACTGTATGAAGTGGCTAAGGCAAAGCGTAGCATGGGGCAGATCAGTGAAAATGATTTGTTGCAATTGGAACTGAATGTATTGAATGCCCGTTCTACGTTGACTGAAAATGAAAGCAACTTGAAAAGTAATATGTTCAAACTCCGTTCATTTCTGGCATTAGGAGAGGATGAGGAACTGGAGCCGGTTGTTCCCGAAACGATTCCGACTGTTTTGCTGAACTATCCGGATGTTTTGGACAAAGCACTTGCCAATAATTCATTTGCACATAATATTCGTCGCCGCCAGTTGGAAGCAGATTTTGAAGTGGCTAAGGCGAAAGGTAATTTACGTGAAATCAAGCTCTATGCACAGGTAGGTTTTACAGGAACAGACAATGAATTTAATAGTGCATACCGCCGTTTGAAAGACAACCAGATTGTGGAAGTCGGTTTTAAGATTCCTATTCTTGACTGGGGAAAACGTCGTGGTCAGGTAAAGATAGCTCAAAGTAACCGCGATGTGACCGAAAGCAAGTTACGTCAGGAAACCATGAATTTCAATCAGAATCTGTTTATCCTTGTAGAACAGTTCAATAATCAGCAGGCCCAGTTGCAGATAGCAGACGATGCGGACAAGATTGCCCAGAAACGTTACAGTACCAATGTGGAAACCTTCATGGTTGGTAAAATCTCGACATTGGATTTGAATGACTCCCAGACAAAGAAAGATGAGGCTCGTCAGAAGCATATCAATGAGTTGTTCTATTATTGGTACTATTATTACCAGTTGCGCAGCTTGACATTGTGGGATTTCAATACCAATACTAATATTGATGCCGATTTCGAAAAGATTATCAAACAATAGGATTTTTACTATTCAATTCTGTTTGAATATAAAATGGGGTTGTCTTTGTACTTATTAAAATAATAATTTCTACATTTGCAGCAGTATGATATTAATTATAGACGATGACAGTGCCATTCGTTCTTCTCTGAGCTTTAT
Source organism: uncultured Phocaeicola sp. (assembly GCA_948956705.1). The sequence continues at coordinate 161,319 of CARCZS010000001.1, forward strand.
GCTGAAAAGGGCGAAATATGATGTGCAGGCCGTACCGGGTCCCAAAGAGGCTATTGAAATAGTCCGTTCGGTTGCACCCCAGTTAATCTTGATGGATATGAACTTCACCCTGTCCACCAGTGGTGAAGAAGGATTGACGCTTTTGAAACAGGTCAAAGTGTTCCGGCCCGATGTTCCCGTTATATTGATGACGGCATGGGGAAGTATCCAGCTTGCCGTGCAAGGGATGCAGGCAGGTGCATTCGACTTTATTACCAAACCTTGGAACAACGTAGCGTTGATGCAAAGGATAGAAACTGCTTTGGAGCTGACTTCACAAGATAAGAAAGCAGCGGTTCCGGTGGAAGATAATGACGGCTTCAACCGTAGCCATATCATTGGAAAGAGTAAGGCACTGATGGATGTGCTGGCCACGATCAAGCGGATAGCGCGTACCAACGCATCGGTCTTGATTACCGGTGAAAGTGGTACAGGTAAGGAGTTGATAGCCGAAGCGGTGCATTTGAACAGTTCCCGTAGCAAGAAACCTTTTGTGAAAGTGAATTTGGGAGGTATTTCTCATACTTTGTTCGAGAGTGAAATGTTCGGTCATAAGAAAGGTGCGTTTACGGATGCCACAGCCGACAGGGTAGGACGTTTTGAACTGGCTGATAAGGGTACGATTTTCTTGGATGAGATTGGCGATTTGGATTTAAGCTGTCAGGTGAAACTGCTTCGCGTGTTACAAGAGCAGACTTTTGAAGTTTTGGGCGACAGCCGTCCCCGTAAAGTCGATATCCGTGTGGTCAGTGCGACGAATGCCGATTTACGGCAGATGGTGCAGGAACACACCTTCCGCGAGGATTTGTTCTATCGTATTAATTTAATTACGGTGCATCTTCCGGCATTACGCGAACGCCGTGAGGATATTCCGTTATTGGTCCGTCATTTCGCCGACAAACAATGTGAATCGAACGGTCTTCCCAAAGTGGAATTTACTTCTGAAGCGATGGATTATTTGAGCCGTTTGCCTTATCCGGGTAATATCCGTGAATTAAAGAATTTGGTGGAACGTACCTTGCTGGTCAGTGGAAAGGAAATATTGACTGCGGATGATTTTAAATCACAATACCAGCATCCTATAGAACAGAAGATGACAACGAATCTGCAAGGCATGACCTTGGAGGAGATAGAAAAGCAGACTATTCTGCAAACGCTTGAAAAGTATAACAATAATATGTCACAGGTTGCCATAGCCTTAGGAATCAGCCGGGCCGCTCTTTATCGCCGTTTGGAGAAATACAATATACAAGTGAATGATTAGCAAAAACGGAACCGGATAAAATATGAAACTGAAATTCTTGTTCTTCTTTTTAGCATTACTGTTGACAGCAGTATGGACTATCCTGCTCGTTCTTACATTGAAGGAACGCGGTGCGCTGTTTTATATAGGAGAGGGAGTCATTACATTCAGTCTTGTGTTTCTGGTTTATTTCTATCGCAAAGTCGTGAAACCGCTTGATATCATCGGCAACGGTATGGAACTTCTTCGTGAGCAGGATTTCAGCAGTAGGCTGACTCCTGTCGGACAAAAGGAAGCCGACCGCATTGTGTTGGTTTTCAACCGCATGATGGAGCAGTTGAAAGACGAGCGTCTCCGGTTGCGTGAGCAGAATCATTTTCTTGACTTGCTGGTCAGTGCTTCTCCTATGGGAGTTGTCATACTGACTCTGGACGGACATATTTCCATGCTGAATGCGGCAGCTCTTCGTTTTTTGGATTATTCTTCGTCAGAGGAAGTCAGAGGCCGATTGCTGTGCGAGTTGGCTTCCCCTTTGGCCGAAGAAATAGAACGTATTCCCAAAGATACTACGGAAACAATTCGTCTGAGCGACTCCATGATTTACCGCTGTTCCCGGCTTTCTTTTGTTGACAGAGGCTTTTCTCATCCGTTTATTCTGGTGGAAAGTCTGACTTCCGAGGTGGTGAAAGCAGAGAAAAAGGCATACGAAAAAGTGATCCGTATGATAGCACATGAGGTGAATAATACGACTGCGGGCATTACCTCTACTCTTGATACGGTGGATGGTGCCTTGGAATGTATGGAGGATACGGAAGACTTGCGCGAAGTGATGAAAGTCTGCATAGAGCGTTGCTACAGCATGAGCCGTTTTATCACGAATTTCGCCAATGTGGTGAAGATTCCCGAGCCTCAATTACAATCAGTGGACTTGAATGACCGCGTGGCCGCTTGCAAGACATTTATGGAAACGGTTTGCCGTAACCGCAAGATTACGCTGCATCTTAATTTATGTAAAGAGAATCCCGAAGTGATGATGGATACTTCCTTGTTTGAGCAAGTATTGGTCAACATTATCAAGAATGCGGCTGAAAGTATCGGGGAAACAGGAGATATCTTTATCCGTACTTCCGTATCACCTACGATGTTGGAAATTGCTGATACCGGTGCCGGTATCAGTAAAGAGGTGGAAACCAAGCTGTTCAGTCCTTTCTTCTCCACCAAGCCTAACGGACAGGGTATCGGTCTTATTTTTATTCGTGAAGTTTTGATAAAACATGGGTGTACTTTCTCTCTTCGTACCTATCCGGATAAACTGACCCGTTTCCGTATCCGTTTCTGAAAAGTATGACGTTCCTGTTTCTAACCGGTATTAGCAAATTCAACCGGATGACGATGAATCTGTATGTATTTCACCGGTTACCTTTCGAGTATATTGCATTCTGCTGTTTTTTTACAGGAACATAAATAGCTGGAATGAGAAATTTATTCTCAATTAGCGGGGAAAAATGAAAATATTCAACCAAGATTGGGTGAAATCGGTTGGTTTTGGTTATCTTTGCAATATCATGCACTAAATACATCAAAATATGAAATACCCTATCGGCATACAAACTTTCAGCCGCATCCGCGAAAACGGATATGTTTATATAGACAAGACTGCCCTCATCCATCAGTTAGTGAGCAGAGGAAGTATCTATTTTCTCAGCCGTCCGCGCCGTTTCGGCAAAAGTTTGATGATCAGTACCCTTGAAGCCTATTATGAAGGGCGAAAAGAGTTGTTTGAAGGACTTGCCATTGCCGGACTGGAAAAAGACTGGTTTCAATATCCGGTATTTCATATAGATTTCAACGGTGATAACTTTGCCAAAGAAGGAGTGCTGGAAGCTGCTATTGAAGGCTATTTGGGAAATTGGGAAGATATGTATGGCAAGAATCCCAATTACACAACACCGGGAACCCGTTTTATCGAATTACTGCGTCGCGCCAGCGAAAAGACAGGACGGCGTGCCGTGGTGCTCGTTGACGAATATGACAAACCCATTCTCGATGTGCTTGATACCCCCTTGGAAGAAGAGAACCGGAATACGCTGAAAGCTTTTTATTCTACCTTCAAGGGAGCTGATAAATATTTGCAGTTCGTGATGCTGACGGGAGTCACCAAATTTTCGCAAGTCAGTGTCTTCAGCGGTTTCAACCAGCCTAAAGATATCAGTATGGACCCGCGTTATGAATCACTGTGCGGAATCACCCAGGAGGAAATGGAGCGTTATTTCCATGAACCTATTTCCGAGTTGGCCGAAAAAGACGAATGCACGTATGAGGAAATGAAAGAACGTCTGAAAGCACAATATGACGGTTATCACTTCAGTGAAAATATGCTTGATATTTATAACCCTTTCAGTATTCTGAACGCTTTTGATTCTTTACAAATCCGTGACTACTGGTTCGCCTCGGGCACGCCTACCTATCTGGTCCGGCTGTTGCAGCATAGCAACGAGCAGATCAATGAATTGGTGGGGCAATATTATGACGCATCCTTGTTTGCCGATTACAAAGCTGATGTGGAACGCCCTCTTCCCATGATTTACCAGAGTGGATATCTTACTATCAAGGATTACGATAAATATACCCATTCCTATCTGCTGGATTTCCCCAATGATGAAGTACGCAGAGGTTTCCTTAGCTTGTTGGCCAGTGATTATTTCAAAGTACAGGGAGTTTCCGTTTCCAGCTGGCTGATCAGTTCTGTCCGTCTGCTGAATGCGGGCAAGACAGCTGCTTTCCGCGATTCCCTCACAGCTTTCTTGTCCGGTATCCCATACGATTCGCATGACAGTACCAAGACTCCGGAACTGACCGAGAAGCATTTCCAGTACACATTCTATCTCATTCTCCGTCTTATAGGGGTATATTGCCTCCGCATTGAACAGACACAAAGCCGGGGACGGGTGGACTGCATACTCGAGACTCCGCAATATATTTATATTTTTGAATTCAAACTGGACGGCAGCGCCGATGAAGCCTTGCGTCAGATAGAAGAAAAAGGATATGCCCAACCTTATCTGGCGGATAAGCGAAAAATAGTTTGTATAGGAGTGGTATTTTCTTCACAGACGCGAACCATTTCCGAGTGGAAAGAGGTGAGGTAATTTTATTTTAGTCATCGTTATCAGCCAAGATCCACAACAAAGTTGGGAGCGACAAAAAAAGTTTTTTTCATAAAAGTCCGTCACATCCGTCACAGTTGTTTTCAACTTGTTGATAAACAGATGCTTACTAGTGTGACGGATAGTGTGACAGATGTGTGACGGACTTTTATCTGTCACACGATGTCTGAATCATGTCAATGTGTATGGAATCATCAGTAGTATGTCCGGTTTTCAAAGCTATACAGTCATTGGACTTTGCTGCATAATTCACTGTGGAATAGTGTGTTCCACCATTAGGAACAAATGGCTTTCCGCAGTGGAATAACTTGTTCCATAAGGGCGGAACAAATGGTTTTGTCCGGTTGGAATAAATAGTTCCTCACTGTGGAATAAATTATTCCATATTGATGAAACAAGCTGTTCCAACCGGTGGAACTTTCTATTCCACTGTAAGCCTGAGACTTCGGAATGTAGTTTGACACTGTCTGTTGACTACTCTTTAACCTTGCTTCTAAGGATGATTGGCAGAGTACCTTTTTATCTGTATGTTGTGACAGATAAAAAGTCCGTCACCTATCTGTCACACTATCCGTCACACCTGTAAGTTCCTGTTTATTAATAAGTTTAAGCTTGCTGTGACAGATGTGACAGACTTTTGCCGAAAAACTTCTTTGTTACTCCCTACTAAAAAAAGCTCCTGTTCTTTCCCTAAAAGGCCGTTATCTTTTCTGAAAAGCTCTTGATCTTTTGAAAAAACGTCCTTGTCTTTTGAGGTGGAATTCTGGATCTTTCGGCCATGATTTCACATACGTACGCATTCATAGTCCTGTACGTATGTGTGGCTCCCTGCGGGATGTACGTAAAAAAGCGTGCTTTCTGGTACGAGATAAGACACAATGTGCACAAATTTATTGTAAAAATGATGTGGCGGATTACAAAAAAGAAATTCATGGGTACAAAAAATGGGAATTATTTTCTATTCTATTTATAATTCCGTATCTTTGCCGTGTTTTCCATGCTGATACTTCCGTAAGGGGGGTATGGGAGAGTGGAAAATACATATATATAGAAAAGACGTTTACTTGGCGTTTTGTTCTTGGCACTTTGAAACTTCGCAAATTTCTAACCCTGCCACAAACAAAGCAACAGTAGGTGTCTGCGCGATATGTTAATGTTCTTGTTTCATCTTTGCTGGTCAAAGAGGTATTCAAGTTGTACATATCGGCGTGGGCTTCTGCGTTGCTCGTTCGGACAGGGTGGGCAATGCGAAGGCCTCAAAGTGCAGGATGAGTAACAGGTACAGATTCCCGCGCTTTTTCTTTATATACGTATCACAATTTCTGATTTAACACATAAGAACCATCCGGTTCGGGAATCTGCGGAAGGTCAAAGTTGGCCCGATATGCTGCATCAATTAATAATGTAGATTCCATATCTCCTATCATGAAATAGCTTCCGGCCGACCTTCATAAAAAAGAAGTCAAAACTTCTTGTATTATCCGAAAGGGTAATGTAACTGATTGAAGTACAGAAAGATATACGTACGTCAAAGCCCCAAGAGTATGTTTTGTTGTGAAAAAACACAATGGTTTGCCATGCGGGTCACTTACCGTCGCGAACTGGATGTGAAGAATCTGCTGGACCAACAAGGGGTATCCAGTTTCATTCCCATGCATTATGTTATCCGCATGGCAAAGAAACGTAAGGTGCGCGAGCTGGTCCCAGTAGTTCATAATCTTATCTTTATCCATATCACACAGACTGATATGAAGGAATTGAAAAAAGATATTCCTTATCTTCAGTATATGACTGACTCGCGTAGCGGTGAGAAAATCATTGTGCCCGATGGGCAAATGAGGGACTTCATAGCCGTTGCAGGCACGTATGACGAGCATCTGCTTTTTTTCAAACCGGAGGAAATCAATCCGGCTAAAGGAACACGGGTGCGCATCATCGGGGGAGACTTTGCGGGGTATGAAGGTATCTTTATAAAGGTGAAAGGGGCAAGAGACCGCAGGGTGGTCATTTGCATTCAGGGAATCATTGCCATGGCTATGGCAACTATTTCGCCGGATTTGATTGAAGTGATTAAAGAACCTAAAAAGAAATGATGGTATTTGTCTTGCTTGAATTACTTTTCCTATTTAAATCCTTTGTCATGCTGTACAAAGTGAGTCATCTGATAATATTTACTTTATATAACTATGAATGAAGTGGTTCCTTCTGGTGTACTCCTTCAACGGCTTATCCAAAACAGCCACACTGATATACTGAATAGGGAAAAGAATAATGACCGGTTTATGCACCTATATCATATAGGTACGTATTGGGTGGCATTTGAGCGTTCCGCCTGTAGATTGTGCGGTCTGTTTCCGAAAAGTGAACTTTCTTTGTTTTGTGTTCCAGGTTGTCCGGAGTATGTGGTGATGGCTTCTGTGCCTGTTGATGAGGTTGAGGGGTGTTTTCGCAAACATGTTGTTTTGTGTGATGGTGTTTATCATAAAATTTTGTCTGATAATTTGTTGGCGGCAAGGGATTACTATAGGTGGCATGATATGGCGGTAAGGATGGTGTTTTTATAAAAAAATATCATATAAATAATTAATCAAAAATGTTAAATTTCTTTTATAGGAGTGTAGCAAAATCTGAAATGAATTTATTAGCTATCAAAAATAGAATAGATATTTATTTAAAAAAAGGCAATGAGAGAAATGTTCTTGCCAAGAGAAATATTATAGCTTCTTTTGGAATAAAAATTATAGGTATTATTATCTCTTTGATATTAGTGCCTATGACAGTTAATTATGTATCTTCTGCTCAGTATGGTTTATGGCTAACTATTAGTTCGATTGTTGCCTGGATTAGTTATTTTGATTTTGGCTTTGCTCATGGATTTAGAAACCGTTTTACGGAAGCAATGGCTTTAAATGATAGGGAATTAGCTAAACAATATGTCAGCACGACTTATGCTGTCTTGACTATAATATTCGTTACTATGGCATTTGTCGTTCTTGTTATTAATAGTTTTTTGGATTGGAGTTCATTACTTAATGTTGGTTTAGAATATGGTCATGAATTGCGTTTAGTTTTTGCTGTACTGACTATAACACTCTGTTTGAATATGATTGCAAGTGTGTTACCAACGATGCTAACCGCAGACCAAAGACCGGTTTATTCATCTTTATTTATAGTTATTGGACAAATTATGTCTTTAATTGTAATTGGTATCTTAATTAGGGTAACTGCTGGTCGTTTATTATATTTAGCTTTTGCTTTATCTGTCATTCCATTATTAGTCTTATTTGTAGCTTCTTTTTTCGTTTTTTCTTCAAAAAGATACTGTGATGTAGCTCCAAGTATGAATACAATAAATTGGGCTTTAACAAAAAAAATCATAGGATTGGGTGCACAGTTTTTTATTATTATGGTATGTATGTTATTTATATTTCAAGTGATAAATATAATTATTGTTCGTGTTTGTGGACCTGAAAACGTGACGGCATATAATATTGCATATAAATATTTTAATATTCTTAATATGGCTATGATGATTATAGTAACTCCTTTTTGGTCTGCATGTGCTGACGCGTATACTAAAAAAGATTTTTTGTGGATGAAAAACGTAATAGAGAAAATGGAGATGATTTGGAAACTAAGTATCTGTGTATTAATAATAATGATTCTTGTATCCAGTACTTTTTATGATATATGGGTCGGAGATAGTGTTAAAATATCATTATCTCTATCAGTAATGGTAGGTGTTTATATTTTAGTACAGAATTTATGTGGAATATATATATATATGATAAATGGAACAAGCAAAATCCGATTGCAGTTGGTCGTCTATTTGGTATCTGCTTTTATTTCTGTTCCGACAATGTACTTTTTGTGTTCTAAATATGGAATAACTGTGATGTTATTAGTGCCTATCAGTGTTTGTTTGATTCAAGCATTTGTAGCTAAAAAACAATTAACCAAAATTATTAGAGGAACTGCTTCTGGAATTTGGATTAAATAAAAACAAATAGTCTTTTATATGGAATATATACTATTACTAACAGCTTGTATTAATCCTGATGGTATGCCATTTACTTGTTTGGCAGATGTAGGAGTGAGAAAGAAACAATACATCGAGGCTTTGAATTTTTACCTAAAAAACACAACGAGAAAAATTGTATTTGTTGAAAATTCAGGAACTGATATCTCATCTTCGTTTAAAGATTTCCAGCATAGAATTGAATTTTTGTGTTTTGATGGCAATCTATGTTTTGATAAGAGAAAAGGGAAAGGGTATGGAGAGGCGCTTATATTGGAATATGCAATGGCCAAATCTGAATTTATTACTGATGATGTGTTGATTTTTAAGTTGACAGGGAGGTTACAATTGATTAATATAAATCGATTGATACATTATATGGATAAACTAAGTCCAAGTAAGAATTTTGTTTGTGTTGTCCCACCCCAAAACAATTCGGTAGATTCACGATGTTTTGTCTGTAACAAATACTATTTGGAGAATATCTTTCTAAAAGATAAATTTCATATAGATGATTCAGTAGGATATTACTTTGAACACTTATTATTTGATTCTTTACGTCAGAATAAAGGAAAAATAAGAATTCATAAGATACCCTTTTTCTTATATTGGAGAGGGATATCTGGAAGTTTGGGAGATAGGTTAATAGAACCTAAATGCAGATATTGGTCTGATTTTAAGGCATTGTACCATTGTATGATTTCTAAATTATAGGTGATGAAACGTTTCTTATTTATGTATACTTCTTTTGGAGGGCATGTCCTAGAGTATTTTATTCATATATATCATTATGCGATAGATGATGAAAAGAATACCTATTATTTTATTTTCTCGCCGGATTTTAAAAAACATATTGAATGTGAGCAATTAGTGCTTAAGAAAAATATTATACTGCGATATCTGACAGTTAGGGAATTAGAAAGATTGCATCATACTAAAAAAATATTAAAGTCATATTGGGGGAATAGATTATTAAATGAAAAGATACGGAAGTACGATATAACAGATGTAATAATGTGCTCTTATGATTGTTTAGACCCTCTTTTTGCTTTTATGACGATGAAAAAAGTTTCCTATATTGGCATATATTATTATATTTATTTATATGAATGGGCTGACTTATCTATAAAGCAAAGAATCTTAAAGTCAATTATATTTTGGAAGATGGCTCATAACAAGTCAATCAAGAAAATATGTATTTGTAATGATTCATCTTCTGCTGCATTTTTTAATCGTAAATATCAGACAATGAAGTTTGATCGTATATCTGATCCTTATGTTTCCATTACACTAACTTTGCCGGATTTTAGAAAAGATAATGCTGTAAAAGAAGATGCTATTGTGCTTTCTCATATTGGAGTCTTATCTGAAAGAAAAGGAACACTTAACATATTGAAAGCGATAAAAGAAATGTCTGTTGTTGATAGAAATCAATTTGTCTTTGTTTTTGCAGGAAAAATAGATTTGGATATAAAGGATGAGTTTTATAGACTGGCAGCAGAATGTAGTGAGAAATATCGGCTGATAATAAAGGATTATTTTTGTTCTTATGAGGAAATATCTGCTATATGTAAATCATCGAATGTCCTTTTAATTCCTTATTTGAATAATTCACAAAGTAGTGGAGTATTAGGATATGCAGCACAGTTTAATGTTCCAGTTTTTTCTCCTAGCTCAAATATGTTGGGTAAAATAGTTCGGAAATCGAAATTAGGATATATAAGTAGTGATGTGGAAATATTGGGTATTAAAACTTTTTTAGAGTCTTGCCTGCTAAACAAGCTTATGACCATAGATGATCAAGAGTATTTGAAACTAAATACAGTGAATTCTTTTTTGAATACATTGTTAAACTGATTATTTGTAAATATGAATATTGTATTTTTATTGCGACTTTGGCCTATTTATGGAGGAGGTGAAACAGTAACTATTTGTTTAGCTAATGAGATGGCGAAGAGAGGGCATGCTGTTACAGTCTTTTATTTTAAGGATTCTGAAACAAATGAATTGCCCTATATTGATCCTTCTATCAAGGCGGTAAGAATACCGGATGTGAGGTGTGATGAATATACTTATGATAGTGATGATGGTATTAAGATTACTATCGCTTTAAAATTGTATCAGCAGAATAGTTTTGATTTTATAATCAATCAATGGTGGCCTGTTGTTTTTTTATCTCCATTACGAAGTTTTTTTAATGCGAAAATAATTTCTGTTCATCATACGGCTCTTTATACTCGTAGTGTGATAGAAGGTTTTTGTTTGAAATCAATTTTGAAGCGTGTCTTTTTTCTGCTATACCGTTTCTTTGAAAAAGAAAGACAATTATCTGTTATAGATAAATTGTTAATCTTTAGTGATAAAGTATTATTTCTTTCGCCTCAGTTTAAAGACCAATATATACAATTGAGAAATCCAAAATCGGTTGAAAAATTGGACTGGTGTTATAATCCTTTGGTCTTTGATAATTTTATTTCTATGGATGAAATTTGTAAAAAGAGGAAAGAGGTTTTATTTGTTGGAAGATTGTTAGAATCAAATAAAAAAATATCGAAATTATTGACGATATGGAAGCATATTCAATTAGATAAAGAATTTAATGAATGGCATTTATATATTGTAGGTGATGGTAAGGATAAATCCTTTTACTTAGATTTTACACGCAATAATAATATTCCCAATGTTCATTTTGAGGGGAGGCGATATCCTATACCTTATTATAAGCGAGCTTCTATTTTTGCTATGACATCTGCATTTGAAGGATTTCCAATGTCGATAATTGAGGCGCAGCAAAATGGGGTAGTTCCGATTGTTATGGATTCATTTTTGTCTGTGCATGATATTATTGATAATGATGTAAATGGTGTGTTGATTTCTTATGGTAATACTACTATGTTTGCAGAATCTTTAAAGTCTTTGATGAAAGATGAAATGCAAAGAAATAAATTAGCAATAAAGGGGCTAGAAACTTGCAGACGTTTTAATATCGAAACTGTGGTAGATAGGTGGGAGGAAATATTTGAAAAAATGAGATGATGGAACTTTTATTATATCTATATATTCTAATTGTTGTTTATCTATTTTTAAAATATTCTAGAATAAGAACATTATATATTTTCTCTCCATATATATTAATCTATTTGAACTTTATCTTTAATGATGCTATTCCATTTCTATTTTTTTATCCAGATGTTCCAGAGAATATTCAGTATACGACATTTACAGCAGCAATTATAAACCTTTCGTTTCTATTTCTATTTAGAAAGCAGGCACAAGTCCCAATATCAATAAATCTTCCATTGTCGTCTATTAAATTGAATAAGAAACGAAAGATACTACTTTCTTGTTTTGTGTTTTTTTTATTGTGGGCTGGAGTAATGTCTGGAGTATTAATTAATTTGTTAAGGGGGAATAATATAGAAGATTTAAGAAGAACTAGTGAAATAGGAGTTGGGGTTATTAGGGATATTCCAATGCTAGGGATACAAATAATAATGCTTGTTCTTTTTCTCCAAAAGACATGGAAGTGTTATTATAAAGTCGTTGCTTTTTATTCTTTTTGTTTGAGCGTTTTCTTATTTTTGACAACAGGAAATAAAGGAGGGGTTCTTGTTGGGGTTACATTATTTTTACTGTTTTTTCATTTGAAGAAAAGAGGTTTTAAGTGGTATGAATATGTCTTATATTATTTAGCTATGCCATTAGCAGCCGGTACATTACAAGGCATTAGAGGTGGAGACTTAACTCTTATAGCATCCCAAATTGCAGTATTCTTTTCTTATCCAGTAATTCTTTATCAAGCTAATTCTATTCCTATCATGAATGCGGTTGGTACGGAGAACTTCTTTTGGGGAGAGGAATATTATACTGGTCTTGTAAAATTCATACCTCGTTTTTTGTGGCCGGATAAGCCTTTGTCATTTGATTATAAATTAAAAGAATTAGCAAACTATGATTTTGAAGGTGGGGGAATTTATACGACTTTATGTAATGATTTATATATAAATTTTGGATATTACTATTTTATCTTCTATATCTTGTGGCTATTATTTATTCATTATTTATATGGAATGGTAATGGATGATAAAAGGTTCTATTATAGCCGTATTATAGCTTTATTCATCATACTTATGGGGGGGATTGCATCTACTATTGGCTCTTGTGAAATCTTACTATTATTTCTCTTGTTCTTAATATTATATTATTCAAGAGTGAAAACATTATAGATTGTAATGAAGAAGAAAATATTATTTGTTGCTTCTGAATTTGCCTCGGGAATGATTCCTTTTGCTGCTACTGCTATAAATGCTTTAGCTAAGGATGATAGATTTGAAGTACACTGTCTTTGTGTTAATTCAGGTATTTATTCTTATAGGAATATAATTTTACAAGAAGCGAACCCTGTTTTCTTGGAATACCCAAAGAGTAAAATGATGAAATTGTTTTATAAACTATGGCCTCTAGAGATAATAAAACATTTATCGCAATTGGAAAAAAGTATTAATCCGGATGCTGTTCATTTTTTGACAGGTGATTTTACATTAGCTTTGTATATTTGTTTGAATAATAAAAGAACATTTTACTACACAGTGCATGATTTGCATCCACATGAGGTGGTAAGAAAAACTTTATTGGGTTATTTGATGCAAAAATATATTATATGGGGATATAAATTATGTAGGAATATAATTCCTAATCTTACGACTTCCTCTTATTTCCAATTGAAGGAACTGAAAGAAATATATCCATGTAAGAAAGTGAAATACACTTCATTTCCTTCTCTAATTACATCATTGATAATAAATGGTAAAAAAATGCCATTAGAAGTAAGTGGCTTAAAAGAATATATTTTGTTTTTTGGAACAGTAGATAAATATAAAGGGGTTGATTTGCTGGTTGATGCGTATTGCAATTTAACATGTAAGTCACTAAAATTAGTGATTGCAGGTAGAGGCTTTGATATTGAAACTCATAATGAAAACATTATTCGAATAAATCGTTTTATAGAAGATGAAGAAGTCGCATATCTTTTTAAAAAGGCAAAATTTATTGTTTATCCTTATCGTTCTGCAACAATGTCAGGGGTATTGTCTTTAGCATATTACTTTAATAAAAAAGTATTAGCCTCTACAATTCCTTTCTTTGAAGATAATGCAACTTTAAATGTTGTGTTATTTAAAGTTAATGATATAGATGATTTGGAAAGAAAGATGAAATCTTTAATATTTGGTAAAAATTTGAGTGTAGATCCAACAAGCTATCTTAATATATATGGTGAAGGTACATTAATAAATAGTTATTGGGGGTTATATGAAGATTGAAAATGTTAAAATGATTTATACATAATGATAAAATATTGATTCTTCTGTGATAATGAAAATCTTACTCTCGAATAAATTCTATTACCGCCGTGGCGGCGACTGTGTCTGTACCATAAACCTTGAGGAATTGTTGAAGCGGAAAGGTCATGAAGTGGCAATCTTCGCCATGCAGTATCCTGATAATATAGAAACACCATGGAGCAAGTACTTTCCTGGTGAAGTAAAGTTCAAGCCGGGATTAGGTATGCTTGAGGCGTTGTTACGCCCCTTTGGTACGAATGAAGTAAAACGTAAATTTACGGCATTATTGGATGACTTTTGTCCTGATATTGTTCATCTGAATAATATTCATTCTCAACTATCTCCGGTTATTGCAGAAATTGCGCATCAAAAAGGAATAAAAGTAATATGGACATTGCATGATTACAAGCTGCTTTGTCCGCGTTATGACTGTTTGCGTAATGGAGATACTATATGCGAAGAATGTTTTTCGGATAAGCGTAAAGTCTTGGAATATAAATGTATGAAGCATTCACGCTTGGCAAGTTATTTATCGTATTGGGAGTCTATGAAGTGGAATCGTGAACGATTGGAAGTTTGCACGGATATCTTTATTTGCCCTAGTCGGTTTATGGCAGAGAAGATGCGACAAGGGGGATTCGATAGTAAAAAAATAAAAACAGTATGTAATTTTATTGATACTGAGAAATGTTATGGTAAGGATTATACCAAAAGGGGAAATTATTACTGTTTCATAGGGAGATTGAGTCCTGAAAAAGGAGTAAGGACCTTGATAGAGGCGGCAAATGCTCTACCATATAAATTGGTGGTGATTGGAGGGGGGCCCTTGCTGGAGGAGTTAAAGACCGTAGCTGGGAATAACGTGGAATTTGTTGGCTTTAAACAATGGAATGATATAAAGGAGTTAGTGGGAAGAGCACGTTTTTCAGTGATACCTTCGGAGTGGTATGAGAATAATCCTTTGTCTGTGATAGAGGCGCAATGTTTGGGTACACCTGTACTGGGAGCACGCATCGGAGGAATCCCTGAACTGATAGAAGAGGGTGTTACCGGCATGACATTTGAGAGTCGTAATAAAGAGGATCTGAGAATGAAGATTGAAAGTATGATGCAACATCCTCTCAATTATGAAATGATAGCAGGAAAGGGACAGGAACTGTATGGTGCAGAAATGTATTATCAACAGATTATGAATTTGTATCAGGGTTGATTTGTTGCTTTATAGTATATAATGGAAAGAAAAGACAGGGAAATATTGGATAATTCATTTATTACTAGTATTTTTGTATCATCAAGAAATATCGGATGGCTATTAAGAATTTTAAAACCAAGGAAGAGGCGTTGGCTGCTATGAAGAAGGCGACAGACCGCAAACGCACGTTGATAGAATATCTCAAAAAGGGGTATTCCTTAGAAGAATTGGAAAAAATGGGATTTAAAATGGCAAAATTTGCATGATGTGATAGATTTGCCAATAGAACGTGTCAATGCTTTATCTCCCTATAAAGTTTATATAAATAATAATGGTAGTTTAGGATTTGAAACCCAATATGGTTCTGTCTATGAGGTAGGGTTTGTTGAGGACTATACTTTTATGGATGAGAATGCGTTTCAGTTTTTTATTTTGGAATCACAAGGTAAGCATTCTGTAAAAGATCCGTTGGTCAGGGAAACTATTTGGGTAATTCTTGAAACATTCTTTTTAGAAAACAATCCTGTTATATTATATATTTGTGATATGTCGGATGGTAAACAGGCTATTCGTAACCGTTTGTTTTCCATGTGGTATTATGAATATGAACAACGGGAAAGTTTTACTTTTTTGTCCACTAAAGTGGAAGTAGAATCTACTGATTACTATGCATCTGTTCTCGTTAAAAATTCCAATCCTCAATTGGAAGATATAAAGGTTGCTTTTAACTCTTTCATTGAAAATATGAAAGAAAAATTGGAATAGTGAATAATTAAATCAAACAACTTATGGTTAACAAATGTTCCTTGCATCCCACCGATGCAAGCATAATCCTTACATATCGTTGCCCTATGAAGTGCAAGATGTGTAATATATGGTTTAACCCCACTAACAAGAGTGAAGAAATAAAAGCAAGTGACCTGAAGTCATTGCCTAAGTTGAAATTCATCAATCTGACGGGAGGTGAGCCTTTCATTCGTGAAGATTTGCCGGAAATAGTGGAGGAATGTTACAAGCATACAGACCGGATTGTGATTTCTACAAGCGGATGGTTTGAGGACAGGGTGATTGCCTTGGCGAAACAGTTCCCTATCATCGGAATTCGAATCAGTATTGAGGGTTTGAGTTGTAAAAACGACGACTACGCGGACATGCCGGAGGGTTTGATAAAGGACTCCGTACATTGTTGGCATTGAAAGAGATGGGCTTGAAGGATATCGGTTTCGGCTGTACCGTGTCGAATAATAATTCAAAGGATATGCTTTCATTGTATCAGCTCAGCAAGTCACTGGGAATGGAATTTGCTACAGCCGCCTTTCATAACTCGTACTACTTTCATAAGGACGACAATGTCATCACCAACAAGAACGAGGTGTGCGGTGACTTTGAGCAACTGATAGAATGGCAGTTGAAGGAGAATCACCCGAAGAGTTGGTTTCGTGCTTGGTTCAATATGGGACTGATAAATTATATTGAAGGGGGAAGGCGCATGCTGCCTTGTGAGGCGGGAAGTGCTAATTTCTTTATAGACCCGTTTGGTGATGTGTTTCCCTGTAACGGTCTGGAAGAGAAATATTGGAAGAAGTCGATGGGGAATATTCATGAAACTCCGGACTTTATGACTATTTGGACAAGCAAAAAGGCGGAGGAAGTACGTGCCATGGTGCGTAAATGCCCGAAAAATTGCTGGATGGTGGGCACAGCCTCTCCGGTGATGCATAAATATATAAAATATCCGTTGAAGTGGGCGTTGCAGAATAAACTTCGTTCCATGCAGGGAAAAACAGTCTGTCTGGATAAAAAATGGTGCGATGTAGGGCAAGATCCCTGCCAGGGAGATTTAAGGGAAAAGTTCTAGTATTCTAACTTACTTTTTCTTTTTTCCTGTAATCATCAGCCAAAGTGCCGAAAGGCATGACAGAATGATGATTCCGGCATATTGCAGTACTTCTTTTATGAAATTGAATATTTTCATTGGCTGATTGACATTTAATGTCGCAAATCTACTGTTTTTATTTTAAACTGCTTTATTCTTTATGAAGATTATTGTGACCGGTACCCGTGGCATTCCCGATGTGATGGGTGGTGTGGAAACGCATTGTGAGGAGCTTTTTCCGCGTATCGCAAGGAGGGGGGAGGATGTGACGGTTATCCGCCGGAAGAATTATGTGCATGACGGGTTGACGGAATGGAACGGTGTGAAACTGATAGATATAGAATCTCCTAAACAGAAATCGTTTGAAGCGATTGTTCATACGTTCAAGGCGGTGAATAAGGCAAAACAGTTGGGGGCGGATGTATTGCATATCCATGCCATCGGACCGGCATTGCTTGTACCGTATGCTAAAATGTTGGGACTGAAAGTGGTGTTTACCCACCATGGGCCGGACTATGATCGTGACAAATGGGGGATTATGGCCAAAATGGTTTTGAAATGGGGAGAGCGGATGGGATGCCTGTTTGCGGATGAGGTAATAGTCATCAGTGAGGTGATCCGCAATCTGATCAGACGGAAATATGGTAGAACCGAGCAGGTTCATCTGATTTATAATGGTGTGCCTTGTCCCGATTATACGAACTGTCCTGAGTATTTTAGGGAATTGGGGATAACTGAAAGAAACTACATATTGGGTATGTGCCGTTTTGTACCCGAAAAGAATCTTCATCATTTGGTGGAGGCTTTTCGGAGGGTGGATAAAAAAGGATGTCGGCTGGTGTTAGCCGGAGATACGGATTTTGAGGATGAATATTCGCGTGCATTGAAAAGGGAAGCGAGGGAAAACGGGGTGATACTGACCGGATTCGTGAAAGGGAAAAAACTACATTCACTTTTGACAAACGCCCGTTGTTATGTGTTGCCTTCGTCGCATGAGGGGCTTCCTATCGCTCTGTTGGAAGCCATGAGTTACCGGTTGCCTGTCATTGTGAGTGATATTCCCGCCAATAAAGAAATGGGGCTGGATGCCAGCTGTTATTTTGAAACCGGTAATATAGAGCAGCTGGCTGATAGATTACAGGAAATAATAGATGGGGATTTTAAACAGGTACATTACGATATGGAAAAGTATGGATGGGATGGAATAGCTCTCCGGGTGGCTGATGTTTATGAAAATCTGAAAAAATGAGAACACTTTCATTGGTCGGGCTGATGGTGCTTCTGTTGTGTCCGTCTGCTTTGAGAGCCCAGTTTGTGTATGGAACGACAGGTTTGCTTCACATGCCGACAGGGGAGATGCAGCGTGACAAGACTTTTATGTTTGGCTGCGCTTTTCTGGATACGGAAGCGACACCGGGGCATTGGAGTTATGATACGGGTAATTATTTTATTAATATAACCATTTTTCCTTGGTTGGAAGTAGGATATACCTGTACTTTGCATAAGGCTCCTTATGGCAGTACGTATTATCCGGAATCAGTCTGGGGCAAATATTGCAATCAGGATCGTCAATTCTCGGGCAGGTTGCGCCTTTGGAAAGAAGGCTGGTGGAAGGAATGGACTCCTCAGATTGTGTTAGGAGCGAACGATCCCGGTACCAATGACAGGACTTCTGAAAAGGATTATGGTATCGGTATGACTGGTAGTGCATCCGGAAACGGTCATTGGCAGCGGTATTATCTGGCTGTTACAAAACATCTGTCTATTAGAAATACAGGAGAGTTAGG
Source organism: uncultured Phocaeicola sp. (assembly GCA_948956705.1). The sequence goes on from CARCZS010000001.1 coordinate 179,983, forward strand.
TATCCATTTGGCATACGTCTATAACAAACGGACAGATTATCATTTGAATGGTCCTGCCATAGGTGCTAATTTCCGCTTTCAATTACTCGGCAATCAGCCTTTGATGAAAGCCGTTAATAAACTGAACCTTATGGCTGAATATGACGCCCGTACAATGAATATAGGTGCTGAATACAGCTTTTGGAAAGATTATATCAATGTCGTGATAGAGTTCAACCGCTGCCGTTACTTTTCCGGCGGAGTGTTTTTTAAAGTCTACCTGAAATAATAAAAGGAGTGGCTGTCAGTCTTTGATTTTCTTTTTATACACTTCCCCTCTGCTCATTACTTCCTTAACGAAATTGTAGGTTTCCACCCCTCGGAAGTATCCATTCTTACAAACCGGATCATTGAAATATTCTTCATTACTTTTAAGCAGAATATAGTTATCTACGCTGTTGTCCCATACATATTTATTCTTGCCGTATTTTTCAGCCAGTGCTATGGCATCCAGTACGTGTCCTATTCCGGCGTTATAAGCCGCCAAGACAAATTTCATCCGTTCGTTTTCATCTTTTATTGCGTTGAAAGAACGGGAAGTGGCAGCAATATATTTCACGGCGGCCTTTATACTCTCTTCCGGATTCTGTTCTTTACCGGGAGGAACTCCCATAGCACGCGCCGTCCGGGGCATGAGCTGCATTAATCCTTTCGCGCCTGCCCATGATACGGCTGTTGTATCAAAGTTTGATTCCGTATAGGCCAGGGAAGCTAAAATACGCCAATCCCAATCTATATCTTTGGCATATTTCTTGAATAGAGTGTCGAAGTGTGAAATCTTTCCGTCTTTGATGGACAAGATGGAACCGTGAGGTGTCCGTTTGCTTATTTCAAAATAACGCTTGCTACTGGCCTGATAGGCAGGAGAAGTCATATTTTCCTGATGCCATTTAGTAGCAGCTTCACCTAGTAGCGGTGAGGTCTTACGTACGGCCCATGAGGCACGTTGGTCAAAACTGACAGCCAGGTCAATATTCAGATTGGGGTAATAAGTCTTGTTTAATTTGGCAAGGTCGTTATCACAGATGGCATAATCTATCTCACCATTGGAAACCTGCATGATTAAATCCTCGGTGGTGATGCTGTCATTATCGACTTCGTGTATCAATATACCGCCACCCAGTTCTTTATCCAGATTGATGAGACGTTCCAGATACTTTCCTGGTTTTACATAGACCTCTTTCCCGATTAATTCTGTCACATTATTCAGTGCTTTCTTCTTTTTTTGAGTATTACGTTGTACCAATACCTGATGGGTGATGATATCTTCCCCGCAAAACTCTACACTGTCTTTGAACTCTTTGGTGACAGGCAGATTATAGGCTATCAGGTCTCCTTCTCCTTGTAATAGTTTATGAACCAGGTCACGTGCATTCTGTGCTACTTTTATTTTCAGTTTTACGTCCAATGAACGGGCAAACTGATCGGCCAGCTCATACTGGAATCCCATAGGCTCGCCCCGATAGTCGAAATAAGAAGTGGAACTGTTCAGTGTCAGGACTACTAATTCTCCGCTGTCTTTTATTTGCGGCAAATCATAATTTGTCACTTCGGCAGATTGTTGCCGGTTACGGCACGCTGTCATGCATATACAGGCAAGAACTAATAGCCAGACATTTTTCATCTTCCTAAAATCTTTTCAATATATAGTTTAAGGATTTCAATGGCCTTTTGGTTGTTGCCTCCATTGGGGATAATAATATCGGCATATTGCTTGGTAGGCTCTATGAATTCGTCATGCATCGGTTTCAGAATGTTCCGGTATTTGTCTATCAGCATTTCCAAGGGATGGCCGCGTTCCACCATGTCGCGGGTAATCACACGCAGCAAACGTTCGTCGGGTTCGGCATCCACAAAAATCTTTAAGTCCATCAAGTCTCGTAACTCTTTATCATAGAGACTCATGATACCTTCCACAATGATGACTTCCTTTGGCTCTACACGAACTGTTTCGGGCAGGCGTGTACATACTAGATAAGAATAGGTGGGCTGCTCAATGGGATGCCCTTGGCGCAGGTCGGCAATCTGTTGTTCAAAGAGCGGCCAGTCAAAAGCATCGGGATGGTCGAAATTGGTTTGTTTACGTATTTCCAAGGGAATGGATGACTGATCGTTATAATATGAATCTTGTGGAATGACTGCAACGGAACCTGGGGGCAGGCTCTCTATGATTTTTCTAACTACAGTGGTCTTTCCTGAACCGGTTCCGCCGGCTATACCAATAATTATCATAATAATAGAATGTATTTTAAAACAAAACTGTTACTTTTGCATCAGGTTAAATACTTTAGCCCTGTGTCGATTACAAAAGTAGGATAATTAATTAAAATATCAAGTATGGTTAAGCACATTGTTTTATTTAAATTGAAAGAAACTCTTTCACAGGAAGAAAAATTGAAAGTGATGAATGATTTTAAAGCGGCTATTGAAGCTTTGCCGGCCAAGATAGGTTTTATCCGTCATATATTTGTGGGACTGAATGCCAATTCTGCTGAAAAATGGGATATTTGTCTGGATAGTGAATTCGATACGCTGGCAGATGTCAATGCCTATGCCGTTCATCCGGATCATGTAGCTGCAGCCGGCCTTTTGAAGGAGGTTAAGGCTGATCGTGCTTGTGTGGATTATGAATTCTAAAAGATAGCCTATGAAAAAGATAATCAATCCCTGGAAAGGGATGGAAGGATATAATTGCTTTGGCTGTGCTCCCAACAATGAAGCCGGAGTGAAGATGGAATTTTATGAGGATGGGGATGAGGTAATTAGTATATGGAAACCTCAGCCACAGTTTCAGGGATGGATTGATACGTTGCATGGCGGTATTCAGGCGGTGCTGCTGGATGAGATTTGTGCATGGGTGGTTTTGCGTAAACTACAGACTACCGGTGTTACGTCCAAAATGGAAACCCGCTATATGAAACCTGTTAATACCAACGATTCGCATATCGTATTGAAGGCTTCCATAAAGGAGAGGAAGCGCAATATCGTATTTGTAGAAGCGGCTATTTATAATAATAAGGAGGAACTTTGCACCAAGGCGCTGTGCACTTATTTCACTTTTTCTCAAGAGAAGGCAAAGGAAGAAATGCATTTCTTGAACTGCGAGGTGGAGCAAGATGAGATAATACCTTTAATTTGAAAGAAAAAATAAAGTTTTTGCGATAATTATTTGCTGATATTAAATATAAACTTTATTTTTGTCGCAAGTAAAAAGAAAAGACTATGGTTAGAACTGCTACACATCATCATCATTTTCCTAACGAATAATTCGGTGGGCTAAGGTGATATTGTAGTATAATGATATAGGGCTTGCCGAAAACGGTAAGCCCTTTTTATTGCCGGTTAATAATTAAAAACAGATAGAATCATGCTTAGAATTGCAGTACAGTCAAAAGGCCGTTTGTTTGAAGAGACAATGGCATTATTACAAGAGGCAGATATTAAAATCTCCACTTCTAAAAGAATTCTTTTAGTACAGTCGTCTAATTTTCCGATCGAAGTTCTTTTTCTTCGCGATGATGATATTCCTCAGTCGGTGGCTGGTGGAGTGGCTGATTTAGGGATCGTAGGCGAGAATGAGTTTGTAGAGAGAAAAGAGGACGCTGAGGTGATTAAACGTTTGGGGTTCAGCAAGTGCCGTTTGTCATTGGCTATACCTAAAGATGTGGACTATCCGGGTTTGTCTTGGTTTGAAGGACGTAAGATTGCGACTTCTTATCCCGGCATTTTGAAAGATTTCATGGATCGGAATGGCATTCATTCTGATATTCATGTCATTACCGGTTCGGTAGAGATTGCTCCGGGAATCAGTTTGGCTGATGCTATTTTTGATATTGTCAGTTCGGGATCTACTTTGGTAAGCAATAGCTTGAAGGAAGTGGAAGTGGTTATGAAAAGTGAGGCGTTGCTGATAGGCAATAAGAATATGTCTGAGGAGAAGAAAGAGATTCTGAACGAACTCTTGTTCCGTATTGAAGCGGTGAAAGCTGCCGAAGACAAGAAATATGTCTTGATGAATGCTCCGACAGAGCGTTTGAAAGAAATTATCGAAGTGCTGCCGGGTATGAAGAGTCCTACTGTGATGCCATTGGCACAAGAAGGATGGAGTTCGGTACATACAGTGCTTGACGAGAAACGTTTTTGGGAGATCATCGGAAAACTGAAAGCATTGGGCGCGGAAGGTATTTTGGTATTGCCCATTGAGAAAATGATATTATAGCCGGTCCATACGTCAGGCGAGATTTGTAAACTTATAAAAGAATACATGTATGAAGAAAATAATATATCCTGAAAAGAAAGACTGGATGGAAATTCTCCGTCGTCCGGCATTGAATACAGACACGCTGCGCAATACGGTTAAAGAAGTGCTGGATAAAGTGAAGACGGAAGGAGATAAAGCGGTGAGGGAATATGAAGAACGTTTTGATAAGGTGAAACTGGACTCACTGGGGGTTACTGAAACGGAAATTGCTGAAGCGGAAAAGGAGGTACCCATTGAATTGAAGGCAGCTATCATGCTGGCACAGAAAAATATTCATACTTTTCATAGTTCTCAGCGGTTTGAAGGGAAAAAGGTGCAGACCGTACCCGGGGTAACTTGTTGGCAGAAGGCGGTTGCTATTGAAAAGGTGGGCTTGTATATTCCCGGAGGCACGGCGCCTTTATTTTCTACCGTATTGATGTTGGCTACTCCGGCACAGATTGCAGGTTGCAAGGAAATCGTACTTTGTACTCCTCCTGATAAAGAAGGAAAGGTTCATCCTGCTATCTTGTATGCGGCAAAATTGGCCGGGGTAAATAAAATATTCAAAGCAGGAGGGGTGCAGGCCATCGCTGCTATGGCATACGGAACGGAAAGTGTGCCTAAGGTTTATAAAATTTTCGGTCCGGGTAACCAATATGTAACGGCTGCCAAGCAGCAGGTTTCTTTGCGGGATGTTGCGATAGATATGCCTGCCGGTCCTTCTGAAGTCGAAGTGTTGGCCGACGAGACGGCTAATCCTGTATTTGTGGCAGCCGATTTGCTTTCACAGGCGGAACATGGAGTTGATAGTCAGGCCATGCTGATAACTACTTCTGAGAAATTAATGAAGGAGGTGGAGTATGAGGTACAACGCCAGTTGGCTTTGCTTCCCAGATGGGAAATAGCCGAAAAGTCGTTGGCAAGCAGCAAATTGATTTTGGTGAGGGATATGGATGAGGCAATTGCTCTGACGAATGAATATGCTCCCGAGCATTTGATTATCGAGACCAGGGATTATATGGAACAGGCAGAGCGTATTGTCAATGCCGGATCTGTATTTCTAGGTTCACTTACTCCGGAGAGTGCCGGTGATTATGCATCCGGAACCAATCATACTTTACCTACCAATGGTTATGCCAAAGCGTATAGTGGGGTGAGTCTGGATAGTTTTATCCGTAAAATCACTTTTCAGGAGATTAATGGCGAGGGTATTCAGAATATCGGTCCTGCTATTGAGGTGATGGCGGCTAATGAACAACTGGGTGCGCATAAGAATGCAGTAACCGTAAGATTAAAAACAGTATAAAGATGAAAGATTTGAAAGAATTGACGCGCCCGAATATTTGGGCTTTGAAACCCTATTCATCGGCACGTGACGAATATAATGGAGCGGAGGCATCTGTTTTTCTGGATGCCAATGAGAACCCGTACAATACACCTAATAACCGTTATCCTGATCCTATGCAGCGGGAATTGAAGAATATGATAGCTCCTATTAAAAAGGTAGACCCCGATACGATCTTTCTGGGAAACGGCAGTGATGAGGCTATTGACTTGGTGTATCGCGCGTTCTGTATTCCGGGGGTGGATAATGTAGTGGCTATTGACCCTACTTATGGTATGTATCAGGTGTGTGCTGATGTCAACGATGTAGAATATCGCAAGGTGTTATTGGATGAAAACTATCAGTTCAGTGCCGATAAACTATTGGCGGCAACAGACGATCACACCAAACTGGTTTTTCTTTGCTCGCCCAATAATCCTACCGGTAATAACCTGGATCGTAGGGAAATGGAAAAATTACTGGATACTTTTCAGGGATTGGTGATTATAGACGAGGCCTATTCCGATTTTTCTGATGCGCCGTCTTTCCTTGCCGATTTAGATAAATATCCTAATTTGATTGTCTTTCAGACTTTTTCTAAGGCATGGGGATGTGCTGCCATTCGTTTGGGCATGGCCTTTGCGTCTAAAGAAATCATCTCTATTTTCAGTAAGATTAAATATCCGTATAATGTGAATCTGCTGACACAGAAAGAGGCTGTTATGATGTTGCACCGGCATTATGAGGTAGAACGTTGGGTAAAGTCGTTATTGGAAGAACGGACGCGTTTGGTCAATGAATTTGTAGAACTGCCTTGTTGTGAGAAAATCTATCCTACGGATGCCAATTTCTTTCTAGCTAAAGTGACAGATGCCAAGAAAATATATAATTATTTGGTAGGTAAAGGTATCATAGTGCGTAACCGTACCAGTATTTCTTTATGTCGTGATTGTTTGCGTGTGACCATTGGTACACGTCCGGAGAATGATATGTTGTTGGAAGCATTGAAGAATTATGAATGTTGAAGTATGAAGAAAGCGTTGTTTATAGATCGTGACGGTACGTTGGTTATAGAGCCACCGATTGACTACCAATTGGATTCTTTCCATAAATTGGAGTTTTATCCTAAGGTTTTTCGTAATTTGGGATTTATCCGCAGCAAACTCGACTTTGAATTTGTGATGGTTACCAATCAAGACGGCCTCGGTACTTCTTCTTTTCCTGAGGATACCTTTTGGCCGGTGCACAACCTGGTGTTGAAGACATTGGAGGGGGAAGGCATCATTTTTGATGATATCTTGATAGACCGCAGTTTTCCGGAAGACCATGTGTCTACCCGTAAGCCTGGAACAGGAATGATGGGAAAATATCTTACCGGTGATTATGATTTGGCTAACAGTTTTGTTATTGGTGATCGTGCTACAGATGTGGAACTGGCTAGAAATATGGGCTGTAAGGCTATTTTGTTGCAAGAAAATATGGATATTCTGAAGGAAAAGAATTTGGAATCCTACTGTGTATTGGCGACTACGGATTGGGATAAGGTCGCTGAATTCCTTTTTGCCGGAGAACGTATAGCGGAGGTCCGTCGTACTACGAAGGAAACGGATATTTATATCAGCTTAAATTTAGATGGCAGCGGAAAATGTGATATTTCCACAGGTATTGGTTTTTTTGATCACATGTTGGAACAGATTGGAAAGCATGGTGGTATTGACCTGACCATTAAAGTAAAAGGTGATTTGGAAGTGGATGAACATCATACTATTGAAGATACCGCCATTGCTTTGGGTGAATGTATTTATCGGGCATTGGGCAGCAAGCGTGGCATTGAGCGTTACGGATATTGCTTGCCCATGGATGATTGTCTTTGTCGGGTAGCTTTGGATTTTGGCGGTAGAGCATGGTTGGTATGGGATGCTGAGTTTCATCGGGAGAAAATAGGGGAGATGCCTACCGAGATGTTTCTTCATTTTTTTAAATCATTGAGTGATGCAGCTCGTATGAATTTAAATATCAAAGCCGAGGGGCAGAATGAGCATCATAAAATAGAAGGTATTTTCAAAGCTTTGGCTCGTGCCATAAAGATGGCTGTGCGAAGAGATATTTACCATTTTGAAGTACCCTCAAGCAAGGGATGTATTTAAGTCGGCTTCAAAGACAAAGTAACTTAACTTAGTTGGGCGAGTAAGTTAAGTTACTTTGTCTTTGAAGCCGACTTACTTTTTTATGTGGTTTATAGCTCTTCGCATTCTTTCAGCCATGAAGCTGCACTGGCATCGCTCGGCATACGCCAGTCTCCTCGGGGACTGAGTGATACAGATCCCACTTTGGGACCATCGGGCAGGCAAGAGCGTTTGAATTGTTGTTGAAAGAAACGGCGGCAGAATATAGTAAGCCATTTTTTGATTGTTTCCTCATCGTATGTATCACGAAAAGCGATACTTGCCAGGAAGAATATCTTGGCGGGACGAAAACCGAAACGTAGGAATTGATAAAGGAAGAAATCATGCAGTTCGTATGGTCCTACCAAATCTTCTGTCTTTTGTTTTATATTGCCGTTTTCATCAGCAGGAATCAGTTCGGGACTGATAGGAGTGTCTACAATATCGAGCAGGGTAATACGTGATTCATTATCCATGCCATTCAAAGCCACCCAATTTACCAGGTATTTGACCAGTGTTTTGGGAATGCTTCCATTGACTCCGTACATAGACATATGGTCGCCATTGTAGGTGGCCCAGCCTAGGGCAAGTTCTGAAAGGTCTCCCGTACCAATGACAAGACCGCCCAATTGGTTGGCAACATCCATCAGAATTTGAGTCCGTTCGCGTGCCTGGCTGTTTTCGTAGGTTACATCGTGTACGGTCATGTCGTGGTTTATATCGTTAAAGTGTTGGATGCAGGATTCCTTTATGCTGATTTCTTTAATGGTAACACCTAGTGAAGCCATCAGATGGAGAGCATTGTTATAAGTACGGTCGGTAGTACCGAAACCAGGCATGGTGATGCCGATGATACCTTTTCGTGGCAGATCCAATTTATCGAAAGTCTTGGCACAGACCAAAAGTGCCAAGGTGGAATCCAGACCACCGGAAATACCGACTACTACAGTCTTGCAGTGAGTGTGTACCAGACGTTTGGCTAGTCCTGCTATTTGGATAGCGAAGATTTCTTCACAGCGTTCATCCAATTCTTTGCCTTGAGGAACAAAAGGATGAGCTTCTATACTGCGCGTCAGACTAAGATCGCGTGTGTTGACAAATTCTGTACTGATGTGGATGGCGGGACGTCCCGGGCAGTTGCCGATATTGGCGGCAAAAGTGGTATTGGTCAACCGTTCACCACGAAGACGCTCCACGTCTATTTCACTGATGACCAATTGTTCCTTGAATGAGAAACGTTCAGACTCGGCAAGTAACGTGCCGTTTTCATATATCAGTCCGTTGCCTGCAAAAACAACGTCTGTGGTTGATTCGCCGAAACCGGATGAACTGAATACATATCCTGCCAGACAGCGTGCTGATTGTTGACTGACTAATGAACGGACATAATTATGCTTGCTTATTCCTTCATTGTCGGCAGACATGTTGAAAATGATTTCCGCTCCTTTCAGTGCTAATGCGGAACTGGGCGGAATGGGGGCCCACATGTCTTCGCAGATTTCAATGCCAAAGCAAGTTTCCGGAGTGTCGAAAAGCAGGTTGGCGCTGACCGGTACATTTTGTCCGCAGAGGCGTACATTGGCATCCGGGTGGTTCAGAGCAGAGGTAAACCAGCGTTGTTCATAGAACTCTTTATAATTAGGTAAATATGTTTTAGGAACAATACCCAGTATTTTCCCTTTTTGGAAAACAACAGCACTGTTCAGCAGCGTGGAATTCATAACCACAGGCATCCCTATAATAGAGATGATATCCATTTGTCGGGTATTATTCATAATTTGCATTAAAGCCATTTCTGCTTCTTCCAACAGTAAAGACTGACCGAACAAGTCGGCGCAAGTATACCCTGTAATACTTAGTTCGGGGAAAATGATAATTTGTACTCCTTTCCCGTCTGCTATGGCAATTTGAGTTTCAATCTGTTGTGCATTAAATTTGCAGTCAGCCACTTTCACTATCGGAATGGCAGCCGCCACTCTTACAAAACCGTATTTCATATTATACCTATTATTATATATACCTGCAAAATTAATCATTCTTTCCCGATTTATACCTCTAAATAAAAAAAATAAAAAAAAGTGCGTGATTTATTTGTTTGTTGCGAATAACTATCTATCTTTGCATATGAAATAAAATTGTAATAGTTACAAAAAGGGAATATATGAAGAGTTACGATTATCTTATCAGTTATAACATTAAGCCGTCCGTACAGCGCATAGCTATTATGGATTATTTGTTGGCTCATAAAACTCATCCTTCTATCGATGAGATTTATTTGGCGCTATGTAAGGATATTCCAACCTTGTCCAAGACTACAGTGTATAATACACTGAAACTCTTTGTCGAGCATGGAGCAGCTTTAATGCTTACAATTGATGAAAAGAATGCGTGTTTTGACGGCGATACTTCCCTGCATGCTCATTTCCTTTGCAAGAAATGTGGTAAAATATTCGATTTACCCTATAGTAATGAAGTGAAAAAAGTAGAGCAAATTGATATGAATGGATTCAAAGTGGATGAAATTCACCAATATTATAAAGGTATATGCCCTGCTTGTTCTAAAGAAGATTAAGAAAGAAGTTAAAAAGGATAGAGAGTAAATGACTAACTAATAAATAAAATATTGACTAACTAATAAAAAAAGAAATTATGAAAAAGTTTATTTGTACAGTTTGTGGTTATATTCATGAAGGTGATGCAGCTCCTGAAAAATGTCCGTTGTGTAAAGCGCCTGCTTCTAAGTTTAACGAAATGGTAGAAACAGAAGGTGGATTGGAATTTGCAGACCAACACGTTATCGGCGTAGCAAAAGGTTGTGATGAAGAAATGATTAAGGATTTGAACAACCATTTCATGGGTGAATGTACAGAAGTTGGTATGTATTTGGCAATGAGCCGTCAGGCAGACCGCGAAGGTTATCCTGAAGTTGCTGAAGCTTTCAAACGTTATGCTTGGGAAGAAGCAGAACATGCTGCTAAGTTTGCTGAGTTGCTGGGTGACTGTGTATGGGATACAAAGACTAACTTGGAAAAGAGAATGAATGCTGAGTCAGGTGCTTGTGCTGACAAGAAACGCATTGCTACTCGTGCAAAAGCTTTGAACTTGGATGCTATTCACGATACAGTTCACGAAATGGCTAAGGACGAAGCTCGTCACGGCAAAGGTTTTGAAGGTTTGTACAACAGATATTTCAAGAAATAATATACAATTTGCTATAGTATAAATGGAGAGAGGGGGAGCAATTATTATTGCCCCCTCTCTTTTATTGGTTATATTTAGATTAGAGATATATAGGGCTTGTTTCTCATTCTTTCAGTAACACTTCTTCAATGGCTTTCCTGAAAGTAGCTTTATTGGCTGCTCCTATAATGATTTGTGGCTGTCCCGTTTTGGGAATAAAGATGATGGTGGGCAGTGACTGTATTCCCATAACGGCAGATAATTCTTTTTGTTTGTCTGTATCTACTTTGTAAACTGCAATTCGATCTTTGTATTCTTTGGCCAGACTTTTTAGCAGAGGGGCAACCATACGGCAGGGACCACACCATGTGGCGTAAAAATCAATAACTGCCGGTTTCTCTCCTTTGTATTTCCAGTTAGTGGAACCGGAAGTGTAGTCAAATATATTATCCAAGAACATTTGTTTGTCCATACGTATGACTTTTCCTGAATTTTTATCTGACTTATCCTGGACAGGAGTTTGGGCACTGAGATATCCCGTTAATCCGGCAGTTAATAGAATACATGTGATTGTTTTCTTCATATTTTACTCATATTGGGCTAGAATAGTGTTTAAATCATTGGCACGCATTACACCACTTTGTCGCCACAATTGCTTACCGTCTTTAAAAATCATCAGTGTGGGAACTGACTGAATCTGATAGTATGCAGCAATTTCTTTATGTTTGTCTACATCTACCTTGACAATTCTTACTTTTTCCCCTTTTATTCCTTTTAATTCTTCTAAAATAGGTTTCATGGCTTTGCAAGGTCCGCACCATTCAGCAAAAAAATCAACTAATACAGGGATGTTTGAGGTGATTAAATCTTCAAATCTTTCCATAATGTTCTCCTTTCGTTATTTTTATTATAATAAAAACGTTTATAGGGTGCTTTTTGTTTAAAAGTAAAGCCGGAACAGTAGACTGTTCCGGCTTTACATATATAAGGTTGATGAACTATTATTTTTTTACAGAAGAGGGAGTATAACGTGCATTCAGTCCGTCAATGATTTCTTGTGTGATGTTGTATGCCGGATTAGCGTATAGCAAGTTGTCAAATCCTGTATTGCTGATAATCAGATCATATCCTTTGTTCTGATTATAAATTTTCAAGAATGAATTGATAGAATCACGTAACTGCAAGCTGTTCTTTTGGTTTTCAGAAGCTAGCTCGTCGCTTAGTTTCTGTTGGAGTGCCTGCAGTTCTTGTTGTTGCTTCATCAGTCTCATCTGTTCTTGTTCAGCACGTTCACGTGTAGCAAAGCCATTATTTTCCAGTTTGCGTTGGAATTCTTTAGCATCAGCATCCAGTTTCTTTGCTTTTTCATTTAAAGTAGTGCGGATATTTTCTTCTTTCTGTATCATCACTTCATTTAAGTCATTCCAGAAATTGTACTTAGTCAACAGTGAATCGATTTCCACATAAGCTATTTTCATGTTTGAGGAACCTGCAACGCCGGCAGCCGGAGCAGCGGAAGAAGTTGCAGCGTTGTTGTTTTTGTCGCTACATTGTGCGAACACTAACACGATGGCTAGCGCTAGAAATCCATTCAGGATGAAATTTGTTCTTTTCATAATCTTTTTCACGTATTGTTTATTAATTATTATCCGTTTTGCTTTGCTTTTCAATTTCGGCTATGGCATTTTTATTAGGTTTGCGTGCTTCACGATCTTGTGATTGCACACAGCCTATTCCTTTTTTACGGAGTGCCTTATTACCGCTTACATGCGTGTTTGGAAACTTTCCTTTTAGAAAGATTCCGATAGACAATAATGCTATACAGATAGCAACTATTAACACAGTTATAAGGATAGTATCAAGCATTTCTATTATTTTTGTGGTGCAAAGTTAGTGTAAGGCAAGGGAAATGCCAAATTTATTGAAGCATTTCGTGTCTGCGGACTAAATTTGCATAGCAAATATAGAATTTTGCAATGATTTAGCTTTCTCTTTTTTCATTAAAAAAGAGGAAGTGTCCTATTTAAGAGAGTTATTTAACTATTTTTTGCAAATTTGGAAACTGAATTTTCCTAAACGACATGATTATGAATGAAAAGAATTTAAAGCCTGCATCTGTCTTTTATTATTTTGAAGAGATATGTCAGGTACCCCGTCCCTCTAAAAGAGAGGAGAAAATAATTGCTTATTTGAAAGCCTTCGGTAGAGAACATGGTTTGGAAACCAAGACAGATGAAGTAGGCAATGTATTAATTAAAAAGCCTGCCACTCCGGGTAAGGAGAATTTGAAAACTGTGATTTTGCAGTCTCATATAGATATGGTTTGTGAAAAAAACAGTGATGTGGAGCATGATTTTCTAATTGATCCTATTGAAACAGTGGTGGACGGTGAATGGTTGAAAGCCAAAGGTACTACATTGGGGGCGGATAATGGTATCGGTGTGGCGACAGAATTAGCTATATTGGCTGCTACTGATATAGAGCATGGTCCGCTGGAGTGTCTTTTCACGGTGGATGAAGAAACTGGATTGACAGGTGCTTTTGCATTGAAGCCAGGGTTTATGACTGGTGATATTCTGATTAATTTGGACTCGGAAGATGAAGGAGAATTATTTATCGGCTGTGCCGGTGGGGCAAATACTACAGCGGAATTTACTTATCAGCCTGTTTCTGCCCCACAGGATTATTTCTATTTCCGTGTGGCGGTCAAGGGATTGACTGGTGGGCACTCCGGTGATGATATTAATAAAGGTAGAGCGAATGCCAATAAGCTGCTGAATCGTTTTCTGACCCAGTTGGCTTCTAAATATATTTTATATTTATGTGAGATTGATGGCGGAAACCTGCATAATGCCATACCTCGTGAGGCACAGGCATTATGTGCGGTACCTATGAAGGATAAGGAATCGGTTCGTGTAGATTTGAATATCTATACCGCAGAACTGGAGAATGAATATGCTGCGACAGAACCGAACTTGAGAACCGAACTCTCTTCTGAATCCCCTTGTAAGGAAGCGATAGATATGACTACTGCCGGACACCTTCTGAGAGCTGTTTACGCTGTGCACAATGGAGTGTATGCCATGAGTCAGGATATTCCGGGATTAGTAGAAACTTCGTCTAATCTTGCTTCCATCAAACAGGTAGAGGGAAACAAGATTAAAATAGTGACTAGCCAGCGCAGCTCCATTCTTTCATCACGCAAGGATATGTCCGAGATGATCCGTTCTGCTTTTCTTTTGGGAGGTGCTGAAGTAACAACTGGTGAAGGCTATCCAGGGTGGAAACCGAATACGGATTCTCCAGTTTTGAAAGTTGCGGTAGATAGCTATAAAAAACTTTTTGGTGTGGAACCTAAAGTAAAGGCAATTCATGCCGGATTGGAGTGTGGTTTGTTCCTTGAGAAATATCCGTCACTGGATATGGTTTCTTTTGGACCTACTCTGCGTGGTGTTCATTCACCTGATGAGCGTATGCTGATACCTACTGTAGATAAATTCTGGCGTCATTTGCTGGATGTATTGGTTAATATACCGACAAAATAATTTATATGAAGAAAACAATTTTATTTCTTTGTTTGTGCTACCTGGTAGGGGTGACGTATGCACAGGAACCGTTTCGGGTAATGTTCTATAATGTAGAGAATTTGTTCGATTGTCAGCACGACACGTTGAAAAATGATTATGAATTTTTGCCAGATGCTCCGAAAGGATGGACACAAGCGCGCTATCATGATAAATTGGCTAAGATAGCTAAGGTTATTATTGCCACCGGTGAGGAAAATGTTCCCGATTTGGTGGGGCTTTGTGAAGTGGAAAATGATCATTGCTTGAAAGATCTGACAGAAAACTCGCCATTACGCGAGGCAGGTTATCGTTATGTCATGACTGATTCTCCTGATGAGCGTGGTATTGACGTGGCGTTGCTTTATCAGCGAGGAAGTTTTAAGTTGCTGGGCAAAAACAGCCTTTCTGTTCCTTATAAGGAGATGGAACGCCGCCCTACACGTGATATCCTTCATGTGATGGGGCAGGTAGCATCAGGTGATACTTTGGACGTGTTTGTGTGCCATATGCCGTCTCGTGCCGGTGGTGAGGAAAAAAGTGAGCCTTATCGTCTTTTCACTGCACAGATATTGAACATAGCGGCAGATTCCATCATGAACCTTCGCCAGCATCCCAATGTGATGATAATGGGTGATTTTAATGATTATCCCACTAATAATTCGATAGCTAAAGTATTGGGTGCCGTGGCTCCGAAAGGTGAAGTACAGGCTAAGAAACTGTATAATCTGATGGACGGGCGTAAGGAGGGAACCTATCGTTATCGAGGTGAGTGGGGCGTACTTGATCAGCTGATTGTTTCCGGTTTTTTGTTACAAGGGCATGATAGTATGCGCACTTCATATGATAAGGCACAGATTTTAAAATATCCGTTCCTATTGGAAGAGGATGAAAAATATGGTGGTGATATCCCATCACGTACCTACTGGGGAAAGAAATATCATGGTGGCTATAGCGACCATTTACCAGTGTGTGTGGACTTTGAAATTGGAAAATAGGGAGAGAATTAGTGGTTAGTGATGAATGGACTGCGCTATTATGCCGCAGGTGTTAATCACTAACCGCTATATATTTCTATTCATGATGATAAGGACCGTTATTCAATATAGTCATCGCCCGGTATAGCTGTTCTACGAAAATAAGGCGTATCATTTGATGTGAGAAGGTCATCTTGGATAATGAGATCTTTTCTTGGGCTGCATCATATATTTTGGGTGCAAATCCGTATGGTCCCCCAATGATGAATACTAACCGTTTGTTTACAGTGTGCATTTTGCGTTCTATCCAGTTGGCAAATTCTACGGAACGGAATTCTTTTCCATGTTCATCCAATAAAACCACTACATCGCCCGGCAACAAAGCTTTCAGAATTAGTTCTCCTTCCTTCTCTTTTTGTTGCTCCATACTCAGGTTTTTGGTGTTCTTGAGTTCGGGGATGACTTCCATATCGAAAGAAATGAAGTGCTTGGTACGTTCCACATAATCATTGATAGCGGTGATATAATGTTTTTCGACAGTGCGTCCTACTACTAATAATGTAAATTTCATACGTTCTTTTCTGGTTTACTTTGCAAAAATACGGAAAATCTCTACCTTTGCCTATCAATTCATAAAAAAACGATAACATTATGGACGAATTAGTAGTAAAAGACTTAATAGACAGACTGATAGACCTGTCTTTTGCTGAAGATATAGGTGATGGGGATCATACTACCTTGTCATGTATTCCCGCAGATGCAATGGGAAAATCAAAGTTGTTGATTAAGGAAGAAGGTATTTTAGCAGGCATTGAAGTGGCTAAAGAAGTATTTCGCCGTTTTGATCCCACAATGAAGGTGGAGGTGTTCATTCAAGATGGAACTCACGTGAAACCGGGTGATGTGGCTATGGTGGTGGAAGGTAAAGTTCAGTCACTTCTTCAGACAGAACGCTTGATGCTGAATATCATGCAACGCATGAGTGGCATTGCTACTATGACCAATAAATATGTGAAGAAACTGGAAGGTACGAAAACTCGTGTACTTGATACCCGTAAGACAACTCCGGGTATGCGTATCATGGAGAAGATGGCTGTAAAGATAGGAGGAGGATGTAATCACCGTATCGGTTTGTTTGATATGATCCTGCTGAAAGACAATCATGTAGACTTTGCAGGCGGCATACACAATGCAGTATCTCGCGCAAAAGAGTATTGCAAGGCGAAAGGTAAGGATCTGAAAATTGAATTGGAAGTACGCAACTTTGATGAATTGAATCAGGCATTGGCAGAAGGGGTAGACCGTATCATGTTCGATAACTTTACACCCGAAGATACTCGTAAGGCTGTAGAAATAGTAGGTGGACGTTGCGAAACCGAATCTTCCGGAGGTATTACTTACGATACCATGTTACCTTATGCGCAGGCAGGAGTGGATTTCATTTCTTTCGGTGCGCTGACTCACTCCGTGAAGGGGCTGGATATGAGTTTCAAGGCTTGTTAATATTGGTATCATTTTATGACCTGTTGGACGAAGTAAAGAATCTGAATGTCAGTTCTTTATTTCGTCCAAAATAATAAATGGCAGGCCTTATTTGCTCTAACAGTTTATATGTGTCCGCTATTTTTGTTTTTCTCCTTGAATTGTGAAGGTGTAACCCCTTTCATCTGTTTAAATGAAGTACTGAAATAGCGCGGATAAGAAAAACCTACTTCATAGGAAATCTCGCTAATGCTCAGATTGGTATTTGCTAAAAGGTATACAGAGCGTTCTATGCGTAGTCTGTTGATATATTCATTGACCCCTAATCCGGTAATTTGCTTTACTTTATTATATAAAGATGCACGGCTCATGGCCATGGTATCTGTCAGGTACTTGATAGATAGTTTTTCACTTGATAGATTCTCATTGATAATTTGATCCAGTTTTTTTATGAAATCTGCGTCAGCACTGCTGAGCGGAGTTGCTTCCATTGCTTGAGGATATGAAGTATCTGTTATTTCTTCCAAGTCTTTCTCTTTTGTATTTTCTTCTTTATTTCCCAGTACATTATAGAGGACGGTTTGGACAAAATCGCCCATTTCATCTCTCATTTCCTTCTTTTTCTTATGAAATACCCAAAGAGCTATTTTAATGGAAAGAAGAATAAATAAAAGAGTACATATCGAGAAAAACCAACTACTTTTATACCAGGGTGGAGTGATGACAATGTTGATTATGGGTACAGGAGTAGTGTATTCACCATCTTTGGTGCTGCTTGATACCCAGATTTTATATTTACCTGGTGACAGGGAAGATAAAGAGAGTTCGGAGTCGAAACTTTCGACCGTTTGTTTTCCTCTGCCTGATATGGTATATCTGAGCAAGTTCTTTTGGAAGATATCTTCATTTTTTACACATATATGAATGGTCAATGAATTGTAGTTCCATGGAATATGAAGTGTCTGATTCTTCATTTGTTTCAGATAAGAACATCCGTTAAATTTAATATCTGCCAGACTTATCTGAGGTATTTGCGTTTCAGACTGAGGAATATTGGTATTGATTTTCACCAGCCCTTCCGCACCTCCCAAATAAACAAAATTGGGATTGGATAGTGTGTAGTGGGCAGCTAGTATGTCGTTAGGCAGAAATCCGTCAGAACTGTTCCACAATGTGAATTTCTTTTCTTTAATCAGATAAGAAAATAGTTTGTTGTGTGCACAAATCCATAATCTTCCTTTTTTGTCGCCAATGAGGAAAGATATTTTTTCAAAATAGTTGGTATGTATATGGTGGAATTTTTTGTGTATCATATCATAACATCCCAGACCTCGGTCCGTACCTATCCAAATAGTACTATCCTGATAGGCAAGAGCTGTAATTGTCTCCTCTGGGTCTATTTCACATAAAAGGCTGATACTGTCGTTTTCTTGAGGTACATAAAATATTTGATTGACACGTTTTAATAATGAGAAATGCTCATTGGAATAGACGAGACGCAATGCATCCGTATTTTTCAGATTGTTGGTGGGCATTAAAGAGAATTTTCCACTTAATGGATGGTATACCCATGGACGGTAACTGATAATGTAAATTTTATCATTGGCTACTTGATGGGCCAATGGAAGATAGCCATAGAAGCATTCTTTGTAATTTGTACCTTCATCAACAATGGTAAAGGGGCGGTAAGTGCCGGTTATTTTATTGAAAATAAATATACCCTTTGTGTAAAGAGATACCATCAACTCCTTTTCAGATATTTTGGCGATAGAGGCCACTTTGTCTCCGTAGGTCGAAGGAAAATGGGTAAACTGATCGGTGTGTGGATCATATAGATTAATACCTCCTCCATCTGTACCAATCCATAATTTGTCATCGTCATCTTCATATAAGGAAATGATAGACTTATCGCTTAAACCGTTGGAGTTGTTCAGGGCTACATCTTTATAAGTTCTTATATAGGTTTTCTTAATGTTAAAGATACCCCCTCGGACACTACCTGCCCATAAGTTCCCGTTTCTGTCCTCGTATAATAAGACAATAGAATTGACAGGCAAAGAGAAGTTGTCTCCAGCCACATGACACATTACTTTGATTTGGTCGGAGTTCATGTCAAGTATATTGATACCTCCTCCGTCTGTAGCAATCCATAATTGTCCTTTATGTTCGATGATGTCTAGCACATAGTTGTTGTTTAAAGAAGAAGTCTTTGATGTATAAGACTTTACTATCTTGCCATCTTGGTTGTAGCAATAAATCCCATTGCCGTAAAAAGAGGCATATACATACTTGTCTGATACTACATAGAGCGAAATCAGTAGATGATGGATATCTGATGTGAAACGGGTGAGCTGTTGCGTGCAACAATCATAGAGATAGATACCTTGTTCTTTGGTTCCTATCAGTATTTTATTTTTTTTCAACTGAACCATTTTTTGTATCCGGTATTCGGATATATCCAAATTCTTCTTCTGGCAAATATAGATGCTGTCCATGGTCCGGCTTTTATAATTATAGCGGAAAATGATATTCTCACTTCCAAACAATATACCTCCTTCAATGCAGAGGGAAGAATAAATACAATTGTATCCAGTAGGCGTGAAATTATGATTATCGCTGTTATATAAAACCATCTCTTTGGAGGTGGCCACCCAGATGGTACCTAATGAATCTTCTACTATGTGATTGATGTAATTGTTAGGTAAGGATAGGGAATCACTTTCATGGTGAATGAAGGTTTTTAGTTGCTGCTGGAAATAATAGTTCAAGCCGCTCTGAGTACCTATCCATAGTCTTCCTTTCTGATCCATTGTAACGGAGGTAACAGAAGCTTGTGATAATCCTTGATTAGTGGAAAGTTGGGTGAAAGAGTAATTAAAGTCTTGTCCACTTGCAATTGACACCCCTCCCCATATAATATATAGTATAAGTAGAATTCGGTACATCTCTTTATGATTTTAGAACAAAATTAAACTTTTTTCCTGATAGAGAAAAGCTTCACAAATCTTTTTTTTAGATAAATAAGGAACTAATTTATATGATTTTTGATTTTTATCGTATTACTTTTTAAAATTTAGACGATAGTTGATTTGTTTTATACGCACACGGACCCCTCTTGAGGGGGGATATAGTTAATTTTGCTGCAAATCATCAAACTTAGTTTAACCTTAAATGATTTAAGAATTTTATGAGGAAAAAATTATTGCCGTTAGGTAGGCTGTTCGAGTCTGCGTGGTACAATCCAATTTTGAAAGCTGTACCAATGAGTATGGGTATATTGATGTCGGGTAATGCCGGGTATGCAATTGCCGGAAATATGAGTGACAACGTAGTAATAGTACAGCAACAGACAATTAGTGTAACTGGTACAGTTATTGATGCGAGTGGAGAACCATTAGTCGGTGTAAACATTGTAGAGGCAGGAACCGTAAATGGGGTTATCTCCGATTTTGAAGGTAAGTTTACATTGAATGTGAAGCCCAATGCTACGTTGAAGATCTCTTATATCGGATATATTGCTCAAAATATATTGGTAAAAGGGCAAAAGAATTTGACTATAACCTTACAGGAAGATACTGAGACTTTGGATGAAGTGGTTGTGGTGGGTTATGGTACAGTACGTAAGGCTGACTTGGCAGGTTCGGTTTCCGTTTTGGATAGCAGGAATTTTAAGGACCAGCCCATTACTCAAGTAAGTGATGCGCTTCAAGGGCGTGTTGCAGGTGTGAATGTGGTCAGTGATGGTGTTCCGGGTGGTTCGGTAAAGATTCGCATTCGTGGTACCAATTCCATTAATAAAAGTAATGATCCCCTTTATGTCGTAGATGGTATGGTTCGTGAGTCGGGTCTTGAAGGTATAAATCCGGAAGATATTCAAAGTATGCAAATTCTGAAGGACGCTTCCTCCACTGCTATCTATGGTTCACGTGGCGCCAACGGTGTTGTTATCATTACAACCAAGAGTGGTGTGAAAGGGCAGACTAACATCACTTTTGACGCCTCGGTAGGAATCTCTCAGGCTACCAATCTTCCCAAGATGATGGATACCAAAACTTATGCCCAAGCACTTGTTGATTATGCGGGTATTAGTGCGAGTGAGGTTTCTGATTATTTGGATGGCAGTAATCCCGGTATTGATTGGACGGATCAGATGTTCCGTACAGGTGTGACTCAAAACTACAAGCTTGTCTTTTCAAAAGGCTCTGAAGAAACTCAAACGTATGTTTCCGCTAACTATATGGGTGATGAAGGTGTCATTGACAAAAATAGTTATGAACGTTATTCGGCTAAAGCCAACATTAAGATCTCTATGGCTAAATGGCTGGATGTTACTGTCGATTTAAACGCATCTCATGGTGTTGGTAAGGGTATTGGGGGATTGGAGATGTCAGGTTATAATCCCTTGTGGATAGCCTTTAATTCCTCTCCGACCATGACTATGACAGATAAAAATGGTTACTATAATTGGGACCCTTATGGTACGATTCAGGCTAATGCTTATGGTATAATCGCAGCCAGCGAAAGTGAGCGCCGTCGCGATGTGTTCAGCGGACATATTGATCTTAAATTCAATATTATCAAAGGCTTGACTTTTACAAGCAGCAATGGGGTTGATTATTATAATAATACTTCCTATAGCTTCACACCACAATCTGTAAACGGTGCAGGAAAGAATAGCATGGGTAATAGTAATTTACAGCGGATGTTGCTTCAGTCCTCAAATAACATCACCTATAATCATACCTGGAATGACAAACATTATTTGACCGTAACAGGGGTTTGGGAAGCAACAAAAAGTACGATTCGTAATATGGGGATTTCCGGTTCTTCACTTCAAGCTGAATCAGTAGGCTGGTGGGATGTGAAGAATGCTGTCACACGTGATGCAACCAACGGCTATTCGGATTGGGCATTGCTTTCAGGGGTAGGACGTGTTATCTATAATTACGATAATCGCTATATGCTGACTGGTACGTTTCGAGCCGATGGTTCCAGCCGTTTCACCAATGATAAGTGGGGGTATTTCCCTTCTGTAGCTGTTGCATGGACTGCTTCCAATGAATCGTTTATGGAAAGTACCCGTGACCTTATCAGTAATTTGAAGATACGTGCCAGTTATGGTGTTATAGGTAATCAGGATATTGATCCTTATTCAACTCTTGCAATCCTTAATACGACTACCACTTATTTCGGTAATTCTTCAGGAGTAACCGGTTATTGGGCCAATACGCTTGCAACTCCAGATATAAAATGGGAAAAGACAAAGCAGTTTGATGTGGGTTTCGACTTGGGCCTTTTTGATAATCGTATTGACTTGAGTGTGGATTATTTCAATAAAAAGACATCTGATGCACTTCTTTCAACCAAGTTGGCTGATTATTTGGGTGGAACTTCTTATTTGATTAATGCCGGTGAGGTTTCCAACCAAGGTTTTGATATTGCTCTTACTGCAAATATCGTTCAAAGCAAGGATTGGAGTTGGTCAACCACACTTAATGGTACTTACTTGAAAAATAAGGTAACAAAACTGACTGCTCAGGAACCCATTATTTATGGTGGTTCTTTCCAGTCCATTATCACTGATTGTACTATTATTAAGGAAGGTGAAGCGATCGGTACTTTCTTTGGTTATCGTTGGGCAGGAATAGACAATGAAGGATATGACACTTTTTATACTGCCAATGATGAAATAACACGTAATCCGTCTACAGATGATCGTGTTGTGCTCGGTAAAGCAAGTCCCGACTTTACACTGGGATGGAACAATTCGCTGCGTTATAAAAACTGGAGCTTGAATGCATTTTTCAATTCATCTTTCGGTGCCAAACGTTTGAACGCCCTCCGTTTTGCCATGAACTCTATGATTGGTAATTCACGAATGTTTACTGATGCGGATTTTTTGAAGGAAATAGGTAAGACGATGCCCGATCCCCGTGTTGAAAACAATCAATATCTGGGCAATTCGACCAAATGGGTGGAGAATGCAGATTATTTCCGTTGCGAGAATGTGACTTTAGCTTACGATTTTCCGAAAAGCATGACCAAAATAGCCGACCTGCGGCTCAGTTTCAGTATTCAGAATCTCTTCACTATTTCCAGTTACAAGGGATCCAATCCTGCTGGTTACTCTTTTTCAAGTGACTATGGTGATCGTGCAAATGGTATTGATACGGGTACTTATCCTACTCCTAGAACTTTTACTTTTGGTGTACGTATGAACTTCTAAATGATTGACAATTATGAAAAATAAAATAGTATTAGGCTGCTTTATTGCAGCATCTATGTTGGCAATGCCTTCTTGCAGTGATTTTCTGACTGAAAACCCGAAAGGAAAATTAACCCCTGAAAATTTCTTTTCCAATCAAAACGAACTGGATATGAGTGTTTATGCCCTATATGCCAAAGTACAGGCATCCCAATGTAACTCTAATCCGATGATTGTGCAATGCCAGGGAGATGACGTAACCTCAACTACGGGATCAAACAAGGGTGCTTATCTTTCTGCAGATGCCTTTGAATCTCCTTCTGACACAAAAGGTCTTGAAGGAACTTGGAGTCGTTTTTATACGATCATCAAGGCAGCAAATTTAATTATTGATAATGCTGGAAAGGCTGTGACTTCTCAAGAGGAAATCAATATTGCTCTTGGTCAGGGTTACTACTGGCGTGCATTCGCTTATTTTAATTTGGTGCGTGTTTTTGGTCCGTTGCCTATGAATCTTCATAATTTGCCAGACAACAATTTGACACCTCTATCGACGGTTGCAGAAGTATATGAGCAAATCGTGTCAGACTTGAACGCTGCCGAAGCCTGTAACCTGCCGGCTAAATATACGGAAGCTAACCGTTCCATTGAAGGACAGAATATTTACGTTTCAGATCAGACAGTAAAGGCGACTTTGGCAGCTGTTTATATGGCGATGGCAGGTTACCCTTTGAATAAGACCGAGTATTATGCAAATGCGGCTGACAAGGCTAAGGAAGTAATGGATGGCGTGAATAAGGGTACCTATGACCACTCTTTGCTTTCTGAATGGAAGGATGTTTTCTCTTATGGTAAAAACCATCATAATGAGACGCTCCTTGGAATAGATTACAATTCTAATTTTGGCGGTTGGCAGGAATGGGATTCACAACTTTCATCTTGTCATCAATCAGGAAAACTTTGGAGTGGCTGGGGGGATTTTTTGGCAGAGCGCCGTTATTGGAAAAACTTTCCTGATGGTCCTCGTAAAGATGCTGTTTATTCAAAACAAATTCTATTAAACAATGGAGTGTTGGTTGACTGGTGGGCAACTACGGATGGAAAGCCCTATAATGGTACGAATGCAGTATTTGCCGATTATCGCCCGATGTTTGTGGCGTTTACCGTCAATAAAGACCCTGTGACAGGACTTCCTGCATCGGCTGCTTTCGATTACACCAAACCTATTTGGGGAGGTATGTGTATTAACAAACGACATCAACTAATCCGCTATTCAGAAGTTCTTCTTTGGTATGCCGAATCTGCGGCACGCGCAGGAAAGGATCTCAGCTTGGCTAAATCTGCTCTAAAGCAGGTACGTGCACGTGCTTGTTCCGATGAATCATTTGTAGCTGCTGTGGATGCTATGAGTGCTGAACAACTGGCAGAAGCAGCATATGAAGAACACGGTTATGAAGTGGCTGGTTATGTATTGGCTATGGTAACCCGTCGTTCTGATGAGTTCCGCATGAACCGTCTCAAAGAAAGTTATGACTACCGTAGTGGTTCTCAGGATGAAGTATTGGTTCCTGCCGGTACATTGACTTATAGCTACGACGAAGAAACTAAGACGACTTTTACCTATGCTCTTCAGGAAGATTTGAAAATGGAAGAGAATATGTCTGTAACTGTTCCTTGGAATGGTGAGGCTTCCATTTATCATAATTATCCTCCGAAGGAAGTTGAGAAGAATCCGAATCTGAAACGTTGATATAACGATTAGCTGTTGATTTTAAATTATACTTGAAAAGTTGGAATAAGTATTTGTTATACCTTGGTAAAGATTGTTTGAGGCGTACTGGAAAACTTTCGGTACGTCTCTTTTATTAGAAGGTAAAATAAGCCAATTGGTCGATTATTTGCTTTGGTTGTAATGTTTATTGTTTATCTTTGCAAACAATTAAAATCAATAAAACATGAATAGTAAAACTTTGTTGAAATGTTTATGTATGTGTTTGGCTATGTTTGCCATTTTGGTTAATGCCAATGCTCAAGATTTGAAATCTATATTGACCGGCGTAGCAAAAGCGGTAGTAGGTGATAAAGCAACAACTTCATCTTCTATTATAGGTACTTGGAAATATGTAGGTCCGCAATGCCAGTTCGAAAGTGAAAATTTACTGGCTAAAGCCGGTGGAGAAGTAGCTGCGAAAGAAGTGGAGGAGAAGATGCAGACTGTCTATGACAGAATAGGGATGAGTGGCTGTGAGTATACTTTTAATGAAGATGGAACTTATTCATACACATTGAAAAAACGTACAATGAGTGGCACTTACACGTTCAATGATAAGGAAAAGACCATTACTATGAAGGGAAAATTGGGAGTAAAAACTGTTGCTCATGTCACTGTGACCGGAAATGATATGAGTCTGGTCTTTAATGCGGATAAATTAATGTCAGTATTGAAAACGATTACAGGTACTGTTTCTAAAGTGAATTCTACTGCTGCCACCATTAATAGTGTAGCCGGATCTTATGACGGTTTGATGTTGGGATTCGATTTGAAGAAGTAATTATAGAATAGGAGCTAGGTTATAATAAAAGGAAGTCATTAAGATGGCTTCCTTTTTTATAGTAAAAATCAAATTATTCTTGTTCTTTCAGTGCTGCGAAAATCAGACCTTCCAGTTCTTCCGCCAGTTCGGGGTTGTCCTGAATCACTTGTTTGGAGGCGTCACGTCCTTGTCCCAGTTTGGTTTCGTTGTAGCTGTACCATGAACCGCTTTTCTTGATAATGCCTAAATCAGCACCTAAATCAATGATTTCACCAGCTCTTGAGATCCCTTCACCAAACATGATATCGAATTCGGCTTTACGGAAAGGAGGTGCCACTTTGTTTTTCACCACTTTTACTTTAGTCTGGTTGCCGATTACTTCTTCACCATCTTTCAGTTGAGTGGAGCGACGGATATCCAAACGTACGGAAGCGTAGAATTTCAGAGCATTACCACCGGTAGTTGTTTCAGGGTTACCAAACATGATACCGATTTTTTCACGCAACTGGTTGATAAAAATACAAGTTGTATTGGTCTTGCTGATGGCTGACGTAAGCTTGCGCAAAGCCTGAGACATCAAACGTGCCTGTAAACCTACTTTGTTATCACCCATATCTCCTTCAATTTCAGCTTTCGGAGTCAATGCCGCGACAGAGTCGATAACAATGATATCAATGGCGGATGAGCGTATCAATTGCTCAGCAATTTCAAGTGCCTGTTCACCGTTATCGGGTTGTGATATCCATAAGTTATCTACATCCACTCCCAGTTTGGCCGCATAGAAACGATCGAAAGCATGCTCGGCATCAATGAAAGCGGCAATGCCGCCTGCCTTCTGAGCTTCAGCAATGGCATGGATAGCCAATGTAGTCTTACCGGATGATTCGGGACCATAAATTTCTATGATTCTACCTTTGGGATAGCCGCCTACCCCTAATGCGGCGTTCAAGGCGATAGACCCGGTAGGAATCACTTCCACTTCCTGTACGTTGTCATCACCCATTTTCATGATAGAGCCTTTACCAAAAGTTTTCTCTATCTTATCCATTGCAGCTTGCAGCGCTTTCAGTTTTTCACTATTTCCGGCACTCGGACTTGCTGAGAATGGAATTTCTTCGTTATCTTTTTTTGCCATAAATCTGTTGGTTTATAAAATTTGTTGTGCGTGCTCTTTTGTTTTCACCTCTTTGGGAGAGATGATACGTTCAATCACGCCTTCTTCGTTAATGATGAAAGTTGTACGGAATGTACCCATATATTTACGTCCGTACATACTTTTTTCTCCCCATACTCCGAATTGTTCTACCAACTTCTTGTCGGTATCGGCAATAAGAGTAAAGGGTAGCTCATTCTTTTCAATAAATTTCTGATGCGATTTGGCATCATTCACACTGACACCGATTACTTCATAACCATGGGCGCGCAGTTCCGCATAATTATCACGCAAATTACATGCCTGGGCAGTACAACCCGATGTCATATCCTTAGGATAAAAATAGAGTACTATCTTTTTTCCTTTATAATTACTTAAACGAATTTCTTCTCCTTTTTCGTTTAAGCCTAATATTTCCGGGGCTTTATCTCCTATGTTCATTTTTTAGTGGTTAATGATTAATGGGTAGTGTGGCCCAAGTATGAATTATGGGCCATTAATCACTATTTTAAAGTTCTAGATCACCATCGAATACTTCATGCCAAGGCAAACCTTGTTTGTTCAGTTGTTCCATAAATGGATCGGGATCAAACTCTTCCACATTCCATACTCCCGGACGTTTCCACAATCCTTGCAGGAACATCATGGCTCCAATCATGGCTGGAACTCCAGTTGTATAGCTTACTCCCTGCATTCCAGTTTCTTTGTAAGCTTCTTGATGGCTACAGTTGTTGTAAACATAGTAAGTACGTTCTTTGCCATCCTTTACGCCTCGGATGCGGCATCCGATAGAAGTTTCGCCTTCATAATTTTCTCCTAGATCCTGTGGATTGGGGAGTACGGCTTTTAGGAATTGTAACGGAACAATTTTCACTCCGTTATAATCTATTTCGTCAATGCGGGCCATACCGATATTCTGGATGACACGCAGATGAGTCAGGTATTCCTGACCGAAAGTCATCCAAAAGCGAGCACGTTTGATGGTCGGGAAATTCTTAACTAATGATTCCAGCTCTTCATGATACAGCAAGTAGGAATCACGAGGACCGATATTGGGATAAGTCAGATCCTTGTGGTATTCCAATGGCTTGGTGGTCACCCATTTGCCTTCTTCATAATAACGTCCGTTCTGAGTAATTTCGCGGATATTGATTTCAGGATTAAAATTGGTAGCGAACGCTTTGTGATGGTTGCCGGCATTACAGTCCACAATATCCAAGTAGTGCATCTCGTCAAAATGATGTTTTGCTGCGTAGGCTGTATAAATGCCACTTACTCCCGGGTCGAACCCACAACCCAGTATCGCTGTCAGTCCTGCGTCTTCAAAACGTTTTTTATAAGCCCATTGCCAGCTGTATTCGAAATGAGCTTCATCCTTTGGTTCATAGTTTGCTGTATCCAGATAATTCACCCCGGCTTTCAGACAAGCTTCCATGATGGTCAGATCTTGATAAGGCAGAGCTACATTGATGACGATTTCGGGTTTGAAACTATTAAACAGGGCTACCAGTTCGTCTACATTGTCCGCATCTACCTGTGCAGTCTTAATAGCTGGATTGCCGATAGCTTTTACGATTGCATCACATTTTGATTTTGTACGGCTGGCGATCATGATGTCAGTGAATACATCCGGATTCTGAGCCACTTTGTGTGCTACGACAGTACCTACACCGCCTGCACCGATAATTAATACTTTACCCATTTGCTGTTTTTTATTCTTGTTAAAATAAAATGCCCGGCAGACATTACCGTTCACAGGGCAAAGATAACAAAATATTTTGGGTATTAGTGGATACGGTCTAGTTTCTTATTGGTGAAATCTAAGGTTTTTCTTTCGTAGGACCATGTTTCATAGCCCCCCGTGACTATATGAATGCGCATGGGATTACCCAATGCCAGACGACATTCGTCGGTTGTCATTCCTTTTCGTACCTTACCGCGGCTTATCATGTTCCAAACTTCTTCTGTGATATTCGGATACTTGGTTCGTAAGTTGCCTATGCCGAATAGATCCGTAAAATAATTGTCTGATTGTAAAATCACATCAACTACACTCGTATGGGTGAATGCAGCTTTTATCTTATAATTCTTTCCATCTATGTCTTCCAGTTCTAAAAAGACGTAAGGAGAGTTGTTTTGTGAGATTATATTTTTGATGGTGAATTGTGTATATCGGGGAAGTCTCACCGGAGTGTCTGTTTCATCTAGACATTCCGTTTCCGCTTTCAGATAGACAGGTTTTTTCCCATATTTACTCATCAGATTCTTTGATTTTTTTGTATTTGCATTACTGAAGCTAAATGAATTTGGAAAATATTTATTTTTATTTTCCATAATAAAATCACTGTCTGCCATGCCACAATTAGTCTTTGATATAGCTACTGGCTGATAGTAGGTGTTTCCTTTCTTGTCTTGGAATACGATTTTTACAGGGTATGCGCGGCTGCCCACTCCGACAGCTGTTACTGTTACTTCTTCATTTATACCAATCGGGACCTCTTTATAGCCCGATATGCTGTTGGGATCATCTATACGTACTTTATTGGTACGCATATATAGGGTTTGTCCTTCCAGCAGTTCTTTGGCTATGTCCACATCACCCAGGTAGGCAAGGGTAGGAATACCGGCTTTGGGCTTCAGGCAATATTGTTCCAGGGTGGTGTTTTTAAGTTCGTGATAATATTGTTGCCCTTCACATTCAAAGTTAAAATGTACAAAGCCCCGTTCGGTAATTTCCGAACCCAGATATTCAAAAATCTTATGTTTTAACTCTCCTGTATCCACCTCCTTGTTGGTTTCCGCCGATTTAAAAGGAGGAATAATGATGTCTTTACGTTCCGGCATCACCATGAATTTCATGCCTGGTGTCCAGTCACACAGGTTGTAATACTTGAAATGATCGTTTATAAACTGTTTTTCCAAAGATTCTACGGAAATACTTGTTTGTTGTGAAGTAGTCGTGACTATATATCCGTTTTGTGCATAAGTGCATAGGCTACAGCTTGTTGCCCCAATTAAAATGGCTAAAAACCTTTTCATTGCTTTAAGTGTTAGTATATATAAATTGATACAAAGGTATAAAATTTTTGTGTATAATTGCTATAGTGAAAAATAAAATGGTTAGTTTTGCACACTAAACTAACAGATTTAACAAAAAAATAATATGAAAAAACTAGTATTGAAAATGATGGCTGTTTGTGCCGGAGCATTGATCGTATCTTGTGGTAGTGGAAAGAATATGTTGTCTGTTTCTTCTCTGGATGGGGAATGGAATATTACAGAGGTGGATGGACAGAAGATATCTACAGAGAGAATGCCTTTCATTGGTTTTGATGTAGCTCAGAAACGTATTTATGGCAATAGCGGATGTAACCATATGATGGGAAGTTTTGAAGCCGACTCTCTGAAGCCAGGTACATTGAAGTTTGGACAGATAGGAAGTACCCGCATGATGTGCCCTGATATGAAGACTGAGCAGATGGTATTGGGTGCATTGGATAAAGTGACTTCTTTCCAGACGGTTTCTGACAAGCCCGACGTGATAACTCTATGTAATCAAGATGGTCAGCCGTTGATGACTTTGGAAAAGAAGGCGGCTCCGGAAGTGTCACTGTCTGATCTTTCAGGAGAATGGGTTATTGAATTGGTGAATGGAAAGAAGATTGTAGGTACGGCTGAGGTGACCCCTTTTATCGGTTTTAATTTGGATGAAAGCCGCATTTACGGTAATGTGGGCTGTAATACCATAAATGGTGCGTTAATGCAGGAAGATGGAAAACCCAATTCTTTGAGATTTGACAATGTTGCTACTACCATGATGATGTGTCCTGATATGGAAACTGAAACTATCGTGCTGAATGCTTTGAATGAAACAAAAAGTTTCAGCATGAAAGATGATAAAGTATATTTGTTAGGTGAAAATGGAAATGAATTGTTGGTGTTGAAGAAACAATAATCCATCTACATTCGAATTGATATGGGTCGGCCTGTTTTCTCATAAACGAGAAAACAGGCCGATTGCATTTATGGCATTATGCTAGGATGCTGACAGGTATTGTATTTGGTGGAGTTCTGACATTCTTGCCTTATATGAATCCATTTAAAAGTATCATATAGCAAATAAATCAGTCATTTTGTCAGCCTTTGTCACATTCTTATTTTTGGCATACCGTTTGTTTTATGAAGGGCGTGCGGTTGGTGCACCAAAGAAAAAAGAAGTCCTTCGTGAACCATTCGCCAAGAAATCAGTTTAATTGAAAACAAATAAATAAAGATATATAATTATGGGAAAGATTATTGGTATTGACTTAGGAACCACAAATTCATGTGTTTCAGTATTTGAAGGTAATGAACCGGTAGTAATCGCAAACAGCGAAGGTAAACGTACCACTCCGTCTATCGTTGCATTTGTTGACGGTGGTGAACGTAAAGTAGGTGATCCTGCAAAACGTCAGGCAATCACTAATCCGCAACGTACTATTTTCTCTATCAAGCGTTTCATGGGTGAAACTTGGGATCAGGTACAGAAGGAAACTGCTCGTGTTCCTTATAAAGTAGTGAAAGGTGACAATAATACTCCGCGTGTAGATATTGACGGACGTCTTTATACTCCGCAGGAAATTTCAGCTATGATTCTGCAGAAGATGAAGAAAACTGCTGAGGATTATCTGGGACAAGAAGTTACAGAAGCCGTTATCACCGTTCCGGCATACTTCTCGGACTCACAACGCCAGGCTACTAAAGAAGCTGGTCAGATTGCAGGTCTGGAAGTGAAACGTATTGTGAACGAACCGACAGCTGCTGCTTTGGCTTATGGTTTGGATAAGGCTCACAAAGATATGAAGATTGCTGTATTCGACCTTGGTGGTGGTACATTCGATATCTCTATCCTTGAGTTTGGTGGTGGTGTATTCGAAGTACTTTCTACTAACGGTGATACTCACTTGGGCGGTGATGACTTCGATCAGGTAATCATTGACTGGTTGGTACAGGAATTCAAGAATGACGAAGGTGCGGATTTGACAAAAGATCCGATGGCTATGCAACGTCTGAAAGAAGCTGCTGAAAAAGCTAAGATTGAATTGTCTTCTTCTACTTCAACTGAAATCAACCTGCCATACATCATGCCCGTAGACGGTATGCCTAAGCACTTGGTTAAGACTTTGACACGTGCTAAATTTGAAGCTTTAGCTCACAATTTGATTCAGGCTTGTCTTGAACCTTGCAAGAAGGCTATGAGCGATGCAGGCTTGAGCAACTCTGATATCGATGAGGTAATCCTTGTTGGTGGTTCTTCACGTATTCCGGCTGTTCAGGAATTGGTAGAAAAATTCTTCGGTAAGACTCCTTCCAAGGGTGTTAATCCTGACGAAGTGGTTGCTGTAGGTGCTGCCGTTCAGGGTGCTGTTTTGACAGATGAAATCAAAGGTGTGGTATTGCTGGATGTTACTCCGTTGTCAATGGGTATCGAAACATTGGGTGGTGTAATGACTAAGTTGATTGATGCAAACACTACTATCCCGGCCCGCAAGAGTGAGACCTTCTCTACAGCTGCCGATAACCAGACTGAAGTGACTATCCACGTACTTCAAGGTGAACGTCCGATGGCTGCACAAAACAAGTCAATCGGTCAGTTCAATTTGACTGGTATTGCTCCGGCTCGTCGTGGTGTTCCTCAGATTGAGGTGACATTCGATATCGATGCCAACGGTATCTTGAAAGTATCTGCCAAGGATAAAGCTACCGGCAAGGAACAAGCTATCCGTATCGAAGCCTCCTCTGGTTTGAGCAAGGAAGAAATCGAAAAGATGAAAGCCGAAGCTGAAGCTAATGCAGAAGCAGACAAGAAGGAACGTGAAAAGATTGACAAATTGAATCAAGCTGACTCCATGATTTTCTCTACTGAAAATCAGTTGAAGGAATTAGGTGACAAGTTGCCGGCTGATAAGAAAGCTCCGATTGAAGCTGCTCTTCAGAAACTGAAAGATGCTCATAAAGCACAGGATTTGGCTGCTATTGATACTGCCATGGCTGAACTGAATACAGCATTCCAGGCTGCCAGCGCTGAAATGTATGCTCAGAGTGGTGCACAAGGTGGCGCTCAGGCCGGTCCGGGTGCAGGTGCAGGACAACAGGCTAATCAGGGTTCTTCTAATAATAAAGAAGATATTCAAGATGCTGACTTCGAGGAAGTGAAGTAAGTATCGGTAAACAACGATAATTATAAATAAGAATATAGGGTGTAACTCAATGAGTTATGCCCTATTTCTTTTTATATCACTTTTCTTTGATTTTGCTTATTATTCGGATTTTTATTGTATATTTGTACCATAATTGTACCGACGCTTAAAAGTAGATAATATGACACTTATAAAAATGTTGGTATTGAGAATGAGAAATATAAGTAAAAAGTGAATTATGCCAGCAGCAAAATTTGAAATAACACGTCAATGCAAGGTTTGTGGAGAGACCTTTGTGGCTAAAACCATTGAATCGTGGTATTGCTCTCCTAAATGTTCCAAAATTGCATGGAAACGACGCAAGGATGAAGAATTGAGATTGCAAAGGTTGGACGATGTGGTCAAGAAAATACCAAAGTCCAAAGAGTACATCACTGTTCCTGAAGCATACGCTTTGTTTGGCATAAGCAAAGAAACTCTTTACCGCTTGATTCGTAAGGGAACAATTCCAAGTGTGAATGCCGGAGAAAGGCAAACATTATTATCAAAAGAAGAACTGATGAAACTCTATCCTCTCCGAAAGAAAGCTCTCACAAAGCCGAAGCCTATCGCTAAACTGTATAGTCTGGAGCCAAAAGACTGTTATACCATTGGAGAAATCACAGAGAAATTTCTTGTGAATGAAAGTACCGTTTATCTCCATATACGCAAATACTCTATCCCTACCCGGCAGATAGGGAATTTTGTATATGTCCCCAAGAAAGAAATTGATAACTTATATAAAGGTATGAAACGATGAAGAAAGCATTAGTCAATACACGAGTGTCGGTAAAACTCCGCAAGTCTGAATATCGTGATGAATGGTATCTTTATGTGGAATCTTATCCTGTGTTCCAATCCGGTAAAGATACTCCGCAAAGAGTACGTGAATATCTCAATCGTACTATTACGACACCTGTTTGGGATAAGTCACGTAATGCACGGACTAATACCGAAGGTAAAACCACTTATAAGCCAAAGCGAGATCTGAATGGTATTATACAATGTAAGTCTCAATTGGATCAAGAATCATGTATCTATGCCGATAAAGTCAGAAGCCTACGGCAAAAGGAATATGATAATGCGGCTCTTTATGCTGATACCGATGCTGAACAGGCAGAGCAGTTGGAACGCTCCAGAAGTAATTTCATTGAATACTTCGACCATGTGCAGCGAACAAGGCACGCCCATAGTTCTGATTCTATCATTGTCAATTGGAGGCGAGTTCATGAGTTGTTGAAGATATTTGCAAAAAGCGATACCATTCTCTTTTCACAAATAGACTTAAAGATGGTGGAATCGTTTCGTCAATTCATAATGAACGCTCCACAAGGAGGAACTAAACGAGGTACAATATCTCAAAATACAGCTGCAACATATTTTTCAATCTTCAAAGCCGGATTGAAACAAGCATTTATAGATGGCTACCTAACTATTGATATTTCTGCGAAAGTCAAAGGTATTCAGGAAAGAGAAAGCCGGAGAGAATATCTTACGGTAGAGGAATTGAATCGACTGGCACAAACACCTTGTGACCCATTACTGAAACGTGCAGCCCTGTTTTCTGCTCTAACAGGAATCCGTCATTGCGATATTCAAAAATTGAAATGGTCGGAAGTGGAGAATTTCAATGGAGGTTATCGCTTGAACTTTACTCAACAAAAGACAAAAGGTGTTGAATATATGCCAATTTCGGAACAAGCATTCAATCTTTGTGGTGAGCAGCAGGAGGGAGAGCTTCTTGTGTTTGCCGGACTGCCAGACCCTTCATGGATAAATCGTCCTGTCAAGAAATGGGTTGAAGCAGCCGGAATATCCAAACACATAACATTTCATTGCTTCCGTCATTCCTATGCGACCCTGCAACTGGCTGGAGGTACTGATATTTATACAGTTAGCAAAATGTTGGGACATACAAACGTAAGGACAACCCAAGTGTATGCAAAGGTGGTAGATTCTAAAAAGGAAGGGGCAACCAAGACAATTAAACTGAATATGCCAAATAATATATAGAGAAGAAACTCTTTATTGAATGCTTTAATATGAATAGAAATTCATCTATTTGCAGATAGAAGTTACAAAAAGAGTGCATTTTATGGAAATGAGCGTATGTTAATTGCTCATGATAGTAATAGGTTACGAGTTGGTTATCTGCTGCATTATTCTTCTGCACATTGCAACCTTCAAAGAATTCTTCGTATGCAAAAGCAACAATAAAACTGGAGATTTTGAAATGAATCTCCCTGTTTTTTTCTTTCTCATACAGGCTTTTCCGTAAAAGCGGTTTTATTCGTCGGCACACCATCGCCCAAAAGGATTTTGAACGAACGTGTGCTGACTATCGCATAAGTGTAGAAAGGGGGCTTTTACGGCTTTTCAGATGATTTATCATTTTTCGCTGTCCCTTTGAGCCGGAAGTGGAAAGCCGTGCGCGACTACCTAGATCATAAGTCGTCTCTCGTAGCAGACAAATAAGGTTGTGTGTCTTATAATCACTAAAACAGGTTCAATCAAACGAACTTCAATAACAACACCTTTTTATTATACATATCTGATAATTGAGATTCTACATCGAACCTTATTGTTTTTCCTTTAATGGAATTGCGGGGGTAGTAATAGGATAAGATGTATGAATTAGAGTTCCACTCTTATGAGTCGAATAGACATTGCAATGATTGCTGAGGCAATGAACAATTCCTCTGCTGGGATGTTTACGAGAGCCTTTTGCGGAA
Organism: uncultured Phocaeicola sp.; assembly: GCA_948956705.1. Next base: position 215,798 of record CARCZS010000001.1, read on the forward strand.
ATAATCGCACAGCATGGAGCCAATTTATCAATCAATACCGAGGTCAGATTATGTTTACTTCCATGATGTGGAACTTTTATTCTACAGCCTGACAAGTTCGTATTATTAGAAATTGCATCAGTGATAGCAGCTCGATTTGCATCACCGAGCAATAAAAATTTACAACTCGTGATCGGTTCAAATAAAAGAATTATGCTACCAGCATTAGTTGGCGAACAATCATCAGGCTCGTCATCAATAGACGATTTAGCTTGAACGGATGAAAAATAACCTATATCATTGTATATTGTATTATCCTCATCTTTTCTCCTTTTATTGTTCTTGAGTATTTCTATCGCAAGAGGATGATAGAAATCCAAACTTGGACCAACAACTGAGATCGGAATGTGTGAATGTATTTTGCCACAATATGCACCATATACATTGCATTTGTTAGATACAGCTAAATCTATGAGGTTAAGTGAATCCGTATCTGTTGGATGATCATAGCATTCACGACAATGAGACAACCTATTTCGTTTAGGATATAATCTATTATATTCATCTTCTTTAATTACATCCTCTGGCGTATTAAGCCAAAATTCATTAATGATTACATCTCTATCATTCAATAATCCAAAAAAACCTCCTTTATGGTCAGAGTCAGGGTGAGTACATATTGCTAAATCAATAGTATAAGTTTTCCAGTGATTCCAAATATAGTTTTTGATTTTGTCTGAATCGCTGACATTTCCAGCGTCAATTAATACAACATATTGGTCTCCGCTGTTTTCATATCGTATTATGATTGCATCAGCGTCTGAAACGCTAAGATAATGAACTTCGTAATTCGGCATATATATATTATTGGTTGTTTAATCGAGATATACGTGATGTAATATAAGATACTTGCTTCCTATAGGCACAAAGGAATAGCAGTACACCTAAACACAATATAATCCAACAGATATTATCTGTTATAAAATTCTTAATATTTGAGAAAAGGAAAATTAGCTTGATAATAAGGACTATAGAGAATACAGATATATAGCTCCTGTATTCATTGTTCATTCGACTTAACTGTGTAAGTTTTCCAGATGTATCTTTCAACTCGGCATCAGTAAAATCTTTATGTGGCACAAACTTCACAATTTTAAGCATTTTAATTAGAGGCTCAAAAACTAAAGAACTTATCCGAGAGTTTATTATACCAAGAAAATAGAGGATAACGGCAAGTATCCATATATTATTTGTAAGAGAGAATATATCGCAACCTTCCACGCAAAATTTTAGTAAGGCAGCCAACACTGTGCCCGGAATTAAATTTGTCAACAAATTGTAGACAGGGATTGATGATATTATTTTTTCCATTTATTGCATATATTTAATTATAGTGTTTCATTGAACGTGTCTGAAGAGGAATGCTCAATCCTCTATAATTCAGACAACAATGCAAAATTACAAAATTCTTTTCATTATTTCATCATTCAACATAGATAAGATACAAAAGGCTGAAGAAATTGCAGCGAATTTGGGTGATAATAAAAAAGGAAATCACATGAAATACTTATTTTAAAATTATTTCAAAATTTTATGATTGTTTTTTTTGATAGAAATATATATTATGTCCATTAAATATTATAAGTCATCTGCGTATTTTCTACGTAAGTGGCTTTTATTTATGGTCATTTCTTGTGACTGTCTTATGATTCCTTTATGATAAGAAGCACTATAATAGAAATCTACTACTGATATTCTCCATTACTAGTATTGATAATCAGCATATAATACTTATGACGATGATGTTTCGTTGCTGTATTTTTATGTGATGTATTACACCACAAAATCAGTATTTGAAATCGCTGTTACTTTGCCGAAAAATCAAACAGTAAACAAGTAATTATATGAGCGAGAAGAACATTACATTTGAAGATTTGCCCAAAGCAATGTCGTGGATGATGGATAAGTTAAATGAATTGGATTCCAAGATTGACAGTCTGAACAATCCAAGTCCCAATGTTCCAACCGAGCAATGGATGAACCTTAAAGAACTGTGTGATTATATTCCCAGTCACCCGGCAGAACAAACTGTGTATGGTTGGACGAGTTGCCATCTAATTCCATTTCACAAAAGAGGAAAGCGTATCATGTTCCTTAAATCTGAAATAGATGAGTGGCTTCATGCTGGCAAAATAAAATCTGAGAAAGATTTGGAAGATGAAGCTGCCCAATTCATAAAGTCAAAAAGAAATACCAGGTTCTAATGGATGCAACCAATTTATGCAATGCACTCAGAATGGAATTTGAAGGGGTCTTTGAAAGCAAGATTCCTTTGGATGCTTTTCCTGCCAAAATTCAAGATATGATATTGGCTTTAGCACGGCAAGAAAATTATTCCATTGAGTACATGATGGCTTCTCTTTTGGTGGCAGTATCAACCGCTATTGGCAACGCTGTCAATATCCGTATTCGTGGTGGATGGATTAGTAATTCTGCCCTTTATATGATATTGGTAGGTCGTCCCGGAATGGGTAAAACTCCACCTCTGGATTTCGCATTCCGTCCCATCCGAAAGCATGATGCTAAAATCATCAAACAATTCAAATTGGATATGGAGCATTATAATAGCTTGGTTGAAAACGGCAAAGCTAAAAAAGACAACTCCTCTCCACTACCAGACAAACCTATTTTACGAAGAACTATCATATCCGATTTTACTCCGGAGGCTTTAATGCGTGCGCTTGATGATAATCAACGAGGTATCGTGGTATATGTAGATGAAATCATGGGAATGTTTAATGCCGTGAATCAATATAGTAAAGGGCAACTTATTGAGCAACTATTGACCGCCTTCAGCGGAAAACCGCTGGATATTTCAAGGTGTAGTATGCCTATACCGATTCATATAGAACACCCCTTTATAAATATAGTCGGTACAATGCAAACAACTCGTATGCACGAACTAATAGAGAAAGGTTATAAAGACAATGGGTTGATAGATAGGATAATTTTTGTATATCCATCCTCACAAGAAATTTCTGATTGGCAATTGGATGAAGATTCATCCTCCGCATCTTTTGATAAATACTCTGCTATGTGGGAATCTATCATTAACAAAGTAATTAGCTTACCTTTTACAGAGACAGAGGATAATGGATTAACACAAAAAATATTGGACTTTTCTTCGGAAGCCAAAGCCTTTTTTACAAACTGGCGTAACGAGGCGATTCGAGCTGTCAATCAAATCCAAGATGATGGACTCGTGGATAGCAGAGTGATTAAGGCTCCTATGATTACTGCTCGTTTGGCTTTAGTCTTGCAAATTCTTCGTTGGGCTTGTGATGAAGTCCACAAGGATTTTGTAGATATAGACTCAGCCAAATCAGCTATTGCATTGAGTGAATACTTTGAGAACTGTTACGTCAACATCCAGAAATATATGTTGAGAGAGAGCGTTGAACCACAAAAGAGAGAATTGCTTGATTGCCTTTCCGCAAATTTTACTACTGCCGATGCTCTTCAAGCCGGGAAAGAAGTGGGGCTGTCTGAACGGTCAGTAATGTATTCGTTGGTCAATCTTGCTACGAATAAGATTATCAAGAAGGTAAAGCGAGGTGAATATGAGAAACTGCAATAAACGATACCTTTTGCACTTTGCAGTTGTTGCAGTTTGCATATTGTCCCATATAACTTTCTGCAAAACTGCAATAAGTGCAAACTGCACGGACTGCAATAACAAAACGATGAAGTATGACTGAATATAGATTTTCTCTTCAAAAATATAAACGAGGTACAAAGCTATCATGTCCGAAGTGTGGAAAGAAGCAATGCTTTGTCAGGTATATAGATAGTCAAGGAGAAATAACCTTTCCTGATTATGTGGGTAGATGTGACCATGAACAATCTTGTCAATACCATTACACTCCATCAGATTATTTCCATGATAATCCAATGTTGGCGGACAGCAATAAGAATAGTTTTGTTGAAGTTCGCAAATCCCAACCATATTTGCCACCTCCCATTTCTTTTATTGACAAAGAACTAATGGAACGAACTCTTACTAACTACGGTATGAATCCATTGTACATTTACCTGTCAGGGATATTGGGCAAAGACGAGACTTCTCGGATATTCCAACTATATCATATTGGCACATCAAAGAAGTGGGGCGGTTCTACTGTCTATTGGCAAATTGATTGGCAGGGTAATGTACGAACAGGGAAGATAATGTTGTACGATGCAGAAACAGGACATCGGACAAAAGAGCCAAGAAGTTATGTTAGTTGGGTACATACAGAGCTGAATCTCCCAAACTACAATTTGAAGCAATGTTTGTTTGGCGAACATCTGTTGTCTGAGATTCCGACTAAACCAGTAGCTATTGTGGAAAGTGAAAAATCTGCTTTGGTAGCTACCCATTATATGCCGGAGTTTATATGGTTGGCAACAGGTGGAATACACGGATGCTTCAATTCTGACGTGGTAAGTGTGTTGAAAGGTCGGTCAGTTATGCTATGCCCGGATTTGGGTGCAAGAGAGGTTTGGCAAACCAAGATGGCTTTACTCATTTCCGTATGTTCTAAAGTTGTATTGAGTGATAGTTTGGAACAATGCGCCACAGACGAACAGCGCAAGAACGGACTTGATATTGCGGATTTCTTATTGATGACTGAAACACCTGCGATGATACTTCAAAAGATGATAAAGCGAAATCCAAACCTACAAACTTTGATTGACTACTTGCATTTGGAACTGGTAGATTCCGGTTAGTGATGTGTTTTTGGAGAAGCCAAACTAAGGGGAAAGTAAAACTATTGATTATCCAAATAGATATAGGTGACAATAGCCACTCTTAAAGTTGACAGACAAATGGCATAGTTCGGACAAAGACAATGCTTGCATTTAAGATATGTAATGCCCCATTTTTAATGGGTATTCTATGCAAGAAGTACCACCGTCCGACAAAATAGTTTCACTCATTTGTCGTCTTGGAGGCTTCTTGCATTACTCGCAGGCTCGCAATGGATAGAACACTTTTAGAAATAAATTCCAGTTATAAACGCTTATGAATATACAACAAGACAATAGCAAACAGAATGCTCGTACTCGTCATATAGACATTCGTTTGACTCAAAAAGAGTATGAAGCGATAGTAGAAAAAGCAGCCGAATGTGGACTGACACTTAGCAACTACGGACGAAGATTATTGCAAAATCACCATCCAAACAAACGACTTTCAGACAAGGAAGTACAAGGATTGAACTCTTTATCGGATGCACGAGCCGACCTTATCCGCATTCAGAATGTACTCAAAAGTAAACCTGATGAGATTAAAAAACGATACTTCCGAGATGAAGATTATATGCGTGCTTGGATAGAAGCAGTAAATAGGCTTATTGTCCGATGGGGACAAATACGAGATAGTATAAATCAAATTTGAAATTATGATAGCACAAGGAAACGCAATTTCTCATGGAGCACGAGCTATTGAGTATTCCATAGATAAAGACAAAGCCCGGCTCGTTAAGGTGAATGACTTGCCGGAAAATATAGAACCTTTGGCTATGTGGTCACGAATGATGCAACACCAGCATCAATGTATGAAGGACAGATATAATCCGAAACCCATAACGCTGAACGCACTGCGCTTTGAGATTTCTCCAGCCAAAGAAGAATCGGCAGGGTGGACAATGACGGATTGGCAGAATTTGGCGGATGAGTTTATCGCCGTGCTTGATAGCATTGACAGAAGATGTGGCAAACCAGATAGTCATCTTAAACCGACCAATATCAAAAATAGCCAGTATGTTGTTTCACTACACACTGACAGCAAAAGTGGCATCCCTCACTTGCACATTGTGGCTAACCGTATAGACAATATGGGCAAAACAAACGATGCGCACTATATTGGTGAACGTGCCGTTCATGCTGCCAACATCATCAATGAGAGACGTGGCTGGGTGCAATCCGTGCAACGTCGTGATGAGAATATTCAGCAAATCAGTGAAGACTGCATCGCCATTTTGAAAGCTATGCCAGAATTTGATTGGGAAACTTATTGCCAGATGTTAAACGCCAAAGGGTATGATATTAAGTTGACAAAAGACGATGAGGGAGTGGTTAAAGGCTATGCTATACGAAAAGGAAATTCCATTTATAAATCTTCAATATTGGGTAAAAGTCGAAAATTAATGCCATCAAAAATTGAAGCGACTTGGGCTGGATTACATGCTTCTAAGGAACAAATTCCCATTCAACCAACAGAAACAGAAGCACAAACAAAGGCACATAATAATAAAGAAGTGGTTATTCTGTCAAATCCTATAACTCATCACTATTCCATGTCTGTAGATGGAGAGCAATTTGAGGTTGATATACCAGATATGGTTAAGTCTGTCTTTGACGAAGAGTTTGGAAGCCTTGATGAAGAAGTCAAACAGACCAATTTATTCAAAGTTGCCGCCTTACTATTTGCCGGATATTTGGATGCTGCCACTTCTATGGCGGCTTCAAGCGGAGGTGGTGGCAGTCCCGGTGATGGATGGGGCAAAGATAAGGACGATGATGAGCGTAACTGGGCTATTCGTTGTGCAAAAATGGCAAAATGGCTCTGTAAGCCGATTAAGCGTAGCAGGGGTAGATAGTATTTCATTTATAATCACATAGAACCATGCGTAAAAGTAAATATGACCAATCTCCTTTACCAGTGCAGGGTAGTAAGTGCATAGATAAAGATGATAACATTAGCAAAATTGAAAATCGTGTTGATTTTGAAACCGAGCTTGTAAATCTCACGAATCAGATTAAGGACATCAAAGATGTTATCCAAGAATTGAGACAGATAAAAGCATTTGTAGATGCTTCAGTGTTAACTTTTGAAGAATCGGCACAGGTTCTCAATGCTGCTGTAAAAACATTTGACAATATCTCTGATACTATTTGCCATGCAATTATTCAGACGGAGAATACTGTTATAAATGTCAAACTTAGCGATGAGGATAAGGCTGTTCTTGCTGAATATCGCCATAGATTGATTGAGGCAGAAAAATCTTTATTTGAGAAGCAGATAACAGAATTGAAGGCACTTCATACTAATCACTGGAAAGAAGTCTATAAATATGTAAAATCTGACACTTCGTTTTCTCTTAATGGCAGGATAGCCAAATGTGCCATTGTCGGATTCTGGATATTGTATGCGTATTTTTGTTTGACACTGGGAGGATTGATAATTTATATGAAGTTCTTTTAGAGGAATTTGGAAGGATGGGCTGACCAACCTTCCAAATACATCACCATGTTATGACCTTATCAACAATCTCTTGTTGTTCGGCACTGCTACGCCTCAAATAAATGCGAGTGGTCTCAATGCTTTCATGTCCCATCAGGTCAGCAAGCAAAGAAATATCGTTGAACTTCTCCAAAAAATTCTTGGCAAAGCGATGGCGAAACGAATGAGGATAAACCACCTTCTCATTCAAACCATATTTTGTGGCATAGTTTTTTAACTGCTGCGCAATACCTCTGGTGGTGATACGCTCGCCAAAGCGATTGAGGAATAGATAACCGCTTGTACGATTGGTACTATTGAGCCACTCCGTAGCTTCCTTGCGGAGTGATTTAGGAATATAGATACGGCGTATCTTGCCACCTTTGGTATAGATGTCAAAATAACCTATCTGCACGTGTTCCACCTTCATTTGTATAAGTTCACTGACTCTTGCACCTGTGGCTGCGAGAAAACGAACAACGAAATACCATTCTTGGTTTTCTTCTTTTTTTAGTTTGTTTTTCAGAAAAGCGTAGTCGGCATTGCTGATTACATTTTCTAGATAACTACGCTGTTGTACCTTGACAGATTTTAATCTCAAACGAGATTTATTCATATAGTCAAGATACTTGTTCATTGCCTGAATACGTAGATTTACAGTTTTAGGCTTGAACTTCTCAATGAGATAAGTTTTATACACAAGCAAATTACGCTTGTTCAGTTCCTTGTGACGAGAATAATACTCTTTTACGGCATAGTGGTAAGCTGCAATCGTATTCTCCGCCATATTCCCTTGACGAAGATACGTTTCAAAATTTTCAATGTTCATGTCTAATACATTATTGGTTAAACAATTCATTATCGTTAATAATGTATGGTATTTACAAATTCATTGAGTTCCTATTATGAGAAGTTTCTCGCTACTGGGGAGGTGAAGTGCATTGACGAGGAGATTCCGTTTGAAATACCTGCTACTTGGGAATGGTGTAGATTAGGATATATTTTCTCACATTGCACAGGAAAGGCTTTGAACGGCACTAATAGAAAAGGAAATTTATACACATATATTACTACATCGAATCTCTATTGGGATAGATTTGAATTATCTTCCTTAAAAGAAATGTATTTTACTGAAGAGGAATTGGGAAAATGTACAGCTACTAAAGGCGACTTATTGGTATGCGAGGGTGGAGATATTGGAAGAAGTGCAATATGGAATTATGACTATAACATTAGGATTCAAAATCATATTCATAAACTGCGGTCTTACATCCCATTGTGTACACGATTTTTCTACTATGTAATGTATTTATACAAGGGCATAGGTTATATCGGTGGCAAAGGAATTGGAATCCAAGGATTATCATCTGGGGCATTGCACAATATTCTTATCCCTACTCCTTCAATTAACGAGCAAAAGCGTATTATTTCTCAAATAGAAGCAATTATGCCAATCGCTGTCAAATACGAAAAATCTCAAGAAGAATTAAATCAACTAAACGATAGCATTCATAATAGGCTTAGAAAATCCATTCTTCAAGAAGCAATCCAAGGCAAACTCGTCCCTCAGATTCCGGAAGAAAGAACTGCACAAGAATTACTTGAGCAGATACGGCAGGAGAAACAAAAGCTCGTAAAAGAGGGCAAGCTAAAGAAGTTTGCACTGTCTGATTCTGTTATCTATAAAGGTGACGATAACAAGTACTTCGAGAAGAATGGAAATACGGAAATGAATATTACTGACGAGATTCCATTTGAAATACCTGATAGCTGGAGTTGGGTAAGACTTAACGATATATGTTCTTATATCCAAAGAGGGAAGTCACCTAAATACTCTCTGATAAAGAAATACCCTGTTGTAGCGCAAAAGTGTAATCAATGGAGTGGTTTCTCAATAGATAAAGCCCAATTCATAGATCCAGATACTTTATCATCGTATGGTGAAGAACGTATTTTACAGGACGGAGATTTAATGTGGAACTCTACAGGATTGGGAACATTAGGACGAATGGCAATTTATTGTAGTACCTTAAACCCGTATGAATTGGCTGTGGCAGATAGTCATGTTACTGTTATAAGAGCAATGAAAAAGTTTGTTCTGCCACAATACCTTTATTACTATTTCACAAGCAATACGGTACAATCTGTAATAGAAGATAAATCGGATGGTAGCACAAAACAAAAGGAGCTTGCAACTGCTACAGTAAAAACTTATCTAGTTCCGATTCCACCTCTGATGGAGCAAAGCCGAATTATCTCAAAGATTGAGCAATTAGCAAGTATTATGAGAGGATAAATGGGCAAATTATTGAAATAGAGCTTCCTTTTGAATATCCTAACAATTGGTCTGTGCTACGTTTGAAAGATATTTGCCAACTAATAGACGGTGAAAAGAGAAACGGGAAGGACATTTGTCTGGATGCAAAATACCTACGTGGAAAATCATCTGCTACCATTGTAGAGAAAGGAAAATTTGTCTATGCTGGAGACAATATCATTCTTGTGGATGGAGAAAATTCAGGTGAGGTTTTTACTGTTCCACAAGATGGATATGTGGGAAGCACATTCAAACAGCTATGGCTTTCTTCGGCTATGTGGAAACCATATATCTTGGCTTTCATCTTGTTCTATAAAGAGGAATTAAGAAATTCAAAAAGAGGTGCAGCAATTCCGCACCTCAATAAAGAGTTATTCTACAACCTGCTTATTGGTATTCCACCTTTAGCTGAACAGCAACGTATAGCAGAACGGGTAAATGAATTATCGCAGTTGCTCAAATAGTTTTTCTATTTGGGCAACAATGCGATGTTGCTCTGCCAAGGATGGAATTGGCAATAATGCCGTTGATAAACGTTCTTTGCCAATGTTATAAAATGCCTGCCCTGATTTATTCGTTATAGATTTCATAAAATCAATCATAAAAGGAGAACTTAAAAGATAGAGAATATACTTTGAGAGCCATTGATTTTTCAGATACAAGCGAATGATAAATACGAACCCACCGACAGTTGTGTTTGGCATATCACTATTTACTCTTACCATTTTACCAATATTTTCCAAACTTGTAACCGCAGGTGTTAATATGTCATTCTCTTTCAATATAATATCCTCTTTAACTTTATCTTTTGTAAGAAATATATCATCATCTTTGATTCTCAATTCAAAAGGAGATATATTACCTCCACGCAGAATGCGGACACCCTCTTTTGTTGTAACGGTTTCTTCTTTTTTGAATGTTGCTCCTGTAAAGATTGAGCATATATCTTTTAGCCTACACCAACTCCATCCATTAGGCAAATCAAAGGCTATTTCCTCAGTAATTTCTTTGTCACTCTTTCCTACCTGCTCATAATACTTGTTATCGTCACCTTTAAAGATAACTGAATCTGTTAAAGCTGACTTTTTTAATTTGCCATCTTTGACAAGTTTTTCTTTCTCGGTTTTAATCTGTTCAAGCAATTCTTGGGCTGTACCTTCCTCTGCAATCTGTGGAACCAACTTGCCTTGAATAGCCTCCTGCAATATGGATTTTTTTAATAAGTATTGGATTTCGACATTTAATTGATTTTGTTCTTCTTGTACTTTTGAATACTTTTCTACCAATGGTAAGGCTTCGGACAACTTTAACGAAATACATTTTTGTTCCTTTAAAGGTGGAATAGGTATCAACAATTTTCTAATAGTCTCCATTGATAGGCTCGGTTGAGCTGTGGATTTCTTGATTGCATTTACTCCTCTTTGTCCACAAGGACTCATTAGCGCAAAAACTGCATAATCTAAAGAAATGCTATCATCAAGTGGTTCTATTTTTGCAACATTAGGAGCTAAGTGGTTTTTTCTTTCAGCAGGAAAAATGCAAGTGTCACCTATACCTGCACCAATAAATGTCATTAACAAACATTTTTTGTTCAAAGCACTTCTTTCTAACTGATTTGACAACATTTCAGAAATAGCTTCATTTTTGTTTTCTTCAAAAAATCCCATACGAACATTTTGAGCACGTACTATTGGAATTGGATTAGATGCTGATAGTGCTTCTTTGGTAAAAAACTTAGTGTATTCAAATCCAGCTAACTTTGTAACGAAAAAAACATTGCCTATTCGTTCCCATTCCCAGCCCTGCGGTATCTCAAACGGAATCTCTTCATCAATACACTTCACCTCACCAGTCGCGAGAAACTTCTCATAATAGGAATTGTCCTCACCACGGTAAATGATTGATTCGTTTTTGTCTTTCTTGATTTTCTTTTCCTTAATTAGTTTTTCTTTTTCTACTCTGATGCGTTCAAGAAGCATAGATGCAGGTTCGTCATTAGGATCTTGCGGTACAAGTTTCCCCTGTATCGCCCACTGAAGTATGCTGTTTTTTAATTGCTTTCCGTTCATTTTTTAATCCTCTGCTTGTACTCTATATGAGAAATACTTTGAGTCTATTTTTACTCCATTTTTAAGTTTGGAATCCATCTCCTTATTCATTGTTGGGAGGAAAGAAAAATAATTCTGAATAGCAGACATAATACCTGCATTGCAACTCTTGTTTTTTACCCAATTTTGAGGAATGAAACTTTTATTATTCTGCTCGCAATTGTTTTTTTCTGCCGAAATAGCACTGTTTAAACAGTTTGCCGCAATATTAATTATGCTGTCAACAAGATTGTTTTCAGAAGCAACTTTTAAGCACTCACTCGGTGATGGTACATTTGTTTGATTGTTACATTTAGCAAAAACCATTGATATGGCAAAAAGAAGATGGTATGGAGCATAAGCCTTCATTGTTAGTAGTTCCTCTTCCAGTCCTAATGGGTTTTCCTGAGTCCATGCATCCATTATTTTTCTCATCCAAAACGATAGAGCATAAGCATCTTCAGGCAAATAGTCGTTCTTGAACAATGTATTGAAATACTTGTCAAAAATCTTAGTTTCACCATAAGATAAATTAGGTCTTTGCATGTACCAAGCTGTAAGATTCTTTCCTAAATATGATAACTCTATGCAGTACTGTTTGTCCTTGTCGGCTGGAATAATTTCACCTCTTTTGGTTGCAAAGAATCCATTAGAATATTTTGCTTCGTATGCCTTTTTGAGTTTTAATATCTGCTTACTGTTACTGCGTAAATCTCTTGCCTTTACAGCACTTTGCGTGTTTGTGTTAATGCTAATAGAATCAGCCCTGTCTCTTTGTGGAATTTCATAAAATCTGAATAGAACATAAGCATCATCACGCTTTCGTACATTCTCACTACAACTTAAAATAGTATTCAATGATTGACATCCATTTACAACATTCAATCCATAAAGTTTAAACTCACCATTGCCACATTCTTCAATTTTGTTACAAATGGCAGTGATTCCATTATGAAAAAAGAAGAAGTCACCACATTTATTCGGATCGTTTATGGTTTTCTTGATCTTTTTATTTACGGTATTGTTAATGCCTAAACTCTGTCGTACATTTTTCTGGAACAAAGACCCATCTTTAATGCCAGGGAGTTTTATACATTCTTTCAGAGGCATGGCTGCAACTATTACGCTTGTCGCCCCTAATTCTGTCGTCATATATTTACCAGCTTCAAGCTTGATAGTATGGTTTAAAGTTGGATTCGTTTGTTCAATAACACAACTATAAGCATCTTCCAAACCTTGTTTATCAACTACGGAGAATTGTGTACTATAATTCAATTCAGCATCATCTTCCTCTGATAATTTGGTTTGGAATGAATGTATATCATCCATAGCCGCATCCGTAAAGATAGATGTTGTTATTAATTCAAAACATACGCAGTAAGAGTCATCTTCTAATGCTGTTGCTATTTCTGATATTTTAGTCTTTAATTTAGAATTAGCATTTTCCTGTAATTGAGCTAAGTTACTAAACTGGCTCCAAGCAGATATAACTTCTCTCACAGGAGTTGCATCAACAGATTCACCAAGGTAGTATTTCCCTTGTACAATATATATTTTTTGCTCGTCTTCATCAATATATACGGCATCAATTTGTTTATCATTGGCTCCGTCTGTGATGGCATCTTTAGCTTGTCTTTGATCCAGAAGATGTATATTCCGCATATACCACGCAATGAAACGTTGACCATCATTTGGAAAATTATTTTTATAATAATCTTGCGTAATTTCGTTTTTTATGATTTCAAGTACATTCGCCATAATTATATTCATTTATTCGTAATCTTCGCTTTGTATTCCTAACTCACCTTTGCTCATGGCATTGGCAATATCTATTTTCAGTTCTTCGTCATAATCTTTACTGGTCAAAAAGCTATTGACGATGCGTAGCAGCAAATCTTGGTCGATGTTCGATGCTGCCACGTGATAAATGATAGATTCCAATGTACGCATACAGATACAAGCGTGCCAATAGTAATTATTTTTGTGTAAGAAGTACGCACCCAAAGTCAGTGCAATACGCTTGTTCCCATCATTGAAGAAGTGCCCGGAACAAAATCTATACATCAAATAGGTCAGTTTGTCGGCAAAGGTAGGATAGTATAAATCGTTTTGCACAAAATCCAATGTAGCACGAATACCGCCTTCATCACGCACTCCTTCAAAGCCACCATCACTGGCATCAATCATTTTGCCATAGATGTTTAGGGCTTCATCGTAATCTATGTAAATAATTTCCTTACTCATCCTCTGCCTGTTTTAAGCGTTTCAGTACATCTTTATTGTCCGCTAAAATACGGTCAAAATCAATAGACTGGTCACCGATGAATCGTTCAAACTCTTCAGGAGTAACAGCTTGCAGATAGTCTGCAATGTTACCATGATACGCATCCCGGAAACTGAAGTCCCTTGAAGCCATTTTTGTTCTGGCATCATTCAGATAAGGTTTCTGCATGGGATGTTCGGCAAGTTCGTTTACAATACGCTCCACTTCGTCAATGGTAAGTTTTCTACCACCGTTTTCCTTGAATCGTTCATTGATAGCTGCACCCACACCGTTTTCAAAAGAAGAAATAACCAATAAAACCTCTGAATACAGCGTGTGTCGAACATTGTCTTTGGAATCCAACTTCAACACTTCCCGGTATTCCTTAGCATTCTCCTTGAATACAGCCTTGTATATGAAATCTGTAATTTGAGAATATTTGTATGTGGGATGTCCGTCCACATATTGATTGATGGCAGAAGTGAGATTTTTACGATAGTTTTCCTCTGTTATTGCGGCAGGAAGGTAATGCACATCCCTGCGGTTGATATATTTTGTTCCTCCACCTGTCTTTTCATTGATGGTAGTAATCACAAAATCCAAGATAAGGCTACGGACTTTCTTGGCTTTTTCACTCTCTGTAAGTAGCATACCCATATTCAAGAAAGAGCGGAAATTAAACAGTCCAAGTTGTGTTGTTTTGCTCGCCTCATTAATAAGGTGAGCAAATTCTAACTTAAACTCTTTCAGCTGTTTACCCTTACATAAAATATATCCGTTATGCTTCAATTCATCAGAATTTGATTGCAGGTAACGATCTATTGTAGATGTGTCAACTTGATAAAAGTCGGCAACCATTTTTTTTGTAAAGCGGTATTCTCCCTCAAAGAGCATTCCTTCTATATCAAGATGTTCTTGTACTTTACTGACCGCAAAACGATTGTTAAGTACATTCTGCCGTTCTATGTTTGAGATGGTCAAATCTTTCATATCACTTCACTATTATCAGTTACACGATTTTATGTCTATGCCGAGAATTTTTTGAATCTCAGAAAGGGTTTTGTCTATTTCATGGTCGAGTGCAGCACGTTTCTCAAAATACTGTTTGAGCAGTTCTGCCGGAGGGAGTATTTCTTCTTCCTCTTTCGGGAACTTGCACTGGTCGAAGTTGCAATCCAAATCAATCAACTGTTGGGCAGTGAACACACGGCTCTTTTCTCCCACTTCATCACTGATAATTTCTTTCCTGTCTTTCCACCATTCCTGAATAGGTAGGGTATGCTCCACCTTCATTGGTTTGGTCTTTGAGAAGTGCTTGTAGTCTTCCGGCATATCCAAGCGATAGAACCATATCTCTTTAGTCTTGAATCCTTCTTCGCAGCCCTCTGCTTCTTCATTATTAAAGAAAAGAATGTTGGTTGCAATAGAGGTATATGGGGAGAATATCGAGCCCGGTAAACGGATGATGGTATGCAGATTGAACTTGCGGAGTAAATTTTCTTTAAGTGCAAGTTTTGCTCCATCCGTACCAAACAAGAAACCATCTGGGATAATCACACCGCATCTACCACCAACTTTGAGGCGGTACATGATAAGGGCTATGAACAAATCCGCTGTTTCACTTGAACGGTACTGCACCGGGAAATTGCTTTTTACACTATCTTCTGTGCTACCACCATACGGAGGATTCATACCGATAACATCCACTTTATCGCTTTCCTTGAAATCAGTGATATTTGTTCCAAGCGAATCACAGTTAGCTATATTGGGAGCTTCAATATCATGGAGTAACAGATTTGTTATACTCAAAAGATAAGGTAGCGGTTTCCATTCTTGTCCCACGACTGCATTTTGCAGTTTTTCTCCATCTTCGGCAGAACTGACGCTCTTACTCATATAATTGAGAGCAGAGGTAAGGAAGCCGCCTGTACCACTGGTGAAGTCACCAAAGGTCTCGCCCAATTTCGGGTCAAGCATCATCACGATAAAGTCTGTCAAAGCACGTGGAGTATAGAACTCACCTGCATTGCCTGCTGATTGCAAGTCTTTCAAGATTCCCTCATAAATATCTCCAAATGTGTGGCGGTCATCAGCATCGTCAAATTCGATTTCATTTACGATGTTGACCACTTGACGCAAAAGCGTTCCATTCTTCATATACTGGTTTAAGTCAGCAAATGTTTCTAGAACAATGCTTTTGGCTCTTGGTGTATTGGCGTCTATCGGAAGATTCTTTAAAGTAGGGAACAGTTTTTCATTGACAAAAGAGAGCAATGCTTCTCCTGTTAATGCTTCACCGTCTTTTTCATCTACTGCCCATTTACGCCAACGCAAATCTTCGGGGATGATAGACTTGTAGTTTTCATCTTTGTATTCCCAAGTTTCTTCCTGAGTGTCATAGACTTTCAAGAAAAACATCCAAGTCATTTGTTCAATTCTCTGTGCGTCACCATTGATACCAGCGTCTTGGCGCATTATATTTTGGATTCGCTTTATGATGTTGTTTACTGCCATTTTTAAGCTGATTTATAAATTTGATATTCTAGTTCTCTGATGGCTTGCTCAAAAGCAACCTTACCGCCAAATAACTTTATGATTTTTGTTGGTTTTCCTATGCTGTTGAACGGCGGTATCTCCAAAATATTTGCCTTTTCAAAGTCGAGAATACCATTCTCTGCATATTTGTCAAGAAGAGCCTCCAATACTTCACGGGCTTTACCTTCGTACTTCCCGAAGTAATTACGCTTCTTTACATTGTTTGCTCTCTCTTTCCTTGTTAATGGCGGTTGGTCAAACGCAACGTGGCATATCACATCAAAGATGTCGGCATCCTTCAATGCCGGATTAGCTTCACGTACAGCATCTATCAGAATAGCATATTCTTTCAATTCATCCATAATGGCTTGTTTGCGTTCTGCCTCCGTCCACGTTTGGATAAAATCATCCAAAGTTTGGTAATGGCGTAATAATTGCTTTTTAGCAAACGACTGAACACTTTCCGTTCTCATCGTCTTGCCATCTTCTCCTAACACTGAAACGATTTCATGGGCAATGCGAATATTCTTACCGCTGATAAGATATTTCTCACGAGGCTCAGATACTATTGGAATTTCTGGAGCATCTATGATTTTGTAAGGCTTGGGCTTTTTCCCTCCTCCTTTTGGTGGTTCCGGGTCGCCATCAAATGCTGGATCTTTGAATTTTGCGGTAGCATTGCGGAAATCAAGGATTTCCAAATGCCATTTGCCCTTGTCTTTTCTAAGTCGTGTACCTCGTCCAATGATTTGCTTAAATTCAGTCATAGAACCAATTTCTTTGTCTATGACGATTAAACCACAAGTTTTGCAGTCCACTCCTGTAGATAAAAGTTCAGATGTGGTAACAATTACAGGATAAGGCTCATCTACACTAATGAAATTGTCCAGTTGTTTCTTACCTTCTTTATCCTCGCCAACAATACGTGTAACATAGTAAGGCGACTTTTTACATAAATCGCTATTCATATTGATAAGCAGCGTCCGCATTTCGGCAGCTTCCTCAATATCAGAACAGAATACGATTGTCTTTGTCATACGACCAATGTCATGTAACATTTGGGTTATCCTATGTGCTACTACTTTACGCCTTAACTTGATGGCAAGATCACGACCTATATTCTGTCTTTGATATAGTTTCTGTTCAATCTCCTTGCCTAATAAATCTATTTCACCTTCTTCTGGAGTCCATCCTTGTAAATCAATATTAATAAAGTCTGCTGTAACTCTGTATGGAGCTAAGAAACCATCTTGAATGCCTTGAAGAAGTGAATAGGTATATACTGGTTCACCGAAATAATCCAAGTTGTTTGCTCCTTCGTCAGCTTTCGGTGTGGCTGTCATACCAATTTGGGTAGCCGCACTAAAATATTCCAATACCTTGCGCCATGCGGAATCGTCTTTTGCACTTCCTCTATGACACTCATCGACAATAATTAAATCAAAGAAATTTGGCTGCACCTCCAAGAATGGGTCTGGTTTACCCTCTTTCCCGACTAATTGGTGGTATAAAGCCATATACACCTCAAACGCAGAATTAATCTTAGCTTCTCCTTCTTTAGGTGAGATTATTTTAGTTATTATACCCTGCTTCTTGAAAGGTTTGAAGTCCTGAACCATTGTTTGGTCTATAAGAACATTGCGGTCTGCAAGATAAAGTATCTTTTTCTTTGCTTTACTCTTATGAAGTTTATGGATAATCTGGAATGCAGTAAAAGTCTTACCAGTACCAGTTGCCATTACTACAAGGACACGTTGTAGTCCTCTTGCGATAGCTTCTACTGTACGGTCAACTGCTATACGTTGATAATATCTTGGTTCATGGCTATGAGCATCATAGTAGAAAGGTGTTTCTATTATATTGAGCTCCTCCGATGTGTAGCTTTTGGATTCAAGATAACGGTTATATAGTTCTTCCTCTGTCGGAAAGTCCTCTAACTTAATTTCTGTTTCTTTCCCCGTGATAAAGTCATGTTCCAAGAACGCATCGCCATTACTGGAGTAGGCAAATTTAAGGTCAAGGATTTGGGCATAATCCATAGCTTGTTGAATGCCCCCCCCAACCGCATGTTTATTATCTTTAGCTTCAACTACCGCAATGGGCTTACCTTTATGATATAATAGGTAATCCGCTTTTTTGCCCTCCGCTACTGAATGTTGATTGCCAATAACAAGTACTCGACCATCTGTAAAATAGTACTCTTCACGCATATTTACACTTACAGCCCAACCTTTTCGTTGGAGCGCAGGAGTAATGAACAGAGTGCGTATCTCTTGTTCTTTGAGTTCTTTCTTGTTTACTTCCATGACAATAAATCAGTTATGATTACTGCTGACAATTAGGTCTTTCACGTCAATATTAAGAACATTGGCTATATCATTAAGCGTTTTAAGGTCTGGCTGAACCGAATTGCTGCACCATTTACTTACAGTACAGTTGGACTTCCCAATTTGCTCTGCAAGCCATTTTCCTGTTTTCTGTTGCTCTGCAAGTACCACTTTTAATCTGTTTAAATTAGCCATGAGGTAAAATGTTTTAATCACAGAGCAAAATTATATAATTTATCCGACATCAGCACTACTTCCTATAATAATTATTATCAGGAAGTGGAAAAGAGGCTCAAACAATGTATTTTGATAAGATATTCTCATCAATTTCAATCTTGTGCCGTCCTGTGGTTGTACGCAGATTCTTCCTAATAGTATCAAATGTTGAATTAGTAAACCACTCTGCGAATGTCACCATTACGAATGATGTAGTCATATCTCCACCTATATTATATTGAAAAGCGATATTCCAAGCAAAGTTCTTCAACGAGATTTGAGTGAGGGAGGTACGCTTCTTGATATGAATTTCGGTTGCAGAAAGCACTTGACGGTTAGCTGCAAAATAGCGGACAGATTCGCATATTTGGTAAATCTCTGTTTCCTCCAAATCAAAACGCTTAAATATATCTCGTGTGTATCTTAGGATAGCATTCAACTTTTCATCTTCTTCTCGTTCTTTTTGCCATTGGTATTGTTGCTGCTCACGTTGGTATTCATAATGAAATAGCTCCATTCGCTTCTTCTGGACTTCTTTACAGTTTGAGGTAGGTGAATATGCTAAAGGCTGTATCTTTTTACTCACACACTTTTTGATAGATATTAGAAGTGATGGAGGAATTGCATCAACAATATACCTTGCTGAGATACAGCAAAGATGGTATAGTAGTTTTTGTATGACATATCCGATGACCATAACTAATGGAATCAAACTCATTCGTATTCCAAGCATATTGCATACTTGAAACGCTACCATCGAAGCTAATAGCACCATAGTAACCTCGATTATCAGAGAGTGAAGTATATATTGTTTTTGCTTCATACCTATTGTTGTTTATTTCGCAATGCAAAGATACAACACATTTTCATAGAAAACGAAAGATAAAAATAGGTACAATTTTGCAAATCAATGGTTTATGAAAAGAAAATCCAAACAAATGCAAATATCCAAGGCGAAATGAAAGCATCTGCAAACAAAAGAAAATACTTAAATAAAGTTAAAGTTATATTATGCGTTTATTGAGCATACAAAACACCCCATAAGATTATGCTTTGGTTATAAAATAGCCATATTTGTACCAAGCATAATGTAATAAACTGATATACAATTGTGATTATATTTGAGGAAGTCAAATGATTCCGATAAGGAAACAGATAATAAACAATAAGCAAAAGCGTGCAGCTCAATGAGTTGCACGCTTTTTGCGTTTATGGGGTTCATGGTTGCTATGTGTTTTCTATGGGCTTTTTTATCTCTTATTTGCGACATGTTTGCGACAAGACAAAAAAGTAGATAATGTGGTACTTAATCACACTTATACATACTAATACATACTAATACATACTTAAAAGTAGATAACATGCCAACAATCGGATTTGAAATCAAACGGAAGTGCAAGGTCTGCGGCAAAGTGTTTGTCGCAAAAACACTTGACAGTCACTATTGTTCCCCTAAATGTGGTAAAGTGGCTTGGAAACGCAAAAAGGATGCAAAGGATAGAAACGCGAAGTTAGAAGCCATTGCCCAACAAGTATCAGACATCAGAGAGTACATTTCTGTAAAGGAAGCCGTCGCTATGTTCGGGGTGGAACGTAGCACTCTGTATCGCCTGATTAAATTGGGACGTATTCCAACTATCAATATGGGTACAAGGCTCACACGTATCAAACGCTCTGAAATGGAACGGCTTTTTCTAAACAGATCGGAAAGTATTGCGGAGAAAGAAAAGCCTGCTCCTAAAATATACAGCTTAGAGCCGGAGGATTGCTATACCATTACTGAGATTTGTGAGAAGTACCATATTAATGACAGTTCAGTATGGGCACATGTTAGAAAATACTCTATTCCCTCAAGACAAATAGGAAATTATGTGTATGTACCCAAGCAAGAAATTGATAATCTATATAAGTCAGAAGTAGAATGAAGAAAGCATTACCAAATACCAAAGTGACCGTCAAACTCAGAAGGTCGAATTATAAAGAAGAGTGGTATCTGATTATAGAATCATACCCAGTTTATAAGCGAGGTTCTAAACGGGCAAGCCGTGTGGTGGAATCCATTAACCGGACTATATCCACGCCTGTTTGGGACAAATCGTCCATTGCACGTATTTTGCCAGATGGAACATTCAACTATAAGCCTAAGCGTGATTTGAATGGGATTATCCAATGCCGTTCAACGATAGACCAAGAGGCTTGTATCTATGCTGACAATGTCCGTAAGTTACGCCAACACGAATACGATAGTGCCATCCTTTACACTGATAAGGAAAACGAAATCGCTGCACAGAATGAGCGGAGCGAACAGGATTTTATCAAGTATTTCAATGGTATTATAAGCACACGTCATCCCAATAGTTCCGATTCGATTATAGTCAACTGGAGGCGTGTAGGCGAATTATTGAAAATGTATTCACAAGGGCAGCCAATTCCATTCAAGGCGATTTCCGTTAAACTGCTTGAAGATATAAAGATGTTCCTTCTCCGTGCCCCAATGGGAGGGAATAAGAAAGGTACTATCTCACAAAACACGGCATCGACTTATTTCTCTATACTCAAAGCCGGATTAAAACAGGCATTCATTGATGAATATCTGACCGTTGATATAAGTGCGAAAGTAAAGGGAATAACAAACATAGAGAAACCTCGTGTTGCGCTTACCATGAATGAAGTGCAGATGTTGGTTGATACTCCTTGCAAGGATGATGTTTTGAAACGTGCGTTCTTGTTCTCTATTCTCACTGGATTGCGGCATAGTGATATTCAAACTTTGAAATGGAAACAAATTCAGCAAACAAGCAAGGGCACATGGCAGGCAGTCGTAATTCAGCAAAAGACAAAAAGGCCCGATTACAAGCCTGTCATTCAACAAGCACTTCAACTATGCGGCATACGTCCAGACGATGATGAAGCACTTGTTTTTGAAGGATTGACTGATGCCTCTTGGATTTCTCGCCCGTTGAAAGTCTGGATAGAAGTTTCCGGTATCAAGAAGCACATCACCTTCCATTGTGGCCGCCATAGCTACGCTTCGCTGTTGTTGGAAAATGGAGTTGACATATACACCATCAAGTCTTTGATGGGACATACTAACGTCAAAACCACGCAGATTTATACGCATATCGTAAACGAACAAAAAGAGAAAGCCGCCAATACGCTGCATATAGAAAATTTGGATTTATAGGTTGTGGTGGTTGTATCCACCATTGAGCACCAATGACTTATGTAATACCAATCATATACTTACCACCGTTTACCCCTCATGAAGCATCGGCTTTTTGAGGGGTATTTTGTTGCATAGAGGCTTTCGATAAGGAATGTGTTAGTCTAAACAGTCGTTTATTCCCCTTTTATTATGTCTTCCAATAAATTCTCGTATTAATGAAACTTAAATCTGTTAGTGGTAAATGAACGGTTGATTGGTGGCGGTCAAGCACCTATTTAGCACCTATAAGCATCCCTATACTTTTGCGGTATCAACTTAAATACGAAGAAAATGGCTTATAAAGTAAATTCGTTGGAGGAGATGCCGAATGCGTTGTCCTACTTGATTGAGTCCGTAGAAGTACTACAAACCAAAGTAAATGCCTTGCAGCATAAGCAGGCAAGTAATTCACCCAAGTGGATGGATATAGACGAGCTTTGCGCTTATCTACCATCGCATCCAGCCAAGCAAACGGTTTATGGATGGGTATCAACCAAACAGATTCCCGTACATAAAATAAATAAAGCGTTGGCTTTTCTGCAATCTGAGATTGACGATTGGTTGAAGAACAAATCGCATAAGACACAGGATGACTTAATGGAAGAAGCCAAACGATTTGTCGAATCTAAAAAGATTATCAGATGATGGAAATGACAGACTATTGTTTTTCATTCTTTCGCAAGCCCATTCAAAACATCGAACCGATGAGGGCTATAGGTATTGTGGATGCGTATCGTTATATCATCGGACATTATGCCCAACCACAAACCGAGAACCTTCGGCAGATGCAGTCCTCTCCCGAAGCCAAAAGGTACAAAGCCACCCATTTTGACTATTGTACTTTTTCGGGATTATTCCGAAAACGGAATGAAAAGGAACTGATTATGCACTCAGGATTGATGTGTTTGGATTTCGATCATGTGAAGAACATTGGGGAGTTAAAACAACAATTACTCAACCATGAGTATTTTGATACGGAACTGTTATTTGTCAGTCCATCCGGTAATGGATTGAAGTGGATAATACCTGTTGACTTGAAAGGCTGGAAACATTCCCGGTACTTCAAGGCTGTTGCCAACTGCATCAAAGCGACAGGTTTGCCATTAGTGGATATGTCCGGCAGTGATGTGGCTCGTTCATGCTTCTTACCCTACGACCCACAAGCATATATTAACCATAAATACAAAAATGATGTCGAAGAAAATCTTTTCCGCCCAAGATTGGGAGAATGTCCCTTCTGAAATACAACAGGCACATACACCAAGTATTACCCTTATATATAATAAGGTAAAGGAAGATGTGGAATGTGTTGTTCGGGAGATAGAGCAGCGTGCCATTGATATAGCATCCAGTTATAAAGATTGGGTGGAGTTGGGCTTTGCGCTTGTGGATGGATTGGGAGAAAACGGACGGGAGTATTATCACCGCATCAGCAGGTTTTACCCTGCCTATAAAAGGGAAAAAACGGACAAACAATATACGTATTGTCTGCACTCCAAAGGACAAGGCATTACTATCCGCTCTTTCTTCCATTTGGCAAATCAAGCCGGAATCTCATTGGCTCCGTTCAGTAAAGAGCATTTATCCATTTTACCAAATATCCAAAATGGAAAAACGGGTAAATGGATAAAATCAGAAGAAGAACTTCCTGTATTTCCTGAATGTGTGTTTGAGCATCTTCCTCCTTTTCTAAATGAGGTTGTCAATAATTCCATTTCAGTAGATGACCGTGATACGATATTAATCGGGGCTATTGTGTGTTTGTCGGTATGCTTTCATAATGTTTGTGGCGTGTACGATGAACGCATTGTTTATCCGAATCTATATCTGTTCGTGGTGGCAGATGCCGGTATGGGAAAAGGAGCATTGACCTTATGCCGAGAATTGGTAGCTCCCATTAACCGTAATTTGCATGAACTTTCAAAGCGGATGGAACAGGAATACAAAGAAGCGATGAGCGCTTATATCAAAGGTAAGAAAACTGATGAAATGACTATGCCAACAGAACCGCCCATGCGTATGCTCGTCATTCCTGCCAATAGTAGCGCAAGTTCTTTCTTGAAGATATTGGGGGATAATGACGGAATCGGGCTGTTGTTTGAATCGGAAGGTGACACGTTAAGCCAGACTTTAAAGTCGGATTACGGCAATTATTCCGATGTGTTGCGAAAGGCATTTCATCATGAGCTGGTAAGTTTAAGTCGCCGTAAGGACAGGGAGTATTGCGAAGTAGCTAATCCGAGAGTTTCGGTAGCTTTGGCTGGAACTCCAGAACAGGTAAGAAGATTAATTCCTGATGCGGAGAACGGATTGATGAGTCGCTTTTGTTTCTATATTATCCGCTTCAAACGAGGTATAAGAAATGTGTTTGCCACAAGCGACATTTCTCAATCCAAGAATGCCATGTTCAAACTGTTGGGAGATAAATTCTGCCATTTGCATGAGAATTTTGTACGGCAGGGTAATTATTCCTTTTCTCTTCCCTCTGATTTGCAGGAACACTTTATTGAATATCTCAGTCGGGTGAATGAGGAATGTTGTGACGAAGTGGATAACAAGATGCAAGGAGTAGTCAGACGGATGGGACTGATTGCTTATCGTATAATGATGGTGTTGACTGCTGTCCGACATTTGGATAATGTGATTCACAAATCTTCTTCTGACGAGACTGTACAATTGGTTTGCCATGAGTTTGACTATTCCATAGCCATGAGTATTTGCGACACCCTGCTTTATCATGCCGTATTCATTTATCAGAATTTGTCAGGAAATCAGTCTAAGCGATTCAATGCCGCTTCGCAAGAGACGGGCGTTTATGCACGAAGGAACACCCTTTATAATATGTTGCCTGACACTTTCACAAAGAAAGATTATGATGCGGCGGTTTTAACTTTGGGCGAGAATGGAAGTACGGCAAACAAGTGGATAGAGGCCTTTATCAAAGATGGCAAACTAAGCCGAATAGAACAAGGTAAATATAGGAAGATTTTTTGAGTGGCAAGTTTGTGTTTTAGTGTCACTAAAACCTAGGCGGCAAGCGGATAGAACTGCCACTCTCAAAAAATCAATTTATGCACATCAAAGTTTAGATAAGTATGAAGAAAAAGAAACTTGGTGGTCGCCCAAAGTTAGCGAATTACCAGAAACGCACGAAATGTTTCCGGGTAATGTTTACCGAGAACGACTATATCTATATCCAATCCAAAGCCCAACAGGCTGGACTGTCTGTCAATGAATTTTGCCATCAGGCTGCAATGGGCTGTGAAATTGGTCAGCGTATCAGTCCGGAAATGGTATCGGCAATCCGTGACCTTTCCGGTATAGCCAATAATGTCAACCAGATTGCCCATCAGATGCACATCTATGGTTTGGAAGCAGTGAAACAACAATGTTTTTCTATTATATCAGAAGTCAGTAGAATTATCACCCAAGTAAAGAATAACAATCATGATAGCGAAGATTAAAACAAGAGCCGATTTTGGAGGGATAGTAAATTACGCCAATGATCAAAAGAACAAGAAAAAGAGTGCCATACTTTTAGCATACGAAGGTGTCTGTGCCATCAGCAATAAGACCATAGCCGATTCTTTTCAGATACAAGCTTCTATGCGTCCGAAAGTAAAAAGTTCGGTGAAACACGTATCACTTGCTTTCTCTCCGCAAGATACCATCCGTTTTTCCGATGATGAAAAAGGAGATACACTTATGGTGGAGATTGCCAAGAAATGGATGGAGCAGATGGGGATTAGCAATACCCAATATATCATAGCCAGGCATCATGATACGGAACATCCACATTGCCATATAGTGTTCAATCGGATAGATAATGACGGTAATCTCATTTCTGATAGCAACGAACGGATACGAAATGCAAAAGTTTGTCGAGCTTTAACCAAAGAATATAAACTTTACTTTGCCCTTAAAAACAGCAAAGCCAGAAATAAGAGCCGTTTACGTCCTCATCAATTACGGAAGTATAATCTACGTTCTGCAGCTCTTGATGCACTGGCTGTATCTCGCTCATGGAATGATTTTCTTGGCATTCTCAAAGGTCAGGGCATAGATATGCGTTTTAATCATGCTGAGAACTCTGATAAAATTCGTGGTATATCCTTTTGTATGGATGAATTTAGCATTGCAGGTTCTAAACTTGACTGTGATTTGAGTTTTAACAGCCTTTGCGTTACGTTGGGCAATGTAACTACAGAATTGATTATTCAACCCCATCAGGCCATAACTTCCAGTGGAGGTGGAGGAACAAGCAATGAACAAGGATGGCGAGACGATAAAAACAAGGATAGCCAAAGAAACGAACCTTTCTATAAACCCTCAAAACGTAGAAGATAATGAAAGAAGATGTAGTAGCTGCGAATCTTGCAAATTTGCGTCAAAGTATCAGTGAGCTAAAAGAATGTATTGAAAAACAGAATGCCACTGTTTCTAAATCGGAACAATCTGTAAAAGTGGACTTTGACGAAAAGATCATTTATAATGGAGTCGCTAAAGGTTTCTGCACTTGTTGGAATGAAGCCTTGTCTGTGGTAAAGAAACATATTTGGAAACAACAGCCGAACACTTTACCATTTTCACTATGGTTCCCGAAACTCATTGAATTATTCAAGCAGAAGTCCAAACTTCTTGAATATCTTTATCGGCACGTTTGCGATTACAATCTCAATCGTATGACTATTGAAGCAAATACGGATTGCATATTAAAACGGCAGGATGAGATACTTGCAAAAATCAATGAATTGAAAAATCCAGTAACCATTATTCCACCCAATATTAATGGGATGTTTATACGTGGGCATCATATAAAACTCCAGTATGTTGTGGTCTTTATTGTCGCTATTGTTACATGGGCTATTACTGCTTCTGTTAGCAGTATGAAGTATAAGGAAGAAAGCTTTGCGTATTATTCGATGTATCGGGCTGTAAAGGAACAATCTGAACTTATATTAAAAAAATGGAGAAACTCAAAATAAAGAAATAGCATTTGTTGCATATAAAAAATACTGCTTATTAAGGATTTATTCTTTTATATTCTTATAGAATATGGCTAAAAGGATTTTTCTTGTTATTATGGGATATTCTATAAAGTATAAATAATAAAAAATAAAATTATGATTTACGGATACATTAGAGTAAGCAGCGATAAGCAGACAGTAGAGAATCAGCGTTTTGAAATTAATAATTTCTGTGAACGTTATAAACTTGTAATTGATGGTTGGATTGAGGAAACCATTAGTGGTATGAAATCATACAATAAACGTGAATTGGGTAGGCTTTTACTACAGATTCAGAAAGATGATCTCATTATCTGTGCAGAATTATCACGATTGGGAAGAAATCTATTCATGATTATGGAGATATTAAATATTTGTATGACCAAAGAATGTCGTGTGTGGACTATAAAAGACAACTATCGTCTTGGTGATGATATCCAAAGTAAGGTTCTTGCCTTTGCTTTTGGACTATCTGCTGAGATTGAACGTAATCTTATTAGCCAGCGCACGAAGGAGGCTTTGGCAAGAAAAAAAGCTGAAGGTGTGACATTGGGACGACCAAAGGGAAGAAAAAGTTCTGTAGAAAAATATAAACTTCATGGAAAAGAAAATCTTATTCATGAACTTTTAAAGGCAAAAGTTTCTAAGCGTAAAATTTCTAAATTATGTAAAGTTGATAGAAATACGCTTGACCGTTTTATAAAACAGTTTTTGACGGAATGAAACAGAGCGTTTTCGTGCAGCAACAAGGCGTGGAGTGCGACTTTACAGGCTCTACCCCGTGGGTGATATTGTCTCCCATTGAACAGAGTATCAAACAGAAGATTGAAGCGGTTGGAACTCCACTTAAAGATTGGGATATAAATATCTATCGAGGTGTGCTTACTGGTTATAATGATGCTTTTATCATTGATACGGAAAAACGTGAAGCGATATTGGCGAATTGCCAGACGGAAGAAGAACGCAAAAGAACGGCTGAACTTATACGACCGATTTTGCGTGGCAGAGATATTAGGAGGTATGAATATGAGTGGGCTGACAAGTACCTCATAGCCACATTTCCATCACGTCACTACGACATAGAGCTGTACCCT
>CARCZS010000002.1 GCA_948956705.1 uncultured Phocaeicola sp.
AGAAAGAAATAGCCTCATATTCCATTTACTTCACTAAAAATCATTACCTTTGCACCTTACTATCAGAAATAACAAAAAGCACATACATAATATGGAAAAGAAATTCAAAAGAACCACCGTCACCTCGGCACTGCCTTATGCCAACGGTCCGGTGCACATTGGCCATTTGGCAGGTGTATATGTTCCTGCAGATATCTATGTACGCTATCTTCGCCTGAAAAAAGAAGACGTACTGTTCATCGGAGGTTCAGATGAACATGGGGTGCCCATCACCATCCGTGCCAAAAAAGAAGGAATTACCCCTCAGGATGTGGTCGACCGCTATCATACACTGATTAAAGACTCTTTTAAAGAATTCGGAATTTCTTTCGATGTTTACTCCCGCACTTCATCAAAGACACATCACGAACTGGCTTCCGAGTTCTTCAAAACACTGTATGACAAAGGGGAATTCATCGAAAAGACATCTGAACAATATTACGATGAAGAGGCTCACCAGTTTTTGGCCGACCGATACATCACAGGTGAATGTCCCCATTGCCACGCAGAAGGTGCATACGGCGACCAATGCGAAAAGTGCGGTACTTCATTGTCACCCACCGATTTGATTAATCCGAAAAGTGCCATCAGCGGCAGTAAGCCTGTGATGCGTGAAACCAAACACTGGTATTTGCCGTTGGATAAGCACGAAGGCTGGTTGCGCAAATGGATTCTGGAAGACCACAAAGAATGGCGTCCCAACGTGTACGGACAGTGCAAGAGCTGGCTGGACATGGGCTTGCAGCCACGCGCCGTAAGCCGTGACCTGGATTGGGGTATCCCCGTTCCCGTAGAAGGAGCGGAAGGAAAAGTGCTTTATGTATGGTTTGACGCTCCTATCGGATATATTTCAAATACAAAGGAATTACTGCCCGACAGTTGGGAAACATGGTGGAAAGACCCCGAAACACGTCTGGTTCATTTCATCGGAAAAGACAATATCGTGTTCCATTGCATCGTATTCCCGGCTATGTTGAAAGCGGAAGGCAGTTACATTTTGCCTGATAATGTGCCAAGCAACGAATTCCTGAACTTGGAAGGAGATAAAATTTCCACTTCCCGCAATTGGGCTGTATGGCTGCACGAATATTTGCAGGACTTCCCCGGAAAGCAGGATGTGCTTCGCTATGTGCTGACCGCCAATGCTCCCGAAACGAAGGACAATGACTTCACATGGAAAGACTTTCAGGCACGCAACAACAATGAATTGGTAGCCGTGTACGGAAACTTTGTGAACCGTGCTTTAGTACTGACTCAGAAATACTTTAACGGATGCGTTCCCGCCTGCGGAGAGTTGACAGAATATGACAAGGATACACTGAAGGAATTTGCAGATGTAAAAGCGGAAGTAGAAAAACTGCTGAATGTCTTCAAGTTCCGCGATGCTCAGAAAGAAGCAATGAATCTGGCACGCATCGGTAACAAATATCTGGCAGACACCGAACCGTGGAAACTTGCCAAAACTGATATGCCGCGTGTAGCCACTATCCTGAATATAGCATTGCAACTGGTAGCTAATCTGGCTATTGCATTCGAACCGTTCCTGCCGTTCAGCAGCGAAAAACTTCGTAAGATGTTGAATATGGATACCTTTGAATGGGAGCAGTTGGGACGTACCGACCTCTTGGCAGAAGGCCATCAATTGAACAAGGCTGAATTGCTGTTCGAGAAGATAGAAGACGAAACAATTCAGGCACAGGTAGACAAATTGCTGGCTACTAAAAAAGAGAATGAGGCTGCAAGCTACAAAGCTAATCCTATCAAACCGACTATCTCTTTTGAAGAGTTCGAGAAGTTGGATATCCGTGTAGGAACCGTACTGGAATGTGAAGCAGTTCCCAAGATGAAGAAACTGCTGAAGTTCAAGATTGCCGACGGGCTGGAGAACCGTACCATTGTCAGCGGTATCGCCCAGCACTACGCCCCGGAAGAACTGGTAGGAAAACAAGTGTTGTTCATTGCAAACCTGGCTCCACGCCAGTTCAAGAATGGTCTGGTAAGCGAAGGCATGATTCTAAGCGCCGAAAACTTTGATGGTTCACTGGCTGTCACCTCTCTGTTGAAAGAGGTAAAACCCGGAAGTGAAGTAAAATAATACCCACCGAAATACAGAAAAGGCTGAAAGCAACCGAAACGTCCGCTTTCAGCCTGACTGTTTTTATAATCCATTTATAAGATGGCAGAACAATCCTTAAAAGAAAAGACAGCAAAGGGCCTCTTCTGGGGCGGACTGAGCAACGGCATACAGCAGTTGTTGAATCTTTTTTTCGGGATATTCCTTGCACGAATCCTTAACGCCGAGGACTATGGTATGGTGGGGATGCTTACCATATTTTCTGCTATAGCAGCAGTTTTACAAGAAGGCGGTTTTATCTCCGCACTAACCAATCGGAAAGATACCACCCACAAAGATTACAATGCTGTATTCTGGTTTAGCACTTTATGCAGCATCACTCTTTACATTATACTTTTTCTAAGTGCTCCATATATTGCCGACTTCTACAATATCCCCGAACTCACCCCGCTGGCACGTTACTCTTTCTTAGGCTTTATTATTGCCAGCCTCAGCATTGCACCACGCGCCCTACTTTTCAAACATTTAAAAACCAAAGAGAATGCCATTATTTACCTTACTGCTCTAATAATCTCCGGACTCATAAGTATCATAATGGCCCTTAACGGATTTGCATATTGGGGAATTGCAACACAGTCTTTGGTATATGTTACTATCATCACTATACTCAATTTCTATTTTGCCAAATGGAAACCGACATTGGACTTTGATTTTACGCCTATAAAAGAAATGTTCGGTTTCAGCAATAAACTATTGATTACCAACATATTCAATATTATCAACAATAATCTTTTCTCTGTACTATTAGGAAAATTTTATAATGAAAATGAAGTCGGAAACTACACTCAAGCCAATAAGTGGAACGGAATGGGGCATACCACTGTTACAGGAATGATAAACTCAATCGCACAGCCTGTTTTAACAGGAATCTCGGATGATGCAACACGCCAGCTGGCGGTTTTCCGTAAACTGCTCCGTTTTACGGCTTTTGTTTCTTTCCCGGCCATGTTAGGATTAAGCTTTGTTTCCAAAGAGTTTATTCTCATTACCATTACAGACAAATGGTTGGCAAGCGCCAATATCCTTCAATTACTTTGCATTTGGGGAGCATTTATTCCTATTTGCTCTCTCTTCTCCAATTTAATAATCAGCCGTGGCCGCTCTTCTATTTATATGATTAACACCATAACACTAAGCATCCTACAACTAATTACTGCATGTATAATCTATCCTTACGGCATAAACTGGATGTTACGCATATTCGTATCAATCAATATATTATGGCTCTTTGTATGGTTCTTCTTTGCACGTCGTGAAATATCTTTAACGCTCAAAGATATGATAAAAGATATTTCCCCTTATCTCCTTTTATCAGTGGCATTAATAATATTAGCCTATTACATAACTTTGCCCATTACGAATATCTATTTAAACTTTATAGCCAAAATCATAATAGTAGCAGGAGGATATGGGCTGGTATTATGGAAAATGAAATCAGTTATTTTCAGAGAATGTATTAATTTTATCTTAAGAAAAAGACAAGATGGCAACATATAATGAAAAGATACAAAAAGTATCTATTGCAATGTGTACATATAATGGAGAAAAATATCTTCGTGAGCAGTTGGATTCCATTGTCGCACAAACTTATCCCATCTATGAATTGATAATTCAAGATGACCAAAGCACGGACGGCACTATTACTATAATCAAAGAATATGCAGCTCATTATTCTTATATCCGATGGAAAATTAATGAAAAGAATTTAGGATATAATACGAATTTCCGCACAGCCATTCAGGATGCCAAAGGAGATTTAATCGCCATTGCCGATCAGGATGATATCTGGTATCCCAATAAATTAGAAGAACTGGTAAAGTGCATCGGCAGACATTCAATGTCATACGCGTATTCCACAACCTCTGTACAAAATACAGTAAGCAACATAAAGCAGGCAATCAACTACAACAATACGCTGGAACGTCTATTATTTACGAATGTTATTCCCGGACACGCCATGTTACTGCAAAGAGAATTCATAGAACAGATTCCGTGTTGGAATGACCATATTTTCTACGATTGGTGGTTGGCCGTAAATGCTTATCTGTTTAATGGAGCCGTTCAATGTGAACAAATACTCACTTATCACCGCCTCCATCAAGAGTCAGTGATGGCAGGCTATAAGAATAAAGCCAATAAAAAATATCTCCCCTATTTAAAGGGGTATACTAATTTCCAAAAACTTCAAAAAGGAGAGAACTGGCAATGGTTCTACCAATATATATATAATACGGCTCAAAATAAAAAAGGTTTAGAAGTTGCCCATCGTGTAGCAGGCTTGATGCTGAAACGAGGAATACCTTCATTCATATCTTTGTGTTGGCTTTCTTTAAAGTACAAGCATCTATTGATGCCAAGATTGTCAATCAATCTATTCCGTTCTTTCTTTTATCCATGCTTTGCCTTTTATAACAATCATCTATTTGACTCACGTAAATAAGAAGATTTTATGGAAAACAAAAAAAATCATATCGCTTTAGCTGCTGATTCAAATTATATAATACCTGTCACAGCTGTTTTACAATCTCTTTTCGACAATAACGAAGGGGAAAACATATCTATTTATCTGCTTTATCTGGAAAACACACTGAAAGAAGCCGATTTAGAGTTTTTGGCAAACTTCACCCGACAACGAAAAGGAACTTTTAACGGACTCCAAATTAGACAGGAACAAATTGAGGGTTTTCCTGAAACAAGACACGGAAAAGCTACTCTACTCAGGCTTTGCCTGCCTGAGTTATTGCCCGAACTAGATAAAATATTATATTTAGACGGTGATATCATTGTCAATGACAATTTATCATCATTATTCAATCTAGACATTTCCAACTATTATATAGCGGCAGCCAAAGACTCTGCAAGTGCTTACAATATAAATTATCAAGTATCTATGGGGATAGAAAAGACTCATGCATACTATAATGCCGGCATTCTATTATTAAACCTAAAGGCTTTAAGAGAAATAGATTTAGTCACTCTAATGAATGAGTTTGTACAAAAAAACTACAAACTGATAGGAGCACCCGATCAGGACTTTCTTAATTATATAAGTCAAAAAAAGACTCTATATATTCCTCCTAAATACAATATGAATTATCTTCTGGAAAAAGATATTGCTGCAAAAATATGGAGTAAAGAGGAAATAAAAGAAGCAAAGAAATCTCCGGTTATCGTTCATTATATCGGCCCGGTAAAACCTTGGTCCATCCTCTCTACCCATCCCCAAAGAAAGCTATGGTGGAGATATATAAGAAAAACATGTTTTGCCAACTATCGTCCTAAAGATGCAACGCTTCAGAACTATCTATATAGAAGTTATCTATTGCTTACACAACCCATTGAGCGGAAATTCTCATTAAGCGCAAAACAAAAAATAGGAAAGCTAATACCCTCTGCACTAAAAAAGAGGTTTAAAAGGTCATTACAAAAAAATATATAGGATACATCTATGAAAGTACTATTCACATTTGGCGGCATACCGCATTATCTCAGCTCTATGCTCAACAAGCTATGCGAAAAAGGTGTTGAAATTGTAGTGGTCACCCCACAAAAAGGAAATGCCACTATCGGGAAAGGAGTTAAAATGGTGGAGGGAGGGATGTACAAACACCTCACTGCGCTTGAGAAAAAAATGTTCTACGGTAAAAGTGGCTATCCTTCACTACCTGCAATCATCCGGGAAGAGAAACCGGATATTCTTGTGATGGGCTGGCCATACTTTCTGCAAGTATTCTTCCAACCACAACTAAGAAAAACCATAAAAAGGTGTGGCACCCGGCTCGTCATTCGGGAAATTCCCTTTCAAACGCCTCCTTACGGCAAGATAAAAGAATATTTCCGGAAGAATCCGATGATTGACGAAAGTATGCGTTTACTTAGCAGCGGCGCAGGGTTTTATCTACGCCAATGGCTAACAGCCAAAATACGCAAATATTGTTATGCCAAGGCAACAGGAACATTAAACTATTCCACTGCCGCCTATGATATATTACCTTCATACGGGGTAAAAAGGGAACAGATACATGTCACCTATAATGCCACCGACACGGAAGCTCTGCTGAAAGAAAAGAAAACCGTACAAACATCATCTCCTCTATTGCCGCCTTCAAGCAGAAGACTGCTCCACATTGGACGTTTGGTAAAATGGAAGCGGGTGGACTTACTCATCAATGCATTCGGCAAAATACTTCCCGACTTTCCTGATGCAGAACTCGTTATAGTGGGTGACGGCCCTGAGTCGGACAATCTGAAACAGCAGTCGGCCCTTCTCAAGCTAAACGACTCTATCCGCTTTATCGGTGCCGTATACGACCCTAAAACCTTAGGCGCCTACATGAACGAATCGACTGTTTATGTCTTAGCCGGCATGGGAGGTCTTTCTATAAACGATGCCATGACTTATGGAATGCCGATACTCTGCTCGGTGTGCGACAGCACAGAACGCGATTTGGTGACTGAAGGAGAAAATGGTTTCTTCTTTAAGGATGGTGATGTAAACAGTCTGGCAGAAAAAATCAACCAACTGTTTTCTTCGCCCGAACTATGCAAGCAGATGGGAAAAGAATCGGAACGAGTGATACAAGAAAAAATCAATCTCAATACCGTAAGCGAACGCTATCTGAAAGCTTTTCAAGACTTTATGGCACAATAAATCCAATCCGCCAATCTAAAATAAAAGCTCCATCAGTGCAGATAATATTTCAAACTGATGGAGCTTTTATTATAGCACACACCGGCCAATCATATCAAAGCTTTTACAATCCGCTCGCAAGCATGTCCGTCGCCATACGGATTATGCGTCTCAGACATTTGCTTATAGAGTTCTTTATCACGAAGCAGTTCTGTTACATTGTCTACAATAGCAGCAGCATCCGTTCCCACCAGTCTCACAGTACCGGCCTCTACCGCTTCGGGACGTTCAGTGGTATTACGCATCACTAATACGGGCTTTCCCAATGATGGCGCCTCTTCTTGCACCCCCCCACTATCCGTAAGCACTAAAAAAGAATGTTGCATGGCATAGATAAACGGCAAATAATCTAATGGAGAAATCAAATAAACGTTCTCCACGCCGGAAAGCAACTCATACACCGGTTTCTGTACATTCGGATTCAAGTGTACCGGATAAACAAAGTCCATATCCGGGTGCAGCTCTGCCAGTTCCTTGATGGCTTTACAGATATGCAAGAAGCCTTCTCCGAAGTTCTCACGCCTGTGCCCGGTCACCAGAATATACTGCCGTTCACCAATGGCATATCCTTTATTTTGAAGCTCCAGCTGAATCTCTTCTCTCATTCCCGGTTTCTTATCAATGATATCTACAGCCATAAGCAAAGCATCGATAACCGTATTGCCGGTTACATATATCTTTTCCTTGTTTATATTTTCTGCCAACAGATTCTGTTCAGACTTCCCCGTCGGAGCAAAATAATAGGTACAAATACGGTCTGTCACTTGCCGGTTCATCTCTTCCGGCCACGGCGAAAGCATGTCATAAGTACGCAACCCCGCTTCCACATGGCCTACGGCAATCTGCTGATAGAATGCGGCAAGAGACGCAGCCATAGAGGTAGTGGTATCGCCATGAACCAGCACAGTGTCGGGATGAAATTCTTTCAACACATCCCGCAATCCAAGTAATACCTTTGAAGTGATATCATATAAATCCTGGTCAGGTGCCATTATATTTAAATCATAATCCGGAACAATGCCAAATACCTCCAACACCTGATCCAACATCTGGCGATGTTGGGCAGTCACACAAACTTTTGTCTCAAAGTGCTCCGAATCCTTCTGCAAAGCTTTGACCAACGGAGCCATCTTTATAGCTTCAGGACGAGTTCCGAAGACCAATAAAATCTTTTTCATTTTCGCATTAACTAGTTGAATAATAATCCCGTTACTTTCTGACTCCGCAGAAATCCAATTCAAGTTTTCCTTCTTCTTCAGGCATCCCTACAAACACACTATGCCTAACCAGCCATACGATGATATCCGCCTTATGATAAGCCTCCTTATAGTCTGTCAGATGAAAACTGGGATGCGATGTAATATTAGGTTCTACTATCAACACATCAGCTCTGGACTCAGAGACGATGCGTGAAGCAATATATTTTGCAGGAGACTCGCGCAAATCATCAATATTGGGTTTGAAAGCCAATCCCATACATGCCACCACCGGTTCGCGCTCATTCTTTTCAACGAAGTTCTGACATGTTTCCAATACCTTATTGGCACACCAATCCGCCTTATAGTCGTTGGTTTCACGGGCACGCTTGATTAATTGCGCTTGTTCCGGATAATCGGATACAATAAACCACGGATCGACGGCAATACAATGACCACCGACACCACAACCGGGCTGCAAGATATTTACACGCGGATGTTTATTGGCCAATTCTATCAGCTCCCAAACATTGATTCCCGCCTTGTCACAAATCATAGACAACTCATTTGCAAAAGCTATTTGAGAGTCACGGGATGAGTTCTCTGTCAATTTGCACATTTCGGCTGTGCGGGCATTCGTCTTATGCAACTTTCCCTGTACGAAAGCAGCATAAAACTCAACCGCCTTATCGGTAGACGCCGGAGTGATACCGCCAATCACCCGGTCATTATGTACCAACTCATAAAGTGTATTTCCGGGCAAAACCCGTTCAGGACAGTAAGCAATGTATATCTTATCTTTCAACTCGGGACGTTCTTTATAAATAAGTTCCGCCATACGTTCCGTCGTATAAACAGGAGAAGTAGATTCTATCACAAACAAGTTGCCCTCTTGCAAATAAGGTATCACAGACCGTGTTGCAGCCTCCACATAAGTGATATCGGCACGGTGATTCTGCTTAAAAGGAGTAGGTACAACAATAAAAAAAGCGTCAGCAGCCTCGGGTTTGGATACGGCTCTGAAATGTCCGTCACGTACAACATCGTTTACAATTTTCCCCAAGTCCGGCTCTACAATATGTATTTTCCCCTGATTAATAGTTTCCACTACTGTAGGATTCACATCTACACCAACCACCTCATATCCATGAGCAGCTGCTACGGCAGCCGTAGGCAGGCCGATATAACCTAACCCTAAAAATACGACTTTCTTCATTATTAATTCTCCTTGTTTAGTATGTTGCGCAAAAATACAAATAATCTACGACTTTGTACGATGTTTCGCTGAAAACCACTACTTTTGCCCATATAATCAATACATGGATATTGCAAATTAATATGAAAATATATTATTATCATACCCGCCCCATCAAACCGGCACTTCAAGAATGGGAACAGTACCGGCATCCGGGACATATCTTATACGGATTGCCATTATTCAAAAAGAATGGCATCGACTGCATTCTCCACCGCTACAAAGCGATAAACGGCCGTTTAAAATTGGCCTTATACACAGCCAAAGAGATTCTATGCTGCAAGGAACACTACGATGCAATATATGGCACTTCTTTCAGAGGACTGGAGCTGATTATCTTTCTACGTGCACTCGGGCTATACCGGAAGCCTATCGCCATTTGGCATCACACAGCCGTAAGCCGTTCCTCAAATAAACTTAGGGAAGCAGTATCGCGTTTTTTCTATACCGGAATTGATAAAATGTACTTTTTCAGTCAAAAGCTAATAAAAGATTCTCTTCTGTCTCTGAAAGCTTCACCCCTAAAAATGGAATTAATCCATTGGGGCCCGGATTTAGCTTTTTATGACCATCTACTGGCAGAGATACCCGACCGGAAAACACTGGGTTTTGTCTCTACAGGAAAGGAAAACAGAGATGTAAGTACCCTCTTACAGGCTTTTGTAGCGACAGAAGAAGAATTTGATTTATATATCTCCCCCCAATGTGGACATATCAACTACAAAGAGATTATTGAAAGTTTCTCCCTCTCCGAATCGGTTCATATCCATTACACCGGCGGCATCATCCCTTACGAGCTGGCAAAAATGGTAGCCTGTAAGAGTTGCATCGTTATCTGTTGCCTCGACTTTCCTTACACAGTGGGGCTGACCACCCTGGTAGAAGCATTCGCACTCGGTCTTCCTGTCATTTGTTCCCGTAATCCCAATTTCGAAGTTGACATTGACAAAGAGGGAATCGGCATCACTGTAGAATACGGTGACGTACAAGGATGGATAAATGCCATCCGCTACATGGCAGACCATCCCGAAGAGGCACGAAAAATGGGAGCCAATGCACGCAAGCTGGCGGAAGAACGCTTCAATCTCGAAATCTTTTCGCGCGAGATAGCAGAAAGCTTATCAGAGATATCAAACATTTCTTCTAAAAAACGTACCTTTGCATAAACGTTAATGCACATGAGAGTACTTATCATCAATACGTCTGAGCGAACAGGAGGCGCCGCCATTGCAGCCCACCGCCTGATGGAAGCCCTGAGAAACAATGGGATAAAAGCCAAAATGCTCGTCCGCGACAAACAGACCGACCGGATTAGCGTGGTTCAACTGAAGAAATCATGGTGGAAAGTATGGCAATTCATTTGGGAACGCATCGTCATCTGGAAAGCGAACCATTTTAAAAAGCATAATCTTTTTGCCGTAGACATTGCCAACACAGGTACAAACATTTCCGCACTCCCCGAGTTCAATCAGGCAGATGTGATTCATTTGCACTGGATTAATCAAGGTATGCTCTCGCTGACAGATATACGCCGCATCATAGAGTCGGGTAAACCCATCGTGTGGACTATGCATGACATGTGGCCTTTCACCGGCATTTGCCATTATGCAGGCGATTGCGACAAATATACCCACGAATGCCATCACTGTCCTCTATTGTTTAAAGGAGGAAAGAAAGACCTTTCCTATCGCATTTTTGAGAAGAAAAGGAAACTGTTTGACGGGGCAAACATCACATTCGTGGCATGCAGCCGTTGGCTGGAAGCCATGGCAAAACAAAGCGAACTGCTGAAAGGGCAAACCATCACCAATATCCCCAATGCCATCAATACCAACTTGTTCAGACCGCGCAGCAAGCAGCAGGCACGAGAAAAATGCCATCTGCCGCAAGACAGGAAGTTATTGCTCTTTGGCTCGGTGAAAATCACCGACAAGCGGAAAGGCATTGACTATCTGGTAGAAGCATGCAAGATTCTTGCCTCTCAAGACCCCGGGTTAAGTAAACAATTGGGTGTCGTAGTGTTCGGTAAACAAGCCGAGCAGTATGCCTCCTTATTTCCTTTCCCCATTTATCCGATGAACTATGTGAGCAACGAAAAGGAACTGGTGGATATCTATAATGCTGTCGACCTCTACGTCACTCCTTCCTTACAGGACAATCTTCCCAACACCATTGTAGAAGCAATGGCATGCGGCATCCCCTGTGTCGGCTTTCATGTAGGAGGCATCCCCCAAATGATAGACCATCTGCACAATGGGTATGTGGCCGAATACCAATCGGCTAAAGACCTCGCCAATGGTATCCGTTGGACATTGACCGAAGGCGAATACGACAGCTTGAGCGAGGAAGCTTGCCGAAAAGCACTCTCCAGCTATTCCGAGAGCACTATTTCAATGAGATATATCGATATCTATAATAAGATTACAGGAAGCCATGCATAATATTCATCCTCATCCCAAGTTCTCCATCATCACCGTGACCTATAATGCGGAGAAAGTGCTGGAAGACACGATACAAAGCATTGTCACCCAATCTTATAAGAACGTAGAATATATTATCGTGGACGGAGGCTCCACCGACGGCACATTGGCTATCGTCAACAAATACAGGGAGCACATACATACCGTTGTCAGCGAACCCGACAAAGGTTTATATGATGCCATGAATAAAGGCATCAAACTGGCAACAGGAGACTACCTTTGTTTTCTGAATGCCGGAGACGGACTTCATGAAGATGATACACTTTTACAAATCGCTCATTCCCTGACCGGAACGATACTGCCGGATGTAATTTATGGCGAAACAGACATAGTGGACAGTGAAGGGCATTTCCTTTACAAACGCCGTCTCTCTGCTCCCGAAACGCTCCATTGGAAGAGTTTCAAGAAAGGCATGCTGGTCTGCCATCAGGCCTTCTTTGCACGCAGAGAACTGGCCTTAGAAGAACCATACGATTTACACTACCGCTTTTCGGCAGACTTTGACTGGTGCATCCGCATCATGAAGAAGGCGAAAGTATTGCATAATACACATCTCACCCTCATTGACTATCTGAGCGAAGGAATGACCACCCGAAACCATAAAGCCTCACTGAAAGAGCGTTTCCGCATCATGGTGAAGCATTACGGACTGGTCAGCACCGTGCTGCACCATGCTTGGTTTGTGGTGCGTCTGGCTTATAAATAAAAGCGATGGGCTCTGATTAAATACAACAAGGAAAATAATCAGGAGCGACATAAAGCTTTTCCCCGCAAAACCAGCAATAGCAACACCGCTACTGCCAATAATCCCAAAGCAATAAAAGCAATTGTTTCTGTCGTATGCAGCGACTTCGGGTCGAACTTAAACTCAACCGTATGTTTTCCTGCCGGCACATTCATAGCACGCAGAATATAGTCCGCCCTGCCGTGAGGTGCCTCAACCCCATCAATATAAGCCTGCCAACCCGGATAATAGATTTCGGAGAAAACAACAACGCCCCCCTTCTCCGAGTCAACCTCATACTTCAAGTCATTCGGTTCGTAAGCCACCAACGTAACGGAGCTCAACGAGTCAGGAGCCGCAGTCTGCTTTACCAGCTCTGCAAACTTCTTGTCGACCACCGCCACCTTTGCAGGTGCCACTTTATGTAAAGCGTCTATTTCCTCGTTCGCATTATTTACATACTGCACCTCGTCCACAAACCACGCATTACCCAATGTATAAGGATTTTGCAACGGCATAGTCTTCCCCCCCTGCAAAGGGAAAATGAAATAGCGCGTATTCAGCATATTCAGCACCGGGAAAGCAGACGCATCCACCTTTGCCATATCGCCACCGGCCTCAGACACGGCCTTGAACAGATTGCTCATTTCAGGACTGATATGTTCCTCTATCATCTCCTGATAACGACGCAACTTCGCAGCATGATAACCGCCTATGCTCTTATGCCAGTAAGAAGTATTATTCTCGTTAAATGTATTCGAAGCCAAATTCAGTACCCGATAGTCCAATGTCTTATCCTCCAAAATAGCCTTATCCGTATCGGTCGGCCGGAAGCCTTCCGTCCGGGCTGTTTGAGGCACAAACTGCGCATCATACAGATAACGCTTGTTCACATCCCACATCTCCACCAGACAAAGCAGCAACAATACACCAATCGTCAGCTTTGCTTTCAACTTACCCATTCCATAAAGCCACAGCAACGCAGCCCCGATTGCCACCACAAAGAAACTGCGCCAAGCATCCGAAGTGAAAATACTCACACGAATCTCTTCCAAATTGGCTATCAGTGGAGCCAACTGGTCAGCCGGGATGCTCTGCAAAGCCTGCATTTCCATGCTCGACACATAAGAAGGGAAGAAAAAACGCGGAGCCAGTGCAAACAGCAAAGCCACACCGCCTGTGAGTCCGAAGCTGATATAAAACGCCCTCGCCTGTTCTTTCACTATTTGCGGACGTGCAATAATCTGCTTTAACGCCAGCATTGCCAACAACGGAATTGTAAATTCGGCAATTACCAAAATAGAAGATACCGCACGAAACTTATCATACATCGGAATATAATCAAGGAAAAAATCCGTAAATCCCATAAAATTCTTTCCCCAAGAAAGGAGCACAGACAATACCGTTGCAGCTAAAAGTGCCCATTTCATCGGGCCTTTTACGATAAACAAGCCCAAAATAAACAGAAACATTACAAACGCCCCCACATATACCGGACCTGACGTTCCGGGCTGCTCGCCCCAATATTGTCCAAGCTGGTTGTAAATGCTTCCATACATCGGATTAGCCTTTTCCATTGCCTTCTCATTAGCAGCAAGAGGCACTGACGCACCACCTTTCACATTAGGCACCAGCAAAGAAAATGTTTCACCGATACCATAGCTCCATTGCGTAATATAGTCGCGTTCCAATCCACTTTTAGTCTGATTATGCGTATCCGGCTTTACCAATTCGCTCTTTCCACGCATCGTCTCCTTACTATATTCATAGGTATGATAAAGATTGGACAGATTGATACATACTCCCAATACACCCGCTACCACCAACACACCTGTCGCCTTGAAAAAACGAGGAAGTTCTTTCTTTTGATAAGCAGAAATTCCGAAAGCCACTGCCATAAACAACATCACAAACAAGAAATAATAACTCATCTGCACATGGTTCGACACAATTTGTAAAGCAACGAATATGGCTGTCAGCAAGCCGCCCGACAGGTATTTCCCCCTGTAGACCAGCACCATACCGGCAATGGTAGGCGGAATATAAGCCAATGTTACAAATTTCCAGATGTGACCGGCCGCAATAATAATGAAGAAATAAGAAGAAAAAGCCCATATAATCGCTCCCAATGAAGCAAGCCACACCGAGAAGTCAAAAGCGCGCAACAGAATATAGAAACCCAGCATCATCACAAACACATACCACACATAAGCGGGCAAATACAAATGATACAGACTCTCCACCCCTTTCAGCATATCAGTGGAATGGTAGCTGGGAGCCATCTGATAGGTAGGCATACCGCCAAAAATCGAATTCGTCCAGCGCGTACGCTCTCCTGTACGTTCCAAGTACTCTTTCGATTCCTCGCCGGCACCTATTCCCGCCACCGCATCATGCTGCGACAGAACACGTCCCTCGGTCACAGCCGGGAAAAAGTAAACAAACGAGATGACGGCAAATAAGATAATCACTACGATATCAGGTAGTATTCTTTTAAATAAGTTCATAAGTATATCTGTTTATTAACGCTGCAAAGATACGATATACTCTGATAAATTGCGTACATTTGCATCTGAAATAAAGTTGAATTATGAAAATAGGAATTATAACTGCAATGAGTGCCGAGCAAAAACAGGTGGAACAACTGCTCGACAACAAGAAAGAATATGCCGAAGGGCCGTTCCTGTATACAGAAGGAACAATTCAAAACAACACGATTATCCTGATGAAATGCGGTATCGGAAAAGTGAATGCCGCCGCCGGCACGGTAGAACTAATCCGCAACTTCCACCCCGATTGCATTATCAGCACCGGTGTGGCAGGAGGTATAGACAATTGCCTGAAAGTGATGGATGTAGTTGCCAGCCGCCAAATCGTCTACCATGACGTGTGGTGCGGCGAAGGAAATGCCTACGGACAAATCCAAGGACTTCCCGCCCTGTTTGAAGGCAACGAAACATTGTTCAACTGCGCCATGTCATTAGACACAGAAACAGCCATCCACGGCGGACTCATCTGCAGCGGAGACAAATTTATCACCGACCGCCAAGAACTCAATACCATCAAGTCAGCCTTCCCCGAAGGACTGGCCGTAGATATGGAATCAGGAGCCATTGCCCAGATTTGTTATATATATAAGGTACCGTTTATCAGTTTCCGCATTATCAGTGACACTCCGGGTGCCGACAATCATTGGGAACAATACACCAACTTTTGGGACACCATTGCCGACCGTTCATTCGAGGTAACTCGCATTTTCCTCCATTCATTACCAGCAAACTTATAATAAAAACAGAAATATGAAAACAATACCCAGTTTTACCATTGACCACATCCGTCTTCTGCGCGGCATCTACGTCTCAAGAAAAGACCAAGTAGGAGGCGACACCGTCACCACTTTCGATATCCGCATGAAAGAACCCAACCGCGAGCCGGCCTTAGGTCAGGGAGCACTGCACACCATCGAACATTTGGCCGCCACTTTCCTGCGCAACCACCCAGTATGGGGCGACAAGATAGTCTATTGGGGTCCGATGGGCTGTCTCACAGGCAATTATTTGCTGATGAAAGGCGACTTAGAATCAAAAGACATCGTAGAACTGATGCAAGAAACCTTCCGTTTCGTTGCTGAGTTTGAAGGCGAAGTGCCGGGTACCGCTCCCAAAGACTGCGGTAACTGCCTGCTGCACGACCTGCCTATGGCCAAATGGGAATCAGCACGCTATCTGCA
Source organism: uncultured Phocaeicola sp. (assembly GCA_948956705.1). The sequence continues at coordinate 16,249 of CARCZS010000002.1, forward strand.
TGAAGTGCTCGAAAAGATGACCGATGAAAATCTGCATTATCCACTGTAAAAAGAACCGGAAGATATGCCCCCATTGGATAAAACGCCAATAAAAAAGCCGCTTCTCTTTTCAGAGTAGCGGCTTTTCTTAAGTCCTTTCCTAAAGAATGGATTACTTACGCAATCCAAGTGCCTTAACGATAGCACGGTATCTTTCGATATCGCGATCCTTCAAGTAGTTCAGCAACGCACGGCGCTTACCTACCAAAGTTGTCAAAGCTCTTTCAGTGCTATAATCTTTTCTGTTGAGCTTCAGGTGCTCAGTCAGGTGAGAAATACGGTATGAAAACAAAGCAATCTGCGCTTCTGCTGAGCCAGTATCAGTGTTAGACTTTCCGTACTTTTCAAAGATTTCTTGTTTTTTAGCTGCGTCTAAATACATAATTTTTAGATTTGTTGATATATAATTTATTCGTTTCGCGGGTGCAAAGATAGACATTATCTTTTATACCACAATGAATTAAGCAATTTATTTTTTATTTAATGCTCAGGTGCGAAAACACATTGCAGCCTCCTTTTCTTTATCGTCTTCGCTACTTGAATGAGACTACAAAGGTATTTTTTATCAAATACATAGGTATTTTAATCAAAAATATAGGTATATCATTCATTTTTTCTCTAAAAAGTTTGGTTTTCTATTTTTTATTCGTATCTTTGTATCGAAGAAATAAACGATGTATTTCTTCAATTATACTAAAGCCCCTTCATATCATTTTTTATTATAGAACCATCCTGAAGAATAAGCGATTCTCTGGATGGTTCACTTTTTTCCAAAAGTATTGCTTTCCCAACAAGAAAAACCGTATCTTTGTTCAGTCAAAACAAAATTCGACTCATAGGGGCATGATTTTCATCTATCTTTCGACAAGCAGTGCATGGAATCCCAACACTTGGGCTATCCTATGCGGTATATTGACAATATTCCTTGTCATAGTGCTGCTTATTGTCTATTTTATTTTCAGACGGCTCCATATTGACCTCGCTATTTTACGTGCAGCACTCCAAAAGCGGCCCTCCCCACCAATCATATCCCCGATTCCTGATTTGCCACCCCAGACTGAAACCGCCGATTCGGTCCAAACTCCGGTTTCCACAGTCGAAACAAAGAAACAGTACACCTTATTAATTATAGAAGACCATCTGGAGATACGTCTGTATCTGAAACTGATATTCGGTAACGAATACAACTTGCTGATGGCCGAGAACGGTGAAGAAGGCTTCAAAAAAGCGTGCGAAGAAATACCCGATTTAATCATTACCGATATCATGATGCCGGTAATGGACGGTTTCAAATGCTGCCAGTTGGTAAAAGAAAACCTTACCACCTGCCACATCCCCGTCATTCTGCTGACCGCCCTCACCGAAGAGGCGAATGTAATGAAAGGAATCGAGCTGGGTGCCGACGATTACATCCAGAAACCTTTCAACCCCAACATACTGCGCACTAAAGTCAAACGTCTCATCAAGAGCCGCGCAGAATTGAAGGAAATATATACCCGACTTCTTACTCCCGGTCCCGAGTCGGAATCATCATCGGAAGAGAAAACAGAAGAAGCCGGAATTCGGTTCCCCGAAGATCCGTTCATCATGGAAATAGTGAGAATTATCAATGAAAACATGAAAAACCCCGATTTCAACGTGAAAAAGCTGGCAGACATCATGGTCATCAGCCAACCTACCCTCTACCGTCGGGTGAAGATGATTACTAATTTCACCATCAGCGAATTTATTCGGGGCGTTCGTCTGAAACGTGCTGCCGAGTTGTTGCGCAGCCGGCGTTACACCGTTCAAGATATAGCCGAAATGGTGGGATACAGCGACCTTGCTACGTTCCGCAAACACTTTGTCGATTTCTATGGTACCACTCCGTCCACCTTCAGCAACAAAATGCTGATGGAAAAGCCGGAATAATTACTTGCTAAGCACTTGTGCCAAATATTGCTCCACTTGTTCCACCGGCGCATCCTTCAGCAATACTTTTTTATCTTTATCAAGCAAATAAAGGGTCGGCATAGCTTTCAAGTCATACAGTTCCCTGTTCAGTACAGTCAATTCCTTATCATAACCGTTTATCCACTTGGAGGGAATCATGTCCTGATGATTCTCCCATACCTCATGCTCTTCATCAGGATAAAAAGCCAGAATCCTGACCTGCTTCATAATCTCCTCATCAGTGAGCACAGGAGATGATTTCATGTGGGCCAACACCTCTGCACACCCATGACAATCAGGGTTATAAAACAACAGCAACGTATAAGGGGTGCGTAAATCATGCATACGCCGTTGTGCTCCCGAAGCCAGTGTATAGACAAAATCGGCAGCAACACCGCCCACCCGGTTCATGTTAATCAGCTTCAAGTCATAGCGTGCACGGCTCTGTGCCGCCTCATCCGCCGATGCATAAGCAGTAACGAAACGGCACACCGGCTCAAACAGCTCTTCATTTCTCATGGGAGAATTAGGGTCGAAAAGATACTTACGCAATGTTTCGACAAAATAGTCCAGCATTTTCGGTTCTGCAGATGCACTCTGCAAAGTGCGGGTCACACAAGAATCCGCCATTGCCTGTGGCACACGTGTCAGCAAATCAATATAATTGGCCATTGCCTGCTCCGTGACGTCGGGCACATGGATATAAGCCGTATCTTTAAACTCAAACTTATCCCAATAGTGATTCACCACAAAATGCAGCCTGTCTTCGGCAGACTGTAGCATAACAGGCACTTCGGGCAATGTAAAAGCCAATGTTTTCTTCTCACCGGCTTTGTCGGCGTTCCCATTTTCCTGCTTTTTCCCTCCGCATGAAGCAAGAAGAACCAGCAGCAGGGCTATGAATGTAAATCGATGCATCTTCATTATTGATTCGTCTGCAAAAGTTAGAACAAAGATAGTGTTTTTTGCCCGATATCCGATTGATTTCCAATCGTTTTCGAGCTTTGTTTCAGCAACTTATGTATCCGGAAAGACTGAACACCTTTCCGGATACTATGTCGACAGTTACGTTCGAGCCTTGACATCCTTTTAATTAGATAATACATTCACTTTCTCAGACTTTCAAGACCAAGAGAGTTTCATTATTCAACTTACGAAGAGGTTATCACCATTGATGATGTGTATAAACCGCTCTCACTCTCATCTTTTGGTTTCTATCAGGAGTAGAAGCAAAGCCGCTTCCATTCCAGTATCTCGTTTCCTTCTTAGCACCACTCAATACAGACGAAGTCCAATAATTACTACCACGGTATATAGGTTCAAATGGCCCCCACTCTTCCTTATGTTGATAATTTAGCATGGCTTGCATCGTTGCTTCATCAGGTAATGCATAATATAAAACCTCAGCACCTTGCCCATTGGTAGGTTTCTCTCCTTTTCTATAGCAATAATAAGCAGCACTTGAAGGTTTATTTATTTGTAAATAAGAAGTATTAAGACCTTCTTTTTCCTTTCCTACCCTGTCACCATAACTATATTTTGCACTAAGTCCGTACTTATCTATTAAATTAGACAATTCATCACCTTGCCATCCCCATTCAAAGCCATCTTTTGTATTATCATCTTCTCCAAACTCTTCAAAACGCTCCATAAAAACAATTTGCTCTATCCCATTATAAGTAACTTTTATAGGAATAGGTACATATTGTCTAACAATAATTTCTTGAGTTTTAGAATCTTTCTCCAATATAATCTTCATTTCTCTATAAAGTTTACTTCCTTCCAGAGATTTCTCCGTAAATGCTCCATCCGGATCCAAAGGCCCACTTCCATAAAATAAAGGTTGAATATGGAACATAAGTTTTCCATTTTTCCCAACCGTAAAGTTATTTAGGGTTGGATTTGTCCATCCTGTCCCAGAATCATCTGTAGCAAACTCTATCCACGAAGTACCTTGATTACCTACCTGTACGTTTTTTACTTTCCAACCATCACCCATCACAGCAAACGTACCGACAATATCATGTGCATCAAAATCAAACTTATCTTTCACAAAACCCCAGTCTCTTACATCCATATCGACGCGCCAACTCAAATCGTTCGGATTTACTACCAGCTTTCCATCTTCCACTTTTCCATCTTCCTTGGCACCACCAAAACCTTTTAAGTTCAAGGTCAATTTATAATAGTGATTCCCTTCCACATCAAAGTTAGATTTATCGTCCTTTCCCAAGAAGAAGCGATAGACAATCTTACCGCTAACCTTTACCGCCTGTGTAGCTGCATCGCGGTATGCATAGTCAGCATCAATTTCCACATAAGAATATTTATAGTTTTTCTCTCTGTTCTTGGCGTCATCCACAGAGCTACATCCGGCAGGATACTTTATTCTAGCTTCCGTATTTCCACTATTATTATCTCCCTGCATATTTTCAAACAGGTAAAGAGGCTGAAAATTTTCGGGTATACCGCTTGCATCAGCATGTTCGCCTACATGAGAACCTTGAGTGACCGCCCCCATATTTAAAGTCTGTTCTTGACTGACTTCAAGACTCTCACTTATATTTTCTATCGCATTCAGCGATGTAACCGCACATTGACTGGGCACATTGCGCAAACGAATCTTGGTCGGAGTAATCGTCACGCCCGGGTATAATCCTGCACCATCCAACTTCACTGAAAGCATGGCGCGGGTACGTTTCAAGTCGATATCAAACCGCTTACAATTCAAAGCACCATTAGGGTCATTATGCTGGGTATCATTTTTAATAGTAGACATACCATACATCATGCAATAACCATCCTTCAACTTCTCCTCACCTTCTTCCTTTATTGCATTCCACTGATTAATAGTAGTGTTATACAAATCTTGTCCATAGTTCGCTATCACTTCCACCTTCAGCACATGCTTTGCCGCCAAATCGTTGCAATGAATATGTACATCCGAATTGGTATCCATTTTGTCCACACTATGCCCATTGATATAATATGTCTTGGCAGCACCACCTACAGACTTACCATCCACATTAATAGCATCCCCTTTACAATAAATATGGGTATACGATGTTGCCTCTGTCCCTCCATGCTTATTTACATGAAATAAAATATTCAAATCATTGACCTTAGAGAGCAATCCGTCGATTCCTCCTGCCGCCCTACCATTCATATTGACAGGAAGCAAGTCATTGCGTGAGATTACAATCTGGGTAGCCGCTTCGCCATCCACACTGCCGCCCGAAGCGGAAGACTCCAAATCTTCTGCCGTGCACGCCGCCAACAGTCCGACCACAAAGAATAACCATATATACTTTAACGCTTTCATATCTTCTCCTCCTGTCCTTTTATTCGTAATCAGAATTTATCTCTTCCACCACCCATTTTTTTACTGTCGACTTAACGTCCGTCTTAATGTTACCGCTATCGTCTCCTTTGCTCAGAAGGAACTCATAAATGGTGTTTCTACGCACTTCATATTCCGATGAGCCGGCTTCATAATCCTTAAAACGAATTTCCACGGGAACATTTTCAACCGTGTTTCCCTTGCCGGTTGACATCACCAGCTCAAGAGAAGTGCCGCCGGGAGTCTGTTCGGGCAGATAGAACTCTTTCTGCTTGCCGGAAGTAATTTCATTGCCGGTAAATTTCAACACATTCTCTAGCGAAGCTCCTTCCGCAGGCACTGCAAAGGGGTCCTGCGCCAAGCAAAAGCCTTTATCCTTGGCACCTTTCGCTTGTAAGCTCGCAATCGAATAGTCACATCCATCTGCCACCTTTATGCGAACCTTTGCCACCGCACGCTCCAAAGGAATCTCTCCACTGTTGCCCATATTGCCGGCAACAGTCAAAACACACTCACCCGACATAGGGATATATTTTCCACTAGTTCCGTCAGCCACACTCCAAGATACAGTTCCATAGCCAAAAGTAGGATTCTTTTTCCAGTAGGCATACTTTGTACCTATTCCAGGCACAACAAGAGCAACACCTCTGCTTTCATAGTTTGCCATCATCACCAACCTCACACTTTTCCCATAAACATTATCAGGCAACACGCCTGTAATCTCTCTTGTTATATCATAATCGTTACCCGAAAGCTGCAAGCCGGTCACTTCGCCCATGCAACTACCATCACCATTATTGAAAACATAGATATGTATATCCGACGTACCCTTTATCGTGTTCTCATATTGCTCTTCGCCTGTAGTTTCCCTCGCCACACTATAAGGAGCCCCCTCTGCTGTGGGCATGGAAATCTTCAGTCTCACTGTCGCCTTTCCTTCAGGGCATCCCCCGCCTTCGTCCATCACGTCGGCACACGACGCAAGCCCGATGCAGAACATCGCCACCATTATATATGTTAACCATTTCTTCATGATTCCTCTGTTTTTAAGCGTTACACACTCATCACATATTCATATCATTGAAACGAACCACCCAGTCATTGATAATGATGCGGGTATTAATCCATTTCATACTTTCGTCTAAGAAGAAAGTCATGTTGTACTCATCCTGACGGTCAAGATACTCCTGGTTAGTCATGTCATGACCTTCGGCTTCGGTGAGCAACAGGTATTTCACTAAGGGGATGGAGAGAACCGTTTCGCCGGTCTCGGTGTTGGTAATAGTCAGCTTGGGGTTGTTTTCCTCCACCAACCGGCCCACTGTGATTTGGGCAATCGCTACGCTGATGTTGTCATCTTCGCCAGCCGTGTCGCCTTCGGCACGTGCCGACTTGCCTACCACCGTACCGCCCTGTGCACGGTAATAAGGATAATATGTCAGAGTTTCGTCCGAAATCAGTTTGTTGTCGTAGTTCATCAAACCGTTGTCGTCCGTAATCGTAAATTCAAATTTATCTACATCTACCGTTACCCCGTCCATTTGCTGGAGGATAACGCGGATGGTATTGGTGTTCTTCACCAAAGGAACAGTCACCACTTGTTGGGTTGCCGCGCGGGTAAACGACTGTTTGGTAACCTCGCCATGCCACAAAGAAGAAAGTTTGCTGCTTACCACAGCGCTTCCGTCGGCTGCGCGAGAGTAAATGCGGTCCATTTTACATTGAAGCTCTTCCAACGAAGACACTCCCTGCGTAATCAAAGGAACGGAGAATGAGGCCTCATCGCTCAGACCTGCCCATGTAATAAGGTGGTAATCGCCCGGCTCCATATCGACCACCATCGAGTAGCCGTCGGCGGCCAAAGCATCGCCTGCCTCAGTTTTCTGGTATACCAGCTTGCCGTTGTCATCAAAAGCATAAAGAGCAACACTGCTTACTTCGCGAGAGAAAGCATCGGCATACTTCATGTTATAATCATACTTAAACTTCACCCTGTATTCCACAGAGCAGTCCACATCGTCTTCGTCCAAAATACTGTCGCATGACGTGGCTGTGAACCCTACTGCCACAGCCATCATTGTAGTACATGCGAACGTTCTACTTAATAAACCCTTAATCTTCATATCTTTGTTCCTTTCCGGCCCAGCACTGAGCTCTTTCTTTTATTGTTCATCACTGATGCAAAGATAAAGACTTTCCACTACGGTGTCCGTCGGTGTTTTCGGCAAAATAAGGTTGGCAAAATGTGAAGAGTGGGTATTAACGGCATTATATGGGGCATTTCCTTCACTTTTGAATAATATGCCTGTCCTGATGAAAGAAAAGCCCCCCTCCGGTTTCTTATTTATTTTTGAAGAAACACGGAGGGGGACTTCTTTTTTACTTAACTGTTAAATCATTCAGCTGGGAATTACTCCATCCAGTTCCGAGAGCCACTCTTGGAAACCGTTTTGAAGAGTATATCTCAGCACATATTCTTTATGACTGTAACTGATAACCAAGTCTTGAGGTATACGGTCAATATCCACTATGGCACGTGCAAGCCACAGCGTATTGTCCATGACATAGCGTTCCAATGAAATGCCGGTCATTATCCGGCTCAAGAAATATGCAGACCGTTCGTAAACATACCATTTGCCTTCGTCCCCTTCCTGATAGATGTATATCAAGCCGGAGTTATCCAGTTCTCTTTCCAATACTTTTACGACCTCACACATGATAATTTTCCTTTTTTAATCGTTCTTTAGCAACAGCATTTCCGAATCAGAGCATAGAGCGACAAACCAGCTCGCATTGAGCAGCAGATTGAGGTCTACCTCCACCTTCTCCAGCATGACACCGTAGAAGGAACACACATGGTTTTTTAGCTCGACAGCCCCAGCAGCCAACTTCTTGAGCAGAACTGCCGAACGGTCGTATGCATACCATTTACCATTCTCTTCATACAAGTACACTTCCGAGCGACTTGATGATTCTCTATCCATGATTTCAAAAATATCCATAGTATCAATTTCTTCTAATTCTTAATTAATTTCCATCGCGTACACATCGAATCTTTCCTTGTATGTTTTGATCATTAGTCCCATCATTATAAAGTTTACCATGCCCATCCCGAGTCCAGTTATATGAAAAACCATTAGCCAGATAGAACAAAGACTTGTAAACATGAGCATAACGACCCGAATAACGATCTTGCCCCTTAGAATTCCATTTAGTCACAAGCGAGTTAGTTGGTATATTATCTTTGGTTTCTTGGTCGTTCCATTCCCAAAATTCAAATTTAGTACGTGTTAATAAAATTTCAGCATCTCCTTTAATCGTTTCTGAAGAAGTAGCCTGCATCATTATATTCACTTCTGTCAAAGTAGGAATACGCCATGAGTTTCCAAAAGTTTTACCACAAACAGTACTCCGCCCATCCTCAGCCTTTGTATTCTCGTCTTTGAATTTAACCTTTTCTGTTAGAGACTTATTATATGTAAATTTAATAGCCGGCCTATTATTTTCACTAAAAGTGGTACAATGCCCATCTATCTCTTTAGACTCCAAACTCTCACGTACAGACGCTCTATTCAAATAGGTCAATTCAATAGTCTCATCAGACTTGGTGAAAATATTCTGATATTGATTTTCATCATCCCACTTGATATTATCTCTATCCGTTTCAGATACATCTACACCGAGGTCACGCACACAGCGAACATAGAACTTTGAATCAAAAGAATCATTTTTAGAACCGTTCGACAATCCCTCCTCGGCCCATAATATTTGCTGATTGTAACTAGAAATATAATGTTTATACTCCCACTTTCTATTATCACCAATCGCTTCATTAAAGTACAGACGAGCAGCCTGGTCATTAATGCCATACATTCCTATATACATTTGCTGATATTGATACAGAGAAGGTACATACCAGCGAACCTCATCGGCTGTAATCTTTCCATCTCCATTCAAATCTCTATTACGCTGCATACAAGCATATATCATATTCTGTGCCTTCTTATCAATTTTAAATGTCAGATACCCTCTATCATCAATAAGGGTCGTCCAAGCATTTTCATTATTAGGATAATAAACCGTGCTAAGGGTATTCTTACGACCATATTTTTCATCCTGACCAGATGTAATGTTTGTACCTTTCGGCATTGTTTTACTTCCTTCTGTCAAATTCTCTTCTATTGATTCCAGTCCCCAAGCACGATTCAATCCCGACGCATCTTTATTATAAATGGTCAATATTGCCTTTTGGCGCAACACATAAGCAGCAGAAGTCACACTGCTCCGTCCATCCGAGCTTATTTTTGTGTTTGCCAAAATCAATAACTTACGGTCATCCGTATTCACAAATTCTTTCCATGAAGCAACATCATTTGTCTTCGGATTTTTCTCATAATAGTTTTCATCCACATAAACCGTATAACGGACTTTATTATTGCTATCATAACTGGTATTTTTCTTCAAATCATCCAAGAATTCCTTAACAGTCATTATTTTCTTATTATCTTTGCTAGCTTTCGTATACGGATATGGATAATACTTACCATCACTAGAAGTCGTTTTTTTAACAAATTTCACCCAATTGGAATAACGTTTCTGTTCTGCCGTTTCCGTATCATCTTCTCTATAAGCAATACTACCGTAAGGCGTATTGACAGCATAACCAAAACTCTTAAGTTTCTTAGCTGTTTCAATCTGTGCTTTTGTAAATTCCAAAACAGCGGTACCATAATGCGAATCAAACGGCACAGGTTGTCCTCCATCAAATATAACGACATCACCTTCCGCATCCGGGCGGTTCTCTGATTTAGTATTTACTTCCACTGTTATTTCATTCACACCTTTTACCCGAACGATATAGGTATATTGCGTATTGCGATTAGTAATGTAGCTATTATAATCATTACCTGAATTTTCTCCAAGCAGAATATAATATTGTACATCGGCATCTACCGTAACAGGAGCATCTGATTTTTTCCCATTTTCATCTGTTACATAAGACTTTCCGGAAAAATGTCCTTTCAACAACACGTATGTGGCATTGGAAGGCGCATTGGTGAAAACTTTCCTTTCACTCTCTTTGCCGGAATCCTTTACCTCACTCCATGCAGCACGATCACCATAAGCCTCCACCTCTTTTTGAGCCCCGGCACATCTTTCCTGCACATAAAAACTAAACTCTCCCTTATTGGCAAAGTCATAACTAGTCACAGAATTATAATACGCAGCCTCATCAACTTCTTCTCCGGTAGAAAACAAATGCACTTCACGTGGCGCATTCACTACCTGCCAGCTTGCCAACGTGAATTTTCCCTGACTGTCGCTACTGGTATCCACATCAAATTTTATACTTGCATCAACACGAACCAAATGAATCGTTCCATCTAATTGTCCATCCTTAGAAATGGTAACTTTACCATCATCAGACAAAGCAGTGCCGGCACTATAATATCCACTCATTGTAAATGTGGAAGGAGTTACAGTCGGTTCCTTTGCCAACGCAGTTTTAAGCCCGGTTACATTTGTCACTTCATTTAAATCATCAAGAATAGCTGAACCAACTTTCATATTCACATTGGCAACCCCCATAATAATCCGTTCGCCCGAGCTCGTGATAATATTTGACAACGTACCAGCTTCTCCATTTTCATTTCGTGAAATGACAGCATTTGCATTTGTACTATACTCAGAAACACTATTCGTTTCACCACTGGCAAAATAGTATTTGCTTACCAACTTCTCCGAACCTGCATCAAAAATAAACAAATAAAAATCTGAGACTTGAGCTGTCAAATCTATAGCACGAGTTGAAATATTTACCGAATCCCTTTCAGGTACAGACAACTCCATGCTTATTATAACTTCCCTGCCTCCTACCTGTGCATCAGGAACAAGCGAATCGTCAGCACACGAAATCATGCCCGATACAAGTAGAATCAGCAAAACTACATACTTAAACTGCATATATAAATTGTTTCTTTTCATACTTTTTCCTCCTCTACTTATTTATTCAAATGGCGGAACAGTTACACTGCCTACAGCCTGCCAAGCATAAACATCGTATGACAAAACGATGATGTTTTCATCCTTCACCGTAATATTATATATGTATGAATGGTTACGAATCACATTCTCAGAAAATTCTATATCTTTCTCCTTTGCTACGCCGTTTTGTTCGTAGGCTACAGTAATAGTCAAAGGTCTTTTAGCAATATCCTGTTCCGGCAGATAAATCTTATTTTCGTATGAAGTGGTGACATTAAGTCTTTCGTATTTGATAATTTGAGTTCCGGCATCAACCGGCACATCAGGAACTATATAATAATTGTTACTGAGAGTAGCATCAGACTTACATTTGCCTTTATTCATAGCCCCTTTAATGGTAATTCCGGTAATCTTAAATTTATTTCCATAACCCTTACCACCATCTATCAAGAATCCCAGTTTAGCCACCGCACGGTGCATATCGCAAGACTGAGTTAATTGGTTAGCAGATAAAGTAAATGCTGAGGTAGCTCCCCACATCGGAATACGACGATAATCCAATGACGTTTCATCAGTGTTCCACGGAGTCTGAGTTCCATCATAAGAATAAATCAAAGAGTTATAAAGGTCAGACTCTGAGATGCTTTCGCTGAAAGTAGTATTCACTTCATTCTGCTTTAAATTGGCTAAAACCACCAACTTCAAAGAACTGCCGAAAAGACCTGTTGCATCAAACGTACCTTCCAAAACCTTCACGTTAGAATTGCCTGACTGATTGGTAACAGAGGTAATTGGAACTCTCCCTTTAAAAGTATTTCCTTGGAATACCAATACATAGACATCATCTGCAATGATTGTCTTTTGTCCCTCCGTTGTATCATCCGTGCCACCATCCGTAAAGTCTCGTGCCTGTGCCCCCCGTTCTGCCGGGTCTCCCCCCGGCAATGCAATCTGCAAGTGCACGCTCACCCGTCCGTCGGTCTGCGGTTCGGGCACCGTGCCATTGTCCTGACACGAAGCAAACCCGATACAAACGAGGAGTAATATTATATATGAGTACCATTTCTTCATAATTTCTTTTTGTTATGCGTTACACATTACATATTCATATCATTGAAACGAACCACCCAGTCATTGATAATGATGCGGGTATTAATCCATTTCATACTTTCGTCTAAGAAGAAAGTCATGTTGTACTCATCTTGACGGTCGAGATACTCCTGGTTAGTCATGTCATGACCTTCGGCTTCGGTGAGCAACAGGTATTTCACTAAGGGGATGGAGAGAACCGTTTCGCCGGTCTCGGTGTTGGTAATAGTCAGCTTGGGGTTGTTTTCCTCCACCAACCGGCCCACTGTGATTTGGGCAATCGCCACGCTGATGTTGTCATCTTCGCCAGCCGTGTCGCCTTCGGCACGTGCCGACTTGCCTACCACCGTACCGCCCTGTGCACGGTAATAAGGATAATATGTCAGAGTTTCGTCCGAAATCAGTTTGTTGTCGTAGTTCATCAAACCGTTGTCGTCCGTAATCGTAAATTCAAATTTATCTACATCTACCGTTACCCCGTCCATTTGCTGGAGGATAACGCGGATGGTATTGGTGTTCTTCACCAAAGGAACAGTCACCACTTGTTGGGTTGCCGCGCGGGTAAACGACTGTTTGGTAACCTCGCCATGCCACAAAGAAGAAAGTTTGCTGCTTACCACAGCGCTTCCGTCGGCTGCACGAGAGTAAATGCGGTCCATTTTACATTGAAGCTCTTCCAACGAAGACACTCCCTGCGTAATCAAAGGAACGGAGAAGGAGGCCTCATCGCTCAGACCCGCCCATGTAATAAGGTGGTAATCGCCCGGCTCCATATCGACCACCATCGAGTAGCCGTCGGCGGCCAAAGCATCGCCTGCCTCAGTTTTCTGGTATACCAGCTTGCCGTTGTCATCAAAAGCATAAAGAGCAACACTGCTTACTTCGCGAGAGAAAGCATCGGCATACTTCATGTTATAGTCATATTTGAATTTTACTCTATATTCTACAGAGCAATCTACATCATCTTCATCGAGTATGCTGTCGCACGACACAACGGCACTTCCCAATGTCATGGCCATCATCAAGCCAAAAGAGAATTGTCGGGCGAATGTTTTTACTGTTTTCATGCTTTTATTGTTTTAATGGAATGTTAGAATAGTAATTTCTGAAAAAGGAGTGGAGGAGGATTACCTCCTCCACTTTATTTAGAGAGTTTTTGTGTTCGGATTAGAATTCAATGTTGTTGAAACGTACCTGCCAAGGAAGAATCTGAGCTGACAACTTCAGATAGAAGTTCTTGTCTGTATCCTCACCTTGTTCGTCACCTGTCGGGAATACAATTTCTGCACTACCAATCGATTTGAAACCTGTTACCTTCAACACATAAACATTGTTACGCATAATTGCACGTTCCATAGTTTCGCTTCCTTCATGGTGGAAAATATCTTCTGAACAATAGTAACAATGTCCACTTTCGTATGTAGTTAAGTTTTCCGTATCTGCTTTAACATCATTTATAGATTTACCGTTATTAGCAGCAGCTTCCGCAAGGCTCAAATAATATTTTCCCTTATATTTATATACGTCATTATTATAAGAGTCACCGTCTGCATTGCAAATCTGACCACGGAAAATCACACCTGTTACATAATTACCATTCTGGTTTGCCTTCTTTACGATGTTTTCAAAACAATAAGCTAAACGTTCTCCTATAATCCCCTCAGTTGTTTCTGTGGAAGGCAACTCCTGGAAGTATGCTTTAAATTCATCAGTTTCTTCATCATTTTTAATTACCTGCACGGCTTTCACATCATCTGCTACATTATAGAAATAGTTATTATACTCTGTTCCATTAGCATTTTTTGCCACGGTATTCGGATCCATCAAATAGTTCTTGGCGCCTAAAGATCCAAAGAATGTAGGATTCTCCCAAGTTGATTCAGTAGCAAGATGTCTTACAGCATATACAGAGTTAGAAAGATTCACCAAAGCAACTTTATCCAACTTAACATACCAATTTCTAGTACCGGATTCCTTCTGTGTTTTCCATACGATATCGTCTTCATTATCAACGGTTGTTTTTTCAAACAGTTCAGCCTCAGGATTACCATTTGCACCAGGATAGGTTTCACCTTTAGACACATAATAATCACCTTTATGTTCATAGATATCTTGTCCATCCAATGTACCATGAGCCATACCGGTCATATAGGTAGCAATCCCATTTTCAACACGCCAACCAACAGTTGTTTCAACTGTATATTTGTCAGTTGTATCTTCCACCTTATACAGATTGCTTTCTGCACCAGATGCATAAGTAATCTTGGAAACAACACGCTCTACATCAACAGAAGCAGTGGATGGGCTGCCTTCCTGATTTGAAACTACAATCGCTTGCCCCAGCACTTTATTAACCATCATAAAATGATTGTTGCTAGCAATAACAGATGTAGGTTCACCACTAGTAGCAGCATTTACTTCATAGCTAGTAATATAGTCATACATAGTTTTTTTGCCTGAAGGAAGAGTACCAGCGCTTTCAAACGTTTCCATTGCAGTTTTGATATCCTGACAAGGGTTCAAAATCACAATAACATCATAAGTACCCGATTCAGCAACTTTTAGTTGAGGCTCATAAGTAATATTTGTACCACTTCCTTGTTCATTCAATTCAGATTTACTCAAAGAGAAAGCAAACTCCTTACCCTCTTTGTGCAGCAAAACCACAGCATCAGTTACACCAGACTCGCCTTCCGTACCGAAATCTATTTTATCACCATTTTCATTATCAGCCGCACGTGATGAATCAGTAGTAGCACCAATTACCAATGTCAAGTTAGCCTTCACTTTTTCTTGTTCGCCATTACCATTGTTATCCACAATGTCTTCGTTTGTACATGCAGCTAATGCAGCGCATGCAAACAGTCCGAATAATAAACCCTTAATCTTCATAATTTTAATTTTTAAGTTTGCAATTATTATGTTTTGTAAATTTCATTCTCGCATTCGTTCTTGTCTTTCGACATTGCAAAGATAAGGGCGTTTTAGGATTGGTCTTAATCGGTGTTTTCGGCAAAATAGATTGGCAAATTCGGAAAAGTGCATTTCATGGGTAATTTCAAGGGCATTTAATTCAATTTTGAATGATACACACATTGCGATGCACAAAATACCCACTATCTTTTTTCCAATTATTTTTTGCGGGAAGAAGCTTTTTCAAGTCTCCTTTTTTCAATTGTTAAATTATTCAATGAATTGCCCACCACAAGGTAAAACGTTCAGTGTCTAAAGGTGGATTTGCCG
This sequence comes from uncultured Phocaeicola sp., assembly GCA_948956705.1. The sequence continues at coordinate 31,877 of CARCZS010000002.1, forward strand.
ACGCTTTCCTACTGCTTATCGCATACAAAGGGAAGGGTAAGGTGTTTCATGCCGTCAGCTAAGGTCTTTTGAGCGGAAGATTACTATAGTCTGCGGCAATGGACTGTATAGTCCATTACTGCAGACTGTACAGTCCATTGCAGCAGACCGTACAGTCCACTGCCGGAGACTGTAATAGTTCGACTTATAAAAGGGGATAATCTAAAGGAGGGAAACGCTTAGTCGGACTGATATAATCAGTTAGCTATCGGCAAGAACGAATGATACTCTTTTTACGGAAGACCGGAAATAAAAAAAGGTGAGACATTACGCTCACCTTTACTGAAAATATATTCTTTCTTATCAAAGGGAATCAATTCAGAGGGAATCAATTTCGGCAAGGGAAAGATGGGTGATGTTCATAATCTGCTCCGGTGTCATTCCCATGGATTTCAGATTGCGGGCAATTTCAAGAGCTTTTTTTTGTTCCCCTTTCTGCAAGCCTTTCTCGATACCTTCTTCAATACCTTTCTGAACACCTTCTTCAAAACCTTCCTCGATACCCTTCTTGGCAGCATAGTCAATAGTAGCCAAATAGTCACGGTAGGCATTGACACTATTTTCATAGCGCACAGGGTCTTGTTCGAATGCTTCCTGAGTGAATATCTTATCGAAGTCATAATCATCAATGAACGGATAAATTCTGTTATTCATTTTATTGCTTTTTTCGTTCGTAGTGTATTAACCGCAAATATACTGTTTTGTTTCAATTTCGGGATAAGCAGGAGTGCTTTTGTTGCTAATAATAATTCAAAATCCGGGTACAGCCTCTGCTGTCCCGGATTTTACCTTGCGCTTTTCACAAAGAGCAAGTTTCTTCTAACATCTTTTATTGTACTGTTTATTTCTTATTTCCAAATATAGCATTGTCTTTTCTTTTTTTAGCGACTTCTTCCAAGTTGGCACCGGCTTCGGAAGAACCTAGGCCCTGTGCCTTCTTGAAATTAGTCTCTGCTTGGTCGAGGTCTCCCTGCAACAGATTCAGCACGCCTCTGTTGTTCAGCGTTGCACTCGCTTGTGCATCAGCCTTGTCCAGATAACGGGCTGCCTGTTGCAAGTCACCTCGTTGGAGTTCGATAGCGGCAGCGTTTATATTCGCTGTTGGGTCATCAGGGAACATGCGCACTGCCACATCGAACACTTCGTTGAATTCCTTACTGCCCTTTGCATAGGTCTGAGCCACCAGGTACATTTCCTGCAAGCTCAACTGCTGGGGACGTGTCTTTATGATTTGTTTCGCTTCTTCTACATTAAATCCGCGCACCACATAGCGCACTGTGTAGTCTGAATGACGCAAGCCCGGATAGCAGTCCTGCAACAGTGAAGCGTATATCTTGCCACCATCCAAAGCTTTGATGCGTCCTTCTTTGAAATCAAAATCATTTTCATCCTTATCTATTATGAACAGTATTTCGTCTTTGCGCGGCAAATTGCTCTTTGCCACATAGTCACGCAGGCCGGCCCAGTCTTCGGCTACCGAATTAACCCGGAACAGGTCTGACTTGAAACCGTAGGAGTCCATCACATACTTCTTCAGCGCCTCGGCACGGCCTTGAGCCAGACGAGCATTGGATGCATAACGGCCTTCGGGAGATGCATAGCCGGTGATGTCTATCTCGGTAATCTGTGTATTGGCATCGTTCTTCACCACATCTACCGTTGCCTTAATCTTTTCGAGTTCGGAAGGATTGCGGCGGTAGTCGGGATAAATCTTTGTCTGGTTCACCGGAAAGTCGAGATAAGCCTGACCTTCTTCAGCACGGTTTTTGATGGCTTCGACAGCCGGAGATACAAAAGCTACCATCGGCTGCACGGTGTAACGTTCCAAGTTGGCACGAGCGATGAGGGCATTGCTCTCTTCCTTCTGGCAGTTGGCACAACCACGTACATCGGCCAACAGCTCAAGCTCTGCACCGTTCATCCACTTTTCGTAAGGGATGCGTGCCGAGTAATTCACCGTTTGTGATGTTCCGTTCTTGCGGCGCAACACCGAGAAGGCATCCGCAGGAATTTCATGATTGCGCTGCTGCACGATATTGCGTGTGCGGCCATACACCCAAATGGCAGGCAACACCTTATTATAACTGTTATCTTGAGTCTTCAGCACCGGAGTGAGTGTAGCCACACGGTTGGAAGATAGCTGCATATCGGCCGGAAGGGTAACATCCATTCCTATCATCACCTGGCCGTTGTCACCTATCAGGATAGAAGGGTTAGCAACCTGAACCCGGCTGCCGCACAGATTCTGTGCACCTGCCGGAAGCACCGGCAGCAACAATGTTAAAAGGATATAGCGTATCAGTTTCATAATTCATCTGTTTTTAGAATATATAAATAAGGTTGAGGGCAGCCTTGGTAGGACCGAAATAGTTCTTATGAGATTTCTCTACCATGTCTCCACATTCTTCACACTCATATTTCTTATAGCTCACGTATGCATAGCCGATACCTATGGTTGCGCCCAGGTTCCAATGACGCCCCAATACAAACTGGTAACCGTAACTGATGCCACCGCCATAGAACCGACCTTTATAACGATAGTCTTTCAAATCATCAAAAGGCGAGAAAGGTAAATCGATGCCGGTGGTGTGATAAGCGCCTCCCATCAGATGGGCACCAAAGAAGTGGCCGTTGAATTTATCACAAAGCCAATAGCGGAGTTCGGGTTGAACCATTGCCAGCTTCAGCATTTTATTGTCGCTGTACTTCCATGGATTGTAATACACCGGTATATCCAAGGTCAGTTTCTTGCTCAAACCCACTTCTACTCCCAGATTCGGTATGGCAACTGCATCCATCGCCACATTGGTCTTAACAGCTACCTGTCCATACATATATAAGGAAGAAGCCAGCAGACACATCAATACAAATAAAGTTCTTCTTATTACCATATTCATTTCACCTAAAGTTGTTTTCTACTGCTGCAAAGATAGGCTCTATTTTTTTAACAGGAAGTTGGCGAATTAGTCTTTGTTAAGAGGTAGTTTCGGCAAAATGCAAAGTAGCCCCGAAATTAATTCACCCCTCATCGGGATAAAGTGTCGGGAAATTATTCACGGAGAATTATTCATTGGGATGAAAGAAACACCGATGGCGTTTCTTTCATTCGGCACCTGTATTTCATTCATAGTGAATAATACGCCGCCTTATGCCTAAAACACCCCTGTTTTGTTCAACAAGGGGCGTTTAATTCATAAAAAGAGGGTGTTTTCTTCAAAAAATCTCTGAAATAATTTGTTTATTTGAAAATAATACCTACTTTTGAAGCGAATGATAATGGGTCAATCATTCAAACGTATAAGAAATAATAAAAAAATAGTTCTATGAAGGCAATTTATTTATTAATTGTCACACTCATCATGATGAGTTTGGCATCCTGCACTGCAGAAAGTAGTGACCCCGTTGACAACTCAAGTTCAACGTATTTTTTGGAAAAAACGTATGGCGCCAGAAGTGTTACATACGAGGAAAACAATTCTGACAATTTGAATCTAAACGATTTACCTGCTATCAGTTTAAAGGAAGCAGATGAAATCTTATCGAATCTTCGCAAACATACCAATGCGAAAGAAGAACATAATGTATTGGCTGCCGATAAGGGCAATCAAACTTTGCTGAAAGTGATTACCAGCCAGACAATCAATGGCAAATACACCTTCACAATTCAGCTTAACCTTACCAGCTATGCCGATGGTGACTTATATTATAACGGATATAATGCCGAATGTAGTTCCTCACTCATGAAATGGTATGTGAAAGGATTCAGCTTGGCCAGCGACAACAGTGAAGGCAATTTTATTTTCCAATCAGAAAGCTATATTTATATGAAGGTGGCAGACAACGGAATCAAATATATGCAGATTCCGGTTAGCATCCAGGGTACTTATAACCCGAAGAACCATGACGCTTCATTCACTTATAAACTATAGGTATCAGATTCTATAAATCAGTTAGGGCTGAAAAGATTGTGGGGTGATATTAAGCTCTATGAAGGGAAGGAAGAATCTGTATGCGTGATAGGTGCACATGGGTTCTTCACTTCCTTTCTTTTGAATTATTATTTAACGTATGACACTTCAATGGTATATCATTCAATCATAACACACTGATTTACAATACAGAAAAGAAAACTATGATTGATATACCACTCATCATGGCAGCAGCATGCGGCCTGACTTATCCGACTTTTTAAAAAGTTTCTAAGCTAAAATATTGATTATAACATATTAAAAGTCTATTTTTGCAGATATCCTTAAAATAGTCTAAGAAAGATATATGACATAAGCATATAGAACCGTAAGTGTACTATAGATTAAAATGAAATGAAGGGAATATGAAAAGAAGCGGAACATTAACGACACCGATTACAGGACTACTTGTAGCTGTCCTGTTAGTAGGTATGGGAGTAACCAAAGCTAAAGCACAAAGTTTTTTCCGACAGACGGGAATCCAGTTACTTACCAAACAAGAGGGATTAAGCAACAATACACTAACCGAAATCTATCAGGATAAAGATGGATTTCTATGGTTGGGCACGGATGTCGGTCTAAGCCGCTACGATGGAATACACTTTCACAACTATAATTCGGCAAGCAAAGAGCCTCATTCCATTACCGGTATTTACGAGACTTCCGACAAGATGATTTGGTCACGAATAACCAATCTGAACACATTGTCGTGTTTCGACAAAATGAGGGGATGTTATATGCCTCTCACCTCGTCTACCCCGGAGGTGCTGGAAGATATTCATGACTTATGTGTAGTAAAAGACAGGATATATGCCATCACCTCACAAGGAGCGGTAGAGCTGAAAGCCGAATATGAAATTGACAAGATGAACATTACACCCGCTCCCCTGCCAAATATAAAAGGTACACCCTCCAAATTTTACGGCTACAATAACAGCCTCTATATACTTACCCGCGAAAACAAACTCATATTCTATAACCTGACAGAAAAGAAAGGCGAATCACTGGACTGCACCGAACTGGGAATAACCAATGCAGAGGATATTGACAATATACATATATATAATGAGTACTTGTGGATTTGCAGCCACAACAATGGAGTGCTCTGCTATGACACAATAACAAAGGCGGCACGTAAACTGGACAAAGGAGACCATACGCACAGTGTGCAAGACGCATGCGTCCGTGATATCATACAAGCAGACGACACTACTTTCGTCATGGCATCGGGCACTTCATTGGCGTTAGTCAAATTTGAGAATAAAGAGTATCTGAAAGCTCCCATTAAAATAATCAACTTGATTGAAAATGATATTTATTACGAACCTATCATCAAAAACAGAATCACGCGCATTTATCTCGACAAGCAGAGCCAGGTGTTATGGGTTGGCACTTTCGGAAGAGGGTTGCTGAAATTAAATTTGTTGGGAGATAATGTAAACCGCATCCAACTGGACAATGAAATAAGGTCACTTAATGGAATAGCAGAAGACAGCAACGGATGTATATGGCTGGCTACCGACAACAAGGGTATATATAAAAGCCAAACAAAGAGTCTCTCGCCGAATATACAGTTCCTGCCATGGGAGAAAGCCGACAAAAACGGAGATTACTGTTTGTTTAAAGACAAAAACGGACACTTGTGGTTCGGAGACGAGAAAGGAGATATTCTCTTGATGAAACCTACCACCAACGAAATTGTTTCTTTTCACCCCCAGCCGGAAGAAACGGATAATCAGGTCTCTGCTATCAAAATACTTTTCCTCAACTCGCGCAACGATTTATGGATTGCAACAGAAAATGCCTTGATGGTATACGACCACCAAGGTAAAAACTGTCTGGCATATATGCCTTATACGAAAGAAATAGAAAAAATAACCGCCATCTGCGAGGATGGTGACGGCACCATGTGGCTGGGAACAGCAAAAGGATTGTTCCAGGCTGTGCGCGAAGGTAAGAAAGTAACACTGAGTGGAGGATACGAACAGAAAAACAATCTGGTTCCGGGAAAGGTTATGGCTATCTATATGAATAACTATAATCAATTATTCGTATCATACGCTAACAAGATTATCCAAATCGACGGAAAAGAAAAAAATGTGGTGTCGACCATGCTTCTTGACAGAGATTTACCCAACGGACACATCGACTGCATGGTAGACGACCGAAACGGAAATACCTGGCTGGGCACCAATTCGGGCATTATAACCGTCAACAATAAGAACAATTCTTTCTATCTGTATGCCTTCCCCGAGAACTATTATCAGGTTTGCCGGCTGAACAACGGAAAATTACTGTGGGTAAACTCTACGGGCTTACTTTACTTTGACCCCCGACAGCTGAAAGAAACTTCCAGCAACCGAAAATATTATATCGCCGACATTGATGTGAATTATAACAAAGTGGAAATAGGCGAAAAAGTAAACGGACAAGTCATTTTGGATAAACCGGCGCATTTAATAGACCGGCTTACCCTGAACTACAACAATAACAATCTCGTGCTTTACCTGAGTGACTTGCGTTACGGCACTTCTCCCAATAAGGTGGAATACCGCCTGCTGCCCAATGACAAAGAATGGCGTTTTGGTGATTATGACCAGGTAAGGCTAAGTAACATCAAACCGGGAGACTATATACTCGAAATAAAGCCCTCCTATCCGATAGAAGGAAATGAACAAATCACCCGCATCGCTATCACTGTCGGCAAGTATTGGGCTACTACCGGATGGGCGGTTGCAGGCTACATACTTATCATCATAATATCCATATTCCTGACTTGGCTCTACCTCAATAGGAAAGCACTGAAGCGGCAGCTGTATAAAGAAAAGGAAGTGCAAATGAAAGAGCGTCTGGAAGAGGCTACGGAGATAAGGGCGGAAGAAAAGAAGAATCAGCAAATGCGTGACCAAATCAGGTATATGCTGGCACGTGAACTGAGAACGCCCCTGTCACTGGTCACCGCACCTCTGAAAGAAATGATAGACAACTCGGCATTGCCGGAGTCGTTCCTGCAAAAAGTAAAAGTGGCCTATCGAAACTCAATCTGCATGCAGGACATTTGTAACCAATTGCTTAATATTCATCAGGAAGAAAACTATGGCCCTACGCTGAATGTAGCTCCATACGCGGCAAGCCGTATAGCCGACGAAGTGGTACGCTCTTCGTATGAGCTGCTGAATGTCAGCCCCATCAACTTGTATTACGACAAGGACAACAAGATAAACGCGGAAATATGGATTGACTGGCAAAAAATCATGTTTGTCCTCAAAAATATAATGTCGAACGCATACCGGCATATCTCTTATGCCGGTGCCGTCCGCTTTATTGTCAGCACCACAAACCTGAAAGGAAAAGAATACTGCCTTTTCACTATCGAAGATGATGGAAAAGAAGTGATTGAGGAATCATCTGTCACCTATCTGGGAGAAGATACTTATATCTCGCCGAGCAATTATCTGCATCCTGAACTGGGTATCGAGATTATGAGAAGAACGGCACTCGACCATCACGGAGATATTCAAATCAAGCAAGACAAAGAAACTGGTACTTCCGTCACCTTGTATATTCCGCTGGGCAAAAAGCATTTTGAAGGAGAAGAATATGTGGTATTCGTCAAACCGGGACACATGCAGGTAGACGACAGCCAGGCAAAGATTATCACTGTGGAGGACAAGAAGAAACAGGAACTGCAGGACAGCATCATCCCCCGACCGATTGAAAGTCCTGAAACGAAATATAAAATACTCGTTATCGAAGACCATGCGGATATCCGGCTTTATCTGAAAGTGTTATTCGGCGGAACCTATAATATCATTATGGCAGAAAACGGTGAAGAAGGAGTGAAAATAGCACGTAAAGAGATACCCGACCTGATTATTACCGATGTAATGATGCCTGTGATGGACGGATTCGAATGTTGCCGCATACTGAAAGAGGATTTAAAGACTTGCCATATTCCTATCATCCTGCTGACAGCATTAGTAGGCGATGAGGATGTGGTGAAAGGTATCGAACTGGGGGCCGACGATTATATCCTGAAACCGTTCAACCCGGAAATTCTGCGCACAAAAGTAAAACGACTCATCAAGAGCAGAGTGGAATTGAAACAAATCTATACCAAACTGCTGATGCCGTCTATCAGCACTATCGGAGATACGCAAGAAGAAAACGAAATTGCCATAGAAATTGAAGATCCGTTTGTCACACAAATCCTGAAAATTGTAAATGACAATCTGCAAAATCAGGACTTCAATGTGAAGAAACTTGCCGAAATGCTGAACATGAGCCAGCCCACCCTCTACCGAAGAGTGAAGCAACTCACCAACTTTACTATTATAGAGCTGGTAAGAGGCGTGCGCCTGAAACGCTCGGCAGAGCTGTTGCGGACTAAAAAATATAGCGTGCAGGAGGTAGCCGAAATGGTGGGCTATAACGACATTCCAACCTTCAGAAAGCACTTTGTCGATTTCTACGGAACAACTCCATCTACATTTAACAGCAAAGAAGAGACCGAAGATAAAAAATAAACGTTAACAGCCAAATATTTTTTCAACTAAAAATCGTACCTTTGCAGCCAAATATTAGGTATAGTATGCAAGACATTAGAAACATTGCCATCATCGCCCACGTAGACCACGGAAAAACAACGCTCGTGGACAAGATGATGTTGGCGGGACATTTGTTCCGCAACGACCAGACCAATGGGGAACTGGTATTGGATAACAATGACTTGGAACGTGAGAGAGGTATAACAATCCTTTCGAAGAACGTTTCAATTAACTACAATGGAACAAAAATCAATATTATTGATACTCCGGGACACGCCGACTTCGGTGGTGAAGTGGAACGTGTGCTCAATATGGCCGATGGATGTATCCTGCTGGTAGATGCGTTTGAAGGCCCGATGCCTCAAACTCGGTTTGTACTCCAAAAGGCATTACAACTCGGTTTGAAGCCGCTAGTGGTAGTCAACAAGGTGGATAAGCCCAACTGCCGCCCGGAAGAAGTATACGAAATGGTGTTCGACTTGATGTTCAGCCTCAACGCCACAGAAGATCAGTTGGACTTCCCGGTTATCTATGGTTCCGCCAAAAATAACTGGATGGGCACTGACTGGAAAACTCCGACCGACAACCTGACAGCACTGCTGGATGCTATCATCGAACATATTCCCGCTCCAAAACAACTGGAAGGTACTCCACAAATGTTGATTACCTCTTTGGACTATTCATCATATACCGGACGTATCGCTGTGGGCCGCGTTCATCGCGGAACATTGAAAGAAGGCATGAACATTACTCTGGCAAAGCGTGACGGCTCGATGGTGAAGTCTAAAATCAAAGAAGTACATACATTCGAAGGTTTGGGACGCAAAAAAACCGATGCGGTATCATCGGGTGATATCTGTGCCATTATCGGTGTAGACGGCTTTGAAATCGGAGATACAATCTGCGATTACGAAAATCCGGAACCATTGCCACCTATCGCCATCGACGAACCTACCATGAGTATGTTGTTCACTATCAACGACTCTCCTTTCTTCGGTAAAGAAGGTAAGTTTGTGACGTCACGCCACATTCACGACCGTCTGATGAAGGAATTGGATAAGAACTTGGCGTTGCGCGTTCGCAAAAGTGAATTGGAAGACGGAAAATGGGTAGTGTCCGGACGTGGTGTATTGCACCTCTCTGTCTTGATTGAAACAATGCGCCGTGAAGGTTACGAACTTCAGGTGGGACAGCCGCAAGTTATTTTCAAAGAAATAGACGGAGTGAAATGTGAGCCGGTAGAAGAACTCACAATCAGTGTTCCCGAAGAATTTGCCAGCAAGATGATTGACATGGTAACTCGCCGTAAAGGTGAAATGACCTCTATGGAGTCTCAAGGAGACCGTGTCAATATTGAATTTGATATGCCTTCACGCGGCATCATCGGCTTGCGTACCAATGTATTGACTGCTTCTCAGGGAGAAGCTATCATGGCACACCGCTTTAAGGAATATCAACCATACAAGGGCGATATCGAACGCCGCAGCAACGGTTCTATGATTGCAATGGAAAGTGGTACGGCTTTTGCTTACGCGATTGACAAATTGCAAGACCGCGGTAAGTTCTTTATCTATCCGCAAGATGAAGTATATGCAGGCCAGGTAGTGGGCGAACATGTTCACGATAATGACTTGGTTATCAATGTAACTAAATCAAAGAAACTGACCAATATGCGTGCGTCGGGCTCGGACGATAAGGCGCGTATCATTCCGCCGGTAATCTTCTCATTGGAAGAAGCATTGGAATATATCAAGGAAGACGAGTATGTGGAAGTTACTCCAAAGAGTATGCGTATGCGTAAAGTAATTTTGGATGAACTGGAACGTAAAAGAGCGAACAGAGGATAAGAGAAAACTGCTATATATCAAAGAGAGACGGCTCACTGTTGAACCGTCTCTCTTTTTTTATTATTCCATCTTAATGGTTTTATTACGTACTCTGCGAAGTATATTCTGCATATCATATACCACCTCAGGGTGCTGTAATGCCAGATTAGCACGTTCATTAATGTCTTTCCTCATATCATAAAGCTGAGGGGTACTTGAGTTACCGGTTTCAATTTTAGGCCCCCACTGTATCATTGCAGGACCATCATTCGGCTCAATGTATTTCCAGTCTTTGGTACGCACGGACAAAACATGATTAGCTGCCTGTTCAATTACCCAAGGACGGTCGGCATTGTCTGTTCCCAGCAAATTGCCGATGCGGTTATGGCTGTCCGAGGCACTGCCTTTGGGGAACTTGGCATTTACCAACGAGCCCAAAGAAGCCATCCAGTCAATCTGCGACATCAAAACATCCGACTCACGGCTTTCCTTAATCTTCTTAGGCCAACGCACGATGGCAGGAACGGCTGTACCTCCTTCGAATGCACTGTATTTATTTCCTCTCCACGGACCGGCAGGACTATGTCCGTTCAACAATTCTTCTGCTTTATCGTCATAACCGTCATCCACCACAGGACCATTATCGCTGGACAGGATAATCAGTGTATTTTCCGCCAAGCCCAGTTTGTCGAGTGTCTCCATAATCTGACCTACCGACCAGTCAAACTGCACAATAGCATCTCCGCGTACGCCCATCGGGTTCTTTCCACGGAAACGGTCGTGCGGGAAACGGGGAACATGAACGTCATTGGTTGCAAAATACATAAAGAAAGGTTCATCTTTATGCTGTTTGATGAAATCAATGGCATGAGTGGTAATGGAGTCTGCAATATTCTCATCTTTCCAAAGAGCTTTACCACCGCCTTTCATGAAACCGATGCGGCCAATGCCGTTTACAATAGCCATATCATGTCCGTGACTGGACTTCTGGTTATAAAGCAACTCAGGATTGTCTTTTCCGGTAGGTTCACCGGGGAAATTACCTTTATAACTCACCTCAATAGGTGCGGAAGGATCATAATTGGCCACCTTTCCATTCTCTATAAACACACAGGGAACACGATCGGCCGTAGCTGCCATAATGTAATGATAGTCAAAGCCCAAATCACCTAATGATGAAGGAAGAGGAGCATTCCAATCCTGCTCTGCAGTCTTGTCTCCCAACCCTAAATGCCATTTTCCGATGGCACAAGTGGCATATCCGGCGTTCTTAAACATATCTGCCATAGTATACTGCCCCGGTCGGATAATCATTCCCGCATTTCCGGCCGCAATATCTGTGTCGGGACGCCGCCACGCATATTCACCAGTCAGCAACGAGTAGCGGGAAGGGGTACTGGTAGCAGCTATAGTATGGGTATTGGTAAAACGAATACCTTCACTCGCCAAACGGTTGACGTTGGGAGTCTGTACATTCTTTGCACCGTAACATTCCAAATCGCCATAGCCCAAATCATCCGCAAAGATAATAATCACATTAGGTTGTTCACGATTGGTCACCTTATTGTCTTTAGGAGTCTTGGCCTCCGCTGTCAGAGCAGAGCACAACACCGGTGTCAAAAGAGATAAAGCCAAATACTGTTTTTTCATAATACTTTAATATTTTAATCAGAGACTAACCGCTTTACCAAAAGCAGTTAGCCTCATATTGTTAGAATTACTCACGCAAGTTAGGATTAATATTTTGTTCTGACAAAGGAATCGGCCATTTATAATCCTGAGGATTACGGAAATCTCTTCTTCCCACATACCAACGGCAATGTCCTGTCGGGTCTACAAACTTGGTAGAACCTGCATATTTTTCAGATTTGGGATAGGGAGCACCCCATACCTCACCGACAAGCACTGTTTCGGCAAGTTTCCAGCGCAACAAGTCCCAATATCTGATACCTTCAAAAGCCAATTCAACACGACGCTCGTTACGAAGCAATTCGCGCAATTTATCTGAGTTAGTTTCTGTAACAGGCGGCATTTTAACATCGGCACGTTCACGCACCTGATTAATGGTCTGGTTCAAAACGGTCTGATCAATGGTTTGTCCGCTTTCAATCAAACATTCCAAATAACTCAGCAAAACTTCTGCATATCTGATGACCGGAGTCACAGCACTATAGCTGTTCAAGTCATTGATTGGATTCTCATCAAAATATTTACGCCACATAAAACCGGTCTTAGATACTTCTGAAGAATAGTCCAAACGTTCTTTCTTTGACGCTTCGTAATCCGGGCTCATACGATATTCACTGCCCATGAAAGTCGCCCCATTATAATAAATGGTATAATCAAGACGCGGGTCACGGTTCTCACCTAAATTATCAGGGTTATAACGTGAATCGTCATAGCTGAACGGAGTTCCATCCTTAAACTCATAAGATTCAAATAATCCGGCCGAAGGATTGGACAGACTCCATCCACCGTCTTTTGCAGACAAGATATGCTGAGGAAGACCGCAACCGAAGTAGTTTTCAAGATAGGATATATAATAAATATTCTCTTTATTACCTACACCGGTCGAAGGATGGAAAAGTTCCCGATATACAGGATGAATTGAGTTATCACCATAGTCGATAATTTCCTTATAAGCGGCAACTCCGCCTGCCCAGTCCTGCATCAACATGCAAGTTCTGCCTAGAAATGCTAAGGCAGCCTGTTTGCAAGCACGTCCCGTCTCACTGTTTGATATGTCTTTAAAACGAGGCAGATCGGCTGCCGATTCTTTGAACTCTGTCACACACCACGACAGAATATTGGCTTGAGTCTCCTTTTCAACCGTATTCGCCTCTTCACCTGTCAGGGTTCTGGTCACTAAAGGTACATCCTTAAAATAGCTGGCCAGATAATGATACTGAGTGGCACGCAAGAAACGAGCCTCGGCAACCATTCGGGTTTTCTGTCCTGATTCAGGAGCATTGGCAATACCCTCCAAGAAACGATTACACAAACCGATACGCTTATAAGCCGATGACCAATAGTTCTTTACGAATCCATTGTTATTCAGTAACTTTCCACTGGATATATTAAAGAATGGATTATTTTCTCCGCGACGGTCATAAGCATTGTCTGTCAGATGCTCCATAAACAACATACCATGATAAGACCAAAAGTCCGAAACATTATATTCCAAACCATTCGTGATACTACCTCTATATAAAGAAGTCAATGCCAATTCAGCATTCTTATCATCATTCCAAAAATTATCTTCCGACAAATCTGTCAAAGGATAACGCTCCAAATCACATGATTGAAATGAAAATGAAGCTAATAAAACAGCAAAAGCTATATATTTTAATCTTTTCATAAGTCATTAGAATTTTAAAGTTAAGCCCAAAGTATAAGTTGACATAGTCGGATAATATTGTCCATTGTTGTTCGTGTTTTCAGGATCCCACCCTTTACGATAACTTTTGAAAGTCAAAGGGTTATCCAAAGATACATAAAAACGTAAACCGCTTGAACCAAACTTCTTAGCTATATGATCGGGCAATGTATAACCTAACTGAACATTACGCACTTTCAAATAAGAAGCATCCAATACCCAGAAATCAGAAGCTAACGTATTATTACTGCCTGCATTAGACATAACCTCCAGACGAGGATATTCCGGATAACGGTTGTCTTGCTGCACATTCCAGCAATTCTCCATTTGCCATTTCTGGATATTACCTTCCTGATAGAATGCATGACCTGCATAAACAGACAGCATACCTTTCACTTTAGCAACTCCCTGAAGCAATACGCTGAAGTCAAAACCTTTATATTCTCCGCCAAAATTCAAACCGAAAGTGCATTTAGGTATACGGGAACCCAAGAACACCTTGTCATCCGGTGTCACCTTGCCATCACCGGTGGTATCGATATAACGAATATCTCCGGCTTTAGAACCTTTGGCTATCGCAGTCTGATCATACCAATCACCTACTTCATCGTCGGTCAGGAATACTCCGTCCGTCTTATAACCATAGAACATCTGCATCGGATAACCGATAAACAAATCACTACCATTACCTACCATACCATTATTCTGGGTCACATTTCCCATACCCAATGTCAATACCTTATTGTCGATGATAGAGAAATTACCATTAATATGGTAATGGAACTTACCAATTGTATTTTGATGACCTATTTCAAACTCCCAACCTTTATTTTCCAACTCACCGGTATTTACCTGCGATACGCTTAATCCGAAGATAGAAGAGTAACTTGCAGCCGGCTTATACAATACATCCGTAGTCTTACGATAGAAATAAGAAGCATTAAATGTCAACTTATTATTGAAGAATGCTGTTTCGATACCGACATCGGTCGTACGAGTACGCTCCCACTTCAAAGCCGGATCTACATAGGTAGTAACAGCTGCTCCCTGTGTATATACTCCACCAAATACGTAGTTCTGTGCCTGGCCTAAAGAGTATACTGACTGATAAGGATAGTTACCGATATTATTGTTACCCAATACACCATAAGAAGCTTTCAGCTTCAAATTATTGATGAAAGACAGGTTTTCATTCTCTTTCCAGAACTTTTCTTCAGAGATACGCCATCCGGCAGCCACTGAAGGAAAGAAACCATATTTGCTGTCTGTCGGGAAACGAGAAGAACCATCATAACGCATCGTGGCTTCGAATAAATAACGTTGGTCATAATTATAAGTCAAACGACCGAATACAGACTGTATAGCCCAGTCGTAACCGCCACCGCCATTTGTCTGTCCATCTGCACCACCGGCATTCAGGAAAGGCACGTCATCAGAGGGGAAGTTATTACGGTTGCCCGATAAAGTACGCTGACCTTCGTCTTCCCAAGTATATCCTACCAATGCAGCAAGATTATGTTTACCAAAAGACTTATTATAATCAGCTACAGCCTGGAAAGTCTTATAGACTGTCCGTTTCATTTCATCCGACAAAGTAGAAGGACCTGTGCTCTTACCACCGGTGAGAATCAAATCGCAGCGGTAATTACGAACATGGCTCAAAGTATAATTATAACCTCCTATTACCTTCAGAGTCAACCCATCGATTGGCTGATAAGACAATTCTATATTATTCTTAAACTTATCAAAGTCTTCACGATAGGAAGAAGCACAGTCTACCCATGCCACCGGAGTTCCTTGCAACTTAGGTCCTAGACCGACTTCGCCATTCTGTAGATAGCTGGGAGTCATACCCGGGAAACGAACTGCATTGGCAATGATACCCTTGAAACCACCAGTATCCAAGATACCCGGTGTAGAAGGTTCGTGGCGGTCGGAAGTCACACCGCTCAGACGAACTTGCAACTTCAAGTTCTTAGCTAGCTCTGCACTGAGGTTTACACGGCCATTGTAACGGTTATAATAGTTGTTATCCAACAAACCATTTTGGCGCAAATAGCCCAGCGATACCATATATTGTACCTTTTCCGTACCACCGCTTACACTTAACTCGTGCTTGGTTTGCAGTGCATGACCACCCAAAAGGTCATCAAGATACATTTCATCAGCATAATTATCAGGATCAGAGCCATCACGATACTTCTGAATCATTTCAGGTGTATACGTTTCTGTACCAATCGCTTTATTATAGAATTCTGCATATTCATAAGAATGAGCCAGTTCCGGCAATTCAGTAGCTTGACTCATACCCACCGAACCATTATAAATAATACGAGCTTTACCTTCTTTTCCTTTCTTGGTTGTTACCAAAATAACACCATTGGCTGCACGAGAACCATAAATAGCGGCGGAAGAGGCATCCTTCAGAACTGAAATATTATCAATATCAGCCGGAGTCAAATCACTCAAAGAACCAGGAAGTCCATCCACCAAGACCAAAGGATTGGGAGTCGCTCCAAATGAACCGACACCGCGGATACGAATGGTACCGGCATCCTGGCCCGGATTACCGCTTTCCTGTGTAATGGTAACACCCGACATCTGACCGGTCAACATATTAGAAACGTCAGGCACTGCACGAGATTCCAGTGCTTTGCTGTCCACTGATGCAATAGAGCCAATCACATTAACTTTCTTTTGTGAGCCGTAACCTACAACCACTACTTCGTCTAATGTTTCTGTATCTTCTTTCAGAATAATATTAAGGAAAGATTTATTTCCTACCGGAACATCCTGAGTATTATAACCAATATAAGAAACTTGCAAAGTAGCATTGCCCGGAACGGACAAATCAAAATTACCTTCCACATCTGTAATACTTCCTACAGTGGCATCTCCTTTCAAGATTACATTGGCGCCAATAATCGGTTCTCCGGCAGAATCTTTAATGGTACCCTTGATTTTCTTAACCTTCTTATCATCTTTCAAAGTGATGACAATATAGTTGTCATTCACTTGATAGACACAATTTGTTCCTTTTAGCAAATCTGACAGGATTTGCAATACATCCTGATTCTTTTGATTCAGAACAACTTGTTTATTGACATCCAGTTGCGAAGTGTTATAAGCAATCTTATACTTCGAAACCGATTCAATTTTCTCAAACGCTTGCTTTAAAGAAAGGTGTTCCCCATTGAAGGAAACTTTCTGTGCATTGACAGAGAGGCTACCGGCCAGAAATAAGCCTACGCCAAGCCCCAACACTCGAATAAATTTCTTGTTCATTTCATATTAGATTTATTAACAACATAAGGTGTACGTACATAAGGAAGACAGCTTAAATAAATACTACACCCAAAGCCACGATGTTAATAAATACTAATATGCTATCTTAAGTAGATGCTCTTGCCAACAATTTCATATTCTATGCCGGGAACCAATATCTTAATAATTTGAAGTACTTGTTCCAACGACTCATTCCTATTAAAATGAACTCTCAGACTTTGATTCTGGTAAATGGATGTACGCACATGGAATTTCACGCCATACACACGCTCCAAGGTATGAAGAACATCATTAAACGGTACATTACCAAAGAATAACCCTCCCATACGCCAGTCGGAGTGGGAAACTGCATTCACTTTATGTTGCTGTACTTCCCCTGTGGAGGGAGTATATATCAGTTGGTCATTGGGCTCCAGGAAATACTCTCCCGACTGCTTATTCACCTTCACCTGTAGCCTGCCGGTCTCCAACGTAGCCATTATCTGATTGTTGTCCGGATAAGCCGAAATATTGAATGTAGTGCCAAGCACTTTCAATTCCAAATGATTGGTAGTAACGATGAAAGGGTGTTCTTTGTCTTTTGAGACTTCAAAGAAACCTTCTCCCGCAATATAAACATTACGAGACTCGGATATGAAACTAGAAGGATATACCAACAAAGTACCGGCATTGAGCCAAACCCTACTTCCATCGGGAAGAACCACTTCTTCGCGTGTTCCCATGGCTGCATAACGCTGCATATAAGTCACTTCCGACAAAGTCTCCTTCACATGCTCCTTTGCAGAATAATAATAATATGCGGAAAGACACATCATAATAAAAGGAATAGTCCAAATGGCAGCTACCCTCCCCCAATTTATTCTTTTCTCAATTCTTACATGTTCCTGTCCTGCTAATCCGACAGTCTCCCGTTCTTTTTTAAATCCTAAAGACGTCTCCAAATTATAAAAAGCCTTCTCTATTTTTTCATCAGAGCAAGAAGCACCGTCCAGTTCATCCCAGATTCGTGACACAGCTTCTTCCCTCGCTTTATCTTCCACAGGAAAAACCATACGATTATAAACACGTTCTGTTATCTCATCAGAAACTTCATGATGAAAGAAAAAGTCTATTATCTTATGTATATAGTTATTCATTTTCACATTTTATATAAAAAAGACAGTTCGATTTCATGTTACACCTAAACAGGTAGTATTAAATAAACTAAAATAGAAAGAGCTAAGGCGTCTCTAAGTTCATTTAAAGCAATATTCAAATGGTTTTCCACTGTTTTTTTCTGTATTCCCAGTTTTTCTGCTATTTGTTCGTTAGAAAGTCCCTCTATTCGACTTAATTGATATATCATTTTCCTTTTAGGGGGCATCTCACTCACTACCATATCAATTAATAATTGCAGGTCTTTCGCTATCAATTCATCATGGGGAGTACATCCATCAGAAATCTCGGGAATATTATCTTCACTCGTAAACCGGGATACGTTTTTAGTTGTAATATAATTGAAGACAGTATATTTGGTAAGCATGAACAAATAAGAATCAAAATGATGTACCTTGTGAAAAATCGCTCTTTTATTCCATAGTTTTATAAAGACAATCTGAGCCAAATCCTCAGAATCATCCAAGTCTTTTATAAATCCTCGTATAAAAGCATATACCTTAGGATAAAACAGCTTGAATATCTTATGAAAGGCTTCATGGCTGCCAGAGGCAAATTCTCCTACAACTTCCGGTCCTACAATCATTTATTGAGATTAATTCAAATGAAACGGTGTAAATGTAGGCAATTTATTAGAGAATACCAAAAATAGATTCTAAAAGTGCAATTTTAGTTTATAGAAATAAAGAAGTACAAAACAGGCTTTGTTATATCAAAACTACAACGCAACTGTCACATCACCTTCTATATTCGGACGGAAACATACCGCCCGAATACAGACAATAATCGGAAAGGAGAATCAGTCAATAAATCTCACCTTTGAAGCATCGCGGAGCTTAGCAGCCGGAGCCTCATCGGGATAGCCGAAAGCAATGGCATACAATAGCTCATATCCGTCCGGAAAATCCAGTTTCTTTAGATAATCGGCAGCCGCAGGAGACTTCATAAAACGGACAGGGCCACCTAAACAGCAACTTCCTATGCCCATAGATTGAGCTGTAAGAATCATATTGGCCCCTAGAAGTCCACAGTCCACTTGAGACATATCATACTGAGGATTATAAGCAATAAAAGCAACGGTAGGGGCATTATTGAACATATTCTTAAATCCGACGCGTTCGGCAGCCTTGGGATTTTCTTTCTTGAAGATTTCGGTCAACTCATTAATAAAATCCTGATTATCTACCACACGCACTTCCCATGATTGTTTATTCATTCCATTGGGAGCATGAATGCCACAGTCCAAAATGGTTTGCATTTTATCCCGCTCCACAGCTTCCGGTTTATACTTCCGAATACTACGGCGCGCCATAATCGTTTCAATAACAGGATTACCTTGATCTTTAACAATGCTATCGGATACTCCGACCTCTTTTTGTGAAGACTGCGACGTACAGCCACACAATGCCAGAGTAAACAATCCGGCACCTAATAAAAGAACACTTAGTGATTTCATTTACTTTCATATTTTTGATTTGCAACAAATCTAGTTATTTTCAAGCATAAAAAAAAGTGGCTCCTTATTCAGGAACCACTTTTTATATGTTAAATCTGTAAAATTCAGATTACAATTTCGGACCGGCAGCAACCAACTTCTTACCAGCTTCGTTACCAGTGAACTTAGCGAAGTTCTTGATGAAACGACCAGCCAAGTCTTTTGCTTTTTCGTCCCACTGAGCAGCGTCAGCGTATGTATCGCGAGGATCAAGAATCTTCGAATCAACACCCGGCAATTCTGTAGGAACAACAAAGTCGAAGAAAGGAATAACCTTAGTAGGAGCCTTGTCGATAGAACCATCCAAGATAGCGTCGATGATACCACGAGTATCGCGGATAGAGATACGCTTGCCAGTACCGTTCCAACCTGTGTTAACCAAGTATGCCTTAGCACCAACCTTTTCCATCTTCTTAACCAATTCTTCAGCATATTTAGTAGGATGCAAGCTCAAGAAAGCAGCACCGAAGCAAGCTGAGAATGTAGGAGTCGGTTCAGTGATACCACGTTCTGTACCAGCCAATTTAGCTGTAAATCCAGACAAGAAGTAGTACTGAGCTTGTTCAGGGTTCAAGATAGATACCGGAGGCAATACGCCGAATGCGTCAGCCGACAAGAAAATCACCTGATGAGCGTGAGGACCTTTAGAGATCGGCTTAACGATGTTTTCAATGTGGTAGATAGGATAAGATACACGAGTGTTTTCTGTAGTACTCTTATCTGTGAAGTCAATCTTACCGTCAGCAGCTACAGTTACGTTTTCCAGCAAAGCGTCACGTTTGATAGCAGCGTAGATATCGGGTTCGCTTTCTTTATCCAGGTTGATAACCTTAGCGTAGCAACCACCTTCGTAGTTGAATACACCTTCGTCGTCCCATCCGTGTTCGTCATCACCGATCAACTTACGTTTCGGGTCAGTAGACAAAGTAGTCTTACCTGTACCAGACAAACCGAAGAAGATAGCAGAGTCAGTGCCTTCCATGTTAGTGTTGGCAGAACAGTGCATAGAAGCGATACCACGAAGCGGGTTCAGGTAGTTCATGATAGAGAAGATACCTTTCTTCATTTCACCACCGTACCAAGTATTCAGGATAACTTGTTCTTTAGTCTTCAAGTTGAAAACTGTAGCTGTTTCAGAGTTCAAGCCCAGTTCCTTGAAGTTTTCAACTTTTGCCTTGGCAGCGTTGAATGATACGAAATCAGGTTCTCCGTAAGCTTCCAGTTCTTCAGCAGTCGGGCGGATGAACATGTTAGTTACGAAGTGAGCCTGCCAAGCTACTTCCATGATGAAACGTACTTTCAAGCGAGTTGCAGCATTAGCACCACAGAAAGTATCAACAACGAACAAACGTTTGCCGCTCAATTCTTTAACTGCTTTAGCTTTCAGGTCAGCCCAAGCTTCTTCAGAGCAAGGTTTGTTATCGTTTTTGTATTCGTCAGAAGTCCACCATACTGAATCTTCAGAAGCTTCATTCTTAACGAAGAATTTATCTTTAGGAGAACGACCTGTATAGATACCGGTCATTACGTTTACAGCACCCAGTTCAGTTACCTGTCCTTTTTCGAAACCTTCCAACTCAGGTTTAGTTTCTTCAGCGAAAAGTACATCATAAGAAGGATTGTGGAGAATTTCCTTCACGTCGGTAATACCGTACTTGCTTAAATCTAAATTTGCCATTTTTAAATGATTTAAATTGGTTAATTGTATAATGTTATTTTTACTCTCTATTTTGGGAGAAGATGTTTTTCAACATCCCCTTGTCTAAGGCGCTACAAAATTAGTGCTTTATTTTAAAAAAAAGAAGTTATTAGAGAAAAATTTCCGTAATAGTGAAAGATTTATATTTGTGTAACAAAAATGCAATTTACACTTTACAAATATGGAATTTATTTTGTTTCTTTGCAGGTCAGAGTCAATAATATAACAATAGTATAGATATGAAAATCATCAATCTCAGTGAAGGCAATTCTCTCCTGAACCAATACGTGGCAGAATTGCGTGATGTACAGGTTCAGAACGACCGTATGCGCTTCCGCAGAAATATCGAAAGAATAGGGGAAATCATGGCATACGAAATGAGTAAAGCACTAACCTATTCTGTCAAGCAAGTACAGACACCACTGGGAACTGCCACGGCCAGTACGCATGATGACAAAATAGTGATTGCCACCGTATTCCGTGCCGGACTGCCACTGCACACCGGTTTCTTGAATATGTTCGATCATGCCGACAATGCTTTCGTTTCCGCGTTCCGTTTCTACAAGGATGACGAACACCGCATCGTAGATGTACATATCGAATACATCGCCGCCCCCTCTCTGAATGACAAGACTTTGCTTTTAGTCGACCCAATGCTTGCCACCGGCGAAAGCATGGAGCTTGCCTGGAAAGCTTTACTGACGAAAGGCAAACCCGCCCAATTACAGATGGCCTGTGTCATTGCCAGCCAACAGGGAGTGGAGCACATGGCGGAACTCTTTCCAAGTGACGATATCACGCTATGGTGCGCCGCTATCGATCCGGTTTTGGACGAACACAAATACATCGTTCCGGGACTGGGAGATGCAGGCGACTTGTCTTTTGGCGAGAAGCTTTAGCATCCAACAGTCATAAATAACAAATGGTTAGTAACCGGCAGTCTATTCGCTGCTTATTACTAACCATTTATCTTTTCCG
Organism: uncultured Phocaeicola sp.; assembly: GCA_948956705.1. The sequence goes on from CARCZS010000002.1 coordinate 54,245, forward strand.
ACGATATGTCAAAAGTAATTTCCGTTATCGGAAATTTACTTCACTTCCCAAATATCATTGGTCATCAGTAGTTCCTGGAAATTATAATATTTCTTTTTAGCTGAAACTTCCTCTATCTGTTCGTGAACCGCATCATCATAAGTAGGAGCTTCTACATCACGGATGACACCTAATGCAATCGGGAAATCAGGGCCTTCCATCAAAGCCAATTTCAACTGCAACGTGTTGTCCATACAATGGGCATCGTGAATCAGAATATCTTTTTCAGTGATACCATTCTCACCCAACTTCACCACTTTCAGCCCGAAACCTTCCTGCATCAATCCGAACTCCTTGTTCTCGCCAAACAACATCGGTTTGCCATGTTCCAGATAAATCGCATTCTTGGCACGACCTTCCTTATTGTACACAGATTCGTGTGTACCGTCATTGAATATCACACAGTTCTGAAGAATTTCGCAAACCGAAGCACCTTTATGGTTGGCAGCTGCCTTCAACACTTCCACTGTGCCGGGACCATCCGTTGCTACAGCACGGGCAAAGAAACGTCCGCGTGCGCCAAAGCATAATTCGGCAGGATGGAACGGGTCTTCCACTGTTCCGTAAGGAGAGGACTTGCTGACAAACCCACGGGGAGAAGTAGGAGAATACTGTCCCTTCGTCAAACCATAAATACGATTGTTCAGCAGAATCATATTCAAGTCGATATTACGGCGCACAGCGTGAATAAAATGGTTACCGCCGATAGCCAGACCGTCACCGTCACCTGAAATCTGCCAGACCGTAAGTTTCGGATTAACTACCTTGCAACCGGTAGAAATGGCCGCCGCACGACCATGAATCGTCTGCATGGCATACGTATTCATATAATAAGGCAAACGGCTGGAACAACCGATACCCGAGATAACTGCTGTATCATGAGGAGCAATTCCCAATTCAGCCATAGCTTTGTGCAATGATGCCAAGAAGAAATGGTCACCGCAGCCCGGACACCAACGAGGCTGTCCTTTTTTAAAATCTTTTGCTGTATATTCGCTCATAGTTCTTACTTTCTTTACGGTTATTATTTATTTAAAATCTCTGTGAAAGCATCAACTAATTCGCTGACAACAAACGGTTGACCTTTTACTTCATTAAATTGATAAGGAACGAATCCGTCTACTTTCATACGGAGATATCCGGCAAACTGGCCCAGACTCTGTTCGGCCACTACTACCTTCTTATATTTCTTCAGCACTTCCGCCGTATTCTTTGGCAGCGGATTCAAATGTACGAAATGAGCCAAAGCGACTTTCTTTCCCGCCTTATTCATTTCTTCCATGGCCGAATATAAATGACCGTAAGTTCCGCCAAAGCCCACAATCAGAAGGTCGGCGTCGTCCACACAGCCTTGCACCTTCACATCGGGTACAGGGATTTTTGCCACCTTTTCGGCACGCAAGCGGCACATCAGGTCATGATTTTCGGGGTCGGTAGAGATAGCCCCCGTATCACTGTCTTTTTCCAGACCGCCCAAAATGTGCATATAACCCTCCTGTCCGGGACGAGCCCAATAACGCACTCCGGTCTCCGGATTACGTTTATAAGGAGTATAGCTATCTTTCATTTCGGGAGTCACATACGGCGGATTGATGGCCGGATAGCTCGCCAAGTCAGGCAACCTCCATGCACCCGAACCATTGGCAACAAACCCGTCCGTCAGCAGAACAACCGGAGTCATGTGCTCCAGCGCCATCTTACAAGCATCATAGGCAGCATCAAAACAATGAGTGGGAGAAGCTGCAGCAACCACCGGCATGGGAGATTCGCCGTTACGTCCGAACAATGCCTGCAACAAGTCTGTCTGCTCCGATTTGGTGGGCAAACCGGTAGAAGGGCCGCCACGCTGAACATTAACCACCACCAAAGGCAATTCGGTGATTACAGCCAGGTTCATCGCTTCAGATTTCAGACAGACACCGGGGCCTGAAGTAGAAGTCGCTGCCAACGCACCGGCAAATGAAGCACCGATAGCAGTGGCACAACCCGAAATTTCATCTTCACACTGAACGGTAGTCACACCCAACGACTTGTGCTTAGACAACTCATGAAGAATATCCGTTGCCGGAGTGATGGGATAAGAACCGAGGAACAACGGAAGCCCCGCCTTTTCAGCAGCAGCAATCAAGCCGTATGCTGTTGCCTTATTTCCACTGATATCCATATATTTTCCGGGAACCTTTGTCTTTGATTCCACTTTATAGGTGTGGTCTACAGAAGCATGCGTATTATGTCCGTAGTCATAACCGGCATGAATCACTTTAATATTCGCTTCGGCAATAGCCGGCTTCTTTGCGAATTTCTCGCGCAGGAAATTCTCTGCGATTGTCAAATCGCGGTTGAACAACCAGCAAACCAATCCCAACGCAAACATATTGCGGCACTTCAGCATTGATTTGTTATCCATTCCGCTATCTGCCAGACAATCCTTGACCATCTGCGAGATAGGAGCGGCAATCACATCCTGCTTGATACCCATTTCCTCAATGGGATTGTCTGTCTTGAAAGCCGCTTTGTCCAAATCCGATTTTTGGAAACAATCCGTATCAATGATGATACAGGCTGTCGGCTTAGCAAACTTATATTGTGTTTTCAACGCAGCGGCATTCATAGCAACCAACACATCACATTTATCACCGGGAGTAAATACCTTACCGGCACCAATATGCACTTGGAAACCTGATACACCTGTCAATGAGCCTTGCGGGGCACGGATATCCGCCGGATAATCGGGGAAAGTACTGATATCATTTCCCACTGTAGCCGAAATATTAGAAAATATATTTCCGGCTAGCTGCATACCATCGCCTGAGTCGCCTGAGAAACGGACCACAACCTGATCCAACTCCTTGACTATCATTTCATCTGCCATAACTTATAATTTAGGGTTACATTAAATTCATTGCACGCAAAGTTCGGAAAGTCCTGCCAAAAAACAAAATATTCCGTCATTTATCTCTGCGCGATTATCAAAGTGCACAAAATTACAGCAATATTTAATTCCAAACGAAGAAAACAAGCAGATAATTAACTGTTTAATAGCATATAATGCTATCAATATGACATCGGCACGGCATCCCCAAAGTTGACAGATTATTATTCCTACCCACATTCTACAAACAACATGAAACCTCTTCCGGCAAATCAGTAAACCAATACAGGGTTTGAAGACCTCAAAATGACAAAACAATCACCCATCCTGTTATCCATACCTTTTTCTCATATTTTTCATTCTTTCATATTGCCGTTTTAACAAAAAAGGACTACCTTTGCAGGCAAGTTAAGTTGCCCTGGTAGTTCAACGGATAGAATAGATGTTTCCTAAACGTATGTTCTTCCAAACAATGCAAAGGTAGTAAAATTTAGATTTATAGTAAATAAGAAAAGGAAGTTATAACGATAATTATTACATAAGGCTCTGTAGTTCAACGGATAGAACAAGAATTTCCTAAATTTTAGATAGGGGTTCGATTCCCCTCGGAGCTACTTTTCAAGTCCATTCCATTACGGGGTGGACTTCTTTTTTACAGCATTTACAGCAAAAAATAGGTATATTTGCGGATAAAAGTTCTACTATAGTTCTACAAAGATTATGGCTACATTCAAAGCAGAGGTGTACGCTCACCAAAAAAGGGCTGACGGCACATATAATATAAAGATAAGGGTTATACACCAAAAGAGGAAAAAGTACATCCCGACCACTTACTACGTGACAAAGGATGATTTGACACGCACGACTTTCAAATTGAAAAACCAAAAGTACATAGATGCCACCGATGATATGATAAAGAAATACCGTTCCATTTGTGACCGCATGGGGGAACGGCTTAAATCCATGACCGTTGAGCAGGTGGTAGATGCAATCACTAACGACAATGGGGAACACTTCGATTTGGATATAGTGGCTTATGCCCGTCAATACATATTGCACTTAAAGGAAACCGGGCATACAGGCAATGCGCTTTCTTACCAAGTAGCTATTAACAACCTTGTACGCTTTGTTGGCAGGGATAGCGTGAGCATAAAAGAAATCACGGTTAAGTTTGTCAATGATTGGATAAAGTGGATAAAAGAGAATCCGGCACGTTCCAAACCCGAAGCCAATCACGGAGAAAGGGCACAGAGCCTATATATATCCCAGCTAAGAGCCATACACAACCGAGCAAAGAAAGAGTTTAACGATGAGGATGCCGGGCTGATACGCATTCCCTATTCTCCTTTTAAGAGGGTGGAAATTCCCAAAGTTCCAGTTACAAGAAAAAGGGCTATTTCTACGGATTTACTTCGTAAATTTTCGGAGCTGCCTTATTCTTTGATTATGCAACCGGGGACAAACAGGTACAATCTCGCAAAGGATGTCTTTCTTTTGAGTTTCTGCTTAATCGGAATGAATGCGGTAGATTTGTACACTTGTACGGATTTGAAGAAAGGACGAATTACATACCAACGGACAAAAACAAAGAATCGGAGAGCCGACAAAGCGGAAATATCTGTGAGGATAGAGCCTGAACTAAAAGCCCTTATGAAAAAATATAAAGACCATACCGGGCAAAGGGTCTTTAATTTCTACAAGCTGTATTCAAGCGTGGATAGCTTTACGGCTGCAATTAACAAGGGTTTGAAAAAGATTGGTGATGATTTGGGAATAGATGATTTGGAGTTTTACGCAGCACGCCATACATGGGCAACCATTGCAAGCAATGAAGCCGGAGTAGATAAATACACCGTTCACACAGCTCTTAACCACGTGGACGAAAATATGAGAGTGACGGATATTTATATTGCGAAATCGTGGGACAGCATAGATGCTGCCAACCGTAAGGTATTGGATTATGTCAAGCTATCTTTGGATGATGTAACAGAAAAGAAGTATATACCCAAAAATAAGCGTGTTTTGCCTAAGCAAAATTTGTAAGCTGTTATAGTTCAGTGATTTACAAGCCTATTTTTGCTTAGGCAAAATTTTAATAGGTGTTTATCTATCCTCTAAATCTGTATTATCTCTGATAATCAGATAGTTGCAGATTTTGCCTAAGCAAATTGCCTAAGCAAAATGATTTTGCCTAAGCAAAAATTGTAATATTCTGATAATCAAATAAATAGTTATTTTTAAGCCTAAAAATAGCGTTTTGCCTAAGCAAAATTTGCAAATGATTGAAATACAGTGTGTTATAAGCGTTATTTTGCCTAAGCAAAAATATAGCCTTTTTTCGTTTGCCTAAGCAAAATTTGTAAGCTGTTATAGTTCAGTGATTTACAAGCCTATTTTTGCTTAGGCAAAATTTTATGCAAGTTATAAGGGATAATATATACTAATATATAATATTATATAGTTAATTAAGAGTAAATATATGAAATAGGGGTGTGGGGGAAGAACAAAAAAAGGCACTTATGGAAGTGCCGTAATTTTACTTTGGTAGATTCTATTTTGTTTCTACGCTAATTATGTCCGATATATCTTTGTTGAAATGATAAGTGCAATTAGTAATTGCATATCCCCCATAGGAGTTTTTGGCTCTATATCTATGGGAAATCTCCCAAGCTAAAGTATCGTATGGATTTATACCCTTGTTTTCAAACATAGCTTTGATTTGTTCTAATTTTGAGTTAATGCTATCTGTTGGGAACTCTCCATCCGTTGCTCTTTTAACGGTTTCCACTAATGCTTTAGACATAGGTGTGACTATTCCTATTTTCCCCATATCCATACACTCATAACTATCAGGGTCTTTTAAATTATTCTCCAAATACCTATTTATTAGTTTCTCAGCTTTACGTTGCGGAGTGTCGCTATTACATCCTGTTATCAAAGCTATCAGGCAAAGCATTAGCAAAGTTTTCATAAGTGTGTATTTAACGGTTGTACTTAGCAAGCTACTGTAATACACACGAAAGCGTGGGATTACTCCGAGGATTAAGAGGTACGACCAAGCACCTAACAGCCCATACAAGAGTAATGCCCACGCAAAGCGCAGGCATTAGCAAATTGTCTGAGGGCTGTTTCTGAAATTTGGTCGTTTTCTTAATCCCTACAACAATAGCCAATGCTATTTAGTGATATTTTAATTCAGCAGCAAATATAGTGTATTATTTGTTATAAAAATAGTCTTGCAGTGTTATATTTATAATGACGTATCAAAAATATATAGGTTTTTGTTTCCAAATAAGCGGGGATTTTGTACCTTTGTAGAAAATAGTAGTTTATATGGGTAATTGGAGCGTACAACAAGAAGCTAAGAAAGAGGTCAAGGAGAAAGAAAGAACAAGTAGGGAAACGCTTGGAAAATTCTTCTACGACTTGGCTAAACTTGTATTTACGGCTATGGCTTTAGTTGGGGGCGTTTCGCTGATAATTGATGAGCCTCAGATAAAACAAGGGGTGTTGCTCGCAACAGGAATGCTACTGACATATATATTTGCTTCTATAGGTTATAACATTTTAAAAAGATAGAAATATGGATTTTATGATTATGTTTTTCTCTATATGCTCAGTAATAGGCATTGGAATCTTAATTTGGTTTAAAACCAAAAGCGGTAAAAGATGGTTAGCTAATTTATGATATGGAAATGTTAGGAGCTATCTTTACCGTTGGAATAGTCGTGACGGGTGCATTTATGATTTGGCTAAGAACAAAATCAGGCAAGAAATGGCTCGCTAATTTATGATATAGAATGTTTGTAAGAAATAGCCCTATGCAGACTAGTAATGTTTGCATGGGGCTATTTTTGTTCTTCAAACATTCTTCCAAATCCAGTAAGCAGCCATTTGGCACTTACTCCATACTCCTTAACCATAGGATACAACCAAGATAATTGAAACCATCCACGCTCCAAGTCTTTTCTTTGCGCAATAAAATTTCTTCTATCTATGTTGTTGAGCCTACAGTATGTATTTACTCCTCTTATTTTCTTCATGGCTATAATGGCATCCAGCGCACTATAGAACCTTTCCATTATTTGCTTGCTTATAACGGTATTCATTGCGATATATGGCTCTTCAAGTTCTCTATATCGGATTTTAGCAACTCCAATTCACCTGTAGGCTCATTGGTTATTATAGCCGTAGTAATAGCGTTGGATATTTCCCTTTGCGCATCTAATACCCTATCGGGGTTTACCCGGTTAATTAAAAGAACTTCTTTGTAGAGGTTTATAACCATTCTGTAATACTTTTCCATATCAATACTTTCTTTGCTTTAAACCAAACACTATACGGCATTGGCACATCCGGCAGGATTCTCCATTTGGGCACTTCCCTTTTTAAGTTCCTCTATTTCGTTTTGCAATCTGCCTATCAATCTATTCAACCGTTCTATTTCCTTATCTTTTTCTACTAACATTCCATAAGGTGCAATCAGCTTGTCATTCATCATCTTTACGACTTGTCTTGAAAAAGCGTCAGCACCAGCAAACATGAAATCTTCGGGAGTGACTTCTTTTAATATCGTATTTTGCTTTGGTGATATATCCGAATAATACTTTGAAATATCACCGAATTTAGACTGCAATATATCCAATTTCTCTTTTGAAATAGGTTTTATTCCGTTTTCTATATTTGAAATATAGTTTTGTTTACACATTAATATCTCTGCCAACTCCTTTTGAGTAAGTTTTCTATCAAGCCTAAACCTCTTTAAATCAAATCGTTGCATGTAAATAGAATATTTTTAATAGAAAATATATCCAAAAAGTTTTGTTATATTCGGATATATAGCCTATATTTGTTGCGTAATTAAATAAATGACATTACAAATATAGCCAAAAAGCGTGTTTGTAGAACATATAAATTAGAGAAAATGAAAAAAGTAACCCAAAAAGACTATCAGTCTTTTATTCAGATTTACAAAGGATTGCCTGAAAGGAGTGCTGTAAAAGCTCCAAAAACTGAGTTTGTGGAGGAAATAGCGGCTCTGTGTATGTGTAGTACCAAGACGGTACGAATGTGGATTCATGGCGTACAAAAGCCGGATGCCCTCAAACAAAAGATGATTAGTGATAAACTGGGCGTTCCAGCCGATATTTTATTTCCTGTTACAGAATGAAAGCTATAGAGTTCTACACAACCCCGGAGGGTGAAGTTACTATGCGCCCTATCGGAGAAGCCGAAAGGCAGTTGAAAGAAACTGATACCGACTTTATCCAAGCTTTCTTGGCTATACTGAGGGAGTTTTATCCCGAAGCATACGATGCGCTTATGGATATATACTCTAAAAATTCAAACAACAAGAGGTATCGGGATTTCATAGCGGTGCGTAGATTCATTAAATGCAACTTCGGTCTGTATGACAACATGATTGATGTAGATGAGAATTGGAACTTTAATTTTGAGTTTGTAGGTTGTCCATTACGTGGAGAATGCAAACATGATAAAGTTATTTGCGCTCCTAAATTCAACTCTAAGTTGTCCGATAGGCAAATAGAAGTTATGCGAATGCTCTATGATGGGAAAAACGATTCAGAAATAGCCGAAAAGCTGTTTATCTCTTTAAATACCGTGAACAACCATAGAAAAAACAGTTTCCGAAAGGTGGGAGTACATTCAATGGCTGAATTTATGCGGTATGCTATGACTAACAATCTTTTCAAATAACAAATGCAACACCGATGAAAGGAGAAACTTTAGCAAACCTTATCCAATGTGGCGTTACGCTACTTCTTGGCATTATTGCCCTTGCTGGGGCATTGTTCTGTAATGCCTCATTTCACTTCTTTACCGCTATGGCTTGTTTTTGGCTGGCATGGGTTTTCTATACCGACAATGAGTATGGGATAGTAAGTGTTAGAGAATATTTTAAGAACCGCTACAAAAAGGACTGACTTATGGCAATTCAGATGGAACTATACGAGTTAAAGAATCTCTGTATGGAAATGGCTTCTTTGGGTGCTGCCAACTATGTAAAACAGACTATCCCGGCAAAAGACCTCATTTCACAACGTGAAGCATACAGATTGTTTCAAGAGTGCCGGGTGAAACGCTGGCAAAAAGACGGCAGAGTTTCTACTATCCGTGGCGGTAGCTCTATACATTCCAAAGTATTGTATTCACGTGCCGAACTTATGGCAGTGGATAAATCAGAGAAAATCAACTCTATAATTAATAAGTGATATGCGAACAATCAAATTAAAATCATTATCCCTTGTGAATTTTAAGGGAATCAGAAGCCTAAATATCGGTTTCTCCGATGCGGAAACGCTGGTTGCTGGAGAAAATGGTACGGGCAAAACAACTGTGTTCGATTCATTCCTTTGGCTTCTTTTTGGAAAAGACAGTACGGGACGGTCGGATAGTAATTTCAACATTAAAACGTTGGATTCGGACGGCAAGCCTATTTTGCACCTTGAACACTCCGTTACTGGTGTACTATCAGTGGATGGCAAGACGGTAACACTGCAACGCTGCTATGTGGAAAACTGGGTCAAGCCACGTGGAACTACGGAAGAAAGCCTAAAGAATCATGCAACAGAGTTCTATTTGAACGGTGTTAAGTTGGCTACCAAAAAGGAGTATGATAGTGAAGTAGCTGCCATCATCCCGGAAGATGTTTTCCGAATGATAACCAACCCTTTCTACTTTACATCAATGAAGCCGGAAGCGCAAAAAGAAATCCTTTTGGATATGGTAGGAACGCTTACCGACCAAGACGTAGCGCAGACCAAGCCCGAATATTTGGAGTTGCTGGCTCAGTTGTCCGGCAGGAGCATCGCCCAATACGCCAAAGAGGTAGCCGCCAAGAAAAAGGCTTGCAAAGATGAATTGTCAGTTATTCCCTCTCAGATAGAAACGGCTCGTAAACTTATGCCGGAGGAAGAGGATTGGGTAGCCATTGATAGTGAGATTGAGGATAAAAATGCCCGTATTCAGCAGATAGAGGAACAAATTGCCGACAAATCAAAGCTGAATGAGCAGGAATATCAACGTAAGGCTTTTATCCAAAAGCAAATAGGTGAAAAACGCCTACAACTCAATAGTAGAATGAATGAAATCGCTACAGAAGCTAACAAAGGGCGCAATGAGGCATCTTTGAAGCTGAACGAATTGGAATATTCGTTGCGTACTGAAAAAGCCTCTTTAGACAGAAAAAGGCAATCGGTTGCGGATATGGATATTGAGATAGAAAAGCTTAATACCAAATTGTCCGCATTGCGTGGTGAATTTTCATTTATCAGCAAGGAGGAACTTACCTATAATGAGGGTGAATTTATTTGCCCCACTTGCAAACGTCCTTTGGAAATTGAGGATATAGAAGCCAAGCAGCGTGAAATGCAAGCCAACTTTAACGCTAATAAGGCGGCACGTCTGAAAGCGAATAAAGAGGCTGGCATGGCTAAAAAGCAACGGCTTGAAGAAATGCAAGGGCTTAAAGACCGTACCAATGCCGAAATCGAGGAGCTGGAACAAAAGATAGAGCGTATCAATGCCGATATTCAACAAGCAAAGGCTTCTATCCCCGAGGCGCAAAACGTGGAAGCAATGATAGCATCCGACCGAACTTGCATTGACATCAAGAACGAGATTGTCGAACTTGAAAATCAGCTCAAAGTGGATGCAAAGATTGTGGACGTGTCGGAACTGCAATCGGAGAAAAGAACTTTGAATGAAGCCGTGCAAGGCTTATACAAGCGTTTGGCAAACCGTGAACAAATCGGCAGGGCTGAAAAGGAAATCGCTTCTTTGGAAGAAAAGCGCATTGCCAACAATCAAAAGTTGGCAGACCTTGAAAAATGGGAGTTTACGGCACTCCAATTCCAAAAGGATAAGGATGCGGAGCTGTTGAAACGCATTAACGGAATGTTCAGATATGTATCATTCTCCTTTGTGAACGAACAACTGAACGGAGGCGAAAAACTGACGTGTGTATGCACCGTGAACGGTACACCTTTCCTTGACGTGAACAATGCCGGACAAATCAATGCCGGAATAGATATAATCAATGCCATTTGCACGGCAAAGGGGGTATCTGCACCGATTTTCGTTGATAATGCGGAAAGCGTGAATCAAATAATCCCATCACTCAGTCAGATTATCCGGCTGGTGGTAACTACGGACAAAGAACTAACCATTAAATAATTGCGATTATGACACAGCAAGCGACTACAACCATACAACAGGCTGCAAATGGTGGGCAGGTAGCTACTCAAAGAAAGCCTGTAGATATTCTTAAAAGCATGATGAATGCCGAAAGCGTACAAGAACAATTCAAAAATGCGCTTGGTAAAAATTCGGCAACATTCGTAGCCTCTGTAATTGACCTATACAACGGAGATAGCAATCTGCAACTCTGTAATCCTAAACAGGTGGTAATGGAAGCACTCAAAGCTGCCACGTTACATTTGCCAATAAACAAGGCTTTGGGCTATGCTTTCATTATCCCGTTCAAAAACTCCAAAAAGGATGAAAAGGGCAACTGGATTAAAGTGTATGAGCCGACTTTTCAAATGGGCTATAAGGGTTATATTCAGCTTGCCATGCGCACGGGACAATACCGTACCATCAATGCGGATGTGGTGTATGATGGTGAGTTGCGCAAGGTAAACAAACTGACCGGGGAAATAGCCTTTGACGGTGAAAGGAAAAGCGATAAGGTGATAGGCTATTTCTGTTACTTTGAACTTATGAACGGCTTTAGCAAGACTTTGTACATGACAGTGGAGCAAATGGCAAACCATGCAAAGCGATACAGTAAAGCCATCACAAGCGATAAGGATGTAACGGTTGAAAAGTTGCTGAATTTGGCTAATTTGCCCGTTTCTCCCGATAGCAACAAGGTTGGTTGGATGGGTAACTTTCACGGAATGGCACAAAAAACCGTTATCCGTAATTTACTGAGTAAATATGGCTATTTGTCCGTAGAAATGCAAAATGCCATCACCAATGACTACGAGGGTGACGAAACTTCACAGCGTGAAATATTGACCGACAATTACGCAAACAAACAGTTGATTGATGCGGAAGATGTTAGCTTTGAAAGCGTGTCAAGCGAGCAACAAATGGAAACTATTGACCCCGGATATTGATAGCGTATGAAACTGATTGTTCTTGGTTCAAGTAGTAGCGGAAACTGTTACATTTTGGATAACGGTAAGGAGGCTTTGATTATAGAGGCAGGCATCCGTTTCCAAGAAGTCAAGAAAGCGTTGGATTTCAATCTGAGAAAAGTTGTAGGGTGTGTGGTAACACACGCCCACAACGACCACGCCAAATATATTAAGGCAATGGTGGATAGTGGATTTCACACGTTGGCATTACGGGAGGTATGGACTGCAAAGGGCGTTTGGGATTCCCGTTCTTTGGTGGTTAAAGAGGGCAAAGGCTATAAGATGGGTAATTTTAAGGTACTTCCTTTTCCTGCTTGCCATGATGTGCCATGTGTCGGCTATCTGATAGACCACCCCGATATGGGAAAGATGGTATTTCTTACCGATAGCTGTATGTGCGAATATCAGTTCAAGGGGCTTAACCATGTGCTGATAGAGTGCAATTACTCTGATAAGAAGCTCATTGAGGCGATTACAGCCGGGCGCACGTTGCCCTCACAGCGTGAACGTCTGCTTACCTCACACATGGAGCTTACTACGTGCAAGGGTTTTTTGGAAGCAAACGACTTATCCCATGTTTCGGAAATCGTGCTTTTACACCTTTCCGAGAATAATAGCGATGAGCCTTATTTCATATCGGAAGTGGAAAGGCATACGGGGAAAGTGGTTTATGCGGCAAAGCCGGGTTTAACGATTGATTTAGATAGAACATAAGGATATGGCTAAACTCCAAGTAGAAAAGAGAAACGGGTTATTTGATTTGAAGCCTCTGTACGAATGGATGCGTAACGCTTTGGATGGTATCTATAGGATAGAGGTTAAGAAAGTCAGAAAACCACGTTCTTTAGACCAAAACGGGTGGTTGTTCGGGTGTATTTACCCTATCCTTTTAGATGCTCTTTTAGAAGCTGGTTGGGAGTTCGTTTCAGTGGAACAAGTGCATGAGTTTTTTAAGGCTCAAATGACGGCTGACAAAGTGGTAAACAAGCACACGGGGGAGATTGTAGAGTTCCCATGTTCTACAGCCACTATGGATACGGTGACATTTTCCACCTATTGCGAAAAACTGAGGGAGTACGCCAAAGAGTTTCTGAATGTGGATATTCCCGACCCGGATAAATATTGGAGAAGCCATGAAAAGAATACCTAACAGCGTGGTATCTGAGCTGATACGCTTAGTGCCCATTTTGATAGCAAATATTCCACCCGGACAAAGTACGAGAGTGGATAACGCAATAAGATTAACAAAAAAGATTATTAACAAATTAAAAACATTGAAAGATGAAAGTAGAAATTGAAGAAAGCAAGTTGCAAACAGCTTATGCAAATGCTTGTGATGGAATTAAGGATTTTATGGAAAGCCTGTTTGGAAAGAAAGTGTTTGAGGCTGCAAAGCCCACGTTGGACGATTACAAGACTATCCGCACGTATGAGGATGCTTGTGTGGCGTTAAAACAAGATGCAATAAGAGTGGATAGTGTGAATGGAGATACTACCATAGTTTTAACCAATGGAGGTGATAGGGTAAATATGCCATCCCATATTGTTGCTCTTATGAAATTAGAAACTATTAGTCGGGCTTTGTGGGGTAGAAATTTCCAACCAAAGCCGGATGGAGAGGGAAGCAAAGTGTATTGGTATCCGTGGTTTGCTTTGTATACTAAGAAAGAAATTAATGATATGTATCCCGAACAAAGAGGTGCCCTTATGTCTGCTATTGCGCTTAATGGTGCGGTTGCGGGTTTCGGTTGTCTGGGTGCGAATCATCGTTCCTCGGGTGCGACTGCGCACCTTGGGTTCCGCTTGTGCCAAGAAACGGAAGAAAAGGCTAAGTATTTCGGGCAGCAATTCATTGAACTTTGGGCTGAATATTTGAAATTCAACTTTACCGTTGGAAATCGTTTGAAATAAAAGTGTGTTTATTAAACATATTATTAACTAAAAACAAGGTGAAATGAAAGACATCATGTTAGCCGATACCCCGGTGGAACAAAGGGCACAGATTCTACGTGATAGCTGCGACCAAATTGTAGAGCGTAGCTATACACGCAAATTCGACCAAGAAGAAATCAACGAAAGGAGGGCAGACCTCGCTAACGTGGCGATTCAAAAAGCAGATTTGGAACAATCATTAGCGGAAATCAGAGCCGATTACAAAGGCAAAATCAAGCCTTTGGAGGAACGCATAGTTAAACTCCGTGACGAACTGAAAGCCGGGGGCGATTGGATTAAGGGCGACTGTTTCAAGTTTGTAGATGAGGAAGAAAAAATGGTTGGCTTCTACAGCCCGGAGGGTTATTTGCTGGAACAACGCCCCATGACACAAGACGAAAGGCAGCGTAACGTGTTCCGTGCTATCCGTGCGGATAAAACGGGTACAGACGATTAAGTATTAATAATTAAAACATTTCAAAATGGAAAATCAAGAAAAAGGATTAACCGTGAACATCGGTGAGTACAAGGGTGAAAAACCTATCGAAGTAGTGTACAGAATTGGTAATGCTCCTAAAGCATTGGACGAATTGCCCATTAAGCAACCGGAAAGTATTTCTGTATCAGGTGTTATCAGAACTCCGTTAGATTGGTTGGAAAAGCGTATTGACACCATCGACCAAAAACGTGCGAATATTAAGGTAAACCGTGAGAAAATGAGTATCACGCTTACCGTGAATGAGGATGATTATTACACCAAAAACACCTTTGTAGGTACGGTGGAATTATCGGAAGTCTTTTCAAAGTTCGGTATCAATGACGGAGAATGTGGCTGGATTCCAGCTAAACTGGGGCAGTTCCTGCGTTTGAATCGTGGCGTATTCATGCAAAAAGAGGATTGTATGAAGCTCGTTTCGGTATTAAAGAACTTCACGGCTAACGCCAAGACTGAAATTCAGAAACAGCGTGACCCGTCCGGCTCTATGGCTGAGGTGTACCGTTCACAAGTAGAAAGTAATTTGCCCAAGAGTTTCACGATAAACATCGCCATTTTCAAGGGAACTGCAAAAACACCTATTGAAGTTGAGTTCGACCACTATCTTTCTAATGGTGATGTGTTGTTGCAACTTGTTTCGCCCGGTGCTAACGAACTGGCAGAGGACTACAGAGATAAGTGTATTGACGAGGTGTTAGACGGCATTCGTACCATTGCCCCGGACATTGCTATTCTTGAAATCTAAATACTATATCGTGGGGGAGAAATCCCCCACTTATAACAGCTCATAATATGGCTAATAAAAAAATCATACCGCCTATGCCTTTCGATGCCACCGCTTGGTTATCCAACAATGCGGCTATGAGGTTGTCATTTGCTTGTAAGGGCTTGTGGTTGGATATGCTTTGCTGTATGTGGGTGAGTATAGAGCGTGGGGTTATGCTGAAACCTATTGGCGGTGCGTACACGGTTGATGAATTAGAAGCTCTCTACGGAAGTGGAACAAAGGAGCTGATAGAATCATTGATTAACGCTGAATTATTGTCTGTAAGGAATGATGGGGCTTTGTACAACGCTGATATGGTTAAGATGGAATCAATACGGGTAAAACGGTCTGAGGCTGGGAAAAAAGGTGGAGTAACTATGGGTAAACGGATATTAGCCAAAGTTGATGCGCTTGTGGAAACGCCACCGATAGAAATGCCACATACACCTTCCCCAACGGCTGAAACACAACAAGGGGCGCAAGCAGACCTATTTCCCGATGATTTGCCGGAGAATCCACCGCCACTGACTGATGAACAACAGCGGAAGATTGCAAAAGCCAAGAAGTACAATTATGCTGATTACGTTACTTTGACACGTGATGAATACACAAAATTATGTACCGAATATGGCGAAGAAGCCGCTAAAGCGATGATTGATATTCTCAACAATTACAAAGGTTCTAAGGGTAAGAAGTATAAATCCGATTACCTGACTATTAGGGGCTGGGTAAAAGATAAGTATTACGAAAATATGAATAGATATGGACAACAAACTGGTACAACGGCTGCAACAGATATTGGCAAACCAAGCGCAAAGAGGACTTTTAGGGACACGCTTTAAGATTGAGAAGTTTCCCGAACAAGACATAGCGGAAATGCTAAGGATGTGTTATCAGTCAGAAGTTGAGCGCAGAAACATGAAGTATGTTTCGGATGAAGCCACGTTGGAAAAGATAGGCAAAGCGGCTAAGTTCCTTTGCGGAAACGGAAAGTTCGGCTTGCTTCTGTATGGTACGGTAGGAAGTGGTAAAACCACGCTTGCAAAGGCGATATGCAATATTATAGGTATCTTGTACAATAGTGATTTATCTTCCGAAAGAAAGGGAGTGTACCGCATATCAGCTCTGAACCTTGCCAAGTCAATAGCCGATGACCCGACTTATTTCAACAAGCTAAAGAATCAAGAACTTTTGTTTATTGATGATGTGGGCACTGAACCAGCAAGCGTGAAAAGTTGGGGCAACGAGTTTTCCCCGGTTACTGAATTAATCTATGCCCGATATGACAGGCAGCTATTCACTATAGCCACTTCCAATTTGGCAGATGAGGAATTTGGCGACAGGTACGGAGAGCGTATTGCTGATAGAATGGAAGAAATGTTTGAACGGCTGCACTACAGCCAAAAAAGCTATCGAAAATGAGATTTGCGCTCAGAAACAAAACAAAGCTCATTAATGCTTTCGGTGAAGCGTATTACAACGAACTTATTGCAAGCATTAATAGCTTTCAATCTAACTACACGCCCGATTGCCATTATTGGAACGAGGCGATACAAAAAGAAATGCTGGATATGCCAAGTAGTACCCACCCGGATAAGACATTTTCGTTTGCCATTGTGAGCGAAATGTGGGATGTGATAACGCTTGCTTATTATTCAGCGAGTAATACACCAAGTAAATAATAAAGCTATGCAACACCAAAAATCAGAAAAGAAAAAAGTGGTTGTGACCTTATGCCGTGTATTCCCGGTTACACATTCTTTGGCTGGAAAGCCTACAGAGTTTGAGGGCAAACTAAAAGAGCATAAAAAGATACATACTATACGCTACAATAAAAATGGCGTGTGGGATAAGAGATATAAAGATATTGCATCCGGTAAAAAATATCTTTCAGTGCGTGAATGGACGGGCAGACCGTACAACTCAGAGCAACGGGAATTTGCCCAGTATGAGAAGATAGGTTTACAGCATATTACTATGACCTATGGAAGCGATGATGCCGTACCCCAAGTATGGATTGACAATAAGAAAGTCCCCGTTGAAGTTGTGGCAAAGAATGACGGTTTGAGCGTTGAAAATTTTGTAGAGTGGTTCTTTGGGAACTCCAAAAGCAATGTGTTTGAGGGTGTTATCGTACATTTTTCTTCGTTCAGATATTAAGCCTATGAAAACAGATTTAGGAAAGCCTCAATATTTGGAATATCTCACTTATCTGGATTGTAAAAAGCGGACGAAAAAACAAGTGGGATTGTGTGATAAAGACAAAAACGATGAGGTTTTAGTGCGTACTATCCTTGCTAATAGTAGTATAGTGGAGCATGAAAACGAACGTTCATATAGTCGTGTTTATGATGCCGTAGATTTGATTTGCAAACAACTTTGTCCCGGGCAATGGTGTACCCGAAGCCACTGCCAACATTATAGTTCAAGTAGTGCATGGAATTGCGCAAAAACACGTCCTGCGGTATGTAAAATATATAAGAAATATATTGAAAAACAGAAAATTAACAGGGAAAGAAGTAATTATGGGAACGAATAAAACAAAAAATACAGACCTCTTTTTGATTGACCCCCGTAATATCGTGGTTGTGGACGGCTTCAATGTAAGACGTGATTTTGACCTTGACGAACTGAAAGAGCAAATAAAGGCAAAGGGTGTCTTAAATCCTCTGACGGTTATAGCTTTTAAGGATGATGAGGGCAACGAGAAATACAAATTAGTGGATGGTGAACGTAGATACAGGGCTACCATGTTGGCTATATCCGAGGGTGCGGATATTCCTTATGTTCGTGCCATGAAAGCCCGAAAGGACGCTTCTACTGAAGAATTGTATATTCAACAGATGATGCGTAACGAGGGTAAGAAATTTACCGAATACGAGTGCGCTATCATGTTCAGACGTTTCAAAGAAGAATTTGGATATAGCCAAGTTGAGATAGCGGATAAGTTCAAGAAAAGCCCGGCTTTCATAAGCAAATGCCTTTCCTTGTTGGATTTGCCCCCGTACATTCAAGAAAGGATTATGAAAGGGGAATTGTCGGTTAAGGCAGCTAAGGAGATTGCCGCCAATTATGGCAGTGAGAAAGAACAGGTAAAGGCTGCAAAGTCGGCTGTGGATAACGCCAAAGAAAACGGTAGGAATACAGCTACCAATAAGGAGGTTCTTAATTCTCTGAAAGATTCTAAAGAAGCAAAAGCCATTGCGGAAGCTCTGAGAAAGGTTTGGGCTTATTTGGATGGTGAGGTTATCGTGGACGTGGATAAGCTGGCAAGGCTACTGGATAAGACGGAAAGCCTTAGCCAAGCGATGAGAGAATACAAGAAAGGGGGCATAAAATGAAAATGAGAAAACAGAAAAAGCAAATTCCTGCGGATTTCCGCAAGAATTTGTATGAGAATTACAAAGCCAATATGACTTTCTACGGTAAACCAATTCTCCCGTACAAACAATGGCTGAAAGAGGTGTTTAACACTAAATTACCTTGTTGTGGTAAATAGATGGCATGAAAACGCTGATGATTGACATAATGCTGAATGACCGCTTTTATGCGGCTTTCAGATACAGGTATTGCCCGGCTTTCAAATTCGATATTGAGGATATGACTAACAAAGTTTATGAGCGATACCCCACCCTGCGAAAAATGGCTATGAATGGCGAAAAAGTAGTATTTGCATTTTAATGATTTGAAGATATGGAAATTAAAAAGAAGATAGTAGTGCCTACGGGCGAAATATATACCGCTATAGGTGAAAAGGGAATGTTGGAGTTCCTTACGGTTGGAGATTATGGTAAGAACGCTAATATCAAAGCGGACTTTTTGGGGATTACCCGTGATTTGAACGGTGTACCCAATGGCGAGCCGATGCCTCTTACTGAAAAATGGGTGATTACCATTTCCACACAGTACGGTTGCTCTATGGGCTGCAAGTTCTGCGATGTTCCAAAAGTGGGTATTGGGAGAAATGCCACTTTTAATGATTTGAAAGGAGAAGTGCTAACGGCTATCAAGCAACACCCGGAAGTGAAGCACACGAACCGCCTAAACATACATTATGCACGTATGGGAGAGCCTACATGGAACGAAAATGTGTTGCTTCATGCAATCAGTATAAAGAAAGACATAGAGCCGTTTATAGGCGATTCTTTGGTACACCCGGTTATAAGTACAATGCTGCCAAAGAGAAATAAGAAGCTGGTTGAGTTCTTACATAAGTGGTGTTACATAAAGAACGAGTTTTATAAGGGTGATGCCGGACTTCAATTCTCCATCAATACAACGAATGATGAAGAAAGAAATTATCTGTTTTCGGGTAGTTCGCTTTCACTTGGTGAAATATCAGAAATTGGAAAATCGCTGCCTATGCCTGTTGGCAGGAAATATGCCTTAAACTTTGCTTTGGCAGATGATACACATATAGACGGCAAGTGTTTGAGAGAGCTTTTCAACCCCGATAAATTTATGTGTAAGATTACCCCATTGCACCGAACAAATAGCTGTGATGAGAACGATTTGCACACAAGTGGAGGCTATGAGCTGTTTACCCCATATAAAGCCGTGGAGGAAGATTTGAAAGGCAACGGATTCGATGTTATTGTGTTTGTCCCCTCTTATGATGAAGATAACGGGCTTATCACGTGTGGAAACGCTATCCTATCCGGGAAAGTTCCTACTTCAAGTTACCAAGAAACAATATACTGATATGGCTAAAATAGTAGATAACCCCAAAAGGTTTAAGGTGATTGAGTTGAGCCGAAACGAGTTGGCTAAAATTGGCGGTATTGGTATTTGCGATAGATGTAACGGTACTTCTAATACTGGCTATTATGTAGCCGTGCTAAATTGCTGGTTTTGTCCTAAATGCTACAATGAATGGTACGGATGCGCCACTCATTACCCGGAAGATATAAATATAGAAAATAAGAATTTTGAGTATTATAAAAATTTATTTGACCTATGAGCAAAGAAGAATTGCAAGCAAAATTGGCGAAAGCCAACGAAGAGAACAAAGGTATGGTGGTTTACCCTGAATACTTCAAGAAGAAAAAGAAGCGTATGCGCCCCGACTTCATAAAGAAGCTGGAAGAAACTGCAAAAGCGGATTTTACCGATGTGGATGATTACGGAGTGTATAAAGTTGGTTCTTTCCTCTATAAGAATGCCTTTGTAACCATATCTAAAGAGGATGGGCTATGGACGTTGCACGTGATAAGTGAAGCCCCGATAGGTTTGCCGCTCATTAAAGAGGTGAGGTACAAATATCTGCCTAATAACCTTATGATGGCTCAGATTTTCGGAGATAGAGCCGAAGCAAACGAGATTAAGGGCGTTATTCTGTATCAGATTCCCAACGGAGAAATGGAGGCTGAATAATGATTTATGTAGGGATTGATACGGGTGTAAATACCGGGTTCGCTGTTTGGGATAGCAAGCAGCGTTCCCTACTTCAAGTATGCTCTTTGCCTATACATAAAGCGATGGAGCGTGTACGTTCCTTGTATGATGAGTATAAGGCTGGTATAGGTGACAAAGTGATTGTAAGGGTGGAAGACCCCCGGCAAAGAACGTGGTTCGGAACGGAGCGTATGAGCCGTGAAATGGAACGTAAGAAGTTGCAAGGTGTAGGCTCTGTGAAACGGGATGCCTCTATATGGGATGATTATCTAAAAGAGTTGGGCGTGGAGTATGAAATGGTTGCCCCGAAACGCAATGTAACCAAGCTGACACAAGAACGGTTTAAGGCTTTGACTGGATGGCAAAAACAGACAAATGAGCATGGACGTGATGGTGCAATGTTGGTTTATGGCTTTTAGTATTCTTTTTACGGTTAAATATGTGTTTGATAAACGCATATTTAGTATATTTGCAATATGATTCACCAAGTAAACAAATAAGCTATGGGTATGTATATTCTTATCGGATTAACGCTGTTTTTTTTAGCCTTGTTGCTCATGTCTGAGTATATAGGTAGGAACTTTTGGAGGTTTGCCCCAAAAGAGCATTTGAAGCAAGGGGAAAAGATACACGTTTATATCAATGGCAAATACGATAGGCACGCAACCATTACGAGCGTGTCCGATGATTCGGTTAGTATCTATGGTGCGGTGGCATTGCCCGTTGATTACCGGGGTTCTTTCTATGCTATTGGCAAAGATTCCGTAGGTGCAAAGCTGGTATATGTAAAGTACCGCAGGCGTTACCGTTTTGTGAAGCTCTGTGAACTTTTTAGAAAGGGCTTCTGTGTAGAAGATGATGAGGAACAATTAATGCCGGATTCCCATTCTTCGGAGAATGACGAAATCAAAGACGAAACGGAGGTTGAGAATGAAATGTAGTGAGATTACATACAAGAAAGTTTCGGAGCTGGTTTTGTTGCCTGAAAATCCCCGTACCATTACGAAGAATGACTTTGAAAGGCTGGTGGATTCCATAAAGATAAACGGCTTTTGGAAACACCGACCTTTGGCGGTTATGGAGCGTGACGGTAAACTGGTGGTATTGGCAGGAAACCAACGCTTGAAGGCTGCAAGAAAGCTGAAACTTGCCGATGTGCCCGTTATTCTTTATTCGGAACTGACCCCGGATGAGGAAAAGGATATTATTCTGAGGGATAATATCAACAATGGCGATTGGGCTTACAATGCCTTACAAATGGATGAGTTTTGGAAAGATGTAGATTTCGGCTTTATTGGGCTTGATTTTCCATCTGATGATGAGAAGCCCGGAAAGGGTAAGAAGAAAGCGGTTAAAGAGGCAGAGGAAACGGAAGCCGACCAAAGCGCAGAGGAAGAAATGGACGATGAGGAACAAAGCGAGGAAGAAGCCGAAAAGGAATCTTTCTACCGTTCCATGTTTAAGGACGTTCTTTATGAAAGCGATAACGTCTTTGAAATTCCCAATCTCTTATTGGATATGCAAGCTGGAAAGGTAGAATTGCCTTTATCTCCGTGGGGTGCTAACAGCCGTTTGCGTAAAGATGTGGCGACATATCATTTCTATGTGGACGATTATCGCTTTGAGGCTCTTTTCAAAGACCCGATAAATTTACTCACAAGCGGATGCAAGGCGGTGGTAGAGCCGAATTGTAGTTGCCACGACCAAACGCCTGTAGCGTGGGGCATTCAGCTTATCTACAAGAAACGTTGGCTTTCTCGTTACTTCCAAGAATGCGGAATCAAGGTTTATGCAGACTTGAATGTTTCTCACAAGTTTATTGAGTACAACAAAATGGGTATTCCCAAAGGATATAATGCTTTCTTTACCCGTGGGCTGGACGGTTGGATGGAAAGCCTTAAATCTGATTTGCAAGTAGCCCAAGAAATAAGCGGGCTTGAAAAACCAAACCTTATCGTTTATGGTGGGGGTACGGAAATTCAGAAGTTCTGCCGTGAACATGGGCTGTTGTACGTCACAGATTTTATTAACGCAAAAAAGAAGTAAAGTATTATGGGACGAAATTCAAGTGGAACACGTGGAGGACTGCAACCGGGTGATGCAACATATAAAGGCTCTGTTGGTAAGCCTGAGCCTTTGGTAAACATGAAAGACCCGGCTCTGTATAAGGCAACCAAAGAAGCTATTTCACGCTATCATTCCGTACTTGGTGTAAGGCAAAAGAATGTAAAGTTGGCAGAACTATCGGCTGGCACTTATGGCGTACACGTTACGGCTAATGGGAAGTCAGAGGGTGTTTACCTTAACAAAAAGCATTTCATGCAAACGAAAAAAGCTGTGGAAGCCTCACACAAGAGAGGCTATGCGAGTGGGTGGAGTACGAAAACCAACAAAGCGGTAGCCCATACCGTAACGCATGAGTTGGCGCACGCTACATGGAATGCAAATATGACAGGGGCAAACCAAAAAGCGGCTGGAAAGGAAGTGAATAAATTATTTAAGTCTTGGAAGAAAGACAATAAGAAATCCGGGTATGGAAAGTATGCGGAAACCAATGTGTCGGAGTTCTGGGCTGAAACCGTTACTAAAGCGATACATGGTAAAAGTGATAAATATACCAAGAAAGTAAAGGAAATCTGCAAGAAATACAAACTATAGAGGTATTTTTGCTTAAATTAATTCAATGCAACATGGAGAAGATAGAATTAACCGCTGATGAGATTAAGGTAATCAAGCAGCAATTAAATGGTGAAATCGAGGTTTGGAATGCTGATGATTATCAGCAAAAGCATCTCACTTCGGTAATTGACAAGGCAAACGCCCTTTTGGAGGAATTGGATGCCTACGATGAAATGATAGACGAAAAGGGCGGTGATACCATCCTTTGGTTTTGGGATAAGTACAAGGCACAAGAGAGTATCATAGAATAATTAACCGGGTAAAGGGAATCGGACGGTATCACGCTATCCGATTTTCTTTACTTCGTAAGTGTGTTTATAGAACACATAAACCAACGATAAATCAACGGATGGCACTTTTTGAGAAAGGAAATAAAATAGGGAATAGATTTTCATCTGATAACCAACCCAAAAATTCGGGTAGGAAGCCGTCCGTGTATAAATACATCAAAGATATTACGGGCAAAAAGGTAGCTCCGGAAATGAGCAAAGAGGACTACTATAAGGTTATCCGTTTCTTGATGGAAAGTACGCCCGAAACTTTGGAGGGGTTGGTTAAGAACAAAGACGGAACGCCCAACAAGAAAACGCCCGTGTGGGTGCTAAATGTGGTGTCTGCCATTAACGCAGATATTCGCTATGGTAGGACTTATACGGTAGATAGTCTGTTTGATAGGGTTTTCGGTAAACCCACCCAACAGATAGAGAGCGAAGTAAACGCACAAGTAACCAACAACAGCATGGATTTGTCGGCTCTTACTACGGATGAGTTGCTACAATACAATTCCTTGCTGGAAAAAATAAAGGCAGGCAATGGCACGAAGTAAGGTTACAGACGTGCCGATGGCACTTGCAGTGAAGATTGAGCTTTTCAAGCGTGGTTGTTTCGACTTCATCACCGTAAAGGATGGTTTGAAGCATGAGAAGCAAGAACACGCTTTGAAGATACTTACCGACAATGAACACGTTGAACTTTTGTACGGAGGTGCTGCCGGGGGTGCAAAATCATGGACGGGTGCGGTGTGGCTTCTGTTTATGTGCCTCTGTTATCCCGGTTCAAAGTGGTTTATCGGACGTGCCGAGTTAAAGCGTATCACACAATCTACACTTATCACATTTTACAAGGTTTGCAATCAGTACGGGGTTGATGATACCTTGTACAAGTATAACGGGCAATACAATTATATCGAATTTTTCAACGGTTCACGTATTGACTTACTGGACTTGCAATATAAGCCGGGAGACCCTCTGTATGAGCGTTACGGCTCAATCGAATATACAGGCGGCTGGATTGAAGAGGGTGGCGAGGTGAATTTTGGAGCTTATGATACATTGAAAACACGTATCGGGCGACACCTTAACAATGAACTGGGGTTGAGGCGAAAGTTATTCATTACGTGCAACCCTAAAAAGAATTGGATGTATGATACATTCTACAAGCCGGATAAGAAAGGGGAATTGCCCGAATATATGTACTACCTTGCTTGCCTTGTACAAGAAAATCCATTCATAGACCCCGATTATATAGAGGGCTTGAAAACCACAAAGGATAAAGTAAAGCGTGAACGTCTTTTGAAAGGTAATTGGGAATATGACGATAACCCCAACGCCCTTTGTTCACATGATGCAATCTGTGAGATATTCGGGAATAAGATTTCAATCAAGACAGGTACAAACTATATTACAGGCGATATTGCACGCTTCGGAGCTGACTATGCCCGTCTTGCCGTTTGGGACGGTTGGCATATCATAGAGCTACAATGTTTTCCCGTGTCTAAGACTACCGACATTCAGACGTGGATAATCAACAAGCAAAAGAAGTATAGAATACCCAACCATAAATGTATCGTTGATGAGGACGGTGTAGGCGGTGGAGTGGTGGATAATTGCGACATTCAGGGATTCGTGAACAACTCTACCCCTTTCAATGGTGAAAACTACCAAAACCTACAGACCCAATGCGGCTACAAGCTGGCAGACCACATAAACGCTACGGAAGTGGGGATAGATGAGGATTTGATAAGCACTGCCGATAAGGAAGAAATCATAAGGGAACTGGAACAACTGCAAACATGGAAAGCTGATTCGGACGGGAAACTAAAATTGAAACCCAAAGAAGAAATCAAGATGGATATTGGTTGTTCCCCGGACTGGAGGGATATGTTTCTGATGCGAGCATGGTTTGACTATAACGAGTATGATATACCCGATGATATAGAACGCAGATTAGGTATAACCGCTTAAAAACAATAAAGCAAAATGGGATTATTAAACATTATTTCTAACGAGGTAAAGGCGGCTATTGGCTACCAACAAAACTTTGCCGACCTTTTGACGGCTAAGGATGTGACCCGTGCTCTTTCCATGATGAAAGCCCATGCGGAAGAAGCCGCCAATAATTTACGTGAGTATAAGATTGACACTCACAAAGTGATGGAGCGTAAGGATAGAGCCGTTTACGATAAAAAAGGCAACTTTCTACGTTGGAGTAAACGGTGGAAAATCCCCATTCCTTACCCTCAATTCATCAATGAAATTTCTTTGGTGTTTCTCTATGGCAGACCCGTAAAATGGCAACAGCTTTCAACGGGTACGGATTATGCTTTTCAGAACTACAAAGATTGGCTGAATGAAATACATTTCAATGCCAAAGTTAGAGAGGCTAAACGTTTGGCTGGTGCGGAGGGCATTTCTGCCATTCTTTACCATGTGTACCGGGATAGTGATAATAAACCATCCCTTTTGCTGAATGTGTTGAGCCGGGAAAACAACGATGATATTTATACCATTCGTGACCAATACAAACGGATTACCGCTTTTGCGTGGGGTTACTATCTGACAGAGGCAGGCAACAATACCGTTTACCATGTGGATATATACACTAAAGAGACTGTATATCGTGCCAAACGTGGCAAAATGGGTTGGGAGGTTGAGATAAAGGATAATCCAATAGGGAAAATTCCCGTGCTGATATTTGAGCAAACGCCCGAACATAAGGAGGTGCAACCCATGATTGAACGCTCTGAAATAATGGAAAGCACCGATGCAGATACTAATGACCGCTTTTCTAACCCGGCAATGGTGGCTACTTCTGAAATCCTCAATAGCTTGCCAAAGTCGGAAGAAGAAGCCAAACTGTTTATTCTCAAAAATGGCGGTGATGTACGCTACCTTACATGGAATGAGGCGAGCGAAAGCAAAAAGAATGAGTTTGAAAGATTGGATAAACACATTCTTTCAAAGTCTTTCACGCCCAACATTGATTTTGACAATATGAAATCATTAGGCAACCTTTCGGCAAAGGCTATACGCAAAGTGATGTTGCTTGCCGTTATCAAGGCAGAACGCCACAAGGAAAAGCACGATGATTATATGAAACGCCACGCTAATCTTATGATAGCTATTTTAGGTAATGTGCTTGACTATCGGCATAAGGCTGAATATGATGCCTTGCTGTTAAGGCATGAGTTCCAAGAGCCTTTCGGGGAAGATGTGAGCGAATTGCTTGCCGACCTATCTAAGCAATACAATGATGGGGCATTGAGCCGTGAAACCTATGTAGAATTGTCCTACCTTGTAAAAGATGCGAAACAAGAAATAGAGCGGCTAAAACAAGAAGAAGCGGAACGGATGGAGCAACAAATGGAGTTAAACAAAATGGACGTTTTCGGAGGGGCTGAATAATGGAAATAAAGACAAAATACAATGTTGGCGATAAGGTTTGGATTATGCGCAATAATAAGCCGGAGAAAATCCAAATTAGCAATATTGAAGTGGAGGTAATAGGTGATGTACCTGTAGGTACTTGTTCCCTTTCGGGGGAGTATTATACCAAAATTATATATGTAGAGGTGCAAAGAAGTGAATATAGAAGTTTTGGTGATAAAGACCCAATTTGTAAGCATAATGAATGTAATTGCTTCAATACTAAAAAAGATTTGTTATACAGTTTCTTAGATGATAGCGACTATGGCAAAGAAGAAACAGACATCAACGCAGAACTACCATTGTAGGGACTGCAAACACGCTTTCGACTTCCACGAATTGAACTGGAAAGGTGAGCCGTTCTTATGCAAATGCCCTTTCCATAAATACAGCAAGTTTTTAGATAAGGACTATTGCGCCAACTTTAAACTAAAGTAGTGGCATGGCAAAGAAGAAGTACATAGACTATAAGAAGATGCAAGCGGAGCTTTTCAAGAGAACGGAGGGTTACGCTGCCAATGTCCGTATCATCTACCAACAAGTATTTGAGCGAATAATTAACTTGGTAAAGGGTACGGAGTTGGAGGATGGGAAGCCTTTCTCTTTTGCCGACTATGGGTATAGTGAGGAAGTTACGCCCATTCTTAGGGATATGTACAGCCGTGTTTACCAAATTATCCGGGGCGGTGTAGAAAAGGAATGGCTTGCATCTAACGAGAATAACGATGCTTTGGTTAAAAGTGTGTTCGGTGAACAATCAATAAAAGATAATCACTTTGCCCGTTTCTTCAAGCGCAACAAAGAGGCTATGGATGCTTTCTTTGCCCGTAAGAGTGGTGACGGTGGTTTGAATCTCTCTCAAAAGGTTTGGCGATATACGGGTATGTTCCGTGATGAGCTGGAAAATACTTTGGATTTGGCGATTGGTGAGGGTGTTCCGGCTAATCGTTTGGCGGCTCAGATAAAGAAGTATCTACAAGACCCCGATAAGTTTTACAGGCGTTTCCGTATCAAGGTAGGGGAAGATGAGAACGGGCAACCTATCTATGGTAGAAAGTGGAAACGCAGGGTTTGGGACAAAGAAGCCAACTCCTACAAATGGGTGGATGATAGCCCGAAACATTTTCATCCGGGGCGGGGCGTGTACCGTTCATCCGCACGTAACGCCCAAAGGCTTGCACGGACTGAAACCAACATTGCGTATCGTACAGCCGATTTTGAGCGTTGGGCGCAACTCGACTTTGTGGTAGGCATTGAAATCAAGTTATCCAACAATCATCCCGTATCTGACATTTGCGATGATTTGAAAGGTGTGTACCCTAAAACATTCTGTTGGAAAGGGTGGCACCCGAATTGCCGTTGCTATCAAGTACCCGTACTGGCAAAACAAGAAGAATTGGACGAAATGCTGGATAAGATTTTGGACGGGGATAATCCGGCAACGGTGGAATGTGAGGAAAAGGTAAAAGAGCTGCCATCTCAATTTACCGGGTGGATGCAAGACAATGAGCAACGCATCAAGGATGCAACGGAGAAAGGGACTTTGCCCTACTTCCTACGGGACAATGAAAAGGTTATCTATCCACCGACTGCAAAAGAGATAGCGAAAGCCCGGCACGAAGCCCGGACGGAAGCGGAAGCAAATGCCATCCGGCAACGGTGGAATGTGAGAAAAGCGACCTATCACTATGGTAATAATATGCTCCGTGTTATGGGTGGTATTTCTGACGTTGATACTACGGCTTTAGCTGAGGCTCTAAAACACCCTGATTTGTCCGCTATCATGTTGGAAGCCCGTAAACTGAAAGTTATAGGCAAGGATATTTATTCACTGGGTTACATAGATAGCCCTATGGAGGTGGCTAAAAAGTTCTCTTTAGCCGATGCAAAAGCCGTAAACAAGGCGGTTGCTGATAAGCTGGCACAATGGGATAGCCTTTCTTTGGAACAACAATTAAAGAAACTGAATTTTGAAGCATACGACTTCTTAGGTGGTAACTATCACAATGTACAACAGAAGTACCCAACGTGGCAGGTGTCACAACAAGCCTATGTTAAACAGATTGGCATTGTTCAAGATAAGATAGATTGGAAAGCCATCAAGGATAACTATGCCGACCTATCTAAGTTCTCTACCAAGTCCAAGCCTTACCAATCGCTCATTGCACAGCTTGAAAATGCAATCAACGGCAATGATAAAGCAATGGCACAACAAACCATTACGGAACTCAATGTAAGGAAAGAAAGCATTGAAAAAGCCGCTGCCAAGCGTAAATCAAAAGTAAAGGAGGTTAAGTTTAAGGATTCCGATTTTACGCAGGAAAGAAAGGATGAGGCGAAATGGTTTATTCATAGTTCAGATGCAAACGATTATTTCTTTGATAATGCCGTGGATATGTGGAAACTTGCAAGCACCAATGAAAAGGCGGCTATGTATCAATATACGGCTGGTAGTAGTTATATAACAGAGCCTTTGCGTGCTATTAAGGGATATTATCACTACTATGGTAGTAGATTGTCCGAAGCTGAAAAGCATATTGCCGATATGACCCAATATATAGCCCGAAGCACACTTAAAGATGATGTTTGGGTAAAGCGTGACGAAATCAGTGCTTTTGTAAACTATCGGTTTGGGCTGTCTGATTTGGATGCTTATATATCTGACCCGTCTAAGCTTGTTGGCAAGGTTGGTACGGATGATTCCTTTATGTCGTGTGGTAATTGCCGGAATACGAACTTTGGAAGTAAGCCCGTTTGTCTGAATATCTATTGTCCGAAAGGTACACAAATGACCTACGCAGAGCCTTTTTCTGCATTTGGTTCAAGCCATGACAATGGGGACTATTGTCCGGGTAAGAAGTGGAACGGAACTTCTAAGCCTACAACAACGGGGGAAAATGAAATCATCCTACAGCGTGGCACTAAATTCAGAATAACCAAAGCTGAATATACAAATGGTAAATGGTATATAGATATGGAAGTTTTGGAACAAAGCCCAAAAGAGATAAAGGAAATGGTTACTACTTCGATGGGATTCTATTGCAAGTATTGACACAATAAAGGCGCACCGTTACTGATGCGCCTTTGCTTTTTGTTTAGCCTTTGATATAGGTGGATTGATACAGGTCTTTGAAGCCCTCTATATCCGTCCTTTCGGCATACTTGCAGTATCTATTGAAAAGTACCGCTTTCAGTGTGATAGGCACACCATCGTACATTTCAAAGTTGGATAGCCCGGCATTTGTGTACTCTTTTAGGATGGGGGCAATACGTTCACACCCGGCATCGCTTGCAAGTTCGGTTTGCTCAGTCCACCATTTTTCA
Source organism: uncultured Phocaeicola sp. (assembly GCA_948956705.1). The sequence continues at coordinate 84,615 of CARCZS010000002.1, forward strand.
CCAAGCCAAAACATTTGTTTGTCGGCTTCTCTGAAAGGGCATTCTTTCTCTCCTTTGTAATAGATGCAAAGGTGAGTTAATGAGTTGTTTTTTGTTTTTGTCATAACAACTTGTTTAAATTACTTCGATTTTAGTGTTATAGAAGCATCCAATAACATTACGCATATCATCAGGAAGTATTCTTAGAGCATTCCAAATGAAACTATCTGGTATGCCCCAAAGTGCTTCTGCCATTGAGCCTACTATTGCCCCTATCGTGTCGCTATCACCACCCCATGAAATTGCCCGTCTGATTGCATCCTCAAAAGAGGTGCTTACACGAATAATTTTCAAACAAAGCGGCACAGTGCCTTGACACGTTTCATCAAATATTCCAGCATAATAATCGTTTACCATGAATTGAGGATAGTACGATTGCATTATATTCTCATATACTTTCTGATTGTGGGTTGTCCTCAAATAATAAATGGCGTGTGCGACTGCTACAGCTCCTTTAACTCCCTCCGGGTGATTATGGGTTACTATAGCCGTTTTCTCTGCCTCCATCAAAACCTTATCTAAGTTGTCATAAGCCCATGCAACCGGGGAAACACGCATTGCAGAGCCATTGCCGAAGCTGTTATATGGTTGTGGGTTGTCTGAGGCTATCCAGCGGGCAAAGCTGCCACCGTATGCCCCTTTCGGATTGGGGTATGCCCTACACCATTGGAGAAACTTTTCTTTGTAGCTTACGCCCGTATTGATTGCATCCGCTACCGCTATAGTACAAATTGTATCGTCTGTAAACGTGCTATCCTTTGTGAATAGTTCAAAGTTGTAGTTATCTGTATTGTTGAACTCAAAGCGTGAGCCTACAATATCGCCTATAATTGCTCCTAACATATTACTTGAAATTTTGATTGAAAAAACGCTCTGCTTTAATTCTATGATATTTAGCTTCACGGTACTTATGTTTGTAGTACCATCGTGTAACAAATGAAGATTCTGCCAGTTTAATGAGCATTGCAGATTCTCTTAAAAAAAGAGCCGATACAATATGCTTTTCTGTAGATTCTATTGTAGATGCACAAGCCTTTTGAAAATCTTCTAAAGATTCATTCATGCCCTCAAATGCTTTCAAAAGGGATTTTGTCATTTCTTTCGTAATACATTCATCCATTGTTAGCCTCCTTTCTTTTGCCTCTGTTTGATTGCTTAGTATGAAGTGTGCCATACCTAACAATCGCCTTTCTTCCCATGTGTTCACCATTCCTTAAAACATTCCAAAGAGATTCTTTAGACACCCCTACTACTTCGGTTGGCAATAGCTCATATATAGCCGTAATGCTTCCAAAGTAGTAGTGACGTTTACCCTTGTATGGCTCTTTCAATTCTACATGAATAACTTTTCTTTGCTGTTTCATTGCTATATGTGTTCTATAAACGCAAAATTACTATATTATATTTAATAAAACAAATGTTTACCGAGTTTATTTTATTATACAAGGTTAATGCGGTCTATCTCCATTGTGTTTATCCTTTTATTCGTCCTAAAAAAGACAATTTTAATATATCGCATTCCAAACCTATAACGGCAAACTCCAACATAGCATTATCATCAGAAAGGTCATTAACCTTTAGAATTGGATAATCTTCTCCGGTACTGGTTACATATCCCTCTTGTGAAATATCATCTGTTATGTGCTCATCGCTGGTATTACCAAAATATGAATCAAGACTTTTGATGATATGCTTGTTTAAATAATCCTCACTATACACAGAGGCTATTTTAGCTTGCTTCCTAAGTGCGTACCTCATTCTTCAATTCCTTTCTGATTTATTATGAGGGGGTATACAATTCATATCCATCATCCCAAAGACTATCACTGCGAAAATTAAAAAAATCTTCCAAAGAGATACGTACGCCATCTTCTAAAAGAAGAAATCCATTTTCAATAGTCATCCATTCGTCAGAGGAAAAGAAACGGTGCGTAACCTTCTTACCCTCTTTCATTGCTTGTATAGCTTCTTCTTTACTCATATCTATATTTTTTTTGAATGTTATCCATTATACAGCCCAACACTATCACGTTTACTTCTTATCACAACTTTAGCTATCTCATCAATATTAGCACATAAAAGTTCAAAGAATTTTCTTGTACATATACCCTGTTCTTCATGCGTCATTTGTCTATCAACAACAAAACCTATTGTTTCATCCATGCGGTCAGTTATATTATTTGCTATCCAGTCATGTACATCAAATGTACCTTTCGGGTATTCATCCTCTAAGCCTCTGATAGTCCACAAGCCGCCATCCATAAGTATGTAATGACACAATATTTTGCTTATATATAAATGCAAATCAGCCCTCTCTCCACTTCCATAACCGGGCATATTGACAAGAATATATCTACCGATTGTTTTATTTAGTATCATCCATAAAAGATGCTTTTCTCTTTTTGTCATATTAGCTCCTTTCTCTAATTATTTATAACTTTGATAGCCATTGTTCGTAAACTCGTGTAGCCACTTGCGCCATCATAACAGGCGGTACACTCATACCGCAAATGTAGTGCGGTGAAAAGCCGCAAAAATCGTAGTCTTGCGGGAAAGTAGAAGCGTTGCACACCTCAGATTTTGATAAATACACAGGCTTATTAAAAGGAATCGTGCTGTCTGCATGAGCCGTAAGCGTGTTGCAAATTTTATCCTCATACAAATAACATTGATTGAAAAATCCTCTTTTGCCTGTCAGCTTCCGATAAGCATTTGACATATCAATATCCCCATGTGTTCTATTATCAAACATTTCTTTCATGCGCTTGCCGTATGGTTTGCCCATGTAATCCGCAAATTCTCCGTAGCAAATCCCCGGCTCGTTGAAGTCCATGCTAATATGCGGCTCAACATTGAAGAGGTCAGACACTTTCAAGAAATTCACGCCCAAATCATGCCTAATACATACAAAGAACACCCGGTTTCGCATTTGTGGTACTCCCATTTTAGAAGCATCAAGTAAGAAGTGTTGGCAATAATACCCAGCATCTTCAAAGTCCTTGTAAATGCGCCTTACATAATCTATGGCATTACCCATAAGCAAGCCTTTCACATTTTCCGCTATCACAACCTTTGGTTGCAGTGCTTTTGCCAAAGCAATGAAGTCGAAGAAAAGTGTATCAAGAACTTGTGCCGTTTGCCCCTCTCTGAACACCTTTTCTTTGCCCCAATCCTTTTCACGGTTGCCGGATAAGGAGAAAGTGGAACATGGGGGTGAGCCGTCCAAAATATCCAAGTTATAAAGTTCGGGCGGTAGCTCTCTCTCTCTCAATTCTCTTATATCCCCTAAAAAATTGAACCGTGGTGCATGGTTGGTTACATACACCTGATTCACTTTAGGGTCTATTTCATTGCAACCTATCACATCAAACCCTGCCAACTTGTAGCCCATAGTTGAACCGCCACCACACGCAAAACAAGAAAACACTTTGCCTTTGTCTTTAGTGAAATTGGCTTCTGCCAGCTTCCAGTTATAAGGGAATTTATGAATTTCCATTATTGCACCTCCTCATCTTTACACATAACGACATCGCCACAAATATAATCCCAACCAAAAATAGCATTGTGTTTATGCGCTATTTCCGTGGCTGTTTCGTTGGAATCTAAAACGTCTTTCCCATTATCATTGATTACGAGAATATCCCCATTGTGTAGGTTTATAATATCAATGTAACCATCTACGAACTTTTGCAGTTCATCCAGTTGGAAGCCCAGCCCGTTTTGAGGTTGGATTTCCAATTTACTTCCGTCTGTCTTTATCAGTGTTGCCATCTTATTTTGCCTCCTTTCGTTTTAGTTGAAGTTTTACCTTTTCGGCATCAAACTCATAGTTCATACACTCAGTAAAGTTTCCCATTATAAGCATTAGAGGGAAGAGCATACCATGCTTACATCCTCTTCCTAATTCGTCTGATGCTGCCTTGCATGAATCACATCTATAAATGTCTTGTACTGTTACTATTGCCATTGTGAGCCTCCTTTCTTGCCTTGTGAACGCCTTTAGTATAATTGCGTTCAACACGTCTAACGTCATTGTATTTTGCTTGCGCTGTAGATTCTATCATGTGGGGTTTTTCGTTTCCCACCCAATGAGCATCCGGGTGTTCCTGCTGTATTGCCGCTAAAATTGCATCTTTCAATATTCCCATATCCTAAAATTTTATTGGTTGATACACACGCTTGTTGGAACGATTAATTTATAAGTCGCACCATTTGGGAAACCATCTTTAATGGCTTCTTTTATTTCTTTTGCGGATGGAACGCTGTTGCGCACTCCAAACTCAATCTTTCCCAAACGTCTGCCGTTATGGTCGAAAATGATATAAGTGTATTCATTCATAATTTTGAAATTTACTTGGTTACTACTGTTACAAATTGGCACTTTGCCCAAAGTGTAAAATCATTGCTGCTTATGTACTTCTGATTTTTGGCTTCAATGGCTTTAGCTTGTTTTTCGCTAATCTCTTTGCCTTGCAAATAATATTTTTTCATACGGTGTTGCATTGTGTAGGGGATTGCTACCCTACTGGTTATTACTTTCTTAAAATTTCGTCTAATAGTTCTTTGTCTAATTTCCAAAGGTTGTACCCTTTGGCTATTTTTCTTCTGAGATACTCTCTTTCTCCAATCATAGCTATTGCTTTTTCTCTTAAATCTGATGCACTCCACTTTTCGGCTTGTTCTATAAGAAAGTTTGCAAGACATTTGCGTTCTTCGTAAAGTTCACGAACTAACACCGTTTTTTGCTCTATTTCTTTCAGAGCTGCCGGGTTTTTCATCCACAACTTACAAAACGCATCTTTATCAAGGTCTGTATTCATGTAGCAAGTTTCAACCTCTATATAGTTGTCCGCTGTTAGCTTCAACCCGGTTCTTTCTTCAAATTCTTTCTGTGTCATGGCAATATGTATTATAGTATTGATATTTCTTTTTGAGCTAATTTGCTGTCTGTGAGGCACAGCACTTCATATTTCATTTTTTTGTAGTTGTAAACTACCTCTAATGTGTTTTGCCCTCTGCCGTCTGCCCTTTCGTCATAAATGGTTTTGATATGCTGGTACATGATATTACCCATCATAAAGTTTACACATCCCGAATCATAGAAGTAAAATGCTACCGCATATTCCAATGTTTTCTTTTTATCAATACTCTTAGTTGCCATAATCTGAAAATTTAGTGTTGCATTATTATTTTTGTACTTTGTATATTTCAACATCAGGTACTACTTTCTCTACTCTGTTGCGTATGAAATCGGTAATAATATCTTCGTGGCTCCACTCTTTAGAATAAGACATTGTATCATGGTAGCCATCACAGATTACGCTTCCATTGCTGGTTACGGACAAGCTAAAATAGATAGCCATTTCTGCTAAACTGTGGCACTTAAAATGCTTGTTTCCTTTTATTAGAATATAATTCACATCCATATCACATATATTTTAAACGTTATCAATCTTATTACGATGCAAATATAGGCTATATATTTAATATAACAAAGTATTTGGATATATTTTTGGATATATTTTCAAAATACCTATGTGATAGTTGGTTTTGATAGTCTTTTAGTGGTAATTTCCTTTATTTAAGATGGGTGAAAATGCTCGAATGGATATATTTACTGCAAAACAGGATATATTTTGTGCTTTTTGAGGATATATTTTTGTTGAGTGAAAAATATTATTCCTATTGTGTTAATCAAACACATATTTGTTATATTGAATATAGTAAATGAAAAATCGCTTTTACGTCTTGTTTTTAAGCGTAAGATGCTAATAGGCAAGTAATTTACCGAGTAAAATATGTGTGTTTATAGAACGCATATATGATTTTATTTCATATCTTTGCTCTGTAGAAGTTCAACTTACTAAATAACAAAAGCAACAATGAATAAGAAACTCTTTGAGAAAGTCAAAGGCTTGTGTAAAGACACTGGTCTTTCGGAGAAGTACCTTAAAGCGATAACCGAAAAAATGGGTGGCAGCATTGAGGATGATTCTACCGATGATGAGGCAATAGAAAGTACGGCAAATCTGATTGCGGAAGTGGCTAAGGAAAGTCAAGGTGAAGCAACCCGATGGGCAAACAAAAAGAAACCAACCCAAACCGAGGATGAGGAAGAGGAAGAAAGAAAGCGTAAGGAAGAAGAATCTAAACGTAAGGGCAAGGTGGCTTTGGACGAAGCGACTGAAAAGAGGTTAAAGGAAATGGAGGAAAAGATTGCTAACTACGAAGCCAAAGAAAGCAAAGAAGCCCGTGCGAAGGAAGTAGTTAAGGCTATGGAAAAGCACAAAATCCCGGCTTATCTCCGTGACCGTTTGGCAAAATCAATCTCCGATGATGAAGATATTGAGGATGCCGTTTCCGCTTACAAACAGGAGCTTATTACAAATGGGCTTGATGATGAACACTCAGGGGGTTCTAAGGCGGCAAGTGAAAAGCAAATTGATGAAGCTGCTGATAGCTTGCTGGAATCAATAACCGTAAAATAAAAGATGAAATGAAAAGAAAGACTGCTTCATTTACCGGGATGCGACCCATTTTCACGGGTTCGCCCTCTATCGTGCAAGGCGGCTTCAATCTGGACGTGGAAAACCAACATTTCGCTGTTGGCGATACCGTGCCTGCCGGAACGCTTGCTATCAAGGATGAGGTGAAAAGGACGGTGCAAGTCATCAAGACTGCAAAAGTGGTGGAAGTGGATGCAGAAAACACCAAGAAAGTAAGCCTGTACGTGGATGAGTTCTACGAGCCTTGCTTTGCCGTTGGTGATTTGGTGCTGAAAGACGGCACAGCCGCTACAGCCATTGCCGATGTTCCCACAATCGAAAAGATTGAGCGAAACGGAAACAATTACATTGTCACTCTCTCCAAAGCCATTGCCGGGCTTGTAAAGGATGATGTATTGGTAGAGGTTGTTTCGGACGGACAAACTGCCGCAAAATCAAAGGAGCGTGGCACTTCCAACTCCGTACTGATTGCCGATGTGGAAGTAGGCGAGTTTGAAACCTCTGTAGATGTTTCTGCCGACACCATGCAATACGCAATGTACGAAAGACGTGTGCCGCCTATCCCTGCCGGGCAAAAGGACACTACGGGCGATTACTTGAAAGGGAATCCCCACGTGAAATTAACGAAATCACACTAACTAAAATTAGCGTAACGACATGAAATCTATTTTTTCAACATTCAAAGGGCTTCACAAGGACGGCAAACCGCTTGACTTTTTGGCAACGTGGAAAAAGACTTTTGATAAGGCTTCCGAACGTGAAACAACCCTTTTTCAGAAGATGTACTGTGATAGCTGGTTTACTACCAACACGCCCCAAATGTCATTGACTGCCGAGGCACTTGTAGGTAAGTACAACTTGCGTATCATGGCTACATTGATTGGTGATGAATCACCTACACCTATGAGGCGTTCTGACGGCTTCGATGTGTGGACTAAGGAAATCCCCCGTGTGGGTCACAAGTTCCCCATGTACGCACGTGATTACCGTAAACTGATGGAGGTTTACGAAAATCCCCGTTTGAGTGAATCCGCTAAGGTGAAGCAAATTGAAAAGCTCCTTACCCACGACATGAAAGATGCTTATTTGGGCTGTAAGGACGTGATGGACTTTATCGCTCTGATGGCATTCTCTAATTGGGGTGTGGCTCAGTTCGTGCCGGAAATCAACAATCCGGGTGGACGTAAGTACGAGGTGGATTATCAAATGCCGGAAACAAACAAGCTGGTATCAGCTTTCTTGTGGAACTCTGCCAATACCAAAGCTGGCAAGTTGTCCCCCGTTTTGATGTTGTCGGCTATCTGTAGTGACCTGCGTAACCGTGGCATTGAGCCGGGCGAAATCCTTATGAGCCAAGACCTCTATTTTTGGTTGCGTATGGACGAAACGACCCGTTTGTTGGTACATGGTAACGATAAAAAGGCTCAGACCGTAACAACGGCTCAGATGGCAGATTTGCTTGCTGGTAATGAAATCCCCCCTGTAACGGTGATTACCCGTAAAATGGGTATGGATATGGACGGTAAGCGTAAATCGCTTGAACCGTGGAATCACAACTTTATCTGTATCAAGCCTGCCGGGGTTATCGGTGAAATTCAGCCCGCCATTGAAGATAGCGAGTTGATAGAGGAAGAAAACGTGGACTACATGAACGCTGGCGGTGGTATTCGTATCGCCAAGTGGCGTACCGGGGAATCCACTGGTCAAGTTGCAGCCGAATATACACAAGGCTCTGGACGTTTGTTGCCTCTTATCACTGAAATTGGTGCTATCATCTGTTTACAGGTGCGTGGCTTTGAGGAAAAGGAAGTACCAGCCGATGCAAATGGTGTGGCACGTACCTATTGGACTAAATCCGAATTTGAGAGTGCAACAGCTCTTGAAGTAGGCTAAATCTTTTGCTTATGGAACTGGCAGTAAAGAAAGCGTTTATAGACAAAAACGACAAAGGCAAAATCTACAAGGTAGGTGAAACCTTGCATACCGATGAGCTTAACCGAGTTAATGATTTGGTTGCAAGGGGCATTTGTGTGATTAAGTCTTTGGAAAGCAAACAGGCTGAAAAGGTCACTTTCCAAGACAATGAATATGATTTGAATGTGGTAAAGGATGCTTTGGAATCCATCAATGCCCCCGTTGCCAAAAATGCCGGGGTTAAAGGTGTAACCAAAGCGATTGAAGCCCTTTCAGATGAGAGTGTAACGGCTTTGAAAGAAGCCCTTGAAAAATAGTAGTGATGGGAACTTTGACAAAATACAATGCGTTGGTGGGTGAGCTTGAACCCTATACCCCAAGCCGCCTTGCTTTGCAAAAGGCACTTGCTGATGTGAAGATAAGCGACTGGGATAGTGAGTACAATGCCGACACAGACCAACGCACGATAGCCATAGCCGCTATAAAGGTGCTAAAGCGGATGATTGTGCTTACCAATGACACGTTAGGTAAGTCCTCACAAGGCTACAGCGTGGAGAAGTTGGAGAAGCGCATTAAAGACCTTTGCAACGAGAACGGTTTGGACGTTTCGGATTTTGTCGAAGTTTCTTCCATTACGGACGGCTCTAATTTGTGGTGATATGGCACGGAATAACGGAACTTTCAGATACACCGCTTTGCCCCTTGAAGCAACGAGGGATGAAGCAACGGGATTTTACACGGACGATGATGCGCCCGTGTGGGTGAAAGGCTGTGAGTGTCAAGTGGAGAAATTCATACCTGCCAAGCAACGATTGGGAACGGACGGGCAAATGTATTCATACACCTTTGATGTGTTTTTACCATCCTACTTTGAGGGTGATTTGAGTATAGGCGCACGTGTGGAAGTGACTTTGGAGCGTGGAGGTGTGGATGAGTTCACCATTTCGGGAATAGATGATACAAACCCTAAATACATAGAGATATGGGGATAATGCCGATGTTTGACAAAGGGGCTATCTTAAACCCCGTGGCTGCTTTCCAAAAGCAACTTGAATTGGCTTTCGTAACCTTGTTAAAATACATGGGCGAAAAGCTGGCTAAGTATGCTAAGGATAGCCACAACTACCAAGACCAAACGGGCAATTTAACCAACTCTATAGGCTATGCCGTGGTACAGAATAAGGAAATCGTTTACTATGGTGGGTCAGACCAGCCCGGAGAGGGTGCGAAAGCCATGTTGGAGGCTGCAATGAAGTATGCCGCCACGCTGCCAAACACTTTTTCCCTCATTATAGTAGCCGGAATGAATTATGCCGCCTACGTGGAAGCCAAAGGGTACAACGTGATTCTACCTGCCGAACTGAAAGCCAAAAGCGAACTTCCTGCCGAGATTAACAAGTTGGTGATGAAAGCTAATAAGAAAGCAATCGAATTATTCGGGAACGCAGCATGATAACGACTGAGGAAATAGCAACAAAGGTTTACGCCATGCTTCAAGCAAGCGAGGTGAAAAACTTCATTTCGGGTGTGATTGATTACGAGCGTAACGACTACACCAAAGAGGATGTGATAATTGTCCCTCATACGATAGACGGTGAAGCATCCGTGCGCTACGGTCAGATAAACGTGAATATTCATGTGCCGGATAAGGTGATAGCCAAAGGCAAGGGGCAAGCCGTTTACAGGACACATTTTAAGAGGCTCATAGAGATAAGGGCAAAGGTGGTTGAGGTGTTGAAAAACCATTATGAAAGTGGGAAAGGCTATAACTGGAACATAGGGCGGTTTAACCCACCGATTAAGGAGAAAGACCAAAACGAACATTTTGTTTCCCTTGCTTTGGAGCTTACAGTAAGAGAAAAGAGTATCAACTAATAAAAAATTAAGATTATGCCGATTTTAGCAACAATGGGGTTGAAAAAGATTTATATCGCCCCTGCCATGACCGATGGAAGTATGCCCGCAAAAGGCAACCAATGGCTTGATTTGGGCGATGTGTATCAAGACACTTGCAACTTGAAAGATGATTCTCCCGAAATCACGGAACATAAGTCGGAAACGTCAAGCAAGGTTATTACGTTGGTGGGTGAAACACCTACAAATGTGGAGCTTTCTTTGATGGACCCGGATTTGGAATTGCTTGCACGTTATTTCGGTGGTACTATTGCTGGAGAAAAGGGCAAGCGCACTTGGATTCGTCCACGAAAATTGGAATACAAGGAGTGGGCGTTATGGATTCAACCGGAAGAGGGCTTGTTTATCGGGTGTGCCAATGTGCGTATCATCCCGACATTCGAGATTACCTATTCTTCAAAGGGTATCTGCCTTGTGCCTATGACTATCAAGTTCCAATCAAACTTGCAAGCAAGCGAGGAAATGAGCGACCCAACAGTAGCATGACACTGAAAAAGTCTGAGAACCGATAGCCTCCTATCCCCGGATGGGGGGCTTTTTAACTTTTAAGACAAATGGAACAACTGAATAATGAACGTGAATTGACCCGTGAAGAACGCTTGGAAATCGAAGAAAAGGCGATACAGGCACTTGTGAACATGGGAGTGAAATTCAATGTACCGCTTAAAATTAACCCGGTAAAACCGCCACGCTTCATCCGTTGGTGGAATAAGCATTTTCCGAACCATGTAAAGATGTGGCGTGACAAACGTATTCCCAAAGGCTGGGATGTGTCCGAAACAGAAGTACCCAATGCCGCTTTGCAAACTATGGAGCGTGTATATATGCGCCACTTCCATTTGAAGCCTCTTTATTTGGGTACGATGGATTGTTTGAGGCGGTTGTATCTGAATATAGAATACGATGAGGAAAAGATACAAGCCGAACCCATACAGGAAAGCAAACGCCTTTTCAAGTATATTCCTCTGATGGCTGAGATTGCAGCCGTAGCCGTGCTTAACAATCCCGTGGTAGCTGACCCCTCTAAAGACAAAGAGGTGAAAGCCTTGAAAGCGTTTTTCATGGAACACCTTACATCTACCCGGCTTGAAAAGCTGGCAGACGTGATAAGCCAAATGATGAATCCCGGGGGTTTTACGTCCTCTATTCGGTCAATACGGGAGATAGGAACGACCAATCCGAAGAAACTCAAAGCAAACCGAGTAGAGTAATCGGGCTAAATAGCCCGTGGGGTAATCGTGGGGAAATTATCAAGTCCTTTGGCTGGACTTACGATTATCTGCTTTGGGGTATCAGTTGGCTAAACGTACAAATCATGCTGGCAGATGCGGCACGTGTGGAACAAGAGCCGGAGCAAACGGACGGAAACAAAGATGGTGGGAAGCCGCCTGTACAGCTAAAGACAAAGGATGATATTAAGAATTATCTGAAAGGAATAATGTAATGGATAATATAAACGGAGCGTTGGCGTTCAAAGCCACCCTTGATATAAATGATTTCAACGTGTCGGCACAAGCGATGGAAAGGAGTATCAAACAGGTTTCATCCACAGCCGTATCGGAATCGTCTGTGATGGATAACTCCATTCAGAGCTTTGCGCAAAATGGGGCGAAATACATTGTTTCCTACCTCGTTGGGCAGGGTATGGGGACTTTGCTTCAAAGTATCGTGCAAACACGTGGGCAGTTTCAACAGTTGGAAATTGCCTTTACAACCATGCTCAAAAGTGGTACGCAAGCAAAGGGCTTGATGGATAGGCTTATTGATACAGCCGCCAAAACTCCGTTTGACCTTTCGGGCATTGCGAGTAGTGCCAAACAGATGCTTGCTTACGGCTCAACCGTGGATAATGTGGTGGATGAGCTGGTAATGCTTGGTAACGTGGCTTCGGGCGTGGGTGCGCCACTACAGGATATTGCCTACCTCTATGGAACGCTACGGACACAAGGCAGGGCATTTACCGTGGATATTAGGCAGTTTGCCGGGCGTGGTATTCCCATCTATGAGGAACTGGCTAAAGTGCTTGGCGTAACCAAAGATGAAGTTTCCAGCCTTGTAACGGAGGGTAAGGTTGGCTTTGCGGAAGTAGAAAAGGCTTTCCAAAACATGACGGGTAAAGCCGGGACTTACTACAACCTCATGCAAGAACAAAGCAAGTCCCTAACGGGTATGATTTCCAACATGGGTGATGCGTGGGAACAATCGTTAAACAAGTTGGGTGCGGATAACCAAGATGTTTTTGCCGGAGCTATTGAAAGTGCTACCTATATGGCAGAGCATTTGGATGATATTTTGCGTATTTTGAAAGCCGTTGCTATAGGCTATGGAAGCGTGAAAGCCGCTATTGTACTGAATACATTAGCCACAAAGGGATATACGGGCGTTGCTCTTTTGGATAACACGGCAAGGCAGGCTAAGATTTCCTTAATGAAGTTGGAAGCCGTTGCTACTGGGCAGATGGTAGCTCAGACAAAAGCGATGGTTGCAGCCCAAAACAGCCATGTCGCAGCATTGCAAGCGCAACTGACGGTAGAGGAACACGCCAACATGGTAAAGCAGTTACGCATTGCCACCATTCAACAAATGCTTACCATCCAACAAGCAGAATACCTTTCCAATTTGAATCTAACGGCTTCTTCTGCCAATTATGAGGCGGTGGCTCTGAGTGTTCTTACCGTTGAACAAAAGCAAGCTCTAAGCAAGTTAGACTTGTCGGCTAAAAGTGCCGTGTATCGTGCCGCTTTGGAAAATGAGGTTGCCGTTAAGACACAAAACAGTGCGGCTACCTTAAATGCCATGCGTACCGATGTCAAGGCAGCAGCCGTAAAGATGGAATCGGCACGGGCTGATGCACTGGCGGCAAAGGCGGCTGTAGAACGTGCCTATTTGGAAGTGTACAGGGCACAACAGACTGGGAACGCTGAAAAGATAGCCATTGCCACTAAGAAGATGGAGGCAGCGGAGGATAACGCAGCTATCGCACGAAAGACGGCTTTAGCCACCCAATCCGATTTTTACGCAAAGAAAAAACTACTTGAAGCTACAGCCACCAAGCAATCCACAGCCGCTTCCGTGGCAGATACTACGGCAAAGACAACACAAGGGGCTGTAACTTCCGTACTGACTGCAATCACGACAAAAGCAACGGTAGCGGTGAAAGCTCTTTGGGCTTCCATGATGAGCAATCCTATCGGCTGGGTAATGGGATTGATAGGTGCATTAGTCAGTGTAATTACTCTTTTTACGGGCAAACAAAAAGAAGCGACCACGGCAACGGGTGAATTTCAAGATACCACGAAAAAAGAGATTGACGATTTGAATTTACTTTTTGCCGTATTGCAAAATACGGAGAAAGGAACTCAAACACATAAAAATACGATTGAAAAAATCAATGCCGTATGTAAACAATATAATAAGACATTGCTTGATGAAAACGCTACACTTGATTTACAGCGTCTTAAATATGAGGAATTGACTACAGCCATTCAGCAAACTACAGCCGAAAAAATCAAGGCTAAATATACCGAACAAGCTATGCAAGAACTGGTACAAAGCCAAACGGATGCACTTGATAAGCTGAAAGAGAATGCCGAAGATGCAACCTACAAAGAAATTCAAGAAGTTATGGAAACCACCCCGGAGGGTGTAACCGTTATGATGAATAAGGTTGTTGATGTGGCTTCAAGTTCTATTCGTGGAGCTTCGGGGGCTGTATGGGATGCGGTAGAATCTATGGCGGTAGAATCCGCAAACCAATTGAAAGGGCTAACAGGTCAAGCCTATACCGATGCGTTCAACAACTCATTGGATAGCATTGTTTCTGCCGTACAAAAGTCCACCGGGGCTACAGGTAAAGAAATGGATGCTTTCAAGGAAAATATAAAAACTTATCTTGAAAGTGTCGCACAATCAGCAAAAAAGGCAGATGAAACCATAGGCAAGGTAGATAGGCAACTTGAAAAATTCTATGGTAAAAAAGATACGACTTCTGTAACAGAGAGTACCGACTATGTGGCTATGTCGTTTAACGAGCTGGATAAGAAAATAGGTGAAACTCAGAAAAGTATTGATACCCTCAATGCCAAAAAGGTAAAGGTGGAAGCCGATAATACCCAACTGAAAGAGCTGAAAGACTTGTTGGATAAATTGAATGGTGCTGTAAACACCAAGAATACAAACCTTAACACGGAAAAGGGAATATCAGACCGTATCAAGCAGCTTAAAGAATTGCGTGAAGCTGCCATTATCGGTAGTTCTGACTATAAGAGTTATGATACGCAAATAAAGAAGTTGGAAGCCCGTTTACCCAAGCATACCACGGGGGATAAAGCGGATAGTGCCGCCAAGCAACTACGTGAAAGGCAACTTGAAGCTGACCGCAAATTGGAGGCTGACCGTATTGCAGTCTTGGAAGAGGGCTACGAAAAACGCAAGCGCACCCTTTCGCTCCAACACAAGGAGGCATTGGATAATATAGACAAAGAGGAAAAGGCTTTGGCTAAAGCTCGTAAGGATGCCGGAAAAGGTGGCTTATCTAAGTCTGAAAAGGACGGCTTCGATGAAAGGCGAACACTTGAAAACAAGAAATATGACAAAGCCCAAAACAAACTCTTTGACGGTGAAATAGAGTACAAGAAACAGCAATATGCCTTGTATTTCCGTTGGGTGCGTAACATGGGCGAAGATGTAGCCAATACCCAATTTGCCACGCTTTTAAAAGGCGGTAAATCATACAAGGAGTATGTGGAAAATGAAATCAAGGCTCTAAAGGATAAACAACAAGCCGGAACACTCACAGAGGGAGAAAGTAACCAACTTATTTCCCTTAATATGCAATACAATGAAATCACGGGGGCAAAGTCCGCTATGGATTCTTTCAAGGAATCTGTATCTAAGACCATTCAGCAAGCCCAAACACTTGCCGAGAAGTTGGAAGCCATAGCCGATGCAAAAGAGAAGCTGGCTAATGGAAGTTCCGGGCTTGTGGGTGCTGACGAAAAAGCGGAAGCCACTTTGTTTGTTTCAGAAGAAGATGAAAAGTTACAGGAAGAAGTACAGCAAAAGATACTTTCCTCTTACAGAACCTTTGAGGAACAAAGAAATGACATCCAAAAGGAATACGCCTTGCTGCGTGCTGCCGCTCAAAAGACGGGCGACCAAGAACGGATTAACCAAGTAAACAAGTCGGAGGCAGAAGCGTTAAGCACCCTTACCGCCAATATGTTAAAGCAATCGGATAGTTGGAAGAAGTTATTTGGCGATTTGGATAGCCTTTCTGTAGCTGAAATAGATAAGTTGGTGGCTGATATTGAAACAAAGCTAAAAGATGCGGATTTGAAACTGAATCCCGTAGATTACCGTGCTTTGATTGATAGTTTGAATCAAGCAAAGGAAACGCTTATTTCAAAGAATCCCTTTAAGGCTTTAGGCACGTTCTATGATGATTACATTGAAGCCAAAAAGAAGCTGGCAGAAGCCAAAGCGAATGTTGCTGCCGGAAAGGGTACGGATGAGGATGTGAAAAAGGCAGAGGCTGACATGAAGAAAGCCGCCAAAGGCGTAACCAAGTCCATTGAAACGATTACCGATACGGCTACCACGTGCGGCAATGCCATTGCATCCATGTTTTCTGATTTGGGACAGGATGATTTGGCAAACGGCTTAGGCACTGCAATGGAGTTGTTCGGGCAGTTGGGCAATGCCGCCGCCTCTGTAGGTAAAATGATGAGCGGTGACATATTGGGAGGCGTTACGGGTATGGTAAGTGCCGTTACTTCTGTAGTGGGCATATTTGCCAAATTGCATGATTCCAAGTATGAGAAGAAAATTCAAAATCTGCAAAAGGAAATAGATGCGCTGGAACAATCCTACAGCCGTTTGGAACGAGCCTACAATAATACTTATTGGGTGTTCAATGATAGCCAACGTGAAGCCTACGAAAAGAATATCCAACTGATTAACGACCAAATACGGGCTTTGGAACAAGAAGCCAACGTAGCAAAGAAGAATTGGGATTTTGCCCGTTACGCTCAACTCAACAAGGAGATTAAGGAACTCAACAAACAGTTGAAGAATGCGGAAGAAAACGGAGATATGTTTTCTATCTATGAGGCTCAGAAAAAGAACCTCAAACAGCAACAAGAGGATTTAAGAAAGCAAATTCAAGCTGAAAAGGATAAGAAGAAAACCGATAACGGAAAAATCCAACAGTGGAACGAGCAAATAGAATCCATTACCCAACAGATAGAGGATTTGGATAGGTCAATGATGGAAACGCTTGCCGGAACGGATGTAAAAACCGCCATTGATGAATTTGCCGATGCGTTGGTAGATGCTTATTGCAAAGGTGAGGATGCAGCGGAAGCATTGGGCGAAAAGACAAAAGAAGTCCTTAAAAAAGCGGTTGTGGAAGCGTTGAAACGTGAGTTTTTGGCAAAGGGAATCAATGATGCCGTTCTCTATTTGGGAGAATCCATGAAAGACGGGAAACTGACCGATGTAGAGAAGCGAGAATTTGAAAGGATGGTGAACGCTGCCGGGGATTTGTTCAATTCCGCATTGGAGGGTATTGGTGATTGGATTAAGGATGTGGAGGAAGAAACCGTACAGCAAGACCCCCTTACGGGTGCGGTTACTTCCATGAATGAGGAAACGGGCGGTGTGATAGCCGGGCGGTTGAATGCCTTTGTCATAAACCAAAGCGACCAAACCTCTATTATGAGGCAGGCACTTGTTTACCAAGCCGAAATAGCCGCCAACACGAAGTTGAGTGCATCAGAGCTGACGGAGATTAAAACTACTTTGAAGCGCATTGAAAATAAAGATAGTTCACTTTTATCACAAGGAATAGCATAGTTATGGAACTGGTACAACAACTTAAAGAGGATGGCAAGGCAAAGGGGCTTTGCCGGATGTGGCAAATGAAGCTAAGAACGGGGCTTGACTATGAGCAACTGATACAGCTTTACATTAAGGGCATAGATTTCTGTATATCGGAGAATTACCCCACGCTTGACTTTATACGGGAACACTTCAAAGGCAAATGCGAGGTTTACGGGGTGTTTGTGGATGATGAGGTTACGGATAAGGTGAATTTACCCGATGTGGTGCTGAATGGTGACTGCAAAGCTATGTTGGAGTATGACGGCTATTCTGTTTCACGGGTATATGCACGGCATGATTCCCATAGTGCCGTAAACGTGTCGGACAATGCGATTGTTACCATAGACGCTTTCGATAACTCGTATCTGTATGTGGCGGTAGCCGGAACGGATGCAAAGGTGCTTGTGAATCTGTATGGCAATGCCAAAGCGGATATAGAGGGAGTGGGGATAGAAGTTAGACAAATGAATAAAAATACTTACTGATATGGATAAGAACATGATTTTACACCTGCCTTTCGATGACCCGGACGGTAGTATAGCTTACGACTTTTCACAGTACCGCAACGATGCCACCTTATCGGATGGTGCGGATTTTTCTAAGAAATCTAAAGTGGGTAAATCACTTGCTTTGAATGGTACGGGCGAATGCGAAACAGCTCGTTCCATACCCTTTAGCGGTAATTTTACACTTTGTTTTTGGGTGCTGCCTGTTTCTCAAAAGTTAGGCTGGGTGCTGAATATGCCCGGTATAGACAATTATAAAGAGCAATGGCTTGATGTAATGCCCGATGGCTGGATTTTCTTTGCTTTCGTTAAGTCCGGCAATATGTTTACCGTCTATGAGAACACGACCCGGATATTCAGTGAAATATTACCAAAGACACCAACGGGGCTTTCCATCAACGACCAATCACTTTTTGGGACGAAAGCCTTGCTGGACGAAGTGAAACTGTTTGACGTGGCGAAAGAACCCCGTGAAATATTCGAGTTGCAGAAAGATACGGATGTGGAATATTTCATAGACGGAAAGAACTTCAAGGAGTTTGGGGTATTCGTTTCCAAAAGTGCCGGATTGGTTGGACGGTTGGAGCGCAAAGAAGCCTTGCAAGTGAACTGGGACAATTACCACGGTATTGTAAGGGATAAGAAGCGACCACGCTACAAGGAACGCAACATTACACTGGATTGCTTTATTGAGGCTTCGGGACGTGCCGCCTATGTGGAATGGGTAAACCTTTTCTTTTCCCAATTCGATGCGGAGGGGAACCACCGTTTGCGTGTGGACTATGACGGAAAGGCAAAGCCTTTGGTATATGAAGTGGAATTGCTGGATGAGGCAGACCCGGAAAAGAGCTGGGGACAATATAGCAACGATTTGATGGTGGGTACATTCCGTTTAAAGCTGGTGGAAGATGAACCTGTGAAAAAGGTGCTTAGATATATAGGTGGAACTGCAAACGGCAAGGCTACGATTACCGTCACTTCGTCCAAGCTGCTTAATATCTATTGGGGTGACGGCACGCACACTTACGATGTGTCCGGCAGCGAACAAACGATAGAACACACTTACGTTACACCCGGTGAATACGAGATAATCGTTTCGGGCGTGATTGAAGACATTGAAAAATTTGAAACCAATGCTATTGTGATATGGGAACTCTTGAAATAATCAGGCGCAACGGTGAAAAGGTACGCTTGTTTTCCAAAGAGCCGTTTTGTACGCTGAAATCAGCCGCTCAAAACAGTTCCTTAATGGGGGATGATAACGTACAGCTTTCCATTGTTTCCTCTGAGTTGCTTAATTTAGGCAAGGGAGATAAAATCATAGTGGAGGGTGAAGAATACACCATCCGTACTAAGGTGAACCGTGAAATGCTTTCGGACAACCATTATGTGCATGATGCCACTTTCTACGGAGTGATGTACGAGCTGATGAAAAGCCTGTACCGAAACACCGATGCAAACGGGAAATCCAGCAAAAGCACGTTTGACCTCACTTATAATATCCGGGACTTTGTAAAGGTGCTTATCTACAACGTGAGCCGTGACTATCCGGGCTTATGGGCTTTCGATGAAGCTAATTGCCCGGACACAGAACCACGTACCATTTCCTTTGCCCGTAACAATTGCCTACAGGTTTTGCAAATGCTTTGCAGTGACCGTGAATTTGATTTGGAGTTTCTCATTACCCAAAAGGACGGGGTGCGTACCATCCACATAGGAAAGTTCGGTGCAAAAGTTGTGCCCCCGGGTGGCAACGCTTTCTTTGAGTGGGGCAAAGGCAACGGCTTGTACAAGCTCAAAGAGCAAAAGGTAGATGATAAGACCATTATCACAAGACTTTGGGTGGAGGGTGGCACGACCAACATTCGGAGTGATTACAGGGACTATTCAGAACGCCTACAGCTTCCGTTTCCAGTGCGTTTGAACAAAAAGGAACACAAACTATGGGACGGTACAATAGTACCGCCTCAGAGCGAATATATAGGCATATCCGATGATAACAAGCGTTATTTGGAGGATGGCGATTTGAGGGATGCACTGGGTAGTGATGAGGATGCTGTGACGTATGATAATATTTTCCCGAAACGGACGGGTACGGTTACTGCTTTGGTGGCTGATGATATAAACAGCTTCATTGATGATACAATGGACTTTGACCTGAACGAGAAAGACGATAAAGGTACAAAGTATCTGATTAACGAGGTATCGGCAAAGATTAATTTCATTTCGGGTAAATTAGCCGGACAACAATTTGAATTGGCGAAAAAGGGAGGATACGACCATGCAACAAAAAGGTTTACGCTCATTCCATTTACGGACAACAGGGGGCTAACTATTCCTACCACTGAAAGCGAGGCTTACCGAATAACGGAGGGTGACACGTATAAGATTACGGATATTCACCTGCCTAAATCTTATGAAGATGATGCAGAGGAAGATTTATGGTATGCCGGATATAACGAGTTCAAGCCACGCACACAGGCACGGGCGCAATATCAGCTTACCTTTGAACGTTCCTATTTTTTGAACGCTTTGCCAAGCGATAGCGAAACAACCGTCTTTCATGTGGGTAACTATGTACCCGTGAAAGATGAGCGTTTCGGTATTGAAAAGAATATCCGCATCCAAAAGGTGACAAAGAACCTGCTTGTGGAGCATGACTATACACTGACCCTTTCGGACATTACAGCCATTTCCCCAATCACTCAAACGGTTGTGGATGTTGGACGGCACGAAACAATCATAGAAAACAATCGGCTTCGGGACTTGACTAAGGCACGGAGGGGATGGCGTACAACAGAGGAACTGCGTACAATGGTGTATGATACGGACGGTTATTTTGACCCCGAAAACATCAAGCCCAATTCCATTGACACCAATATGCTTACGGTGGGGTCTAAGAGCCAACAATTTGTTTTGATAGATGTGATACTGCAAGCCAACGTAAACGGAATATCCAATCGTTTTGATGCTTCTGCCGGGGTATTGGCTCACTTGACTATTGATGATGAGATAATCAAGCATTGGAACATGGCGGCTGGCTCATTCACTCTATCAAGCCCAAAGGGGTACTATGTGTTTGCCAAGTGTTCCAAGAAAAGCACGGATGGCATTTGGTATGTGACACAGGAACAACTAAAGGTTGAACCAACCGAAGACCCGAATAACTATTATTTCCAAGTGGGTATATTGGGGTCAGTGCATTCGGATGATGATTTCAGGGACTTTACCACCACCTACGGATTTACCCGTATTAATGGGAACACTATCACTACGGGTAAGATTATAACAAGCGATAAGGAGTGCTATTTGGATTTGGACGGCAACAAGTTCCGTATCGGTGATTCTTCAAGTTCTATTGATTGGAACGTAACGGCAAAACGCCAATTAACGTTGCACAACGTCCGTTTGCTTTCTGATAGTGGGGACACCTCACATATCGGGGTGTTCCGTGGCACATATAACCCGAAGTACGTGTACTATGCCGGGGATGAGGTGGCTTACACGGTGAATGGTGAAACGTGTACCTACCGATACACTAACCCCACACCAAGCATGGGCAACCTGCCTACCAATTCCGTATATTGGTCGGTTGTGGCGAAAGGTTCTACCGGGGATAAGGGAGAAAGCGGTTTATCCGTATTCTATACCTATAATGACAGTGAAACCAAGCCTGCCACCCCTACGGGGGATGGCTCTACGGGAGGTTGGCACAGAACTTCGTCCGAAAACGTGGTTTGGATGAGTATAAAGAACGCCAAGACTGATACGGAGGGTGCGTGGGGTATTCCTTTTCGTGTGCGTGGTGCTGATGGTACTTCAATCAATATCAAAGGTTCTAAGGACAATGTTTCACAACTGCCTACCGTTGGAAATTCAGAGGGCGATGCTTATCTAATCGGGGGCAACCTCTATATTTGGGATGGCACGAACTGGAAAGATGTTGGAGCTATTAAGGGGGAAGATGGAAAGAGTAGCTATCTTCATAAGAAGTATTCCGATGATGGCGGCAAAACGTTCACAGCCGGAAACGGTGAAACACCCGGAAGATGGTTGGGTTTGTATGTGGATATGATACCCACCGATAGCGACAAACCAAGTGCCTACAAGTGGAGCGACACGAAAGGACAAGACGGAACGCCCGGTTTACCCGGTGAAGATGGGCGTACTCCATACTTCCATATCAAGTATTCGGACAACGGGGGAATGTCGTTCACTGCAAACAATGGTGAAGAGCCGGGCGACTACATAGGGCAATACACCGACTACGTGCAGAAAGACAGTGATAATCCGATGGATTACACTTGGGCTTTGATTAAAGGCGAATCGGGTACAGGTGGAACGGATGCCGGAGCTGGTGAATATTACGAGTATCGTTACGCTAAAAATGGCTCGACTTTAGTACCGCCCGATTTGGATGTTAATTCTTCCAACCCTACCGGGTGGAGTACGGAAATGCCGAAAGTAGGAGCGTTGGAATATATTTGGTGTACAATGGCTAAGAAGTCCGGGCTTGCAGACCGTACCAAATTTCATTTGCCCATTGAAGCTAACGACACTTCAAGCATTGCCGATATTTCGGGTAACGGTTATAATGGTGTGCTGGGCGGTGGGACGGTAGTAAAAGACGGAACGAGATATGCCCTCAATCTGAGTGGTGGAATGGAGAGCCGTATTCCTTATGATTTACCCTTTGGGGAAAGTTTTACACTCTGTTTTTGGATGAAGTCAGACCAAAATCAAGTCAAGTGGATGTTGAACGGATATAACGGTAGGCACTATGTGGAAAAGAGTATTGCAATCACGCCTAATACGTGGTTTCACCTTGCATTCCGTTTTAATGACCGTACCGTTACGGTATTCAAAAACGGAGAGCAATTACATAGTGGTAGCGTTAATATCATGGCTGTAGGCTTTGCTATTTACGATGATGATGTATTCGGTTCTGCCGTGTATTTCGATGATATACGTTTGTTGATGGGGGCTTTACCTGTGAATGACATTGCTTCCGTAATGAATGGCAAAGCAGACCTGATGATACAGAAATGGAGTACCCCTATTCGTGTAAATCCTTATGATGGTGAAGATGGAAAGCATGGTGTTAGTGTGACATTGGCAGATGTGGAATATGCACAAAGCACGTCAAATTCAGTTGCGCCTACTACGGGGTGGCAGACAACCGCCCCGACATGGATAAATGGGAGGTATATATGGAGTAGAACGAAAGTATCTTATTCAGACAACACGACTACCTACACTAAGGCGGTTTGTATTACAGGCGGCAAAGGCTCTACGGGTGATAGCGGTGTTGGCGTAAGTTCTATTATTGAACAATACTACCTATCCAGTTCGGCAACCTCATTACTTAATGGCTCATGGAGTACAACACGCCCAACTTGGAAAGACAAATGGTATATATGGACACGCTCGGTTATCACTTATACGAATGGAACGAGCGACACTACGGCTGCAATATGTGTAACGGGGTCGAAAGGTGATAAAGGTGAAGATGGAAAGCCGGGTGATAAGGGGGAGAAAGGCGATAGCCCCGTACTTGTTTATAGGGGTATTTATGATTCATCCAAGACTTATTACGGAAATAGCAAACGGTTGGATGCTGTAAAATACAACAATCAATACTATATAGTCCGTATTGATGCAGGAACATTCTCAAATGTCACTCCCACGACAACAAGCAAATGGAATACGTTTGGAGCGCAATTTGAAACTATTGCCACAAACTTGTTATTGGCTGAGGGGGCAAACATTGGAGATTGGTTTATTAAGGGCGGTAAGATTGTTTCCACTATGGGTAATGGTAACAGGGTAGAGCTGGATGCTTCAATGGCTCGTATTTATATTGAATCTTCAAGTGGTGGTGGTGATTATGCGCTCGTTGATTTTGGCGCAAAAATGACAATAGATGCCAACCGTGGAATTTTTGAAACAAGGGCTAAAAATGCTCCTAACTATTCTAATGCGGTTTCCTATATGTCACCAACGGGAATATTCTCAAATATGGCAGGTACGGACGGTATGCCAGCAAGTAGCGGATATACGCACCGTGGGGCTATTGTTGGGCTTGGTTTTGCAAATGTTCCGGCAAGAACATGGGCTATAAATGCGGTAGATACAATCGTGGCAGGTGTTTATGGTCGGGCTTCTAATTCGGGGACTGCACCAGCCTTTGGCGGTTTCTTCTATGATTTATTTGCCGGAGGCTTGATTTTTGGTCGAAAGTGTATTACAGGAACGTCGAATAACACATGGTATTTGAATAGAGAAGATACCGTGGTAATAGGGTACACGTCTGCCGCATCAGTAGTGTATCTTCCGGCTTCTCCTAAAGAAGGACAGGTTATATTTGTAAAGCAGTGGTGGAGAGGCTATATGAGATTCAGACCAAGAAGCGGCTACCTAATCTATGATGATACTTCGGTAAATGACTACTACGATTTTGGAGAGGGTCAAGGTGGTATGTTTGTATATACCGTAGGATATGTAGATGGAGTTAAAAAACAAGCATGGTTAGTAAGTAGATGGAAATACTAAAAATATGGAAGAAAGAGTATTATACGGATATATGGATGGCGACTATCTACAATGTATAGAAATAGCCCCTATTCCTCAAAAAATCAGAAATGAGAAAACGGGGGAAATAACAACACGCATGGTATCGGTTATTGAACAGGTGGCTGAACTGCCAACCATATATAAGCCAGTGGATGCAATAGATGAAAGTAAACAAAACACAGATAAGGAGGGCTATGTTGTGCGCATTGTGCCATACGATGCCGGGGACAGGATTTCATTCAGATACATAGAAGTCCCCGACTTTCAAAAGGTGGCACATGAGATTGAACGCTCAAAGGAGGTGTTGGCAAGTAGCGATTATAAGATAATCAAATGCTACGAAGCCGCCCTAATGGGGTATGCAATGCCGTATGAGATAAAGGCATTGCATAATGAAAGGCAGTTGCTAAGAGATAAAATCAATGAACTTGAAGCACGTTATACCTCATTATCTGATGATATACTTTAATTATAATCATAAATGTGTTCAGCAAACACATTTATGATTATATTTGCAGTTAAATAAACTTGATTTACTCAGTGAATTATGGAAACAACGATGTACAGCCTACGGATTCTTTCCAAAGGTAAGGTTACAGACCTTTCCAATGGTTTTGCTTTGGGTGGTGTTCCGTTTACCGTCTTTGTACGACCTAAAGAGGTTACGATGGAAACAAGTACGCTGCTTAAATGCAAGCTCATTTGTGATAAGGAATTTAGTATGTTCCCCGTACCTATCGGGGATTGGACGCCCGGAGCGATAGCCGTAATATCCCCAAACGGTATCGACCTTTCGGTATATGATGTGTATTGGGGTGCTGGTGAAACTATTAAATAACTTATAGCTATGGGATTATTATTGGGAAGCGGAAACACGAAACCGCAATATCCTTACGACCAATGGTATGGGGTGCAAGGTGATTTCAACTCACAGGACTACAAACTAAAGCGTGTGGGTAATTTGGATTTGCACCGTACATTACCCATTCAAGCGAAGCTGAAACGCTTTGTGGAAAACCCTGACGGCTCGGTTAAGTATTACCTTAACCAAAATGACAGCCGTAAAAAGGATTCGGGTGCAACGGCTTTGATTGACAGCACGGACGGTAATGTAATGCTTGAAAAGCCGGAATATTACTTCAAGTTGGAAATAGAGGGAACGAAATGGATTCGTGCCTATTCCGAATATCCGTTGCCCGGCTTTATCAAGATGGAACGAAAGACGGTAAGCCCGTGGTATGCAACGGTGGATATTACCAACTCTGTAGCCGTTTCGGGATGTTGGCTCACTTGGAATGGCGATGAAATTGCAAGGGATTCAGACGGATTTGTTATACTCAAAGCGAATGCCGCACAATTCAGAGGTGGTTCGGGTGCTGGTGATGCCGCTAAGGATGGTACTTACAACTCCATGTTGGGTATGCCTCGTACTTCCATTTCAAAGGCTGGTGTTCGTCCTCTTTGCAAGAACGGAACACACCACGGGGCGTACAGGGTGTACAATGAAATTGCTTGGTTGCAACGTGTGGAATATGCCTCATTGCACTGCCAAGATGCTTACACCGAAACGCTGACTGCTGACGGATTCCATCAAGGAGGCTTAGGGAGTGGTCCGGTTGTTAATGGTACGGAGTGGAATACATGGGGAGGTTACAGACCCTTTGTGCCTTGCGGTGTTACTGCAACGCTGGGGAACAACACGGGTAAGGTGTCCTACACCATCAAGGGATGGACTGGTGGCGATAAGGTGGTACAAATAACCTCTTACCGTGGCTTGGAAACTCCTTATGAATACTTGTGGATGCTTGCTGATGATGTACTAATTTGGCATAAAGCGGATGTATCTATTGCCTATGTATGCGAAGACCCGACAAAATTCACCTCTCATTCAGATAGTGCTACTACCGTACCTATCGGATATGAAGCCATTACGGAGCTTCCACGAACTGAGGGCTATGTGCTTTCTATGGCTCATTCCACTAAAGGTTATTCCTTTGCCGAAAAAGTAGGAGGTTCAAGTAATAAAGGGTATTGCGATTACTATTGGACTCCCACAGGTGGTAGTACGTGGTCTGCTGTAGGCTGGTATGGTGCCCTTTTGTCTGCTAATGCGGCTAATGGTGCGGTTGCGGGTTTCGGTTGTCTGCTTGCGACTTATCGTTCCTCGTATGCGGTTGCGTACGTTGGGTTCCGCTTGTGCCGTTTTTGACGGACTGCAAAACTCGGTGAACGGAGCAACGAAAATGGCGTTGGATTGAAAAAAATAAAAATATAACAGGGTTGTGGCGGCTGGTGCCCTTTTGTCTGCTAATGCGAATAATGGTGCGAATGCGGGTTTCGGTTATCTGAATGCGAATAATCGTTCCTCGAATGCGAATGCGAACATTGGGTTCCGCTTTTACCGTGGTTTCAACTTATAACTGTTGCTGCCACGCCCTTACCTCACAGGGACTATCGGCACGTCTGATAGTTGGTAAAATAATATGGATTAGGACGGTGCAAGTAAGTAATTGAAAGCTCTGTTTTAGAACAACGGCACAAATGGGTGTAGTAAAGACTGAATACGGGTTATGTTATACGGCTGATACCTGCTTTAATCAATACTCGGATTTTGAGGATTGCGGTTTATATGTCGGTGATACAGGAAAGATATTCATTTCCCAAGCTAAGAAAATTAAGAATGTTTATCACCTGATATATGAATGCTCCAACCTCATACGGGCGCAATATAAGGCACAGCAAGGCAAAGGAGAGCGTACCGAAATATCCAAGTTCAATGAGAACATTTTGGAGAATTTGGATAGCTTGTACTGGGACTTGCGCAATGAAACTTATACCCCCGGTGAATATCGGATTAAGGTTATATATGAGCCGAAAGAAAGGGTGATTATGATTGCCCCGTTCTTCCCGGACAGGATAGTACACCATTGCATTATCAATGTGTTGGGGCGTTACTGGACTAACTTCTTCATTGCGAATACATACGCTTGTATCAAAGGGCGTGGTATTCATAAATGTATGGAGGATGTGCATACGGCTTTAATCATAGACAGAAAAGGTACAAGGTTCTGTTTGAAGATTGACATCAAGAAGTTCTATGATAACATAGACCACGCAGCATTGAAAAGGATAATCCGCTACACTATAGCGGATGAACAACTGTTAAGGCTGTTGGATAAGATAATAGATAGTAACGGTAAAGACAAGGGGCTGCCAATAGGCAATTTCACAAGTCAATATTTGGCTAATCTCTATTTAGCATATTTCGACCATTGGGTTAAAGAAGAACTGGCTAAGATAGTGATGAAGCGTTTTGGGGTGAAAATCTACTACTATCGCTATATGGATGATATGGTGATACTATGCGCTGACAAAGAGGCACTGCATTTCGTACTCGACATGATGGGGCTTTACTTGGGTGGCGAATTGAAAGTAGAGATTAAAAGCAACTGGCAGATATTCCCGGTTGATGCTCGTAGCATTGATTATGTGGGATTCAAACAAAACCATTACGGCATATTGCTAAGAAGCGGTATTCTGAAAAGGTTTTATAAGAAATTCCACCGCACCATCAATAAATACGAAATCAAAGATGAAACGGATATTAAACACTTCTTCCCATCTGAATATGGCTGGATAATCAGATGCTCGGAGGAACACAGTAAATTCATTTTTAATAATTGTTTGAACGATGGAAGCAAATGTTTTGACTACAGGGCTGCTGGCTAAGACTAAGCCGGAGGTGATAGATTCTCTTAATAACGGGCAGGGAACGTTCCTTTATAACCATAACATCAAAGAGGTTAAGGTTATTGCAGACAAAGAGGGTGGCATTGAGATTACGACTGATGCGGAACGTGCCACAGGCACGATGTTCCAATATGACAGCGTGAGGGTGGAATATCCAAAAACGGCTGATAATATTTTCAGCACGTTGCTTACTGCAAGATACCCGGCTAAGACAGAAAGTAAGCTGGTAAACGAATATCAGTCTGCCATGCTGGGCTTGCTTGCCGAAAGTGCGAAATCCCCCTATGAGAACTTTTTGAAAGACCGTTTGGCTATCCGTGAAATGGTGGATGCCGATTGTGAAACCTATAATATACCGATAGACTTATGAACGAGGTAATGGACTTTGAGGAAACCGAATCCTTGAATGAAGATATTTTCGATTGTGAATACACCTCAGTAGATGCCGTGATTAATGAGGTCACGGTGTTTACGGGATGTAAGGAAAGACAGACAGAGAACGGAACGAGAACACTAATCGCCTATGGCGAGGGTATCGGTGCATCCGCTTTCTATACTGATAGTAAGAAGTTGAAAGATGTTGTTTTAGACCCGAAGCGCAAATATCCATTTCGTGCCGTAATCAAAGTGGTACGCTATGGAACGATGTACGGGTTTAAGTTCTTTCCACCGAATACTCCAATCACGCAGGAGGATAGGGATAACTTTGAGTATTACAAGCGAAACAAGTATAAGAAAAACCGATGATGGAAGAAAGTTTGAAAGTAGCACAAGGCATAAGCGATTTTGGCTTTATGGTGATAGTGTGCGCTGTGTTTCTCTGTTTGGCGGCTGCACTTATGGTAGCTTGTTTCAAGTGGTTCAAGTCTATCATTAACGACATGATTAAAAGCAATCAGTCTATGGTAGCCGAACTTCTGACGGAAACCAAAACCCAAAATGATATGCTCACTGACATTGCAGAGGGGTTAAGACCCGAAACGCAGTTGCGGATAAAAAACATATCAAGCATTTACTTTGACCTTGCCGTTGAGAGGGTTTGCCGTATAATAAAGAAAGTGCGTGAAGAAAACCACATCGCAGACCGTGAAGCCACGAAAGCGAAAGTACACACCTTGATTATGAATATGCACGAGGACAGAAACAGCCGATTTGATGCACATTCGTATCGAGGGAAACGATTGTCAAGCTACACTTCGCCCGAATGGATTGAATGGGTAGAGCAATGTGTGTTGTCAGAGGTTTATGCGGAAACGGTGAACAATGGCAGAGCTTATACCAATGTACAAATGGTATATGACAGAATTAAAATAGATTTTTACCATAAATTGAATCAAGAATGAAGATACTTATAGACAATGGGCATGGAGAAAATACACCGGGTAAACGCAGCCCGGATGGAACTTTCAGGGAGTATGCCTATACAAGAGAAATTGCGGATGAAGTCGTGCGTGAACTGGCTAAACGTGGCTATGTAGCGGAACGCATTGTTAAGGAGAACTTGGACGTGCCTTTGGCTGAACGTGCAAGGCGTGTGAACGAGATTTGCGCCCGATATGGAGCTAATAACGTGTTGCTTGTTTCCATCCACTGCAATGCTGCCGGGAATGGCGAATGGATGAATGCCCGTGGATGGTCTGCCTATACCACTAAGGGCAAAACGAAAGCTGACGAACTGGCAAACCGAATGTATGATGCTGCCGCTTGCTTTATTACCGGGCAAAAGATTAGGCGTGACTATTCGGATGGCGACCCGGATTGGGAGGAAAATTTTTACATCCTTTCCAAGACGAAATGCCCGGCTGTATTGACGGAAAATTTCTTCATGGATAACAAGGAAGATATTGCTTACCTTACATCTATGGAGGGGAAACAAAACATTGTGAACACCCACGTAGAGGGTATAATCCAATACATCAAGGAATATGAGAAATAAAGCGTTTTTGATATTAATCGCCCTCTGTGGGCTTTTGATGGCGGCTACCTTTGGGCTATGGGCTTATTGTTCCAAGTTGAAATCAGAAAAGGAAAGATTGGATGGCAACCAAACCGCCTTGTTGGAGAAAATTGAATTTTACCAAACAGAATCCGGAAAATCCGCTGCTTCTGTACAGGCATTGACTTTATCCAAGTCTGAGGTGGAAAAGCATTGTGCCGACTTGACGAATACCGTTAAGGAACTTGACTTGAAAGTAAAGAGGTTACAAGCGGCTTCCACGAATGCAACAAAAACGGAGGTGGAGGTACAAACCATAGTTAAGGATAGCATTATATACCGTGATACATCCTATCTTAAAGTCCAAGCGATACGATGGAAAGACCCGTGGATAAATGTTGATGGCTTAATCATGCCCGATAAGAAACTAGATTTACGCATACAATCTGTAGATACCCTATTTCAAGTAGTGCATAGAGTGCCTAAGCAATGGTTGTTTTTCCGATGGGGAACAAAGGCTATTAGGCAAGAAGTTGTAAGTAGCAATCCCCATACCAAAATAGTGTATTCGGAATATATAGAATTGAAGAAACGGAAAAAGAAATGATTAGGTGTTAGTAATAGAGTAGAACTTTTGTTCTGAGCCGGGTTCGCTGTGAAGTGCGCCCGGTTTTTCTTTGTCCTTTGAAATAAAAGTCATATCTTTGCAGTACCGATTCTGAAAATCGGTGTTGCATTGTACCCCTGTATTCTTCTTTTGGAGAGGCAGGGGTATTCAACAAAAATGCAAAAGTTCTACTATAGTTCTACGAAAAATTGAAATAGTCTCGCAAGTGACTGATACTCAAAGTTAGGTTAGAAGTTTCCTAAACATTAGATAGGGGTTCGATTCCCCTCTGGGGTACCACACAGGTCAAAACACACTTCACTCTCCCTTTTTATCCCCCTTTATGGACAATTACTATCCCATTATCGGAAAATATATACCCCTATTTTCGGAACATGTCCTGTATCTTTGACCTCGAAATAAAACTCATTCTAATCTTAAATTACATTTATATGAATACACGCTTATTATTTATACTCTGCTGCTGCCTGTTGCCCTTTACCCTTAAAGGAGCGGGCAAAGAAGACATGAAATGGTTTACCGATGCCAAATTCGGGATGTTTATCCACTGGGGGCTTTATTCACAAACGGCCGGCGAATGGAAGGGACACCCCACACAGGGCGGCGAGCATTTTATGCTTTATGAACGGATACCGGTAAAAGAATACGCTTTAATCGCCAATGACTTCAACCCGACCGAGTTCAACGCCCGGAAATGGGTAAAGACCGCCAAAGAAGCCGGCATGAAATATATCGTCATCACCTCCAAACACCATGACGGGTTTGCCATGTATCACTCGGCATGCAGCGATTACAACATCGTTACCCGCACACCGTTTGCACGCGACCCGATGAAAGAACTGGCCGATGAATGTCGTAAGCAAGGGCTGAAATTCGGCTTCTATTATTCCTTGGGAAGAGACTGGGAAGACCCCGATGTCCCCACCAACTGGCCGACCAAAGCCGGCCGAAGCAACACTTGGGACTTTCCCGATGAGGACAATAAAAACCTTCAGGCATATATTGACCGCAAGGTGCTGCCGCAATTAACCGAACTGCTGACCAATTACGGAGAAATAGCCATGATGTGGTTTGACACTCCCGAAATGGTGACCAAGGAACAAAGCCGTTCCATCCGCCAGCTCATTGAACGCCTGCAACCGCATTGCCTCATCAACAGCCGCATCGGAAACGGTCTGGGCGACTATCGCATCATAGAACAGAAATTAATGAATGAGATAGACCCGAAACCTTGGGAAGCATGCCTCACTATGGGCGCCAACTGGGGTTACAATAAATATGATACTGTCTACAAGAAGCCCGACATGATGATTCGCAATCTGGTAGACGTGGTCAGCAAAGGAGGCAATCTGTTGCTGAACATCGGCCCCAACCCCAAAGGCAGTTTTCCGGTACAAACCGAGCCCGGACTCAAAGCTTTCCGCCAATGGATGAAAACAAACCGGGAAGCCATCTACGGCACCTCTCCCTGGCATACTTACGGCGAGACTTCTCCCCTGGCCAATGGAAAAAGCGAAGAGGTAAAAGAAGGGTTCCACGATGCCGTATTCGACGGTACACCCGGCAATGCCATTCCCGATTTCAGATATACTGCCAAAGGCAACCATATCTACATTATTGTACGCCACGTGCCTGCCGGCGAGTTTACGCTCCGTGCCTTCAAGGGATACACCGACCGTATCAAGCGCATCACGTTGCTCGACAACAAGAAAGCCGTCGAATGGAAACAGACCGAAGAAGGACTACGAATCAGCCATATCCAACGCCCTTCCGACGCTTTTCCTGTCTATGTGCTGCAGGTAGAAATGCAAGCAGAATAAATACTCTCTCTTACATAAAGTTTCTTTTGCCGGTTCTTACTGCTTATCCTACGCGTCTAGTGATAAAAAGCAAGAACCGGCTTTAAGCATTCCCCGCCCTATGAATAAGCCTTTCACTCCCCAAGCATAAGCTTTTTCTTCCTTACATATACTACAGTCCATTGCTGTAGACTATACAGTCCGCTGCTGTAGACTATACAGTCCATTGCCGTAGACTGTACGGTCCACTGTGGAAGTCTGTAATAACCGACAGGAAGAAAAGACGTAGCTGACAGCAAGAAAAGGCTTAACACATAGGAAGAAAGGACATAAGGGGAGGGAGAAAGAAGACTGCCCCCGTAAGCGGCAGAAACAGGCGGAAAACACAAAAAAAGAAGGGAGAATGCCAAAACGCTGAGACATCGCCCTGTTATGGAACGACAGTAGTCAGAGGTTTGGCACACTCCCTTATCAATCATCCTTTCGGATGAAAGGCGGAACGGATGATTATTTAATCACGCCCAATTCTTTACCCACCTTGATAAATGCGGCAATCGCCTTATCCAGATGTTCGTGTTCGTGACCGGCAGACAACTGAACACGAATACGAGCCTGTCCTTTCGGCACAACCGGATAATAGAAACCAGTTACATAAATACCTTCTTCCTGCATCTTGGCAGCAAAGTCCTGAGACAGTTTTGCATCATACAGCATCACTGCACAGATAGCACTCTGAGTCGGTTTGATATCGAAACCGGCAGCCAGCATCTTATCGCGGAAATAAGTTACATTGTCCATCAACTTCGTGTGCAGCGCATCGCTTTCTTTCAACATCTTGAACATTTCAAGGCTGGCGCCCACAATGGCAGGAGCAACAGAGTTAGAGAACAAATAAGGACGAGAACGCTGACGCAGCATGTCGATGATTTCTTTCTTACCTGTAGTGAAACCACCCATAGCACCGCCGAATGCCTTACCCAATGTACCGGTGAAGATATCCACACGTCCATACACATCGTATTGTTCGGCTACACCGTGACCGGTCGGACCTACCACGCCTGCCGAGTGTGATTCGTCCACCATTACCAGTGCATCGTACTTCTCTGCCAATTCGCAAATCTTATCCATCGGAGCCACGTTGCCGTCCATAGAGAACACACCGTCAGTAGCAATGATGCGGTGGCGCTGAGCCTGAGCTTCCTGCAAGCAGCGTTCCAAATCAGCCATATCTGCATTGGCATAACGATAACGTTTTGCCTTGCACAGACGTACACCATCAATAATGGAAGCATGATTCAATGCGTCAGAAATGATTGCATCTTCGTCGGTCAGCAGCGGTTCGAACAAACCACCGTTTGCATCAAAGCAGGCAGCATATAATATTGTATCTTCGGTTTTGAAATAATCAGAGATAGCAGCTTCCAGTTGTTTGTGCAAGTCCTGAGTTCCACAGATGAAACGTACAGATGACATACCAAAGCCATGAGAGTCCATTGCGTCTTTCGCTGCTTGGATCAAACGCTGGTTGTTTGACAATCCTAAGTAGTTGTTCGCACAGAAGTTCAACACTTCTTCTCCTGCATTTACTTTGATATCAGCCTTTTGGGGAGTTGTAATGATACGTTCGTTTTTATACAATCCGGCTTCTTTGATGCCAGCCAATTCCTTCGTGAGGAACTCTTTCATTTTACCATACATAGCTTTGATTTTATTAAGTATTAAAGATTAAGTTCAGATATTTCTCTTCGACGGACAAAGTTCTTATTTTTTTTTGAATTTCTGCAAAAATATAAAGAAAACTTTGATAAAATCTGAATGCTTCTGCCTATCTTTGCTCGCAAATAGCAAACTAACGTATTATTATTACACTATGAAAAATGTATTAATTATCGGCTCTACCGGTCAGATTGGCTCAGAGCTAACAATGAAATTAAGAAGTATTTATAATGGTAACATCGTAGCGGGATACATCCCCGGTGCAGAGCCCAAGGGCGAACTGGCAGAATCAGGTCCGTCGGCTATCGTTGATATCACTAACGAGCAGCAGATTGCCGAAACTGTATCAAAGTATCAGATTGACACTATCTACAACTTGGCAGCTTTGCTGTCGGCCGTAGCGGAAGCCAAACCGCAGCTTGCATGGAAAATCGGTATGGGCGGTTTGTTCAACGTACTTGAAGTAGCCCGCACTATGAATTGTGCCGTATTTACTCCGAGTTCTATCGGTGTGTTCGGCAACAACACTCCGAAGGACAAGACTCCGCAGGACACTATCCGCAATCCGCGCACTATGTATGGTGTAACCAAAGTTTCCGGAGAGTTGCTGAGTGACTACTACAACATCCGCTTCGGTGTCGACACTCGTTCGGTACGTTTCCCGGGCTTGATTTCTTACGTGACTCCTCCGGGCGGCGGTACAACCGACTATGCTGTAGACATCTATTATTCAGCAGCCAAAGGCGAGAAATTCGTTTGTCCTATCGGTAAAGGTACTTACATGGATATGATGTATATGCCGGATGCCTTGCGTGCCGCTATCGAAATCATGGAAGCCGACCCGAGCAAGTTCGTTCACCGCAACTCATTCAACATCGCTTCAATGAGCTTCGATCCTGAAATCATCTTCAACAAGATTAAGGAATACGAACCTAATTTTGAAATGGAATACAATGTAGACCCATTGCGTCAGGCTATCGCCGAATCATGGCCTAACTCACTGGACGACACTTGTGCCCGCGAAGAATGGGGCTGGAAACCTGAATACGACTTGGATACCATGACTAAGGACATGCTTGCCAAGCTGAAAGAACGTTTCAAGAAATAAATACTGTCTTAGGAAACCCTACAGCCTTCATAAATCGGTCTTGCCACCGGCTTGTGAAGGCTGTTTTCATAAGTAAAACAAGCTATGAACAAGAAACCGATTGCAACAAACCGGAAGGTCGTTACATTTGGAGAAGTGATGCTCCGTCTCACTGCTCCCGACTTCCGCCGTTTCTCCCAAACCAACGAATTCATTGCCACGTATGGCGGCAGTGAAGCTAATGTGGCTGTATCGCTCGCCAACTTCGGAATTCCCACAGAGTTT
Source organism: uncultured Phocaeicola sp. (assembly GCA_948956705.1). The sequence goes on from CARCZS010000002.1 coordinate 120,150, forward strand.
GTCACCCGACTGCCCGACAATGCAATGGCTCAGGCATGTATCGCATCGCTCCGTGCCAACGGACTGGGCACGGAAGGAATCGTACTCGGAGGAAAACGTATGGGGCTGTATTTTCTTGAGAGTGGCGCTTCGTTTCGCAACTCCAATGTGGTGTACGACCGTGAAGGGTCTTCTTTTGCCACCCTGCGCCCCGGCATGATAGACTGGGAAAAGATATTCGCCGATGCCGGTTGGTTTCATTGGTCGGGCATAGCCGCTTCATTGTCGCAAGAGGGTGCCGACGCCTGTCTGGAAGCCTTACAAACGGCCGACCGTATGGGCTTAACTATCTCCTGTGACCTGAATGTGCGCAAGAAATTGTGGAATTACGGACGTTCGGTTGCCGATGTCATGTTGCCCTTGGTGCAATATAGTGATGTAATCTTCGGTGCAGAGCCCGAATACCAAGAAGTTTTCGGCATCACTCCGGTAGGATTTCAAGCAGTGGACACTGCTTATCCGTTGGAGTTGGAAGGGTTCGAGGCATTCGGACAAAAGATATCGGATATAGTGCCGCGCTGCCGGAAAGTATTTTTGGAATTGCGCAACACCGTTACTTCCAACCATAATCTGCTTGCAGCCGTACTTTATTCCGACCAAACATTAAAATATACGGGTATTTACGATATTACTCACGAAGTCGACCGTGTAGGTACCGGAGATGCCTTTGTAGGAGGAATGATATACGGTTTACTTACATATCCCGACAATGACCAAAAAGCATTGGAGTTTGCTCTTGCCGCATCTGCACTGAAAAATACCGTATACGGTGACTTCAATCAGGTGACTGTGGAAGAGGTGGAAAGTCTGATGAAAGGAAATACATCGGGAAGGGTAGCCCGATAGAGAAGAGAAGAAGAAATAGATAAAAAAGAAAGGAGATTCCTTAGTAGGGAATCTCCTTTCTTTTTATCTATTGACAATTATAATTCTTATTATGCCTTCTTTTCTTCTTCGGGCATCTTGTGACCCAAGGTCAGGTAAGCTACCGGAGCGGCAATGAACAATGAAGTCAAAGTACCGATAACGACACCCAGAATCATTGCAAATGCGAAACTGCGGATACTGTCTCCACCCAATACGAAGATACACAACAATACAATCAATGTACTCAGTGAAGTATTGATAGTACGGGCCAAAGTAGTATTCAGTGAATCATTGAACAACTGCATACGGTTACGTTTCGGATACAAGCCGAAGAACTCACGGATACGGTCGAAGATAACCACCTTGTCATTGATAGAATAACCGATAGCAGTCAGGATAGCACCAATGAATGTCTGGTCGATTTCCAATGAGAAAGGAACCCAGCCATAGCACAATGAGTAAGCACCGATAATCAAAGTGGTATCCACAGCCAATGCAACCGTTGCACCGACACTATATGCCACATTGCGGAAACGCAACAGGATATACAAACCGATAGCAACCAACGCAAGCAATACAGACCAGATAGCGGAAGTCTTGATATCGTCAGCAATACTGGGACCCACCTTCTGAGAGCTGATGATTGAACCGCCTGCACGGTTATCACGGTCGATAAATATTTCCAGTGTAGTGCCTTCGCCTAGCAAGTTACCGTCTTTCAAAGACTGATACAGGAACTCTTCAATTTCAGAGTCGATTGTAGGAGAGTCTTCAGTGATACGGTAGTTGGTAGTGATACGGATGGTTTTCTTGTCTGTACCCAAAGCGATAGCCTGTACGTTATCTTCAGTAATCTTCTGTTTCAGCAGGTCGCGAACAGTTTCCGGTTCTACTTGCTGTTCAAACTGAACCACAAAGTTACGTCCGCCGGTGAAGTCGATACTCTGAGCCAAACCGCGGAGAACGAATGAAACCACACACGCTACAATAATGATACCGAATACAGTGAACGAACGTTTCATCATACCCATAAAGTTATAATGAACATTCTGCATCAGATTCTTAGAAATGCCTGTCGTAAATGTCAATCCCAACCATTTGTCTTTGTTCATGAAGTGTTCGTAAACCACACGTGTCAAGAACACGGCAGTAAAGAATGAACAGAGGATACCGATAATCAGTGTGGTAGCAAAACCGCGGATAGGACCTGTACCGAAATAGAACAGGATGATACCGGTAATGATTGAAGTCAAGTTAGAGTCAAAGATAGCTGAGAATGCATTCGAGTAACCGTCAGCCAAAGCAGCCTTGACACCCTTTCCTGCTCTCAATTCTTCTTTTGTACGTTCGTAAATCAATACGTTGGCATCCACTGCCATACCCAGTGAAAGCACCATACCGGCAATACCCGACATTGTCAATGCAGCCTGGAATGAAGTAAGGATACCCAGCGTAAAGAAGAAGTTCACAACCAAGGCACAGTTGGCAACCATACCCGGAATCAATCCGTACATAGCACACATGTAAATCATCAACAGAATCAATGCCACTACGAATGAAATGATACCTTGATTGATAGATTCCTGACCCAATGACGGACCAACGATATCTTCCTGAACGATACGTGCGGGAGCCGGCATCTTACCAGACTTCAATACGTTAGCCAAGTCCTTTGTTACTTCGGGAGTAAAGTGACCGGTAATCTGAGAATGTCCGCCGGTGATTTCACCGTTTACGTTAGGAGCACTATATACATAGCCGTCCAATACGATAGCGATAGCCTTATTTACATTATTCTTAGTCAAGACAGCCCAGCGACGAGAACCGTCAGTGTTCATAGACATACTTACGCAAGGTTTGCCAAAACTGTCGAACTCATCCTTGGCATCAGTAATCACGTCACCTTCCAACGGAGCGCGTCCATTACGTTCGCTTGACTTGATGGCATATAATTCGAAGATACGTCCGGTCTTGTCGAAATCAGCACCTTTCACGCCCCATTTCAGGCGAAGGTCTTTCGGCAACATTTCTTTTACCTCTTTCATGGCAAGGTAAGTATTTACCTGGGCAGTATCTTTATAATCAGCATAACCTACCACACAGCTACCATTCGGGTTCAACTGAAGAATAGAAGCCAACGGGTGTTCTTTCTTCATTTGTTCCATAGCAACAGTGTTGTTTGCAGATTCACCCTTCAATGCAGCAGCCAGACTGTCGGCAGCAGATACCGTCTTTGTATCGGCAGTCTCAACGGCAGTAGAGTCAGTAGCAACATCATCAGTAGCAAGGATAGCACGCAATCTGTTATCGGCAGCAGTCAGATAAGGATAGATTTCTTTAGCATCGAAAGTTTCCCAGAACTCAAGGTTAGCAGAACCCTGCAAGAGTTTTCTCACACGTTCCGGTTCTTTGATACCCGGAAGTTCCACCATGATACGTCCCATCTTGCCTTCCAAAGCCTGGATATTAGGCTGAACCACACCGAAGCGGTCGATACGGGTACGCAATACATTATAAGAGTTATCAATGGCAGCTTTGACTTCTTCGCGCAATACCTTTTCTACGTCAGCGTCAGAGCTGCGGGTATTTACTTTGTCTTTCAACTGCTGAGTAGCGAACAGTTCAGCCAACTTTCCTTGTGGAGCTTCTTTCTTGTATTCTCTGACAAACAGAGTAATAAAGTCGTCCTGACTGGTAATAGACTGTTTGGCAGCTTCTGATATAGCCTTGTTGAAAGCTTCATCGGTTTTGTTGTCGGCCAATGCCTTCACCACATCCGGTACAGAAACTTCAAGGATAACGTTCATACCACCTTTAAGGTCCAGACCCAGACCAATCTCCATCTCACGACACTGTTTCAGCGTATAACTACCCAGATAAACTTTTTCATTCTGCATAGAATCAAGGTAGTGTGCTTCACCCTTCGGATCTTGTGCCGCTTTGTTCATGTGATAGCGGGTCACAAAAGAGAAAGAAAGATAAAACACACATACAAGGGTAAGTAATACCGCAAAAACCTTTACAAATCCTTTGTTTTGCATGTTACTTTGAAATTTATTATTTTTACTTTTTGATTAATTCTTAGTTTATACAAGGTTGCAAATATAGTTTTTTTTTCACATTCGCACGGCATGAAACACAAATATTTGAATTTCAAACAAGAAAAAAGGCTGCAAAAGTATATTTCGCAGCCTAATTTATTCTATTTCATGGGGTATTTTATTTCAGTCCTCTGTTTTTAAGCAATGGTTCCAAGCTCGGTTCGGCACCGCGGAACGTTCTGTAAAGCACCATAGGATCTTCTGTTCCACCCTTTTCCAGAACATTCCGGCGGAAAGAGTCTGCGGTATTTTTATCGAACAATCCATGTTCCTTGAAAGCTTCAAAGGCATCTGCGTCCAATACTTCCGCCCACAGATAACTGTAATATCCGGCAGCATAACCGCTAAGAATATGGTTGAAGTAGGTGGCACGATAACGGGGTGCGATTTCAGGAATCAAGCCCAGCTTGTCCATCACCGTCTTTTCAAAGGCCACTACATCCAGATTTTCGGTGTCGGTCAGATTATGCAATTCCATATCGAGCAAGGCGGCTGCCAACAGTTCGGTTGTCATAAATCCCTGATTGAAGGTATCTTGGTCCTGTATCTTCCGAATCAATTCATCGGGAATCACCTCACCAGTCTTATAGTGCTTGGCATATACCTTCAGCACTTCCGGCTCCATAGCCCAGTGTTCCATTATCTGCGAAGGCAGCTCCACAAAGTCCTGAGCTACATTCGTACCCGATACGCCCAAATAGTTACATTTGGTCAGCATTCCGTGAAGAGCATGTCCGAATTCGTGGAACATTGTCTCCACTTCGTCCAGTGTCAGCAACGAAGGCATATCGCCTGCGGGCTTTGTAAAGCTGGCCACATTATAAATCAATGGCCGCACATCGCCTGCCTGCTGGCGGAAGTTATCCATCCAAGCTCCCCCACGCTTGCCTGCACGAGGGAAATAATCGGCATAGAACAACCCCAAATAAGAGCCGTCGGCATCTTTCACCTCATAAACCTTCACATCCGGTTCGTAAACAGGAATATTATTCAGTTCTGTCAAAGTAATGCCATACAATTGATTGGCAACATAATACAAACCGTTGCGCACATCATCCAAACTGAAATAAGGCTTGATTTCATCCTCATTCAGATTATATTTCTGTTGACGAAGTTTTTCGGCATAATACCACCAGTCCCATGCGGCAAGCTTCTCTCCTTTTCCTTCTTTATCCATGATTTTCTGCAATTCGGCAGCTTCCGCCTTTGCATTTTTCAAGGAATATCCCCACAGATTATTCAAGAAATCCATCACTGCCTTAGCGTTCTTTGCCATATTCTCATCCAACACGAAATTGGCATAGCAATCAAAGCCTAACAAATTGGCTTTCTCTAAGCGTAAAGAAATAATTCTCTTCAGAATCTCTTTATTATCGTTGGCATCCCCATTATTGCCGCGATTGACATAGGCCTCATAAATATTCTTTCTCAGCCCGCGGTTGTCGGCATACTGCAATAGCGGCAAACGGCTTGAGTTCTGCAAGGTAAACAGCCACTTACCTTCTTTTCCGGCAGCCTTGGCCTCTTCCGCCGCACCTGCTTTTACCCATTCCGGCAATCCTGCCAGTTCTGCTTCGTCCTCTATAACCAGCTGGTAAGCATTATTTTCATTCAAGACATGATTGCTGAACGTAATAGCCAGTGTAGACAGTTCTTTATTTATCTCCCTAAGACGGTCTTGCTTCCCAGCATCCAATCCTGCGCCCGCACGCACAAACGCTTTATAATATTTATCCAAAAGGCGATGTTGCTCTGTGGTCAGCGTTATTTTGCCTTCTTGCTCCTGTTGCTGCACAGCAGCCACACGCTTATATAAATCCTGATTCAGATAAATATTATCATTATGTCCGGAAAGCACGGGAGCAATCTTTTCGCTCAATGCACTCATCGCATCATTCGTGTCGGCCTCCGTCAATGCAAAGAAGACACCCCTGACACGTGCCAGTGTCTTTCCGCTATTATCCAACGCTACAATCGTATTCTCGAAGTCGGGAGCTTCCTGATTCTCCACAATTGCTTTTATCTCGGCATTCTGTTCTTCTATGCCTTTTAAGAATGCAGGCTCATAGTGCTCTATCTTGATTTTATCAAAATCGGGAGCGCCATACTCTGTCTGAAACTCCGTAAAGAACGGATTCGTTTCTGTCTTTTGTTCACATGCACACATTATACAACAAGTTGCTAACGTAAATACTAGTTTCTTCATACTCATATTAAATTAAAGGTAAACGAATTATTTCTTTGCCACAAAACACCAGATGGGATAATGATCCGAACTCTTTATTGTCTTGTCTACCGTACATTGATAAGATTCCAAATTCTTACTCAACAGGATATGATCGATACGAAAATAAAAATGGTTCTGATTATAAGATATCCCGAATCCGTTGCCCGACTGTACAAAAGCATCATTCAGCTCCTTCCCGATTACCCGGTGGGCATAAGATAAAGGAGAATCATTAAAATCACCGCAGACAATCACTCCCCCACCTTTAAAACCGGCAACCAATTTTGCTATGGAGTCAGCTTGCGAAGCGCGGATAGCCGAAGCCTCCGCCAGTTTGCCTATCAGCAAGCGAGAGCCTTCCGACACTTTGGCCTTATCCGGGTCTTTTATCATCTCCCGATAGACAGCCTTGTCTTTCTCCGTCAACTTATTGGATTCCAGATGATTATTAACCACCAGCAAGGTGTCTCCCTTCACATTTATCGTATAGGCTACAGACCCATTGGTGCGGCTTTCATAGTCGACCGGATGCGCCGACAAGATAGGATAGCGTGAGTAACACCCCACCCCATTGACACCGGTCAGCTTATAGTAATGCTTATACGGATAGTCCCTCAAAGCATAATCCACATCCTTTTTAGTCAACCGATTGCTCAATATATATTCTTGCAGACAAATAATATCCGCATTACTGTTTCGCAGATATTCCAATACCGAATTAGGGTTATCCTTCAAGTTAGGATGTCCCTGTTCAAACGCCATCGTATTGTATGACAATATTTTAATGGCATCCTTAGGAGGTTCTTTTCCGAACAGATTGACAGGCATATAAGTGCGGATAGCGCCAAAGCAACAGAAAAAAGTCAGGAGAGACAGCAAAGCATACCTGCGGTATACCACCAGCCAAAAGAGAAAGAATAAAACATTCGCTATTAGAAAAGCCGGAAACGCAAGGCCGGCACACGACCACACAGGGTGCTCCACCGGATTGATGTAAGAACTATACGCACAAATCAGCAATAATACCGCCATGCATATATTTATCCCCAATAATATCCAACCTAAAAGCCGACCGATATATTTCATATTCTATTTTTTACTTGCATCAAACAAGCTTTTCTTCTCATCCGACGTAAGACTGTCATAACCAGACTTCCTCAGTTTGTCCAATATGCGGTCTATCTCGTCACTATTCTGCTTCTTACGGGCATTATAGTCATAATCCTTCGCCTTATCGCCATAATGCACTTTCATTTTGGGCTTCTTCGGAGAACGACGTACCGTAAATCCGCCTGCCACCCAATCGATAAAACGGTTAATCCACGCCGTTGCATCATGTCCGCGAGTCAGCCCGGAGGCAAACCACCATCCGGCCAATGCCCCTCCCAAGTGTGCAATATGCCCGCCGGCATTGCCCGAGGTCATAAACAGCAAATCAGTCACCACCATAAACAGGGCCACATATTTCAACCGCACCGTTCCGATAAACATGAAATGTACCGGATAGTCAGGCTCACGGACAGCCGTTGCCACCACAATAGCCAATACAGAAGCCGAGGCCCCCAATAAATAAGAATAATAAAGTGAATCACTGAAATATGGAAAGACATTGTAAGCCAACATATAAAGCAAACCGCCACAAAACCCGCCTAAGATATACAAGCCGCGGAAATGCCTGGCCGAGAAGAAAGAAAGGAACAACTGTCCGAACCAATAGAGCCACAGCATATTAAACAGCAAGTGCAACACTCCGGCATGCATAAACATATAAGTAAACAGAGACCACGGCTGCCTGATAAACTGCACCGTCCATGCAGGCAACTCCAGATATTGCAGAATAAATGCACCGTTACGGTTAAACAGCATCCACAGAATTCCCAAAAGGGATGTCAATACAAACACCCCCACATTAATATATATAAACTGGATATATATATTACCCCGATTGAAACTGTTCTTTAAATCAGTAATAAAACTGCCCATTATTATTCTTTTTTCTCCAATACATTATTAATATAAAGCCAAATATCATTCCTCCCAAATGAGCGAAATGAGCAATGCCGTCAGCCGAGCTTCCGAAACCCAAGTAAATCTCCAACGCTGCATATCCCATCACAAAGTACTTCGCCTTGATAGGAAACGGAATGGGAAATACAAACATCTGACTATTGGGAAACAACATACCGAAAGCCAGCAAAATAGCATATACGGCTCCCGATGCCCCCACAGTAGTCATCAAATTGAGATATTCCGCCATCGGAATCACAGCAATTCCCGTATTGACCCCCTCATAATTGACCAACTCAGTGGCATACTGGATATATTGCACCCCCTCCTGCACCAGACCGGCACCGATACCGCACAATATATAATAGAACAGAAAACGTTTCGGCCCCCAAACCAGTTCAAGCGTACGCCCAAACATCCACACAGCAAACATGTTAAAAAATATGTGTTGAAAATTGGCATGCATAAACATATATGTAATCAACTGTGCAGGGTTAAAATCAGAAGCCAAAAAGAAATGCAGTCCCAGCAAGTCATTTAAGTTAATCCCATATTTTGTGGCCACCACACTTCCGAAAAAGCATAGCACGTTTATTATCAATATATTCTTTGTTACAACAGGTATACTATTCATATTCTTTTCTTCTATAATTCATTGATTGCTTGCAAATTTACAATTTTATTCTGTTATTCAGCAGAAAAACCCCATTCTCTTACGTTTTTTTGATTTTTGGCTTATCTTTTTTAGGCTATCTGTTTGATTTCTAATTTTGAAACTTTATATTTGTCCTTGATTTTGAAAATTCTTTTGTGTTACATTAATAATTAATCATTTTCATTATGAATAAGGCAGATCTTATCAGCGCAGTAGCCGCTGAATCAGGCTTGAGCAAAGCCGATGCAAAGAAAGCTGTTGAAGGAGTGGTTTCAGCAGTTTCAAACGCTCTGAAGAGTGGTGACAAAGTATCTTTAGTTGGTTTCGGTACTTTCTCTGTTGTAGAAAAAGCAGAAAGAATGGGTATCAACCCGGCGACCAAAGAGTCTATCACCATTAAAGCAAGAAAAGCAATCAAATTCAAGGCTGGTGCTGAATTATCGGAAGAAATCCAATAAATTGCTTATTTTAAACGTAAAGGACTTAAGAGAGGGGCGCCAGCAATAGCGCCCTTTTTCTTTAAACAACTGACAATCTATGAATATTACGAAAACAACCTTATTGAGATACCTCATTGGCACAGCTCTCTGTGCATTCTCAGCACAAACCATCAGTGCAGAAGGGAGTAAACTTCCTTATTGGAAAGATATCCAAACTGTAGCAGTAAACAAAGAAGCCCCCCGCACGGCTTTCATGTCATACGACAATCCGGACCGGGCACTGACCGGCAAATACGAAAATAGCCCTTATTATAAATTGCTAAACGGAAAATGGAACTTCTACTATGTAGATGCTTATAAAGATTTACCTGCCAACATCGAACAGCCCGGTGCCGGCATTGCATGGAAAGAAATCAATGTTCCCGGCAACTGGGAAGTACAAGGATATGGAACAGCCATCTATACCAATCAGCCATACGATTTCCAGCCCAGCAACCCGCAACCGCCGCATTTGCCCGAGGCCAATCCGGTAGGCGTCTATCAGCGCGACATCGAGATTCCCGCCGATTGGGACGGACGCGACATATATCTCCGTCTGGAAGGAGCTAAATCAGGCGTCTATGTATACCTCAACGGGAAAGAAGTCGGATATAGCGAAGACTCTAAGAATCCGGCAGAGTTTCTGATTAACAACTATTTGCAACCGGGAAAGAACTCATTGGTGGTGAAGTGTTTCCGTTACAGCACCGGTTCTTATCTGGAGTGCCAAGACTTTTGGCGTCTGAGCGGAATTGAAAGAGATGTATTCTTATTCTCACAGCCGAAGACTGCCGTTCAGGATTTCGAAGTAATCTCTACCCTTGACGATACCTACAAGAACGGTATCTTCAAACTGGACGTAAATGTGACTAACCATACCGCCGCCAACAAGAACGTAACCGTAGCTTACGAGTTGCTGGATGCCGATAAGAAAGTTGTCACCTCTGCCGAGACACCTTGCAGTGTCAGCGCAGACGGAAAAAACACCGTTACCTTCAATGCTGCATTAAATAATGTAAAGACTTGGACTTCCGAACAACCCAACCTTTATAAATTATTGATTTCTTTAAAAGAAGGCGGAAAAACAACAGAAGTTATTCCCTTCAATGTCGGCTTCCGTCGCTTTGAAATCAAACCGATTGACCAAATCGCAGGAAACGGCAAACCTTATATCTGCTTCTTTGTCAACGGTCAACCGTTAAAGATGAAGGGCGTGAACATTCACGAGCACAACGAAGCAACCGGCCACTATGTTCCCGAAGAACTGATGCGCAAAGACTTTGAGCTGATGAAGCAGAACAATATCAACACCGTCCGTCTGTGTCACTATCCGCAAGACCGCAAGTTCTATGAGCTCTGCGATGAATATGGCCTTTATGTATACGATGAAGCCAATATCGAAAGCCACGGCATGAAATACGACCTCCGCAAAGGCGGCACATTAGGCAACAACCCCGAATGGTTGAAACCCCACATGGACCGCACCATCAATATGTATGAACGCAACAAGAACTACCCATCTTTAACCTTCTGGTCATTGGGTAATGAAGCCGGAAACGGATATAATTTCTATCAGACTTACCTTTGGGTGAAAAACCGTGAAACCAAAGGCATGAACCGCCCTGTGAACTACGAACGCGCACAATGGGAGTGGAATACCGATATGTTCGTTCCTCAGTACCCCGGTGCAAGCTGGTTTGAATCGATAGGCAAAGAAGGCAGTGACCGTCCTATCATGCCATCCGAGTATGCACACGCCATGGGTAACTCCACCGGTGGCCTGTGGGCACAGTGGCAAGCCATCTATAAATATCCCAACCTGCAAGGCGGATATATTTGGGACTGGGTAGATCAGGGTATTTTGCAGAAAGATGAAAACGGACGTCCGTTCTGGGCATACGGCGGCGATTTCGGAAAAGACGCACCTAGCGACGGCAACTTCCTTTGCAACGGTATTGTCAACCCCGACCGTAATCCACACCCTGCCATGGCAGAAGTGAAATACGCTTATCAGAATGTAGGTTTCGAAATGACCGATGCGGCACAAGGCAAGTTCCTTATCACCAACCGTTTCTACTTCACCAACCTGAAGAAGTATATGATTGTATATGAGCTGAAAGCCAACAATAAGATTATAAGAAGCGGAAAAGTCTCGTTAGACATTGCTCCGCAGGCCTCCAAAGAATTCACGGTAAATGTAAACGGTTTGAAAGCCAAGAAAGATACCGAATATTTCGTCAATTTCCATGTCATTGCCGTCGAACCTGAAATCCTGATTCCGGCAGGTCACGAAATTGCACGTGACCAATTCCAATTGCCTATCGAGCCTTTGAAAGACGAGTTCATGGCAGGCAAGGGAATGAAAGCAGTGAAAAACGGAGACGAAATGGTAGTTTCGGGCAACGGAATGCAATTTGTCCTGAACGAAAAGAGCGGCATCGTTACCTCTTATAAAGTAAACGGCACCGAATATTTCAAAGACGGCTTTGGCATTCAGCCCAACTTCTGGCGTGCACCGAATGACAATGATTACGGTAACGGCGAGCCCAAGCGCACCCACGTGTGGAAACAGTCAAGCAAGGACTTCAAGGTGGCCCATACTTCATTTGCCGACAACACTCTGAGTGTCACTTACGCATTGCCTGCCGGCAACCAATACATTGTAAATTATACCTTTGGCAAGAACGGCAGCCTACATGTAGGTTGTGACTTCAAGGCAGCAGACATCAAAGCAGAAGTACCTCGTATCGGTGTACGTTTCCGTCTGCCGGCAGAAATGAACCAAGTAACCTACTTCGGTCGTGGTCCTGAAGAAAACTACATCGACCGCAAGGCAGGAACCATCGTCGACCTCTATAAGACAACAGCCGATGCTATGTATTACCCTTACGTCCGTCCGCAAGAAAACGGCCACCACCTCGATACCCGTTGGGTGTCATTGAGCAAAAAGAACGGTAAAGGATTACGCATCACATCCGACAAGACATTCGGTTTCAATGCATTGCGCAACTCAGTAGAAGATTTTGACTCGGAAGAAACCACTAATCGTCCGCGCCAATGGAACAATTTCTCAGCCGAAGAAATAGCCAATCGCAGCGAAGCTAAAGCAAAAGATGTTCTCCGCCGCCAAACTCATATCAATGACATTACTCCGCGTGATTTCGTAGAAGTATGCGTAGACATGCAGCAACAAGGCGTAGGCGGTTATGACAGCTGGGGAGCATGGCCCGAAAAATGGGCTTTGATTAACCCGAACCAGGCTTACAGCTGGGGCTTCACTATCACCCCGATGAAATAATCTTTTAAACTCTGCCATGGGATATTGGAAAGAACCCCATGGCAGGGTTTTAGATATTCCCCTTTCATTAAAGTTCCCATATCAGCCGGATTATTTCTTCACACGTATATACGCATCGGGCTACACGTACGTACGCATAAGCCTATGCATATATGTCATTTGATTAACGCAACCTTCAGCTAATAACAATCTGCCGGTCATTCAGGATGTCACTACATCTTGCGGTTGCACCAAGGTGAGTTACAGCAAGGAACCATTTTAATAAGATGATAACCGTGTATTGAAATACAAAGGCATCCCCGCTTCGGTTAATGATAGCAGGGAATGCCAAATAAATAAAGTTTAATTTAGAGAAACCCTTCCTTCCCTTGGGTTTCTCCTTAAAGAAAGGAGGATTAGTCCGATGCAAAGTTAATGGAAATAATCAGAATCTACAAGTAATGTATTTGCTTTTTCTGCGGTGGAGTTCTTTCCGACAAAAGATGAAAACAAGATTAATGAATCATCGAAGAATAAAACGAAGATGAAAAAGAATATTTTGAAAACAACACTGGTTGCGACATTTGCTCTGCTGGCAGGGTATAATGTGTACAACTCTCAGAAGTCGGATGTGATGTCTGAATTGGTTTTAGCTAATGTGGAAGCATTGGCTGATGACAATGAAATTGAGAATTATCATGGATTTGCTCTTAAATCATATACAAATGGATGTAAAATTTGCCAACGCGAAGACAGTAGCATTTGCAACGTCCATAATCAGGTTCCCTGCTAATTAATATTTAATTGCTTATTTATATGATTTTATCTTATAAGATTAATAAATAAGCAATTATATCACATAATAGAAATATGAAAAAAATATATATTATATGTTTAGTGATGGTTTTCCTCATGTCTTGTAAGAATGAAAACAATCATGCATCTCACTCTAATGCGACTACTATTACCATAGTGACAGAATCTGAAGATGTTTTAAACATGTCTACTTTTGTAGATTCCATTGAATTAGTTCCTCTAGAAACCAAAGATGATAATCTTATTGGCTGGATTCCACGTATCATTGCTACTAAAGACTACTATTATCTTCTTTCCGCAAGTGGATGGAATTCTAAGAAGCTTTTTATATTTGATAAAAAAGGTCACTTTATCAGACAAATAAGTAAAGAAGGAGAAGGACCAGGGGAATATATAGAGTTACGTGATTTCACAATAGTTGGGGACTCTATCATAAAAATAGCAGAAATCTATAACATGATGAATTTCGATATAGAAGGAAATCTGTTATCCGAACGAAAGCAAAGAGACACTTCTGATAAAATAGTTTATTTAAAAGGGAAAAGCATTACCTACAATATTGGAGCTCGTAACCGTAATAATTTGCTGCTAACATTACATGACAGTGAAGACCGCTATATAAAAGACTTTTTAGAGGTTTCACCATTAGAAGCTCGAATTAACGATTGCTTTGGTCGTGGAGAAGCATTCGCGTTTGATGAAAATTATATTTATTTCAATCATCCATTTAGCAATATAATTTACCGGATTGACATATCCACACAAGAATATCTCCCATTCTATCAAATAAATTTCAAAGATAAGAACCTTTCTTGGAAAATGTTTGCTGAAGATGGAGATGTTAATAGCTGGGCAAATATGTTAGAAAAGAGTGAGTGTTTTCTAGCAATAGATGAGATATTAGACATGAATAATTATTTTGTTATTAATGCTGTAGATGAAAAATATCATAGCTGTTTCTCTATATACTCAAAGAGAACAGGTAAAGTCTTAACCGGACGGCAAATCAAAGATGATTTATTTTTGAAAGGTAACCTAGTCAATTTAAAGCCTATGAAAACTCCCCATTACAAAGACGGGGACTATTTGTTATGGGTAATCAGTCCGCAAACGCTATTAAACGGATTCAACTCTTATAGAGAACTTTTGGGAGAAAAGAAATGGGACTTGTTTTGCAAGAAATATCCACATTTAGTCGAGGTATGCAGTCAATTGGATGAAGAGTCTAATCCTGTGTTGGCGAGAATTAAAATAAAAGATTTCTAAAGACGTAAATATCATGTATCATGAAATTGATAAAAGCTAAAGATATAATTATTATTTTAGTTCTCTCTCTTGTCTTTTTATATTATGGAAAACAGCGAAATCATCAAGAAAATTCCAATATAGAGAGACAACAAAGACTATTAGAACAGCGTGTTGACAATCTGCGGATACTATCAAAACTACAACATTATGGTGAAGGGAAGAGTATAAAAGACATCTATCTATATACTTTAAATAAAGATAGTGTATTATTCAGTAGGCTAATAGGAAATGAAAATAAATTAGGATTTCAAGATATTTAAAAATGAACATAAAATAGAAGTTCCAGTATATCGTATTAAAACTAATCTTGGTCTGTACCCGGAATATAATGATTATGCTTTAGCTTTTCTTATTTCCGAAAGAATGATTATTGATAATCTTATGATAATAGATTATAGCAACAGAAATTATATAGATGATTACCTGGCTATTTTAGAATCAAAAATATAGTATGATTCATAAAAATTAGGCAAAACCACATGCGGAACCGGGAGGTTATCAACGACAAAAACTGGAACAAGATGCAAAGATGATAATGGAAAAAGAACCGAAAATACAATCCACAGCAATAAAACAGATGAGAGAGGAAATAAAGAAGCTGGTTATCAAGGAATAAAATATTCTTTTACTATATTTGCATTCTCATGCACATTAGGGGGAAAGCTATTTCTATATAATCTTACTTTTTAACAAAGAGTATGCATATATGGAAATAATCAGAACCAGCAAGTCATGTATTTGCTTTTTCTGCGGTGGAGTTCTTTCCGATAAAAGATGAAAACAACTTTTATTAATAATCGAAACATAGAAAAGAGATGAAAAAGAATATTTTAAAAGCAACAGTTGTTGCTGCGTTTGCTCTGATAGCAGGATTTAATGTGTATAGCTCTCAGAAGGCTGAGGGAATGTCGGATTTGGCATTGGCTAATGTGGAAGCATTGGCTGATGGAGAAAATGGAGGTTCGTGCCGATAGAGCCGTGTGTATGATTCAGAAGGATGTGTTTATCATGTCTGCGTTGCCAATGGTTCTGGTGATATTTGTACATGTGGAGCAACTAAAGGATAAAAATCCTCAAAAAAAACAGAGAGGAAACGACTCTCTTTCATCCCCTCTTACAATGTTTATAAGAGGAGAGTAATTACTCTTATAAAAATCAAAAAGGAGAGTTCTATACTCTCATTACCAATTTATAAATTTAACATGAGAAAGGCAATTCTTCTATTTTTAATAATATCATGTTGCTTTGTAGGATGCACCCAACAAGATAGGACAACAACTTCTTTGTTTTCTATGAATGACTACAATTTATTAGAGAATCAACAAACAGTAAAGCTCTCAGATATATTCA
>CARCZS010000003.1:0-35744 GCA_948956705.1 uncultured Phocaeicola sp.
ATCTTCAAGTGCATTCTTCATTTCTCCATTCACCGGTCCCAAAAGCATCTGAATCGTGGCCCCTACAATTTCCAGATGTCCGAACTCTTCAGTGGCAATATCCATTAACATATCATATTTATCAGGGAATGGATTGTGACAACTGAAAGCCTGTACAAAATATTGCAAGGCGGATTTCAATTCTCCATTTGCACCGCCGAATGCTTCAAGCATCACACGTGCAAAACGTGGATCCGGTTGTGAAACCCGGGCGTTGAACTGCAAATCTTTTACATGATAAAACATAATCTTTTCAATTTAAAGTCAATAATTCAGGTTTATTCAGGTGGGTCTTCCATACACCCACCCAGTTTATACAATTCAAACTCATACTTCCTTATGTAGGAACAGTTTGCATCACATATCTTTTTTGGATTCGCCCTGCTGCCAGCAGACGGCATGCATCTGTTGCCGAACAGTCTACCACAACGAAGCCTGTATGCCTCGAAAGCTTTCTTTTTTTCCTCGTTACAGCCTTCGGCGTATGCCAACAGACACATCCGGTACAGTTGCTCATAATTTTCCCATCTGCCATTGGCCGGCAATTGATGTTTCAAATGTTCCTCCCATTTCATAGATGTCTGAGTTCTTGACGATTACCTTTTCCGGTTTATTTTTTTGCTTCGGAAGCCACTGTATGCATTTTATTCTTAAAATCGTCTGTCTTCTCGGCAAAATCAAATGCTTTGTCGGCCACCTTGTCCGCTACAGCCTTTCCGGTATCCACAGCCTTCTCTTTAACTTCTTCCAACATACCTTCTGCTTTACCGGTTATCTTATGAAAAGCGTCACATGCTTTTTCTTTCAGTTTCTTGGCTTTTGAAGTACGTGAAAAACGATAAGCTAAAGCACCGATGACCGAACCTACTCCCAGGCCGATCCATAAACTAGAATTTCTATTTCCCATAATCAAGTTGTTTTTAAAAAGTTAAAATAATTAAAGTTCAATTTCCTTTTTGTTATTAAACAATGAAACAATCCACAACAATACGATAGCTCCCACAGTCGAAGTTATCAGGCTGCCCAACAGACCTGTTGTTGCGATTCCCAGCAGACCGAACATCCATCCACCCAAAACACCGCCGACAACACCTACTAACAGGTTGGCAAACAGGCCAAAGCCACCGCCCCGCATTAATTTGCCGGCAATGAATCCGGCAAGAATTCCGATAATAATGTACCATAGAAAATACATAGGCTGATTTTTTTAAGTTATACACTTGGTTTAGAATTTACATGTAAATATAGAGATTGATATATCATCACTTTATCCGTCTGGAGGAGTTTGGAAACAAACAAGCTATTGTCCTGATGACAGAACTGACTATCAGTCTGGCTCGCAAATCAAAACTTAGATTTTTCATGGCTATAAACTTTTAATAATTAAGTAATACTGATATTTTACTATTTTAAAACAATGTAGCTTTAATCAGTTACAACAATCCGACACCATATACCTCATTCTTTATAATGGACTAGTAATTCGGAATATAACCGACTTTGCTTCCTGCTATATGTTGAAAAACAAAGCATTAAAAAGAATGGTTCAGGGTAAAAAAACGGAATTAACATCATTTCCAAGTTTATGAAAAATTAAAAAAATGTGCTCGTGTTAGTGTGTGTGTGTCATGTGTGTGTAACTATATGTAGTAAACAAATGTAATTAAACATTTGTTGTTTGAGCTAAAAGGGGTACTTTTTTAAAAGAAACATTTTATTAACTAAATGCTTTAATTATGAAAAAACTAATTTTACTGGCCATGATTACATTGGCATCAGTAGGCATGAATGCCCAAACAGTCAAAGGAGAAGGTTCCTTGATGGGAAATGTCGGTTATCAGACTAATTATGAAAGATTCGGTCTAGGAGTACAAGGACGCTATGCGATAGCGAATAATCTTCGGATTGCTCCAGACGTGACTTTTTACTTTCCTAAAGACAAAATTACCGGACTGGATGTAAATGTGAACTTCCATTATGTATTCAACTTTAAAGAAGACGGGCAGGGATTTTCTGTCTATCCTCTTGCAGGTATCGGTATGCAAAACAATTTCTATGGAAAAAAGAGTATCGAAGCAGATGGGAAAAAGATGGAAATAGACCGGAGTAACTCTACCAAATTCGCCTTCAATCTGGGAGGAGGTATCACATTGCCTATCTCCGAACGCAGTTATCTGAATGCCGAAGCGAAGTTTATGTTTGCCAAAGATGACAACGCATCGATTATGTTGGGATATGGATACAGATTTTAAACGGCAGAATACAAGTTGTTTAATATTTGTACAATAATAAATAAGAGAAACTTCGGTTAATCCAGTTTCTCTTATTCTTTCCTTATCAGGTTTTGAAATCCTGATGATATTTACAGTTGTCTATAATACGATACAGCAATGTCCCGTTTGTATATATTGGGGGAATTCTGTAGGAGAAAGACTTGCCGAAAAATCGGATATAGGTGCTAAGATCCTGTATTAATCAACATTCATGGAATACCTATCGAATATGATATTAGGTTATTATCGGGTAAACAGTTTTACCTGTACGATAGTTTCAAATTGTCGCCATTGACTCATCTCTTCACTATCACCAATCATCTGCACATCACATCATATACCGTAAGCATTCGGTTGCGTCTGTGCTTTTTTTCTGCTTTTATCAGTTTCGCACATATCTTTTGATATTAAAAACTATAATAAAGAAAGCGGAGCCCATTGTCACCTTGTTTTCTTTCATGTGCCTGATCTTCTGTATGCTATGTTATATTATTGAGAGATGATAGGCGCAACGGCCCATTTCTTTATAAAGCAGCTTCTTGAAACTGTCAAGATTGAGATGGTTGACAACAGCGTTGACTATGCGGACCATTTACATCTGGAAGTCGTATCCAAAATATAAACTTTATGCTTATCTTTACCGACATATCAGGGCTTCCTTTTTTTGATTTTGCAGCACTGGAATAAGTGAAGTTACTGGTGTGGAAACCTTTACGGACTGTGTTGTTTCTGAAAGGTATAGACATTAAATAAGATTTTATGCTGCATAGTGTCGGTTAATTATGAATAGAATAATATTTTTTTTGTTTTTCATTGTTTCACTCTGTTCTTATGGACAAAGGAGCTCCCTCTCTGCTGTACAAAAGAGAGGAAATGGGGTCACAGTTTCTCTTGAAGCAAAACAAATTGAGATTTCTTTTTTGAAGGATAATATTATACACATTCGAACCTATCCTGCAGGACAAGAACAGAAGCCTTCCCTTGTTGTAAACGATAAAGCCTTTGGAGTGCAAGGTATAAAATATCGTTCATTGCAAAATAAGATTACTTTAAAATCGGCAAAAGTAGAAGCAACTTATGATGTTTGGCAGGATAGGATTCTTTTTTCTGATGCTCAAAGCCATGATACGATTCTCGTAGAAGGTGGTAATCAGTTTTCTGAAATTGATGATTTAGGGGAAAAAGCGTATACAGTGAGCCAAACCTTCATTTTAAAGCCTGATGAAGCTATTTATGGTTTGGGGCAGTATCAGGATGGGGTTTATAATTATAGGGGGCATAAGGAGTTGCTGGTACACGCCAATCGTGAAATTGCAAATCCGGTTGTTGTATCCACTTCAAATTATGTGTTGTTTTGGGATAATTATTCTTGTTCCACCTTTGAAGATACTCTTGATGGAGCTACTTTTACTTCTGAGATAGGAGATGGCGTAAATTATTATTTGGTAGTGGGGAAAGATATGAAGGATGCCATGTCGGAATTCCGCGAATTGACAGGGAACTCACCAATGCTTCCCAAGTCGGCTTTTGGATTCTGGATGTCGAAAGAACGTTACAGGACATTTGATGAGCTTCAAAATGTGGTGAGAACTTACCGAATGAGAAATATTCCGTTAGACAACATCGTTCAAGACTGGCAATATTGGGGGGAAAACCTTGATTCATGGAATGGCATGATTTTCAATCCAATTACTCATCCTAATCCCCGAAAGGTAATTGAAGGTTTGCATCAGAAGTACCATGTTAAGTTGACGTTGTCTGTTTGGCCTGGTTTCGGAAAATCCACGAAAGTATATCAAGAGATGGATTCGGCAAATGTGTTGTATGACGTGCCCACATGGGCAGGTTACAAGGTAGCGGATATATATGCTCCTACAGCCCAAAAGATTTTTTGGAACCATCTGTATCAGGGACTTTATACAAAAGGTGTGGACTCTTGGTGGTTGGATGCGACAGAACCGGCTTATAAAGATGGGCTATATCCTGAAAAGCAGACTTTATGGAGCAAAAAAGCCGGTAAAACTTTTATCGGATCTGCCGCTCGTTATCTCAATACTTATTCGTATGTATTAACTGGGATGATGTATGAAAATTTAAGGAAACAGAGTGATAATCGCGCATTTATCTTAACTCGTTCTGCTTTTGCAGGGCAGCAGCGGTTTGGTACTTCTATATGGTCTGGAGACATCTATGCTTCTTGGGACGTATTAAAGAAGCAAATTGTAGCCGGTCTTAATATTTGTATGACCGGTATTCCTTATTGGACTACTGATATCGGTGGCTTTAGAGTGCGAAGTAAGGAAAATTCCGGTGAAGGAACAGGAGAGATAGGGACGGAAATTCATAAAAGCATATCTTCTTGTGATGGAGGATATGCGAAGGGACTTAAAGATTCTGCCTATTTGGAATTATATACAAGGTGGTTTCAATATGGGGCTCTTTCTCCGATATTCCGGGCTCATGGAACAGAAGTACCGCGTGAAATTTGGCATTTTGGTGAGCCCGGCAGCAAATTCTATGATATCCAAGTTGAGACGATACATCTTCGTTATACGCTTTTGTCGTATATATATTCAGAAGCTTGGAAGGTTACGTCAAAAGGTTCGGCCATGATGCGTGGTACAGTAGTGGATTTTTCAGGCGACCGGAAAACGTTTGATGATGGAAGCAGTTATATGTTAGGGGACGCATTAATGGTTCATCCAATAACCAGACCGATGTATTATGACCGGGAAGGTGTTATTTCGGATGTCAATACATTGGAAGGGATTTACTTACCACAACATTCCGGTATTTATTGGTTTGACTTTCACTCCAACAAATGTTATGAAGGAGGAAAAGAAATAAAATATGATGCTCCTTTAGAAACGCTGCCAATATTTGTAAAAGCCGGTTCCATTGTTCCACGTAATAAAGTGGTTCAATATGTCGCTCAAGACGATGGTTCTGAAATGACATTATCAGTTTATGCAGGTAAAGATGCAGAGTTTCTGCTTTATGAAGACGATAATGAGACTTATGCCTATGAGAGAGGAGGTTATTCAGCCATTCAAATGAAATGGAATAATACGCATCGAACGTTCACTCTGTTTGCACCTACTGGTAAAATGTCGCCTAAATTGAAGAATAGAAAGTTCAAGATTCAGATTCTTACTCCTTCGAAATCGGGGGACGTGTCTGTAGTTGAAAAAGAGGTTATGTACGACAATAAAACAATGAAACTGAAGTTTTAGTTTGCCGGGCGGTATAGATGGACTGGAGGAAAGAACGCCTGTAGACAGCGAAATATCCCTGTTTTTTATATCATATTCCATTATCAAGAAATTATTGTTATTTTTGTGCTGAATCTTAGATAAGTCCATAAATATATAATATCCTGAAAAGACATCAACCTATGAGGCTCGATGCAGAGGCGATAACCGGCAGAAAATGAATAAAGCTGCGGGTGAAAGGTTGGAGTCTGATGAAGAAATATGGGAAATGTGATATTACTATGAAAAGAAAAATATTGTTATACGTCCTTTTGCTTGTCTCTTTCACGCTTCGAGGCAATGTGTATTTTAAACATTTGGGTAAGACAGACGGATTGTCCCAAATATCAGTTATCTCCATTTGTCAGGATGAATTGGGAAGAATGTGGTTTGGCACATTGGAAGGGTTGAGTTGTTATGACGGAAATTCTATGACTGTTTATAAGCCGTCGCAAGATTCTGTCAGGAGTTTCTTGGGGAACAACGTAGATAATCTTGTCAGTGATAAACAGGGAAATCTTTTTTTTATTTCGGATTATGCACTTGTTCGTTATGATCTTCGTAAGGAGCAGTTCTCTCTTTTAAAGCAGAGGGCGAACTGTCTGCATATGCATGACCAAGAGGTGTGGGCGGCAACGCGTGATTCTGTTTTCAAATGGAATCGGCAGAAAGAGGAATTTGCTTTTGTCTATCAACTGTCGTTAAAGAAACATATCACCTATCTTTATGTGGACGACAATGAATGTGTGTGGTTGGGTACTACCGACGGACTTTATCGGGTGGATAACTTGGATAATCCGGCTCCAGTTTGTGTTATCCCCAAAGTCAATGTCCTTTCACTCTATAGAGATACGAAGGGGAAAATGTGGGTGGCTGCGTTCAGGCAAGGAATGTATACCATAGAAAATGGTATAAGCCAACAGTTTGTTGATGAGCAAAATTTTCTATTATCTAACAATGACATCCGGTGTTTTGTAGAAGACGATGAAGGTTCTATTTGGATAGGAACTTTCAATGGACTGAATAAAATAGATACGCTGGGCAATGTATCCTGTTATAAGAAAGATACGCAACCAGGAAGTTTGAAGCATTCATCCATTTTCTCGCTTTGCAAAGATTCTCAAGGAACAATTTGGGTTGGTACCTATTATGGAGGAGTGCAATACTTTAATCCTCAGGTAGATATTTTTACACATTATTCGGAAGGGGTTGGCCGGAAAGATTGTTTGAGCTTCTTCTTCGTCGGAAATATGGTGGAAGATAAACGGGGGGATGTCTGGATTTGTACGGAAGGGGGAGGATTGAATTATTTACATAGAGACTCCACACAATTTACACATTATTTGGCAGATGAAAAGGGTGTGTCTCCGTTATTCTCTAATTTGAAATGTATAGAATATGATGAAGAACGGGATTGTCTGTATATAGGTACTCACAAACAAGGTTTCTTCTGTTTTGATATAACTGCAAGAAAAGTAGTATATCATACGGAAGAGATGGGAAAATCTCTTTCCAAAATAATTTTGCGTGGAGACAGCCTTTATATTCTTTCCGGTGGAGGTCTGTATGTAAAGGACTTGAAGCAGGAGACGATGGGGCATTTATATCCGTTTATTCGGGAAACTCATCGGGCAGGTTCCTCTTTTTTGATAGATTCCAAAGATTATATTTGGATTGCCCAGCATGACCAGCTTGTGCGGATTAATATGAAGATGCCGGAAGAGAAATACATTTATAAGTATAATGAGAGGGGGCTAGGTAGATTTCAAGTGTTGAATATGGTGGAGTATACCGATGGTACTTTATACTTTGGCACTTATGGGGACGGTCTGTATGCATTCAACCCTGCGGAAAACAGCTTTAAGCAATGTTCTATTTTCGATATTCGTTATTGTTATAATTTGTCTGTTATTCAGGGCGACTATTTGGCTGTTTCCAATGAAAAAGGATTATTGGTTTATCATCCGCAAACTCAGGAGATGAAGATGATTGATGCTGAAAATCAGTTACATCTTTCTGCCATAAATGATGGATGCGGTTTATTGAGTTGTCGTGACGGTGAAGTGTTTGTCGGCGGGACCTCGGGCATGGCTTCTTTCATGAGCCACTCTTTGTTCAATCCGTCTCCCCGGTATAACCTTTATTTTTCATCGCTGTCTGTGAACGATAAACTTGTTTCGTGCGAAACATCCGACCATATATTGGAGACAGCATTGCCTTTTGCCAATCAAATTAATCTGGAGTACAATGAAAATAATATTTCAATATCTATAGCTTCGAATAGTTATATTGATAATGCTAACAGAAAGATTTATGAATATTGGCTGGAAGGGTTCAGTAATGAGTGGAATACGATTTATAATAATACAATAGTATATACAAACTTGAATCCCGGCAAATATAAGCTGATTGTACGTGAAAAGCAGCAGAGTTCACTTGATGAGGTGCATTCCATTGCGTTGGCTATTATTGTACATTCTCCTTGGTGGTCTACATGGGCGGCTTATTTGGTTTACCTTTGTATGGTTGTTGCAATCGCTTATTCATTGTTGCGGAACTGGCGTGCCCGGATGCAGTTACGCGCTTCGTTGGCACAAGAGAAGCTTGAGAAAGAAAAGAACGAAGAACTTATACAGGCAAAACTTCAGTTTTTTGCCAATATATCTCACGAATTCCGTACTCCTTTAACGTTGATTATCTCGCAGCTTGAGGCTTTATTGCAATCCGGTAACTATTCTCCGTATCTGCGGACACGTTTGCAGAAAATATATAAGAATACTTTTCATTTTAGGGAACTGATATCCGAACTTTTGGATTTCCGGAAGATGGAACGGGGAAAATTACAGCTTCATGTGTGCCGGTTGGATATCATTCTTTATCTGAAACAGATTCAGCAGGATTTTATGGATCAGGCGCAGTTGAAGAACATACAACTTGAGTTTCATACGGAGATGGAGAGTATGCAGTGTTGGTTTGACGGCCGGCAGTTGCGGAAAGTATTTTCCAATCTGTTGTCGAATGCATTTAAGCATACTCCGGAGAAGGGAAGGGTAGAGTTACAGATAGAGGAGAAGGAAACGGTTCTCGAGATAAAAGTCATCGATACGGGTGAAGGTATACCGCAAGAAGCATTGCCTTATATCTTTGACCGTTTCTATCAGGTAGATTCTGCTATTTCTTCACCGGGAAGCGGTATCGGTTTGGCTTTGTCAAAAGGAATCGTAGAATTGCATCACGGTGAAATTACAGTGCAGAGTGCGCTGCAATACGGTACTATTTTTACGGTTACATTACCTAAAAAAAATCTTTTCCGTGATGATGACTATGTGACTTTTGTTGAGCCGGAAGAGATGTTTGACAATCATTTTGCGATGCCTCTTGAAGAAGGTGGAGAACAAGAGACAGATCAGACAGGGGAGGAGGAGACTCCCGAAACGCAAGGAGATATTACAGCCAAGGATTGCCTGTTGATAGTAGAAGATAATGAAGACTTGTTGCAGATATTGACTTCATTGCTTTCTCCTTTATATCGGGTCACTATTGCCATGGACGGTAAGGAAGGATTGCAGAAGGCAATGGAAGAACATCCTGATCTTATTCTGAGTGACATTATGATGCCCGAAATGTCCGGTTTGGAGATGTGTGCCAAAATAAAGAGTAATTTTGATTTATGTCACATTCCGGTTGTGTTGCTGACTGCTTTGACTTCGGACAATAAAAAGATGGAGGGATTGCAGTGCGGGGCTGATGATTATATAGAGAAACCTTTTAATAATAAGATATTACTGGGGCGTATTGCTAATATTATACGCAACCGCAAGATGTTGAAACAAAAGTTCGGAATGGAGATGACAACTGGTACTTCTGTGGAAACTGAGATGCAAACGTTGGTATTGAATCCGATTGATGCCAAATTCTTATCAAAACTGGAGGGCATTATAAAAGAACATTTATCAGACCCGGATTTTGATGTGAACATGTTGGCTAAAGAATTATTAATCAGCCGTAGCTCGCTATATAACAAACTGAAGGCGCTGAGCTGCATGACTCCGAATGAATTTATATTGAATACCCGCTTGAAATATGCTGCCGATTTGTTAAAGAACCATACTGAGTTACAGATAAATGAGATAGCCTATCAGGTTGGATTTAACTCTCCGCGTTATTTCAGGCATTGTTTTAAGGCTTGCTTTAATCAGACACCGCAGGAGTACAGGGGCCGTTAATGGATGATATAAGGGGGGTGTGTTAAAACGTGGATAATGCTATTGTTTAGTTCGTAGGGGCGAGGTTCGCTCGTCCGAAAACATACTTGGTGTCTTCGGGCAGGCAAACCCTGCCCCTACAGCTGACGATTGGATAGACTGGTTTAGTTTTGACACACTCCCAAGAGAATTCCAACAGGCATTAAATCCGGTCTTTGTAGAATCTGTGATTTATTCGGCTGCCCATTCTTTAGCACCTTGTTCTTTTAGCTTGGCTGTGAATGCTTTTGCTTTCTCCATGCTTGAAGCTTCCTCTTCAGGTGTAGCATAAGCATGTTTAAAGCCTTTCACGGTATTCCACTCTCCACGTGTAAAATCAGGAATGGCTACGGCTGCACAGTTATTGTCCATAGAAAGTTCGCCCAATTCTGCCAGGCAACACCATTCAGCCAAGTCGTAAACATCCATATCCAAGGGAAGGCCGTTTTGCAGGCAATATACCAATCGGCTGTCCATGATAAAGTCCATACCTCCATGACCTCCTACTTCTTTTGCCATTTCTCCGTATTTCTTCAATATCGGGTGGCGATATTTGTCAACCAATGCGTCTTGTTCTGCTTTCGGCATGAATCCGTGTGCGCTCAGATTGTCTACCTGGGGCTGTACGCCTGAAGCGGCCAGTTGATCGGCGCTCAGTGCATATCCTTGTGTGGGATACTTATTGGCAAATCCTTTTGTTCCTGTCAATTGATATAAACGGTTATAAGGTTGCGGTGTCATTACATTGTGCTGAATTTCAATTACTTTTCCGTTTTCTGTGCGGATGAGGGTAGTGGTATGGTCGCCGTTGCGGAAATTATTGCAAACAGAATCGGTTCGTTGCTCCACCAATGATTTGCCGACAATCGATTTAGTATCCATGGCTACCAAGGTTTTCATACGGTCACCCCGGTGAATATTCAATGCCTGTGCGACGGGGCCCAGTCCGTGGGTGGCATACACATCACCGCGATGACGCATATTATAATCCAGTCTCCAACCTAGTTTGTCGTTTTCTCCATCTTTCCAATAATAATCCCAGAATTGATCTAAATTGTGGATGTATGCTCCTTGTGCGCGGATTACTTCGCCCAATACACCCTGTTGTGCCATATTCAGGGTGTTCATTTCAAACCAGTCGTAACAACAGTTCTCCAATAACATACAGTGTTTGCGGGTCTTTTCGCTCATGTTCACTAAATCCCAGCATTCCTTCAGGTTCATGGCTGACGGAACCTCGATTGCCACATTCTTTCCGTTTTCCAGAGCACACATGGCTACAGGAAAATGGTGTAACCAATCGGTGGCTACATAAACAAGGTCTATGTCATCGCGTTTGCAAAGTTGTTCATATCCTTTTTCTCCCGAGTAAATGGCGGCTTTGGGCATTGACGCTTTTTGCAAATACTTCTGGCATTTTTCTGCGCGCTCTTGTTTATAGTCGCAAAGTGCCACTATCTGTACACCGGGAATGTAAGTGAAACGTTCCACGGCTCCGGGACCACGCATGCCCAGTCCCACAAATCCCACACGGACTACTTCCATTTTGGGAACAGTCAGTCCGATGGCGCTTGTCTGGTCTGCCGGACGTTCGGGAGTCTTCACTACAATGGTTCCTTTGTCCCAGCTCCATTGTGTACCGTGTTCGTTGGTTTGCACAGTAGAGGTGGATTGATTGGAGCATGCTCCTAATGTGAAACATATCCCCAGGGTTAATAACTTTAATGTTTTCATGTCTTTGTCTTATTTTTATTAAATACTAGAATTATTTTGTTCTTGCTTCTGTAATCGTGTAAACGATAAAGTAACATCCGTCCGGTTTCGGTTTGAATTGGAAGCGGTTCAGTTTGGTTATACTCCGGCCTTTGTCGATATGGATGTTCTTTATACTTCTACGTTCCACGGTTTTTCCTTTTTCGTTCTTCAATTCGATACTCAGGTGTACAGTGCGTTCGTCTCCCAGATTGAATATAACAGGAGCGATTGAGTCATTCGGTCCATAAACCACATCTACATTGTCACTTGCCGCCCAAATTCGATTGAAAACCTGCTTGTTGGCATAAAAAGCTAATTTGGGTACTCCCATTGCATCTACTAACGGTTTCTGATAAGTGAACATATTGGCGCCCGACTCCAGACTGCACCATGAAAATCCGTCATATCCCAAGAGTGTCTGTTTTTTCATGGACTCCCATGCTGAGAAAGCCTGAAATGCCTGACTGATACGCCACTCTTCCGCATTGAGTTTACGGCCTATGCTGCCTTCTTCGTATCCCCATTCGTAGGACTGTAACTTGTACCAAGGCTCTTTCTTCACTAATTCCCAATTGGGCTGGGCTGCCGATTCTTCATGCTCAAAGTTAAAGTAGCATTTGTCGTTGGCTGCCAGGCAGGAAGCTGCCCAACTGTGTGGAGCTTTTCGGAGGTATGACCAATCAGCACCATATCCTGTATAGGCATCTTGACTCCCGCGAGTCATTAATTTCTCCATTAAAACAGGGGTTGGCGTCATCGGATTACCTTTGTAATCTTTTGTTCCGTCATAGTTGCCGTAATGTGTATGCTGCCAAAAAGAAGTCGGTGAAATTAACCGGCTGGTGTCGGCACTGCTAATTGTATGGAAGATACGCTCCATATAATAGTTGGAGTCGGAGATATCATGTTTCTTGAAGCGGTTGGGATGATTGCTTGCTTCCCACATCACAATGGACGGATGGTTGTAGACTTGCTTCATGAACTTGGGATAACCTTCAAAGTCAACGTTCCACGCTTCTCCTTCACGTATCCATCCGGCTGTCTGCCATAAAAGATATACACCCAGTTGGTCGGCAAACTCGGCATAACGCGGGTCGTTGATGCCGTCTATCGTATCTTTCTCGGCATGAACGTGGATGCGTAGCATATTGCCGTTCATCTTCTTTATCATGAGTAAATCTTGTGCAACCGTTTCGTCGGATACACAGCGATTGGTTTTGGAAATGGTTTCTATCGGATACCGGTTTCCCATGATTTGAGCCCCATTCAGCATCTCGGCTTTATTGTTGACATACAGAGTACCGTTCCTTTGTTCGATGGTTCTGATGCCGGTAGTCAGCATATAATCGTCTATGGCCTCTCCTTTCTCATTTCGCAAGATGACTTCTACCTTATATAAATTAGGCTGCTCGGTTTGCCATAGTTTGGGCTGTCTTATCGGTAGGTTGATAATGATTTTATTGTCTATGGCAGGGCGGATTTCAATGTCCTGTCGGGTAGAGGCAACTTTCTCACCCTCTGTAGGATACCATGAGTAGTAGTTGACTTCCACATTTCCTTTACAACTATAGACTCCGGGGTATTGGAGAATAATCTGATTGGTTTGTATTGCCTGATTGTCGGCAATGGAAGCTGTATGGACAAACACATTCTTTATCATGCACCGGTCGGTAAGTATCAGTTCTGTTCTACCCAATTGCCAACCTATGTAAGGATCTGAAGGCGAGTGTAACATTAAGTGTCGGGCCTTGTATGGTTTCACGCGGACAGCTATCAGATTTTCGCTATTCGGTTTTAGGTAATCCGTTACATCCAAGTCATAAGGATGGCGGTTGTTTATTACGGCTACCGGTTGTCCGTTTATCCATACTTCCCCTCCTGGATCCAGTGTCTCCAGCTTTAGCACGGCACGGCCGAAATCTTTTACATGTACTTTCTTTCTTAGATAATAACTCTCTTCTCTTTCTCTGAGGCCTCCGTGAGCGGATGGAAGATTAACAGTTTGCCAACACTGGTCGTTATATGTTGGATTCTGCCAGCCGTCTATGGGCAATACTTCTTCGAAATCTTCATCCAGAAGAAGACTGGTATAATAAGGAGTATGTTGGTTGGTGCTGTCTGCTGTAAAGTTGAACAGCAGTATATCATCTATAACTGTTTCTCCTTGCAGAGAGGTTAGTTTGATACGATTGATTTCTTGTTCCAAGGTCGTATCTATGGGACATTCTAAAATCGTCTCTCCGTTGACAGTTACGAAAAAGCGGTGATTGGGTATGTCACCATAGATTTCCAACTTTATTTTTGGATCAAAATTGAATGGTGCGGTTTGTTTGTGCCGACCGGATTGTGTCATTATTTTATCTGTTGCCAGCACGATGGACAATAAGGTCTTGTCTCCTTTATTGAAAGCAAGGGTAAAGTTAGGGCTCAGTTTATCCAATGTGGTGTTGAATTTAAAGCGCCAGTCTATTTTGCCTACTTCTCTTTCTGTGCTGCCATTATTAAGCTTTAGTCCGCCATTGGCAATAGTGGCTTCCGGCGCACTGGCCCATAGCCTCCATTGCTGCCTCTGTTCTTCTGCTTTTCCCGGTCGATGCCCATATGCCTGCCAATCAGACAAACGCAACGTCCGTCGCACCTTTGTTAATGGTTGTGGTTTTATATTTTGCACTACACCTTGGGCTTCTCCTATAGCCAGCAGTGGTTGGCTCAGTTGCGGATTTCCCCAAAACTCAGCAGAGTAAGCGGCATATTTATTTAAGAAGTCGATGCGTTGGTCGAGATTCATCCATTCGGTCTCCCCATGAAAATCACTATCTCCGTTTGCTTTTGTGTCAGAGGTAATATATCGCATCTCAAAAGTTGCAATACGTTGTGCGCTGACGTGCAATGCAAGTAAGATGAATGACACTAATATGTATACTATTTTTCTCATTCTCTTATAAATTAGCGAACTAAGTTCTTGGTTTCTCCGGCTTTCATTTCCACTTCTTCAACTTTCTTTGTGAATGGGTTAAAGATTTTCAGCTTTCCTCCTTTTTCCGATTGAACTTTGATATATTCCACCTTTCCGTCTTTGTAACTTGCGGTAATCAGAAAAGCTCCCATCGCGCGCATATTACGGAAAGAGGCGTTTTGCCAAGATTCGGGGATGGCGGGGAAAACTTTGATGACCCCGGTATGACTCTGTAATAACATTTCTTGGATGGCAGAGGCACACGCAAAATTTCCTTCTAAGGTGAAAGGCCGGTAGGTAAGGCCGGAATAACCTTTTTTAAGTTGGTCACCATTGAGATGGAAACTGTTGGGTGAGCAGAATGCTTTGATGAAGATGTGCAATGCACGTGCTGCAGCATCTCCGTTGAAAACACGAGCATGGAAGTTGGCTAGCCAACTGTAAGTATACCCACACCAACCGTTTACTCCCATCTCTTCGGTGTGATGAATGGAACGTTTAATTAACTTTTCCATTTCTTTTCCTTGTGAAATGTCTAATAACCCAAAAGGATGGATAGCCAGCATGTTCGACAGGTGGCGGTGACTATAGGCTAGCGGGTAGTTCGGTGCAATAGTTAGTCCGGTGGAGTCTACTGCAAAATCAGGCCACTCTTCGTTTTGTGATTTCCAGTGCTTGGCCTCTTCTTTCAGTCCTAATGCTTCTGCCATATCAGCAGCAGCTTTATTAGTAAATCGGATGCATGCCAAATCATAATTGGTCGTTTCTTTAAACCACGCATCCCAATCATTGTTATTTATTTCAGGCGAACTTGAAATAGGTAATTGTCGCTTTCCGTTTTTATTTTTTACAGAGATGTTTTCAAAAAAACGTGCTGCTTCCTTTACCCAAGGATAGGCTTGTTCTTTCAGAAAAACCTCGTCGGCAGAATATTGCCATTGTAGATAAAAATGATGAACCAACCAGCCGGCTGCTGTAGGTGAGTGGGAGTATTGATTCCATCCTCCCAGATTCCGTCCATCGAGTGTAGATATACAAGGTACGTTCAGTCCTTCTACATCGAAAAACTGGCGGGTATATGCTTGCCCGTTCTCTTTTATCTTCCAAAGCCAGTCTGTAAAAACAGAAGATTCTTCCAGATGATTGGATGCATAGCCCGGCCAATAGCTAAGTTGGGTATTTAGGTCGTTGTGGAAGTCACCGCGCCAAGGTGGAGTTTGTCCGTTGTCGGCAGTCCATACGGCTTGGAGGCAGATAGGGGGAGCGTCTTTACGTGAGGCTGCACCAAACTTATACATTTCAAGATACCATTGACGTTCCAATACTTTGTCGGGGAGATTGATTTCACATTGTTGCCAATACTGTTTCCACCATTCTGTATGCTCTTTGCGGGCAGTTGAGAAATCTTTGGTATGGTTCTTCATCTGTTTCCCTGCAGAAAGAGATTCGCTATACCAAGTGCCATCTGTTGTGATGCAAAATACACCTTCCATTGTACTGTCATCTATGTACTCCCACTTCAAATCGGTTTCATAAGAGACATCACCATATACTTTCTGACGATAATTGATATGATTTTCTTTGTTGACAATCTTTCCATTCTTATACCCTAACCGAGAAAGAGAGTTATGTTGCTCTTTCTCTCCTTCTTTCAGTTCAAAAGAAGGAGATTGGAGATTAATGGCTATCTTTTCCGGTAGATGAACGAAACGGAAGTAACCTTTCTTATCTACTGCATTCGTAAAAAAATATCCTTTGGTTCCATTCTTCCATGTAATAGTGCAGATGGCTGTCATTACATCCAGGTCTACACTTGCCACTTCACCTAATTGTCCGATGGCAAATTCCAATGCACCTGCAGGAAGCTTGGTGGGTGCAATGTCTTTTTGTGTACGTGCGTCTATTACTTCATATATCGGTTTCATGTCTTTCTTGTCTACTGCCTCGCAGATAGCCTTATAGCTATACTTTGGGCCGTTGAATTCTTTTACCGGACGCAAGTCCCATAAGTCGGCCCGATCCAAGGCCAGGCGTAATTTACCATCTTTCTGATACACAAGTGCCCCCATGATACCGTTTCCCAAAGGAACAGCCTCGTCCCAGCGGTTGGGAAGGGTACTGAAATGCAGGCCGTGCTTTATGGCTGTTTCCTGTTCTAAACAGGAGGCAGATACAAACGGTAAATTGGGTTGTTTTAAGTCGGAGGCAGGTGTGGCATATACATTGCCTACGACCAGACCTGCCAGGTATAAAATAGCCATTTGTCGACTCCAATGGTTTGAGCTGTTTTTTTTCATAATAATCGAATTAATAAATGTTTCTATTGGTTTACTTCTTAAAGCACTTCACACGTTGTCCGTCATAACCTACTGCCATGATATAGGCAGCGCCTTCCGGCCAATCTTTGATAGTTTCATGTATTAATTATTATCAAAGTCTTTTGCTGCTCATCCGTACCGTCACCTTACCGTCTGTTCCTTTGAACGAACATTCTGCTTCAAGCATGGTGATACCCTCGATAGGTTTTTCTCCCTTATAAGTATTCTTGGCCGGATAAGTCTTGAACACTGCACCGGCAGGAGCAGTTATCTGCATATAAAAATGCTTGCCATTACGCATAAAGTGAGCTTTGTTTCCGTTCACTTCTACATTGGCTTTGGTGCCGGCTACCCATGACACCTTTGAACTGGCATCAAGCAACTTCACTTCATCTTCTATTTCCATAGTATGACTGTTGAGTAGTGTGAATTTGCGATAAGCACTTTTTGCTTTTTCCTTGTACACTTCACATAAGTTCAGTTTGACGGAAGGCTGCTTGGCTTCGGGATGTTCCTCGCAGACAAAAGCATGGCCATTGGCATATTGCAGGCTATGGTCTATGTTGATGACATTGTGCGAGAAATTGTTGTTGCGGAAGTATTTCCAACGCTGGCCACCGGGCTTCCCATCCCAGAAACCGGGCAAGTCGTAGTCATCGGCACCGAGGTCTTCTGTCCAAAGCACACCGTCACTTTCTACAATGAATGTGCCGCAATCCATTTGCTGATGTGCCTGATTGGGTAAACCGCCTTTGGCTACTAAATAGATAGAACCCCTTTTGTTGCGGTCACCGTTGAACACCACAATGTCATTAATCTTGTTGTGATACACTTCCATGGCAGGCACAGTGCTTGTTTTACCGGTAGGAGTGTTGTCAAACCAAGGTAAGGAGAGAAAGAAGAGTTGGTCGAACATTCTGGCACCATGCAGTGCTTTAGCCACTTCGTTTCTATTCCAGGCGGATACTTCGGGCTGATGGAACATTTTACCATACAGAAAATAGGCGGGACCGCCAAAAGACTCATGTCCGATACCTGCATTGCCGAAATAGAACGGATGTCCTGATGGGGTGAGTGTGCGTATCTGGTAAAGTGCTGTACGGTTGATACCCGGCAATTGGGCAATGCCTCCCTTATCTCCGCCATTGTCTGTTACCGCTTTCAAGTACATGGAAAGGTAGCGGTTGGTGTATCCCCAATAGGCGGGCCCTTCGTAACATACACCGTCGGGAGCAAAAAGTTTCAGGCAGTTGGGCATGTATTTGGCGGCATTTTCTAAGATGACACCGGTTTCTTGGGGATAGTCTTCGGCTACAGCCAATGCGCCCAATACCATACCGGTGTTACATACCACGTTCCAGTTGGTTTCACGCTTTGCCCAACTGCCCGGTCCTCCTTTTTCGTATTCGCGCAACACCCGATGAATCGCATTCTTGTAGATACTCGCTTTGACTAGCTGTTTTGTAGCGTGTGGAAGTTCGGCAAAAAGCCAGTCGTAGGCAATGGCTACTGCTGCAGTCATTTCGGCTGTATCAAGGTAGTGCTTTGGGTCCCAATCAGGGAAGTTACACACCCACAAGATGGCATCATTGGCTGCGTTTAAATATTTATCTTCACCATAGATGCGGTAGGCTAATGATAAAGTACCCAACCGATAGACATAAGCACGTGAAGTCCACAACATATTACCGTATTTATCCATTTCGTATGGCAATTGTGGTGCCTCTGCTATGGAATCGGCTTGTGCTTTCAAATACAACGCCAATTCACCGGCCAATGGCTCGCTCTTTATCAATTCTTTCACTTCCGAGGTTTCGGCTCCGGTAAATAATAGACGGGGATGGTTTGGCAGCCAATTTTGTTGTCCCCATGCACTGCAAGTTAAAAGTAGCATGGCCAAAAGCATGATGCTTTTTCCTATGCGGTTCGTTGAAATGATAACGTTCTTCATAATAAATGATTGGTTAGGGCGTTGCTTATTTAATTTGTTCTATTCTTATTTGATTGCACAAAAATAAGAATATAAAATATAATGTAGGGGGAAATATCATCTACTTGACGGGTGCTTTCCGTTCAATGAATAAAAATTTAAATTATATTAGAGACAGCCATAAAAATGGCTGAAATCTTTTGGTTACAAAGTCTCCGTATCAGCCGAATCGTTTTCTTCCTTCTTCCTTTCATTAGCCGTTGAAACGCCCTGCTGATAGGGGTTCCGGTGGTGAATGGGCATCTTGTTGTCGTCCTTTCAGCCTCCCTTCATTCGTCAAAAAGGAAATCGCTGAAGGTAGATTGTGAAGGGACTTGGAAAGCGCGGCTGAAGGGAGGATGAGGGGATGTACTGTCATCTTTAACCGGTTGTTCGTCTGTGTGTTAAATTTAAAATGTAAGGATGAAGGGACAAGGAGGAATGAACAACTTTGTGAGAGGAGGCAAGCCGCCCTTACATTAAAAACACACCGAGCTTTTTTAAAAAGGTGCTGAAGTTTTTTGAAAACATAACGAGCTTTTTTAAAAACACAAAGGTCTTTTTGCAACATTCACAACACGTACGGTGGCATAAGCCTATACGTACGGTGGCATAAGCCCACACGTATATACGCATCGGGCTACACGGACGTACGCATAAGCCTGCACGTATATATGTCATTGTGTCAGGCTCCGTCAGGCTATTGGAAAAAGGATGAAATTTGTTCCTTTAACTTTTATTCTTTGTACGGAAATGTATCTTGTTGTACAAATATGTACCCTGTGCTGCAAACGTTAAAAATATAAGGGTACAAGTATACTCCTCTCAAAAACACAAATGTACCCCTGCTCCTATGTACTATTCGTATAAATTTGCAGCAAAACCTTAAAATTATATAGGACTATGTATCAACAGAAAAAACAGTGGTGTGTTTTACATACCAAGCTATTCAAACTTTTTGTGGGAGGAGCTTTGGTGTTGGCGGTAAGTCCGGCTTATGCAGCCGGAGGTAATCCTTCCGATATCAGTTCCACAAATTCTTCTCTTATCGTACAGCAGAATGGCCGTACTATTACAGGTACGGTAATCGATGAAACCGGTGAAACTGTTATTGGTGCCAATGTGGTTGTAAAAGGAACGACTAACGGTTCTATTACGGATGTGGATGGCCGGTTCTCATTAGACAATGTACCTAATGGTGCTGTCTTGGTTGTCAGTTTTGTAGGGTATGAAGACCTGACTGTGAAGGTCGGCACTCAAAGCACACTGACTATTAAGTTAAAGGAAAGTAGCGAACTTATAGATGAAGTAGTGGTAGTGGGCTATGCTTCACAAAAGAAAGTAAACTTGTCCGGTTCTGTTTCTTCCGTCAATATGGATGATATCGCAGAGAAACGTCCTATCACCAATCTTTCTTCCGGTTTGGCAGGTATGGCAGCAGGTGTTTCGGTAACATCAGCCAGCAATAAGCCGGGTGATGACAATGCCTCTATTTTAGTACGTGGTCAAGGTACTTTGAATAACTCTTCGCCACTGGTTATTATTGATGGGGTAGAAAGTAATATTAACACTGTTGCTCCTCAGGATGTAGAAAGCATGACTGTATTGAAAGATGCCGCATCTGCATCTATCTATGGTAGCCGTGCTGCTAATGGTGTTATTTTGATTACTACTAAAAAAGGTAAAAGTGGAAAGGTCAATGTAGATTATACTGGCTATGCTTCATTGGAATCAATTGGTAGAACATTGGATCCGGTGTCAAATTATGCTGATTATATGGAATTGATGAATGAAGCTTATAGTAATTCCGGCCAACCGGGACGTTTCTCGGAAGCTACCATTAAGGAATGGCGTGATGACAATGGTAGGAATCCATTGATATATCCTAATACCAATTGGATTGACGAAGTTTTTGATACAGCTGTTGCCACCAATCACAATCTTTCGGTAAGCGGTGGTAGTGAGAAGATTAATTTCTATACTTCTTTTGGTTATAACAATAATCCGGGAGTCATGGAAAATTCCGGTTATGAACGTTATAATTTCCGTTCTAATGTAGAGGCTAAAATCACTAAATGGTTGACTTTAGGTGCAAAAGTGAGTGGGTACTTAGCAAACATTGATTTGGGACAGGATCGGGTAGACGATATGTTCACTTATGGTGTGGCAAGTACTCCAGGCTTGGTGCTTCGTCATGATGGACGTTACGGTGCTATGCAGAATCCTGAAGATGATGCGCAAGCCAATAACCCATTGTGGTGGTTGAACCGTGAAATAGGTGAGAAGAAAGAACGTAATGTACGCGCACAGTTCAATGGAACCATCACTCCTCTGAAGGGATTGAGTATTTCGGGCTCTTATTCTTATGAACTTACGGATAAAGATAATTGGGAAAAGTCTAATTTTAATGACCGTTGGAATTTTGCAACAGAGACAATGACTCAAAAGGACAGTGGTCAGAGTTATGTATACAATTACAACCGTAAGATTGAACGTATATTTATGGATGGTGTAATACGTTATGAAAACAAGTTCTTCAATAATCGTTTTGATTTGAATGCGATGGTAGGTGCCAGTCAGGAAATGCGCCGTGACCGTAGCTTCAGCGCACAAAGATATGATTGGCTGGACTCTTCTGTCGATGTAATCAACGGTGCCACCGGTGAGTCGACAACAAGTGGTTCACATTCCGAATGGGCTATGCGCTCGTTCTTTGGACGTATTAACTTGGGTTGGGATAATAAATACTTGTTGGAAGTCAACCTTCGTGCTGATGCGTCTTCACGCTTTTCTAAGGACAAGCGTTGGGGATATTTCCCCTCTATGTCTGCCGCTTGGCGTATGGAGCAGGAATCATTTATGGCAGGTACCCGCAATTGGCTGGATGCTTTAAAACTGCGCGTGTCTTATGGTCAGCTTGGTAATAATGACTTGAAAGGCAACGATTATGCTGCAGTTCCGGTTTATGCTCAGAGCAACTATGTATTAAATGGTAATAAAGCGGTAGGATTGGGCATGACTTCTATCTCGAATACGAGCTTGACTTGGGAAAGCACAGCCATTACTAATATTGGTGTGGATTTTGGAGTATTGAATAACCGTTTGAACGGTTCTTTGGAATATTTCTATAAAAAGACATCAGATATTTTGATTGACCTTCCTGCTCCGTTGGTTCACGGTACAGCCGGAATTCCTATCCAAAATAGTGCGGAAGTAGTGAATAAAGGTTTTGAACTGACTTTGAATTGGGCGGATAAAATCAATGATTTCCACTATAATATCGGTGCCAACCTTACTTTTGTGGATAATGAAGTAACCAAGTTCAAAGGTGATGAGGCTAGTTATAGCGGTACTGCCATGATTAAAGAAGGATATGGCATTAACACTCAATACATCTATATTGCAGACCGTATCATTCAGACACAGGCGGATTTAGACTATGTACAGTCGCTTGTTGATAATCCCAGATTGGATGAAGCAGGCAATCCCATTAACTATTTCAAGAACTTTAAGCGTCCGGAGCTTGGTGACGTGCTTTATAAGGATATGAATAACAACGGTTATTTGGATGATGACGACAGAGTGGCCAGAGGTCATGGAGATACTCCGCGCTTCTTGTTCAACTTCAACTTGGGATTTGAATACAAAGGTTTCGACTTCTCAACGGTATTGTCCGGTACAGGCAGCTATAAAGTGCAATATACGCACATGCGTTCCTCATATTTGACTTTCGGTAACCAGATTAGTAAAGAAGTAGCTGATAACTGCTGGCATGAAGGTGTGACAAACGCTAAGTATCCGCGTCTGATGTCCAATGGCGACAGCCGCAATACTCGTCAGAGCACCATTTGGGAAACAGACAAGTCCTATTTTAAAATCCGTAATATTCAGTTAGGATATACTCTCCCTCAAAAATGGGTTCAGGCAGCCTCTTTGAGTCGGGTACGTTTATTCTGCAGTTTAGAGAACTTCTTTACATTTACAGATTATGCCGGTATGGATCCGGAAACAAACAAGTTTACTTATCCGACCATGCGTCAGGCATCTTTCGGACTTAATGTTTCATTCTAAATTAATGATAATACCAATATGAAAAAATATTTATTACTTTTAGCAGTGGCAGGATTGATGAGCAGTTGCTATGACTTGGATCAATATCCGCACGATAAATTGAGCTCTGCTACTTTTTGGCAAACAGAAGAGCATGCTCACCAAGGCATGATGAGTATCTATGCCCAAATGAAACATGAACAGACATACGGCACTTATTTTGGTGTAGATGCTTTAGGAGAAATTTCATTTGGACGTTATGAGTCTGTTATTTATGGAAGCTATACGAATAGTAACGGTGATGTTAGTAGCAAATGGTCTGCACTTTATGAAGGTGTGGCTCGCGCTAACCTTTTGTTGCAGAATATCGATAGAGTGGATATAACTGATGCGTTGAAAGCTCAATATAAGGGAGAAGCCAAATTCATGCGTGCTCTTTACTACTTCCAATTGTTGGATTTCTGGGGCGGTGTGCCTTTATATGATGAAACGACTATCATTAGTGATGATTTCATGAATATGAAAAAGCCTCGTAGCAGTGCGGAAGAAATCAGACAATTCATTCTGGACGATTTGGAGGAAGCGATTGACGTATTACCTGTAAAATGGGAACAGAGTGAATATGGTCGTGCTACACGTGGTGCTGCTGTTGCATTAAGGGGTAAAGTAAAACTCTTCAATCAAGATTATAGCGGTGCTGCAACAGATTTTGAAGAAGTAGTGAATGATCCTAGTGGAAGAGGCTACGGTTATAAACTTTATGATAGCTATCCTGATTTGTTCAAACCCGAAGGAGACTGTAGTGATGAAATGATTTTCGCTGTTCAGAATTCCGGTGGAGTCGGCAATGATAGCGGTCTGCCTTCCGGTCTTTATATGGGTAGCCGTTCTTCTTTCGGAGGTGGTTGGAACAATAGCATACCTACGGATATTTTGGTAGATATGTATGAAATGAAAGATGGAAAACCATTTGATTGGGAAGATTATATTCCAGGATTTACGACCAGTCAGGCGATTCAAAAGGAAACTTTTTTAGCAGAACTGACAAATAATGTGGTTTCTAAATATCCTGAAAAGAAGGAATTGCTTCGCCAGATTTATGAAAATCGTGACCCGCGTTTGGAACAAACAGTTCTTACTCCGTATGCGCATACTCTAGGGGCAGTAGGTCGTACTCCTAAAGAAATGGAATTGGTATTGGCGAAAGGAACAAATGAGAATTATGGCTATATTCGCAATAATCGTGGTTGGTATGACTATATATGGCGCAAGTTTGTGCCGGAAGGTGACATGAATGGAGAAATCAATGACCGTTATCACGTGCCTATTAACTTCCCGATTATTCGTTATGCAGATGTATTGCTAATGTTGGCCGAATGTTATAATGAGATAGGTAGACTGGATGATGCCGTGGCTTTAATCAATCAGGTTCGTCAGCGTCCGTCCACTAATATGCCGGCTTTGAATAGTGGTCCGTCTTGGCTTGAAGCTCGCACTCATGATGAAGTGTTCCAGCGTATTGTTCACGAACGTGCGGTTGAGTTGGCAGCCGAGGGACATCGTTTTGGTGATTTAAAGCGTTGGAAGCTTTGCGAAGAAAAACTAAACTTCAAATATGATGATATCTTAGGTAATGACCGTTATACTCGTAAGTTTGTTGAACGTGATTATTTATGGCCCATTCCTCTAACAGAACTTGAGCGTAATCCTGATTTGAAATCACAACAGAATCCGGGTTGGTAATTTGAAATCATTAAGGTAAAAAGGTTGGGAAATAGATTCCGCCTACTAATCAGTAGTCTTCTGGTGTGTAGGCGGGATTTTCCTGTCCGTTCAACAGTCTGAGGCTGTCATTTCATCCTCTCTCAAAAAGGGCTTGGTTTTATTCAGAAAGAACTACAGCTTTTTTTTGAAAAGACTTGGACTATCCATACAGTCTCATCTGTAATACTGTAACGGATGTCTTTCAGACAGTATGTAATAGAAATGGAGAATAAATGTAGAGGGAGAAATTGTCCAAATGGGGTATGTTTTGTCCAATTCAGAGGGTGCTTTTTATGCATATAATGCCCTATTTCCCACTTTCTTCGTTAAAAATGCAGGAATGTACGTTTTCTCTCCTTTATAAGATTGATGTTCCTTCTTTTTACATTCAATGCCTATATCTTTGCAGTAAACCTATTTGAAATTAACACCATTAAAAACATGAATATGATAAAAAAAAACTTCGGCTTGTTCACGGCTCTTTTGTTTTCGTGTGTGACAGGCAATGTGCAAGCTCAAAATTCCGAAAAGGAATTTATTCAAGAAAATATGGAATTTGCAGCCAAACAGTATAATCTGATGCTGAAGACTCCGAGTCAGGGAAAAAATGGCAGTGGCGTGATGCCCCACAGTATGCGTAAAGACGGAACGGTATCCAAAGGAAGTATTTACTTATGGACAGCCGGTTTCTTTCCGGGCAGTTTATGGTATATCTCCGACTTCTTAGGTGATAAGGCTTTGCAGGATTCTGCCTTGGTTTATACGCAGAAGATGGAGCCTTGTAAGACTTTTACAGACAATCATGACATCGGTTTCATGATGTATTGCAGCTACGGCAATGCGAATCGTTTTGCACCGAAAGCCGAATACGAGGACATTTTGACTGAATCGGCTAAATCACTCTGTACGCGTTTCCGTCCTAAAGCCGGTGTGATTCAGTCATGGAACGGTTTCCGTTCTTGGCACGGTGATAAAGTCTATGACTTTCCTGTTATCATTGATAATATGATGAATTTGGAGTTGTTGTTCCACGCCAGCAAGGTGACAGGTGATGACACTTATAAGAAAGTAGCTGTTTCGCATGCCGAAAAGGTGATGAAGAATCAAATCCGTAAGGACTACAGTCACTATCACATTATCTATTATGATAAAGAGACCGGAGCTCCTATCAAGGGAGAAACCTCTCAGGGTTATTCCGATAATTCTTGTTGGTCGAGAGGCCAGTCTTGGGGTATTTACGGGTTTACTTTGTGCTATCGCGAAACCGGTGATAAACGTTTCCTGAAAACAGCTCAAGGCATGGCTGATTATTATCTGGATCATCCTAATCTGCCTAGCGATAAGGTGGCGTGGTGGGACTTCAATGCTTGGGAAGAAGGTTATGTTCCCGGTGTACGTTCCAAAGCCAGCATTACGCCTATTCTGTATCGTGATGCTTCAGCCGCTGCTTGCACAGCTTCGGCTTTGATGGAGCTGAGTACTTATGTGAAGGGTGCCAAGAGCAAAAAATATTTGGAAGGTGCCAAGCAGATTCTTCATTCGTTGGGCAGCCCTGCTTATCGTGCCAAATTGGGTGAGAACGCTGATTTCATTCTGAAGCATAGCACCGGTGCCATTCCGCATGGTGGTGAAATCGATGTGCCTTTGACGTATGCAGATTACTATTTTATAGAAGCTCTGCATCGCTATAATAAATTATTGAATAATGAATCTCTCTTCTAATAAATAATGACTATGAAACGATTAAATTACTTTGCTTTGTTGTTGGTTTTTCTAATGGCAATGCCTGTTTCTTCTTTGCAAGCTAAAAATAAGAAAGATAAAGCTGCGAAAGAACAACAAACGACTACCGGTGCACAAGACCGTGCCGTTTGGGTGGAGCTTATGTGGAAAATCGCCTATCCTGTGATTCATAATCTGGCAGAGAACACATTGCGTCAGAATATGCCGATAGAATCTCCGAGCGGAAATCCGAAAGGCTATGATGAAATCACCCATTTGGAAGCTGTCGGTCGTACATTGGCAGGCGTAGCTCCCTGGTTGTCGCTGCCCGATGACGATACCGAAGAGGGAAAACTTCGCAAGCAGATGCGTGAAGAAGTGTTGAAAGGATTGAAAAATGCCGTTGATCCGAATTCGCCGGATAAACTGAATTTTACGAAACAGCCACAGCCTATCGTGGATGCCGCTTATCTGGTACATGCTTTCTTGCGCGCTCCTAAAGCACTTTGGGAACCGTTGGACGATGTGACCAAGCAACGCTATATTGAATCGTTGAAGGCTTTGCGCAATCGTACCGGTGCTTACAATAACTGGTTGATTTTTACGGGACTGAATGAGTCTTTCATCAATTGGGCAGGGGGTGAGTGTGATCCATTCCGCCTGAAGATTGCCAAGAATAAAGTGAGAGAATGGTATGCAGGTGACGGCTGGTATTGCGATGGTCCCAAATTCAGTATGGACTATTATAATTCTTATGTATTGAATCCGATGTATGTGGCTATGCTTGAAACATTGGCATCCAAAAAAAGAGCTGGTCAGAAAGAAGTGGATGAAGCTATGGCACGTATGATACGCCATGCCGAATTTTGTGAACGTATTATCGGGCCCGACGGTACTTATCCGGCTTTGGGACGTTCGGTGACTTACCGTTCGGCGGCTTTCCAGTCATTGGCGGATGTAGCTTTGCGTGAGAAATTGCCGGCTCATTTGAAACCTGCCCAGGTGCGTTGTGCTTTGACTGCCGTACATCGCAATTTATATGAAGGTAATCAGAACTTTGACAAGAACGGTTGGCTGGTTTTAGGGTTTAATGGACATCAACCCGAAGCTGCCGACGGTTATACTTCTACCGGCAGCCTTTATATGGCGACTTTGAGTTTCTTGCCGTTAGGACTCCCTGCCGACAATGCTTTTTGGACAGAACCTTATGAAGACTGGACTACCAAAAAGGCATGGAAAGGAGAACACCTGCATAGAGATTATAAGGTGGAATATTAATATGGAACTAAAAGAAGAAAAAGAGTTTTAACATAGTAAATGACTTGTTTGAGAATAGATGAAGGCTTCGGTTTGTGATAAATCGAAGCCTTTACTTTATATTATGGAGTCCTATGAACTTAGAATGTTTATTTCTTTTTGGCTGCGACGGCCAGTAACACTCCCAATACGATGCCTAATACGGCAGCAAATAATACTCTCATAGTTGGTGGGAGCAGGAAAGTGATGGTGTGTGCCGGATACCAGAACAGAGGAATGGTTTTCTTGAATACGAATCCCCAAAGCACCGCCCAGTTCAGTTCTGTGATAATCTGTTTCATGGGGATGGGAGTAACCAATGCCTTTACCGAACCGGCGCAATTGCTTATGTGTGTATCGGTTATTTTGTGAAGGGTCATAAAGACAGGGGCGAAGATACTGTTCATGGCAACAGAGATGGCTAATGCTATCATTATTTTTTCGAGGCACATTTCTCCGTTGATAGTATCGGAAGCATTTGCCATGCCCATATATTCCATAAACATCGGCACTCCTTTTGAAAAGATA
The DNA here is from genome assembly GCA_948956705.1 of uncultured Phocaeicola sp. The sequence goes on from CARCZS010000003.1 coordinate 28,166, forward strand.
ATCATAGCCATATTGATACCCATACCCAGCAGTCCCCATACTGCCATTCGGGGAATGACTCCGAAAGTGCGGTTGATGTAAACTCCGGTACTGATGCGCAGGCCAATCATTTCGCCCATGGTAGAAAGGATGGCAAACTTCAGGAAACTCATTGTCATGCCGTGGGCGGTGTTGAATGATTTATACCATTCATAAACGGCGTCACTCACAAAGAAGGGGAGAAAGATGGCAATAGCCACCAAAAGAAAGATAAAATCGCTCTTTTTCATTGATTAAGTAGTGCTTTTTAGTAATAGATGTGACAAACATACGAAAAAACTTCAGATTTCCTATCAAAAAACTTTCTTTATTTTATTGCTTTTTATGATTGGCATGAGAAAAATAATCGGAAAAAGGATGAAGTGTTTGGCGGGAAAGGTTGTTCTTGTGATTATAATGTGTATTTTTGTGATAGAGTAATAATGAAATCTTTTATAGAATATGAAGACACCGCTTCTTTCGTTTTTATTTTTTCTAGTGATATTGGGAGCATGTATATCCGATAGGCAGCCGGCACCGGTGATTGATTATAGTTTGTTGGTGAATCCGTTTATCGGAACTGATTTTACCGGAAATACTTATCCCGGTGCTCAAGCACCATTTGGCATGGTTCAGCTAAGCCCGGACAATGGCTTGCCCGGTTGGGACCGCATCTCCGGTTATTATTATCCCGACAGTACCATTGCCGGTTTCAGCCATACGCATCTTTCAGGAACAGGGGCCGGTGATTTGTATGATATCTCTTATATGCCTGTCACTCTGCCTTATCATGAAGCCGAAGCCCCTTTGGGCATTCATTCTAAATTCTTACATTCGGATGAAGAGGCTTCCGCAGGATATTACCGTGTATTGCTAAAGGACTACAACATTAATGTGGAGTTGACTGCGACAGAGCGTTGCGGCATTCAACGTTATACTTTTCCTAAAGCACAGGCTGCCGTATTCCTGAATTTGAAGAAAGCGATGAATTGGGATTTCACACAAGATTCTTATATTGAAATTGTGGATTCATGCACCATACAGGGGTATCGTTTCTCCGACGGTTGGGCGCGTGGACAGCGTGTCTTTTTCCGTACTCGTTTTTCCAAACCTTTCAAGTCTTCCGAAATAGATACTACTGCCGTTGTGCAGGATGGCAAATCTATAGGAACTGCTTATGTAGCCCGTTTCAATTTTGATACGGCAGATGGGGAAGAAGTGGTGTTGTGTACGGCACTTTCGGGAGTAAGCATGGAAGGTGCGGCCAAGAACTTGGCGGTTGAGGCTCCGCACAATGATTTTGACAGGTATGTGGCAGAGACTAAAGAAAGCTGGAACCGTGAGCTTGGGAAGATAGAGGTCGGAGGTATCTGTAGTCTGGATGATAAAGTGAATTTCTATACCGCTTTGTATCGTACCATGATAGCGCCCACTGTCTTTAGTGATGTGGATGGTTCGTATTATGGTCCTGACCGGAAAATACATAAGGCGGATGGTTGGGTGAATTATGGTACTTTTTCTTTATGGGATACTTATCGTGCCGCTCATCCGCTTCTTACTTATACCGAGCCTGTTCGTACCAATGATATGATAAAGTCTTTCCTGGCCTTTTATGACCAGAACGGCCGCCTTCCGGTTTGGAACTTTTGGGGCAGTGAGACTGATATGATGATTGGTTATCATGCTGTTCCTGTTATTGTGGATGCTTATTTGAAAGGAATAGGTGATTTTGATGCCGGAAAAGCATTGAAGGCTTGTGTTGCCACAGCCAACTTGGATAATTACCGGGGAATCGGGCTTTATAAAAAGCTCGGCTATATTCCTTATAATATAAAAGATGAGTATAATTCCGAAAACTGGTCACTTTCCAAAACACTGGAGTATGCTTTTGATGATTATTGCATTGCGGAGATGGCTCGTAAGATGGGGAAGACAGAACTGGCAGAGGAGTTTTATAAACGTTCTCAAAACTACAGGAATGTGTTCAACCCCGCTACGGGATTTATGCAACCCATTGATGACAAAGGTATTTTTATCCGACCTTTCTCTCCCGATGACTATACTGCTCATATTTGTGAAAGCAATGGTTGGCAATATTTATGGTCTGTGCCTCAGGATATTCGCGGACTGATTACTTTGGTCGGTGGAAAAAATCGCTTTGCCGAAAAGCTCGACAGTATGTTTACTTATATTCCTGCCGGAAAGGAGGATTTGCCTATTTTCAGTACCGGCATGATTGGACAGTATGCTCACGGCAATGAACCGAGTCATCATGTCATTTATTTGTATAATAAAGCACGTCAGCCGTGGAAGACTCAGAAGTATGTGGCACAAGTGATGCATAATCTTTATTTTAATGCACCGGCCGGACTGTGTGGAAACGAAGACTGCGGGCAGATGTCTGCCTGGTACGTATTCAGTGCTATGGGCTTTTATCCGGTTAATCCTGTAAGTGGTGAGTATGAAATAGGGACTCCGTTATTCCCCGAAATGCGTATGCATCTTGATAACGGAAAAACGTTTACGGTGCTGGCACCGGCTGTCAATCGTGAGAATATCTATGTTCAGTCGGTCAAACTGAACGGAAAACCATACGACAAGAGTTATATCACCCATCAACAGATTATGGATGGGGCTACCGTAGAATTTGAGATGGGGCCAGAGCCGGGAAAGGTTTGGTATCGGTAATATATTTTGTTGGAAATGAAATAACATCAATTATAAAGCAATGAAACTCAATATACTTGTAAGCGGTTGTCTGGCAGGATTATTATGCTTGAGTGCGTGTTCTCCCCAAACGACGGAATTGAAAGAATACACTGGTTATGTTAACCCTTTCATCGGAACGGGAGGGCACGGGCATACGCATCCGGGTGCAATGCTGCCTCATGGAATGATTCAACCGGGCCCCGATACACGTATCGATGGCTGGGACTCCTGTTCGGGTTATTATTACGAAGACTCCACCATCAATGGTTTTGCTCATACGCGTCTCAGCGGCACGGGGTGTGCCGATTTCGGGGACTTTCTTCTGATGCCTACCGTGGGTGAGCAAAAGGTGGAATATCTTGGTAAAGAGAGCCAGAAACGTCCTTTCGCTTCTGCCTTTTCACACAGCAACGAGTATGCCGAACCGGGATATTATTCGGTTTTCTTGGATACTTATGGTGTGAAAGCCGAGTTGACGGCCACCGGGCGTGCTGCCATGCATCGTTATACTTTTCCAGAAAGCAATGAATCGGGCTTCATTCTGGACATGGACTATAACATCCAGCAGCAAATTAATCAGGCTATGGCTGTGGAGGCTGTCAATGATACTGTGCTCCGCGGATACAAGCGCAGTGCTTATTGGGCTTGGCAACAGGACCTTTATTTCTATGCAGTTTTCTCAAAGCCTTTTACCCATACTCTCTATACTGATACTGTTGTAGAGGGCGGACAGCAGATTCCCGTTTGCAAAATGCTGCTCCATTTTGATACGGCTAAAGATGAGCAAGTAATGGTTCGTTTCTCTATTTCATCTGTCGACAGTGAAGGAGCCAGGCAGAATCTTTTGGCTGAGTTGCCCGATTGGAATTTTGACAAGGTACGTGCTGATGCCCGTAGCATCTGGAATGATTGTCTGTCGAAGATAGATGTGAAAACGGAAGATCCCGACCAACGTGCCATCTTCTATACCTCTATGTATCATGCATTTTTAAGTCCGAACTTGTTTACCGATGTAGACGGACGTTATTTGGGTATGGACTTGAAAGTGCATACCACCGATAAGGAAGATCCTGTGTATACTACTTTCTCTATTTGGGACACATTCCGTGCATTGCATCCTTTACTTACCATTATAGATCCTCAGACCAACGAAAGCTATATCCGTTCGTTGCTGAAGAAACAGCGTGAGGGAGGTGTTTTCCCAAAATGGGACTGTGCTGCCAATTATACGGGAACGATGATTGGCTATCATGCTGTCTCTATTATCACTGATGCATACGTGAAAGGGTATCGTGATTTTGATGTTCAAGAAGCCTACAAAGCCTGTCTGCGTGTTGCCGAATATGACACAACCGGTATTGTCGGTCCGAAATGGCTGGTTCCTTTTGTGATGCCTCGCGCGCGTTATTATAAGGATGTAATGGGGTATATTCCTTGCGACTTCGAAAACGAGTCGGTGGCAAAGGCTTTGGAATATGCTTATGACGATTGGTGCATTTCTGTTTTGGCAGATAGCTTGGGAGATATGGAAACAAGAGATAAATATGCTCGTTTTGCCGGTGCATACAAGTCTTATTTCGATTCCGAAACTCGTTTTATGCGTGGATTGGACAGTAAAGGAAAATGGCGTACTCCGTTCAATCCTCGTTCGTCTACTCACCGTAATGACGATTATTGCGAAGGTACGGCTTGGCAGTGGACTTGGTTTGTGCCTCATGATGTACCCGGTCTGGTCGGACTGATGGGAGGAGAAGATGCTTTTGTCGGCAAGCTGGATTCCCTGTTCGCTGTTTCTTCCGAACTTGAGGGAGAGACAGCTTCGGCAGATATCTCCGGCCTTATCGGACAATATGCTCATGGCAATGAACCGAGTCATCACATTATTCATCTGTATAACTATGTCAATCGTCCGTGGCGGACGCAGGAGTTGGTCGATAGTGTGCTGCATAGTCAGTACCGCAATGCTCCCGATGGGCTTTCGGGCAACGAAGATTGCGGTCAGATGTCAGCTTGGTATATTCTGAATGCGATGGGCTTTTATCAGGTATGCCCCGGTAAGCCGGTTTACTCTATTGGCCGTCCCTTGTTTGAAGAGGTGACTATTCACTTGCCCGGTCAAAAGGAGTTTGTCATTCGAACGAAGAATAACTCAAAAGAAAATAAATATGTTCAGTCCATTGTGTTAAATGGAAAACCGTTGGAACAGCCTTTCTTTACGCACAGCGACCTGACGGCGGGAGGGGTGATGGAAATCAGTATGGGGGCTGAACCGTTAAAACCATAAACTAATCCGGGACACGATGATAAAGAAATTTTTCCTTTCAGCTATAGCTCTTTGCCTCACTTTATGGGTGCAGGCAAAAGACTATGTCGGCTATGTGAGTCCGTTGGTGGGGACTCAGTCCTCCTTCGAACTTTCCACCGGCAACACTTATCCTGCGACTGCCCGTCCGTGGGGAATGAATTTTTGGACGCCCCAAACCGGGAAGATGGGTGACGGATGGCAGTATGTTTATACCGCCAACAAGATTCGCGGTTTTAAGCAAACTCATCAGCCCAGTCCGTGGATAAACGATTACGGTCAATTTTCTCTGATGCCTGTCACCGGAAAACCGGAGTTTGATGAAGACAAGCGTGCCAGTTGGTTTTCCCATAAGGGGGAGGTATCGCATCCTTATTATTATAAGGTATATTTAGCGGAACACGATGTCGTGACCGAACTTACACCGACCGAACGTGCGGTTATGTTTCGGTTCACCTTTCCCGATAATGATTCTTATGTGGTGGTTGATGCTTTCGACCGCGGTTCCTTTATCAGGATTATTCCCGAAGAGAATAAGATTATAGGCTACACCACACGTAACAGCGGAGGTGTTCCCGACAACTTCAAGAACTATTTTGTCATTGAGTTCGAGAAACCTTTTGTCTATCGGGCTACTTTTTCCAATGATGTAGAACCTAAAAGAAAAAAGGATAAGGTTTCCCTTTCTTTAAAAAGGGACGTCATGGAGCAGACTGCTTTCCATGCAGGAGCCGTAATCGGTTTCAAAACCGGTAAAGGTGAAGTGGTACATGCCCGGGTAGCCTCTTCGTTTATCAGCTTCGGACAGGCGGAAGCAAATCTTCGCGAATTGGGTACTGATACTTTTGATGCGTTGGTACAAAAAGGTAAGGATGCTTGGAACCGGGTGCTGGGCAAGATAGAGGTGGAAGGCGGAACAGACGAACAATATCGTACATTCTATTCCTGCCTTTACCGTTCGTTGCTTTTCCCGCGTAAGTTTTATGAAATGGATGCGGAGGGACGACCGATACATTACAGTCCTTATAATGGAAAAGTATTGCCGGGCTATCTGTATACCGATACCGGCTTTTGGGATACATTCCGTTGTCTGTTTCCATTGCTTAACTTAATGTATCCGTCGGTCAACAGAGAAATTCAGGAAGGTCTGATAAATACATATAAAGAAAGCGGCTTCTTTCCAGAATGGGCGAGTCCGGGACATCGCGGTTGTATGGTGGGGAATAACTCGGCCTCTGTTTTGGTGGATGCCTATATGAAAGGTGTGCGTGTGGAAGATGTGGAAAGTCTGTATAAGGGGTTATTGCACGGCACTGAAAATGTGTATCCCCAAGCTTCCTCCACCGGACGTTTGGGATATGAATATTACAACCGTTTGGGGTATATCCCTTATGATGTAAGCATCAACGAGAATGCTGCCCGCACGTTGGAGTACGCTTATGATGACTGGTGTATTTATCGTTTGGCTAAGGAATTGAAGCGTCCGCAGAAAGAAATCAGTCTTTTCGCGAAACGTGCCTTGAATTATAAGAACCTGTTTGATAGTGAAAGCAAGTTGATGCGTGGCAAGAACAAGGACGGAAAGTTTCAGAAGCCGTTTTCTCCACTGAAATGGGGTGATGCCTTTACCGAAGGAAACAGCTGGCATTATTCCTGGTCGGTATTTCATGACCCTCAGGGATTAATAGACCTGATGGGAGGTAAGGAAATGTTTGTCACGATGCTCGACTCGGTATTTGCCGTTCCTCCTGTTTTCGATGACAGCTATTACGGACAGGTGATTCACGAAATACGTGAGATGACTGTAATGAACATGGGGAACTATGCACATGGCAACCAGCCTATCCAACACATGATTTACCTTTACGACTATGCCGGACAACCTTGGAAAGCGCAATATTGGTTGCGTGAGGTGATGAACCGTATGTATACTTCGGCCCCCGACGGATATTGTGGAGATGAGGACAACGGTCAGACTTCGGCCTGGTATGTATTTTCTGCATTGGGCTTTTATCCGGTATGTCCCGGAACGGATGAATATATTCTTGGTGCACCGCTGTTCCGCAAGGCAACCCTTCACTTTGAAAATGGAAACGACTTGGTACTCTCTGCCCCCGAGAATAGTGAAGGAAACCGTTATATTGACCAAATGGAGGTCAACGGCCAATCTTATACGGCCAATTTCCTGAAGCACGGTGAAATGTTGAAGGGTGGCAAGATAGAGTTTCGTATGTCCGCCTATCCTAACTTGCTGCGAGGAACACAAGAGTCTGATTTGCCCTATTCCTTCTCAAGGGATGCTGTGCATTAGGCATTGTTTCACTTCCTGCCCATCGTTTTAAAACTTTTCCGGCTACTTTAAAAAGGGCCTTGGTCTTATTGAAAAACACTTAAGTTCCTTTCAGAAAGACCTTGGTCTTTTTTTTTAATCTCAAGATTTCTCCATTATGATACGTTGACATCCGTTAAGATTTACAGAACAGAAGTAAAACAAACACTTGATGATGCTTAATCTATTGGGAACGTGGTGAATAAGGTTTTGGGAGAATG
>CARCZS010000003.1:35785-127568 GCA_948956705.1 uncultured Phocaeicola sp.
ATGCAAATTTACACAAAGTTTTGATAATTAAAACTTTTTGAGAAGAAAAATCACAAGGCAAGTGCAAAAATATCTTTAGTCTTAAGTTATAGGACACTTTTTTATCGGCTTAAACTATTAATAATAAAGTGGTTATGTGCGTTCGGTGTATCTCTTACTAAGAGATGCACCGAACGCAACCCTTTTTTAAGGGTTTGGAAAATGTGTAATTATCTGAAATAGAGACGATAAAAAGAGAGTACAATGGACTACCTGTTCCTACATCGCGACAAGCGCACCTTTACTTCCGAAAGGCAGAAGAATCTGCTCTTCCGGGCTGCCCATCTTTACTGGGAGCAGCAGTTTGCAGGCCGTAACGTGGAGCAGGCAAGGAAAGTCGATTGTGAGCTATATAAATATGTATTGTACTATTTGGAAGTGCGCCAGGTGTTTCTTGACCCGAAGCTCTCACTGAATAAGCTGAGCGATATGATTGAAACGAACCAGACTTATCTGTCGAACGTGGTGAACCGCTACTTCGGTTGTCACCTGAAAGATTTGGTGAACACATACCGAGTAGAATATGCCAAGGAGCTGCTCCGTTCAGGCAAGTGTCCGTTGGAGGAACTGCCCCAACGATGCGGGTTTCTGTCGCGAAGTACATTTTACACTTCCTTTAAGAAGGTGGCGGGCGTCTCTCCAAAACGCTATATGAAACAAGAACAGAGGGCGATACAGTCCTCAGAACCAATAGAATATGTATAACCAATTTTAGTTTTTTAAATTTATAAATTTAAAGTTTTTCTATTATGAACAAAAAGTTTTTAAGTGCAACCCTGTTCGGAGCCTTGATGGTTTCGTCAACAGGAACATTCGTGTCTTGTAAAGATTACGACGATGATATCGACGCAATCAACAAGAAACTGACTGATTTGAAGTCTAAGCTTTCAGACCTTGAAACCAAAGTAAATGCCGGTGGTGCTTACGTTACCAAGATTGAATCTGTGGACGGCGGTTTCAAAGTATCGGTAAGTGACGGTACTTCTTATAATCTGACTGTTGCTAGCGCTGCTGCCGGTAGCAAGGTCGTGATTGACGACAAGACCGGTGAAATCAGCATTGATGACAAGGCTACAGGCTGGTTTGCCACTACCGGTGAAGGTGAAGAAGCAGTGGATATGACTCCGTATGTAGAAGACGGATACTGGTATCTTTATGACAAGACAGCCAAAGAGTTTGTTAAGTCGGAATACAAAGCTGCCGGTAATGCTTATGCAGTAGTGGCTAACGGTATCTGTACATTGAATATACCCGACGCTGACGGTAAGATGCAGACAGTTCAGTTGCCTACTACTTCGGCTGCTATCACTAGTGTACAATTTATAAATGTAACTAACGGAGCTGTTGAAGCTAATCCTGAATACAAATTGAACTATGGTATAGCAACAGTAGCCAATGCAAAATGGGATGGTCCTAAAGGTGCGATTGCTAAAGATCAGCTGTTGGTAGGTACTATCGAACCTCTTATTTTGCAAGTATATCCTTCTTCTGCAGACTTGTCTAATGCAGATATTAAGTTGGTGGGTAGTGATGGCACAGTTGCTCCGGTTAAGGTAACGGCTACTCCGTTTGAAGGTATTATTACCAAGGCTGCTTCTGCCAATGGTCTGTGGAATCTGAATATCGAGCCGGATGAAACGGTAACAGATAAGACTATTACAGATGCATTTAAGGCTGAAACTAACAACTATGCTTATGCATTGCAAATCAATGGCAATATTCTAACCGGATATGCTTCTAAAGTTACTCTTGCTGATAAGTCTAACGCTACGGCTCTTGTAGCTGCTGATGTTACATACAATGCTGAAACTCTTAGCTCAGTTAAAGTACCTTTCGGTAAAACAGTCACTCTTGAATTTGACGGAACTAAAGCATACGATGCTTACTTGACTCCGGAATCGGCTAGTGCATTAGAATTGGCAGGTGTTACTATTGATGGTAAGACGATGTCATTCACTTCTACAGAAAAGGCTGCTGGAAAGACGGTTCAGTTTATGGTGAATTTCGTAAACTTTAAGGGAGCAACCGGTACTTCTTTTGAGGTAACAGTAAAATTCGAAGGGGCAACTGTTGATCCTGAAGCTCCTGTAGCAGCAGTGAAATATACAGCAACTGATGGGGTTAAACCTATCATTATTGATTTAGGTACTACATTTACAAGCTTGAGTGCTCAGACTGCTACAGCGTTGGCTGCTGTTACTCCGACTTGGAATGTGATTTCTATTGACGGTAAAGCGGTAGCTACAACAGACCAATCTACCGCTAACGGTAAGTTTGCATTTACAATGGCTCAGGTAAAATACTACTCAGACTTGAATGCTGATGGTACACCGAAAACAGAAGTTACTCCTATCAATAATGCCGATAATCTTAAGAAGGTTAAGTATGCTGTATTTGCAAATGCTGATTATCAAGCAACTGCAGCTCCGGGTGCTTATGTATTGAACATGAAATTTGCTGATGCTAGTGGTAATGAATTGAAGAAAGTCGTTGCTCCTGTAACCATCTCTGTTCCTACATTCACAGACTTGTTCTCTAAGGTTACTTCTGTATGGAATGCAGATAAGACTGTATTGAATGCTTTGTTGGTTGGCTCTGCTGATGCAACAGTTGCTAAACAATATGTAATGACTAACGCATTCAAGGCTGTAGAAAATTCAGGTGCGGATTGGGATAACTTAACTTTTGTTCCGAAACAAATGACTATTAATAGTGTTGCTACTGATGTTGCTACCTATACTGTATCTGGTTCAATCTTGGCAATGACTGATGAATTGCTGAAAGACGGTGCAGTAAGAGGCAATGTAACAGTAGAAGGTGCATATTCGATTAACGGTAAAGCAGGCTTGAAAGTTGAAGTTCCTGCATTTGCAGTAAACTTTATGTCTCCGTTCAATGATGCGGTGCTTAACTTCTACAAAGCCGGTAAAGTGGCAGATTTGAATGTTGCAATTACATCAGATGGTAAAGGTACTATTGCTAAATTTGATGAAACCAAAGCAGCTGGAAAAGAAGAAGGTTTGCAATTAGTTGCCAGCAGTGCAAAGGTGGCAGTTTACAATACAATGACATTGTTTGGTGCAACAAATGATAAGTTCACATTCGTAGTTAAGGGTGAAGGTGTTCCTACCGGTGCGACAGCTAAATTATCTGCTGACGGTATCGCTTTGGAAGGTATGACTTATGCTCCTAACTATTCAGCAACTCTTGAAATGACAGTTACAGCATTGAATGGTATTAAGACTACCGTTACATTGCCTATGACTATCAATAAGCCCTAATCATTATCCTAAGTATATTATCTACTTAAGATAGATGAATCATTAAAGAAGGTGTCCTTTGATAAAAGGATGCCTTCTTTTTTGTGCCCCTAAACACAATTCCATAATCATTGATAGGTAGAATAGGATAGAAGTTGGTATTTTTGCTTCAGACTGTTGATGTGCAATATATTGCGTACTTTATCAACCTTGGAACTCTATTTCTTACCCTTCCTCATTTTAGCGTTTATCCTAGCGGAATATTCCATAAAGGAATTGACGATCTTTGTGGGGAAGTCATTCGTCACATGGGTGCTTCTGTGTCAGAGTAATGTTGCCGAATAAAGATAAAAGAACTGTCGGCTAATGGTCTTTATCTTATTGAAAGTATTTTCGAGAACTCTGTTACTAAATCCATCCGTCCAAGTCCTTATATGCCCGCTCTTTGGTAATCCTTTATATGGAAAATCGGATTTTAATATATGATTAAGATATAAATTCAAAAAGAAGGCTTATCTTTGTTGCCTTGCATGAATTCTTTGTAATTTAGCCAAGCACCTATGTTAACTGTCCATTGTAATTTATTGTTTGTGCTTATGGGGGGATTGTTTATAACAATTGTATTATGAGTTAATATAGATACTTGTATTGCAACGTAATTATAATACTTGTTAGAAATAAATATTATAACATTTTATTCAAATGTTCACCTTAAGTGACGAAGAACCATAACTTTATAGTTTTTGTTTAGTCATGCAAAACTATAACGATATAGACCTGCTATTTATCCGCATACTCACAAGGGATGATGTTACGGCATACAAGAAATTGTTTTTCGATTTCTTTGCTCCCCTGTGTCTTTTTGCAAAAAGGTATGTGGAACAAAAGGAGGTATGTGAGGACATTGTACAAGGGGTTTTTTTTCAGTTGTGGAAGAATCGCCATCAGATAACCATTACCACTTCTGCACGGAATTTTTTAGTGACCAGTGTGCGCAATGCTTGTATAGACTGGGTAAGAAGGAGGGAGTTGGAAACGGCTTATCAGGAAAAACAATTTGTGAGTGGAGTTTCAAATGAAGAAGACACAACTATACTGTATGCTGTTTCCGAACTGGAAGAACACCTAAATATGGCATTGGCCAAATTACCTGAAAATGTACGTCATACTTTCGAGATGAATCGTTTTGACGGTAAGACCTATCTTGTAATAGCAGAAGAATGTGGAATTTCAGTAAAGACGGTGGAGGCGCATATCAGCCGGGCCTTGAAGTTGTTGAGAAGCGAGCTAAAAGACTTTCTTCCTCTTCTTTTACTATTTTTAGAGCCTTGATGATAGGGTAAATTCTTTTTAATTCGTCTATATAACCTAAGAATTAAGAATATATGGAAACAAAAGAAGATAAAATAGTGGCTTATCTGAATGGAAAGCTGTCATTGGAGGAAGAAAAGGTTTTTGAGAGGGAATGTGCTCAATCTGAAGAACTCCGGAAGGAATTAGATGACTATCGGTTTATTTATCAACAAAGTGCTTTGCTAAGCGAGCAATCGCAGTTTCGGACTCGGCAAAATTGGGATCAACTGGAGAAACGGATACGTTGGGAACAATGGCTGTCCAAGGCTTGGAAAGTGGTGCGTAATGCTGCTGCCATTTTGTTATTGCCACTGCTCGTTTCTCTTTTCTTTTTATGGGAAGAGGAGGAAAAAATGCCACATATAGCTGGATGGGTGGAAGTGACATCGGTGCGCGGAACTGTTTCCAAACTTGTTTTGCCGGACAGTACGGTGGTATGGCTTAATTCTTCATCAACTCTACGTTATCCGCGTGAATTCTCTACAGCCGAAAGGAAAGTGGCCTTGGCAGGGGAGGCTTACTTTAAGGTAAAGGCTGATAAGAAACATCGTTTTGATGTTTCTACCCCCGATGGTATGACTGTCAGCGCTTATGGAACGGAATTTAATGTCTCGGCTTATGACACCGATCCGGTGACAGAAGCAACTTTGGCTCAAGGGCATGTGGAAATATGGATGGGGGATAAAGCATTAACCGAATTAAAGGTGGGTGAACAGGCTATATTACATAAAGCAAAAAATACTTTAAATGTCACTTCTTGCGATTTGGCGGAGGAGACAGGGTGGCGTGAAGGAAAGTTGATATTCCGGCGGGCAAGTCTGGACGAAATATTGCATAAGCTTTCTCGCCATTTTAATGTGGATTTCGTTGTGACTGGACAGCATACCGATCATTACGAGTTTTCTGCAACTTTTGTCAATGAGAATCTGACCGAAATATTTTCTATACTTGAACGTACGGCTCCGATGCATTTCAAGATCATGGAACCGGAAAAGCAAGATGACTATACCTATCGTCGTCGTAAGGTGATTCTGAAACTTGAATAATTATAGGGAAAGGCTTTCGATATAAATTAAAAAAAGTTCATTTTTTCCATAGGGTGCATTAATGTCTCATTCGTCTATTATGCGAAACTATTAATAAACCTATTGTTAACTTTAAATTTGGAAAGAATGGAATTAACTTTAATGACATGCTGCCGAAAACCGTTTACCGGACGGTTAGGGCACAAAATTCCTTTAGCTATGAGAGTGACACTTATTTTACTTTTTGCAGTCTTTCTTAACCTGAAGGCTGGCAATGTTTTTTCGCAAACATTGCAGAATGTTTCTTTAGATATGAAACAAAGTAGTGTAGAGAAGGTCTTGAATGCAATTGAACGCCAATCGGGATTTTATCTGGTGTATAACAGTAAACTGATTGATGTGGACAGGCTGGTGACAGTGAAAGTTAAGGACCGTCCGATAAGTGTCGTATTGGAAGAACTGTTTAAAGGTACTTCAGTAAAGTATGAGATTGATGGGAATCATGTCATCTTGACGCCCGGAACGGATGTCTTACAGCAGTTAGGACGAAAAGTGACGGGAGTTGTACGCGATGCAACCGGGGAACCTGTTATTGGTGCTAATGTAGTGGTAAAAGGTAATGAAGCGCAGGGTACCATTACGGATGTAGACGGAAAGTTTGCATTGGAGGTCTCTGAGGATGCCATACTGTACATCTCTTTTATTGGATATATTCCGAAGGAAGTTGCCGTGAAGGGGAAGAGCACGGTGAATGTGGTGCTGGCAGAAGATTCAAAGACATTGGATGAGGTAGTCGTTGTTGGTTTTGGGTCGCAAAAAAAGGTGAACCTGACAGGGGCGGTTACTGCAGTAAGTATGGATAAAGTGCTGGGAGAACGTCCGGTTACAAATATTACTACTGCTTTGCAAGGGGCTGTTCCGGGACTGACCTTTTCAACGGATGGAGACAACGGCGGACTTCAACCGGGAGTTGGTAAGAAAATCAATGTACGCGGCATGGCTTCCATTAATGGTGATGGAAGTCCTCTTATCCTAGTGGATAATGTGGTGACGGATAATATCAATCTGATTAATCCGGAAGACATTGAAAGTGTATCGGTACTGAAGGATGCTGCCTCAGCAGCCATTTATGGAGCACGTGCAGCATTTGGTGTTATTTTGATTACGACCAAGCAGGGGAAACGCAATGACCGACTTTCCATCAATTATAGTGCCAACTTTGCCTTTTCTAAAGTGACCGACCGTCCGCGTGCGGCTTCACCCATGCAGACGGTAAAGGGCTTGAAGGATATGGGATATTCGGCCTATTGGACGGGGCAGAATATTGATACTTGGCTCGGATTACTGGAAGAATACCAAAATAGCCCTTCCAAATATCCGGATGGATGGACAGACATTGATGGAACAAAATATTTTCTGCGTCAGACGGATGTTATCGGTGATATGCTGGAAACCGGATTTAAACAGACTCATAACGTGTCTGCTACCGGGGGCAGCGAAAAAATAAATTACCGTATGGCATTGGGGTATACGAATGAGGACGGTATTCTGATTACCGATAAAGACGGTTATCGGCGTGTCAATGCATCATCTTATATCAGTGCCGACATAACGAAGTGGCTTACTACTTCGCTTGACGTCAAGTTTGCCAATGGAACACGCTCTTTCCCCAATGCGGGCTGGCATCAGCAGTTTTGGCACTTGAATCGTCCCAGTTATCATCCTATTGGCACCTTGCCTTATGAAGGAGTTGACTGCTTGGTACAGACTCCTGAAAATGCCATCAATCAGGCAAGTGAACAGACTTGGAATAATCGTAATACACGTTTGTTTTCACGTACGGTTCTGAAGCCTTTGAAGGGATTGGAGGCTGTATTGGAGTATACTTATGATTATACAGTAAACCGGAATCGAAAATATAATAATTACTTCGTGCTCCATCAAGGATTACAAGATGCACTGAATCCATCTGATCCGAAGAATGAGTTTTATATGGATCGCCGGTTTGTTTCTTATAATTCACTGAATCTTTATGCCACCTATAAATTTGATATTAATAAGGAACACAACTTTACGTTGATGGGAGGGTTTAATCAGGATTCACGCAATTTTGAACGTCAATGGTCTAAGAACTTCAACATGATTAGTAATGATCTTCCTTCATTAGCCGGTGGTACAGGTGTTGTGGAAACTTCGGACAGTTATGATGAGTATGCATTGCGAGGGGCATTCTATCGTATTAATTATAATTATAAAGACCGCTATCTGATTGAAACCAATGGACGTTATGATGGTTCCTCTAAATTCCCGAAAAAGAATCGCTTCGGTTTCTTCCCTTCTGTATCCATCGGGTGGAACATTGCAGAAGAAGCATTTATGACTCCGTTGCGAGAAGTACTTTCATCCCTAAAGTTACGTGGCTCATGGGGACAACTTGGCAATCAGGCCATAGATAATTATGGATTTTATTCTGTAATGAATCCTGAAGATGCCAAATGGATTTATAATGGGAAAGTACCTACGACCTTGACTGCACCGGGACTGGTACGTGCCAACTATACATGGGAAAAAGTGGAAACTATTGATGTTGGAATAGACTTTTCACTGCTGGGTAATCGTTTAAGTGGTACATTCGACTGGTATCGTCGAGATACGAAAGGAATGTTGGCTCCAGGAATGGATTTTCCTGCGGTAGCAGGGGCGGCGGCACCTTTACAGAATGCAGCCGACCTGCGTACCAACGGTTGGGAACTTAGTATTTCATGGCGTGACCAGATACGTGACTGGAATTATGGTATCGGATTTAACTTATATGATTCTCGTACTAAAATCACTCGCTTTAATAATGATACTTATTCCCTTTTTACCACGAAGAATGGTCAGGAAGTCAATCAATATTATAAAGGTTATGAAATAGGAACCATTTGGGGATATGTGACAGACGGATTTTATACCGATGATGATTTCAATACAGACGGAACTTTGAAGGATGGTGTGGTAAACATTAACGGAGTGGCTATCCAGCATCCGGGTGATATTAAATATATGAATTTGCGTGACAGTGAGAATAGTACAAACCGTATAGACCGCGGCGATGCTACATTGGATAATCCGGGTGATTTGAAGATTATAGGCAATAATGCTGCACGTTACAATTTCGGTATAAACGGATTTGTAAGCTGGAGAGGCATTGATTTTTCTTTCCTGATGCAGGGGGTGGCGAAACGTGATGCATGGATAGGTGGTGAGATTATGTTCCCTCATGCCGGAACCTTTTCGACGTTCCTTTCCCATCAAATGGATTATTGGACTCCCGAGAATCCAAATGCTTATTATGGACGAATCTATCAAAACGCACAATACGCCCATAGCGTAAATCAATGGACACAGACTAAGTTTCTGTCTAATGCCGCTTATCTGCGTATGAAAAATATTACTTTGGGTTATAATCTGCCAAAGTCTCTCTGTCAAAAGATGTCGCTTACCGGTGCTAAGGTATTTTTTAGCGGTGAAAATCTATTTACCATTTCCAGTCTGCTGTCGGGAATAGACCCAGAAGCTTTGAGTTGGCAATATCCTATGACGGCTACTTATTCATTTGGCGTTAGTATCAATCTTTAAAAAGACATTCATTATGACTACAAAAAAATATCTATATATTGGATGCCTCTCGCTATTGACTGTGATGCAAGCGGGATGCAATGACGGTTTTCTTGACAAGGCTCCTGTTGACAAATTGACGGATAAAACAGCTTTTGTAACTTATGAAAACTTCCAAACTTACGGTTGGTCGCTTTATTCTGTTTTTTCTGATGATAACCATTTGCAACGTATTAAGGATGCCGGAGCACTTTATCAGGGAGATGTGGAAGCTAATTATCTGTATAATTCTAATGGAACCAACCGTTGGGCGTGGCAGACTGTTAGCCCTGAAACAGCTCCGGGAGGATGGGATTTCTCATATATCCGTAAGGTGAACACGTTACTCGATAATATTGATGCATCTGCCATGAGCCAAGGGGATAAAGACCATTGGCGTGCTGTAGGTCTTTTCTTTCGTTCTTATCGTTATATGGAGTTGATGTCGCGGTTTGGTGATGTACCCTGGATAGACCATGTATTGGGCGAAAATGAATCAGAAATTATTTACGGTTCTCGTACTTCTCGTGACGAAGTGGCAAATCATATACTTACAGACTTGAAATGGGCTGAAGAACATATCAAATTGAACGGTGAAGGAGATAACACCATTGGGCGGGATGCTGTGCGAGCTTTACTTTCACGTTTCTCGTTATTTGAAGGTACTTGGCGTAAATACCATGGTTTAGGAGGTGAGAAAACTTATTTGGATGAGTGTATACGGGTAAGTGAATTGTTGATAAAAGATTATCCTCAGATAGGGGAAAACTATCAGCATTTATGGAGCACGGAAGATTTGCAAGGCTATCCCGGTGTCATTCTGTTTAAGGAATACAGGGAAAATGTGATTATGCAACCGTTTTCACGTCACGAACGAGGGGGAGGGCAACAGGTTGAGATGCATGCCCGTACTGCAGAACGCTATTTGTGTGATGACGGATTGCCTACATCTGTTAGTCCTCGGTATGAAGGAGCCGGTTCACAATCGACTATGGCTGATGAATTCCGTCACCGTGACCGTCGTTTACTTTATCGGGTTATTCCGCCTTATCGTGTACAACGGTTACCGGGTGGAAATGTGCAATGGGAATATACGGATGATCCGAAAGATCGTGAATATTTGGATTTGATGAATGAACTGGATAAGACAGGGAATCGTCCTTTCCCTGTATGGTCTTGGCAACCGTTTACTATAGATCGTATGCCGCATATCAAGGGAGCCGCAGGTTCTTTAGCTCCTATGTCCAATAATACAGGATATTATGTATATATGTTTTATAATGTGGAAACGAATGTAACCGGCGGTGCTGAGTTTTCGACCACTGATTCACCTATATTTCATATTGAAGAAGTGATGCTTAATTATGCTGAGGCTATGTTTGAGCAAGGGAACTTTGATCAATCTGTAGCCGATCTTACCATTAATCGTTTGCGGCAGCGCGTAGATATGCCCGCTATGACTGTAAGTAGCATTACAGAGACTTTTGATCCTGCTCGTGATCCTCGTGTGCCACCGGTGTTATGGGAAATCCGGCGTGAAAGAATGGTGGAATTGATGGGCGAAGGATTTGGCTTTCATGATATCCGTCGTTGGAAGACGGCAGATTGGTTTATTAATCCTCAACCCTTGGGAGTGCGTATGAGTGAGCAATTCCGCACGGAAATGCCTACTTCCATGAAATGGATGATGACCGGACCTGATGCGGGGCGTTGCTATAAACTTGATGCGCCGCTTAGTCAAGGCAAAGGATGGAAGGAACATTATTACCTTTATCCGATACCTGTGACACAATTGGTTTTGAATGAACAATTAAAACAGAATCCGGGATGGTAATCTAAATTGGGAAAATTACCGGAGAACTTTCTAATAATTAGGACTCTCTGGTAATCTTTTCTTGTGAACCTATTCTTTTGAGAAAATAAAATAGTCGTTATCTAAATATTATAATTTTTTATGTATCGAATAATAAAGCCCAATATCATATGTACAGCATTCGCTCTAGGGTTGACTATGTTTCCATTGTCGGCTGTCCATGCAGTAACATCTTCTTCCTCTGATTCGTTCACACATCCTAATATTATTTATATTTATGCTGATGATATGGGGATGGGTATGTTGTCTGCTTATGGGCAACAGCAATTCACGACCCCTAATATTGATCGGTTGATACAGCATGGCACTTCTTTCAGTCGTGCTTATGGCTGTATGCTTTCTGCCCCGGCGCGTGCTTCGTTACTTACAGGGTACCATGATTGTCATGGCACAGATAAGTGGAATATTTCTAGAGGTGCTGCTTTTTCAGTTTCTTTGTCTGATACCGCTAGTATTGCTAAAATGGAAAAAGAAATAAATGCAGAAGATGTCCGTCTGCCGGAGGGGGATTTTTATTTACCCCAGATATTTAAGAAGGCCGGATACACTACAGCTCAAATAGGCAAATTGGAATGGGGCTTCACTGCTACGCGTAAGCAGATGCGAGATCACGGTTGGGATTATTATTATGGTTATTTGGATCATGCACGTTGTCATGGGTTTTATCCTCCTTTTCTGTTTGATAATGGGCATATTGTTCCTATCAGTGGAAACACATTAACTAATGGAGGGAAAAGTATAGAGAATGAAACTGCTGAAACATTAGCAGAACGACGGAACCGGATAGGAAAGGAGGTCTATTCTCAGGATTTGTTTTTGGAGAAGATACTTGCTTTTTTACGTGAACATCGTGATGAACCTTTTTTTCTATATCATCCTACTCAATTGCCTCATGGTCCAGTGGCTATCCCTGCCATTCATCCCGAAGTGGCTGCTAATCCGTCATTGACTCCTATAGAACGTGAATATGCTTCAATGGTAAAACTGCTGGATGATAATGTGGGTGTTATCCTTGCCGAGTTGGAACGGTTGGGAATTGCAGATTGTACTGTTATTGTATTCTCTGCTGATAACGGGCATGAAATTTATTACTCACAGAAAGGACGGTGTGAGAAACCTTACCGTAACTTACAGACAGGACAGTTGTTTAATAATTATACAGACAAGTACCGTAGTTCTGTTAGTGGAGATATTTTCAATGGTAATGCCGGCATGGCAGGGTTGAAACGTAGCAATTTGGAAGGAGGAGTTCGTATACCGCTTGTGTTTTATGGTCCCGGTATTGTTCCTGCTGGAAAAGTAAGTGATGCTTTAGTTGCCAATTATGATTTTTTGCCTACCATGGTGGAATGGTTGGAACTTTGTTTGGAAATGCAACAAAAGGATGGACGTTCGTTCTTATCCCAATTACTGAAGGGAGAAACAGGGAATATTCATCCGTATATTGTGTTCGGGTCGAATACAGGACCGGGTATTGTAACAGCAGACGGCTGGAAGCTTCGTTATTATTTGTCTCGGAATGAAATAGAACTCTTTTTCTTACCGGATGATCCGCAAGAATTAAATGACCTTTCAAGTACTCATTTGGATAAAGTGCATGAGTTGAAAAGAATATTGTTAAAAGAATGTGGTGGTACGCTGCAGAATGGAGTGAATAAAGCGGGGTAAGCGATTCCATAGCTAAGAGGAGTTATTCGGTTTTTTGGGATGACTTCTCTTTTTTTGTTGTTGGATAGATCAATCAAACAGCCTTTCAACAGGAATATTATCAAAACTATTACTACTTTTGCAAATCCTTTAAATGAAACTTTAGATAGAGGCAGTATGAAACACATTTTATTTCTTGCAATAGCCCTTTTGTCGTTGGCGGGCTGTATGAAAGAAAAAACGACAGACATTCGTTGGGCTACATTCAATGTTCGCTATGATAATCCGCAGGATAGCTTGAACAACTGGCAGTATCGCAAAGCACGCGTATGCAAATTCATTCAAGAACAGAAAATAGATATCCTCGGTATGCAGGAAGTATTACACAACCAGTTCCTCGATTTGCGTGCCGGACTGCCTGAGTACGACGGTATCGGTGTCGGCCGTGATGATGGCAGGACTGCGGGAGAGTATGCTCCTTTATTCTATCGGAAAGATAAATACGAGGTGTTGGATTCAAATACTTTTTGGCTGGCTGAGAATCCGGACAGTGTAGGTATGATGGGGTGGGATGCTGTTTGTGTGCGTATTGCTACATGGGCTAAATTCAGAGAGAAATCCACCGGAAAGATATTTATGGCAGTAAATACCCATTTCGACCATATCGGTGAAGAAGCGCGTCGTCAAAGTGCGTTGCTCATTATCAGAAAGATTAAGGAAATAGTAGGCGGGCGTCCGGCTGTCGTGACAGGTGATTTCAATGTGACGGATGCAAGCAATGCGTATGCAACCATTACTACGAATGAGTTTGCCATGAAGGATGCTTATAAGATAGCCGACCGTGTGACCGGTGTGGATTATACGTTCCATGACTTTGCCCGCATTCCGGCAAAGGATTGTGAGAAGATTGATTTTATATTTGTCACTCCGCAGATAAGAGTGAAGGGATGCGATATTCCGGCGGAAGTCCCCGATGCTCTGTTGTCCGACCACAATCCTCAAGTGGCTGATTTGGAATTTTAGCTGTACTCCATATAATCTTTGTCCCGGATACGATTGGATAATTCTAACAGAAGGAATTAGGAAACTTGAGGAAGAGTTTCTATCTTTGTGTGATAAAGGATGCCTAAAAAGATGTATCATGGAAAAAGTAAAAGGATTGCCTTACGGTGTGGCTCGGTTTGAGGAAGTGAGGAATGAAAATTTCTATTATGTGGACAAGACAATGTATCTGCCGTTGTTGGAAGCTACGAGTAAGTATTTGTTTCTGATTCGTCCTCGTCGTTTTGGTAAGAGCATGTTCGTCAGCATGATGGAAGCCTATTATGACATTGCCAAGGCAGACCGTTTCAATACACTGTTTGACGGACTTTGGATTCAGCGGAATCCCACTCCGTTGAAGAATTCGTTTCAGGGACGTCTTCTTATCGTAAACTTAAAATAAGGAGCTATGATGAAGATAAAAGGCTGGATTTTAACTGTGATGTGTGGTCTCCTGTTGTGTATAATGGGCATCACATGGGTCGTAATGGTGCTGACGGGGCAACCGGAGTTGGCAAATGAACGGTTATGGTGGTGGCTGTTGATAAATCTTGGTGTGATGAGTTTGCTGTTTGCTTACGGAGTGAAACGGGGAATTCAGTTGTTGCGTATCTTTCGGATTCCGAAGAGTAGACTGACACGTTCTCCCGGTGTTGTCGTTTGTGATTACGATATTAGCCTGAAGAAATATGCACTTTATAAATTATGGGATATTCGTCATTTTAGTTTTTCCTTATTGTTTGTCATCTATCTGTGTATTGCATTGTGTACGGGATACTATATTGCTCCCGAAGGGCAAAGTTTGTTTACTCCTCTACTGATTTTGTTCCTGTGTCTCTTTTATATATTGATTATGCTTCCCATACGGCTGAACAAGATTTACAGGAAATCCGTTGCTGGGCATACTTGGGTTGAAATGACTCCTGAAGGACTGGTATATGACAGGGCGGAGCAGAAGAAAGAGATTGCTTGGGAGGAGCTGGCAGGCATAGCCCTTTATAAGGATTATTGTTTCTTATATGGTAGAGGAAGAGAATTCCTGGTTGTGACTTCGGACGAGAGAGTGAAAGAATCGCTTCTTTACTATCTGAATGTGAGAAAAGTAAAGTAGAAGGGTGAAGTGTTTTCCCTCAAAACGTTGTTCCTGTTGTTATAATGTGTATTTTTGTATTCATTAAAAACCAAATCAAAAAATACGTTTATGAGCAACTTATCTAACATGCCTTGGGAAGATCGTCCGGCCGGTTCGAAAGAAGTGGTGTGGCGCTACTCTGCCAATCCTATCATTCCGCGCGATTTGCTTCCTACTTCCAATAGTATATTCAACAGTGCTGTGGTGCCTTTCGGTGACAGTTATGCCGGAGTGTTCCGTTGCGATGACACGAATCGGCGCATGCGTCTGCATGTGGGCTTCAGCAAAGATGCCGTTCATTGGGATATCAATCCCGAACCTTTGAAGTTTGAGTGCGACAATGCGGAAGTGGGCGAATGGGTGTACGGTTACGACCCGCGTGTTTGTTTTATAGAAGACCGTTATTATGTCACCTGGTGCAACGGTTACAAAGGTCAGCCTACTATCGGTGTGGCGTGGACAAAGGACTTCAAGACGTTCCATCAGTTGGAGAATGCTTTCCTGCCATTCAATCGCAACGGAGTGATGTTTCCGCGCAAGATAAACGGCCGTTATGCCATGTTGAGCCGCCCGAGCGATAACGGACATACTCCGTTTGGAGATATTTATTACAGTGAATCACCCGACATGGAGTTCTGGGGACGGCATCGGCTGGTGATGAGTCCGGCTCCTTTTGAAGTGAGTGCATGGCAGTGCCTGAAAATTGGTGCAGGGCCTATTCCTATCGAAACACCGGAAGGCTGGCTGCTGATTTATCACGGAGTGCTCCGCTCGTGCAACGGTTATGTATATGCTTTCGGCTCGGCATTACTCGATTTGGACGAACCGTGGAAAGTGAAATACCGTTCGGGAGCCTATCTGCTTTCGCCGCGTACTCCTTACGAATGCATGGGCGACGTGCCCAATGTGTGCTTCCCTTGTGCTGCACTGCACGACGAAGAGACAGGACGCATCGCCATTTATTATGGCTGTGCCGATACCGTGACAGGACTTGCCTTCGGTTATGTGCCTGAAATTATAGAATTTACGAAACGTACTTCCATCATTTAACTCAAATGATTATCTTTGCGGCATAAAGAAACAAGCAAAGATTTCATTATGATGAACCGGAACGTACTTCATTTGACATGTCCTCCTATACCTGTCCTCCGCATTGGCTTTGTGGGGCTGGGTAATAGGGGGATTTTGGCTCTTGAACGATATATGCATCTGGAGGGTGTGGAGGTAAAGGCGATATGCGATTTACGCCCTCAGAATATAGAGCGTGCCACTGCGTTGCTCAGTCGTTTTAACCGCCCTGCGGCTGTTGCTTATGGCGAAGAAGGGGGATGGAGACAATTGTGCGGACGTGCGGATATTGACTTGGTTTATATTTGTACGGATTGGCTGACACATACCGATATTGCGGTATATGCCATGCAGCAGGGACGCCATGCCGCCCTTGAGGTGCCTGCCGCCATGAGTGTGGCGGACTGCTGGCGCTTGGTGGATACCGCCGAGCAGACACGCCGGCACTGCATGATGTTGGAGAACTGTTGTTATGATGCTTTTGCCTTGACTACTCTGAACATGGTGCAACAAGGTGCATTGGGCGAGATAACCCACGCCGAAGGAGCATATATCCATGATCTCCGCCGTCATTATTTTGCCGATGAAACGGAAGGCGGCTATCATAATAATTGGATAAAGCTTTATAGCCAGCAGCATACCGGAAATCCGTATCCCACTCACGGGCTGGGCCCTATCTGCCAATGGATGGACATTCATCGGGGGGACCGCATGGAGTATCTTGTATCCATGTCATCGCGTGAAGCGGGGCTGTCGGCTTATGCCCGCAGGCAGTTTGGCATGCATTCCGCCGAGGCTGCACAACCTTATCTGATGGGAGATGTGAATACGACATTGATTCGGACGGTCAAAGGGCGTACTATCGTATTGCAATATGATGTGACGACTCCGCGCCCATACAGCCGGCATCAGACTGTGTGCGGCACAAAAGGCTTCATGCAGAAATATCCCATGCCTTGCATCCTGCTGGATGAGTATGGTAAGGAGCCCTTGGCAGGAGAGGAATTTGAGAAAGTAATGGAACGTTATAAGCATCCGTTCACTGCTACCATCGGTGAGGAGGCAAAGCGGAAAGAGATGCCGAACGAGATGAACTATATCATGGATTATCGTCTGGTGCATTGCCTGCGCAATGGTCTGCCTTTAGATCAGGATGTGTATGATGCAGCCGAATGGTCGTGCATCACGGAGTTGAGCGAACTTTCGGTGCGGCAAGGCAGTGTTCCGGTAGAGATACCGGATTTTACACGGGGAAATTGGGAAGGAGACAAGTGATGTTCTTGACAGTAGAACGATTAATATAATGTGGCGGTTCTTCATATTTGCTTTGTTTTTATGGTAAAAGAGTCAAGAATCCGTTTTATCTCTTCGATTTTCGCCGGATTCTTTTTGGCATAATTCTCTCTCAGCCTTATGGTTACACAATGTACTATATCGTCATCTTGCTGTAATAAATAGTAAACACGATATGTATTCCATGTCTTATCATATTCTTGGCTCTCTTGCACAATGACAAACCTTTCTTGATTCTTATCGGATTTGATTTTCGTTTTGCTGCAGAGCCGGATAGGACCGGAAATCTTTTTCATTTCCAATTCTTCTACTTCTTTTAAAGTAATAGGGGATGCCTTATCTGTTTTCTGATAGCTTTCAATGAAACACAATACATGATTCGGTAAGTCTTCCCGGAAATTAATCAATGGAGTTTCCCATATCAGATAATAGAGATGACAACCGATAGACCGGGCGTCTCGCTCTTCCGGTATGATGCCGTTGCCTTTTTCATTCTTTGTGCTCCAATGGCAAGGCAAGGTTATGGAGTAGAACTTATTGCTAATTTCTTTCCATTCCTCATTATGTTGCTTGGTGAAGGAGCAACATAACAGGAACAGTAAGGAGTAGAAGATAGCAGATTGCTTGTTCATGAGTGTCTATGATATGATAATTAATATTTTAATGCCAGCCATGTTCTGGTCTATAAGCTGCGGTGGCAGAAACGGTGTAACGGAGTCCGCTCACCAATAGCCAATGCTTCTATATTAGCTTATACTAAGGATGTAAAAAGAAGATATGACTGTGTTCTTTCATAATGATAGCTTAAGTATTTTGCAATTATAAAGAAAAAGATAGAGCGAAGCAAGTGGATAAGATTAAATAAGAACAGCCGAAAGATAAATCCGGCTGTCCTTATTCAATGCTTTGAGTTATCTTTTTATTCCATGCCCACACTATGCTTTACAGGAGAGAGGATGAACGTAAATTCATAGTCTCCGTAAGGCAATTGATATTTAGGCAACGCAATCGTTCCCCAACTGTTGACGCAACCCAATCCCATTTGTGCCTTGTCGATGCACAAGTTGGTGAGGTTGGCCTTCTTCACTTCGGGTGAGTGACGCTGGTCTTTCTGTGCGCCGTCATCCAATGATTCGATGGTGTAATGCAATGCAGAGGCAGAGAAAGGAGCTTCGGCTACAATCTTCACGCCATTACCGCCGGCATTCAACTGTTTCCACCAACGGATGTCGGTCTTGTTACCGGTTTCCTGTGGACGGATGTAGGAGTAGAATTGTTCGTCTACACTCTGGCGATAGATACCTAAATCTGTGCTATGGTTACGGTCGCTGTAGTTTTCAACCGGGCCGCGTCCGTAGAACTCAATGGTATTGAAGTTCTTCGGCATTTGCATCTGCATACCGAAGCGGAACATCGGAGATACCTTGGCATTTTTGTCGGCTGTCATCTTTTGGGTGATTTTAATGGCACCTTGGTTGTTGATGACATAATCCAGATAGAGTTTGGCAGAAACGGCTTTCATGTCGTATTCGGCTGTTATCTGTACTTGATTGTCTACAGTAGTGGAAGCCAGACGGACAAGTTTCAACCCCGGATTCTTCCATGCGCCAAAGCGGTGTTGCAGGCCGGCACCGAAATCATTGTCGGTAGGAGCACGCCAGAAGTTGGGAGTCAGCGCAGCGCCTTCTTTAATCATTTCCAGACCATTAACATCGTATTTGCTCAAGTAACCGTTTCTTTTATTGAACTCGATGGTGAAGTTTTCACCTTTTACTATCAGGTAGTTCTGCTGGTTGTCGATGATTTGAGGAGTAACGATAGCCACATTGGTTGTTTCTACATTCTTCAAGTCCATGGCCGGAGCCTTGTAGGGATTCAGAGTAAGCTGGTCTTTGGCAACTGTATGACCGGCAGCCAATAAGCCTTCGCGGTTCTTCAGTTTGTAGGATACGTTCAACAGCCATTCTGTGCACTGGCAAGTCTTGCCTAAGTCAAGTTTAATTTTGGCGGTCTGTTGCGGAGCGACATTGAGATTGTCCACACGTCCCGAACGGATTACTTTTCCGCCTTTCAGCACTTCCCATTCCATATAGTAAGCAGAAAGGTCGCGGAAGAAGTTTTCATTGTAGACGTTAACTTCCCCTTTGCTCAGGTCGGCAGGAGTAGTCCAGATGTTCTGATAGAAATAGCCTACTTCGTGCATGTGTGGATTAGGGTTGCGGTCGGGACTGATTAAACCATTGTCGCAGAAGTTGTTGTCGGATGCATCGAAGCGGTTGAAGTCGCCACCGTAAGCATAGATTTCAACTCCGTTCTTGCCTTTCCAGCGAACGGACTGGTCGACGAAGTCCCAGATGAAGCCACCTTGCAGGTTCGGATATTTGCGGATGAGGTCCCAGTATTCTTTGAATCCGCCTTGAGAGTTACCCATGGCGTGGGCATATTCACATTGGATAAGCGGTTTGGTAGTATCGGTACGCTGACCGTATTTTTCCATACCTTCATAGCCGTAATACATCGGGCAGAAGATGTCGGTATGGTCTTTCAGACCGGCTTGTTCGTATTGGCAGGCACGGCTGGGATCTTCTGCCTTTATCCATTTGTAACATGCTTCGAAGTTGGGGCCGTCTCCGGCTTCATTACCCAATGACCAGAAGATGATGCTGGGGTGGTTGAAGCCACGTTGAACATTACGCTGGTTGCGTTCCAGGTGTGCTTGTTTGAATGACGGGTTCTTTGCCAGAGTAGCTTCACCGTAGCCCATTCCGTGAGATTCCACATTTGCTTCGGCTACTACATAAATACCGTATTTGTCACAAAGGTCGTACCACAGGTTGTTGTCCGGGTAGTGGCAGGTACGCACAGCGTTCAGATTATATTGTTTCATGATTTGAATATCCTGAAGCATACGTTCGGGCGACACTACATAACCTCCGTCCGGGTCGAGTTCATGACGGTCGGCTCCTTTGAAAAGAACAGCTTTTCCGTTGACCAGGATTTGACCTCCTTTCAGTTCAATTTTGCGGAAACCGACTTTTACGGGGATAACTTCATTGCTTCCCTGCATGCTGGCACGCAAAGTATATAAATAAGGAGTCTCGGCACTCCATTTATTCGGATTCTCTACGTTCATGGTCACCGTGCCGCTTCCTTTGGCAGTAGCTGTGGCTACTTGCTTGCCGGTGGCATCGACCAATTCCAAATCGACGGTTCCGCTTCCTTTCAGGTCGAGTTTCACGGCCAGTGAACCGTTTTTATATTCTGCATCCAAGTCGGGAGTGACGCGGATATCCTGAATGCGTTTCTTGTTGCGTGCATATAGATAACAGTCACGTCCTACACCGCTGAAACGGAAGAAGTCCTGATCTTCCAGATAGGTACCGTCACACCAGCGGAATACTTGAAAAGCGATTAAGTTCTTTTGTCCCGGTTTCAGATAAGGGGTCAGGTCGAATTCGGCTTCCAGTTTGCTGTCTTCGCTATATCCCACATAACGGCCGTTTACCCATATATACATATTGGAAGTGACGGAACCGAAATGAGCGATAATGTCTTTTCCACTCCATGAAGCGGGAATTGCAATTTCGCGGCGGTAAGAACCGACGTGGTTGTTTTCGGTCGGGACTTCGGGAGGGTTGTTCTTAAACTGATTGCGCCATGCATAGCCTACATTGACATAAATGGGATCACCGTAACCGTTTAATTCCCAAACGCCGGGAACCTGAATATCGTCCCAACCTTTGTCATTGAAGGTTGTTTTCCAGAAGTCCATGGGGCGTGCATCTGCATCTTTCACCCAATTGAACTTCCATGTGCCGTTTAGCGTCATATAATTGGCTGATGATTCTTTCAGTCCTGTTTTAGCAGCATCGGCATTTTCGTAAGCAAAGTAGTTAGTGTGCATCGGTGCGCGGTTTACCGCATTAACTTGCGGGTTGCGCCACTCATTGGACTGTGCGCTTGCCGCGAGTGCAAACACGGTGAATAGTCCGGTAAGAAGTTGTCTTTTCATGCTATAATATTTATAAAGGTTTTGTGCAAATATAGTGAAAAACTATAGTTCTTATGGGTATAAATCGGGCAATATTTGTTATAATTGTGGTTAATTTGCAACTTATTCTTAAAAGTAATGGCATTTTTGAAAGGTATATGGGAAAAATGGCGGCATTTGCTGCATGATGATAAATGGAAGCATAAAATCTATGTGATTATCTTTGAGAGTGACACGCCGGCAGGGAAATGGTTTGATGTGGCACTTATCGGGTTTATCGTGCTTAGTATTTTGGTAGTGGTGGCTGAAAGTATTCAAGGTTGGGCGGCGGTTATCGGGCCTTACTTACGATTCTCGGAATATGTCTTTACCTTTTTCTTTACGGTAGAATATTTGTTAAGGCTTTATTGCTCTCCTCAACCGCGCAAGTATGCTTTAAGCTTTTTCGGTATCATTGATTTGTTGGCTACTTTGCCTTTATATATAGGATGGTTCTTTGGAACGGCACGCTACCTGCTGGTAATCCGCACCTTTCGCCTGATTAGGGTGTTCCGCATATTCAAGTTGTTCAACTTCCTGGATGAAGGCAATCTGCTGTTGCGCTCACTGACCTATAGCAGTCGCAAGATTATCGTTTTTTTTCTCTTTGTGCTGATATTGGTTATTTCTATCGGAACGTTGATGTATATGATTGAAGGACAGCGTCCCGGCACAGCTTTCAATAATATTCCGAACAGCATTTATTGGGCGATAGTCACCATGACTACTGTGGGATATGGCGATATTACTCCCGAAACTCCTTTGGGGCGTTTTCTCTCGGCTGTGGTGATGCTGATGGGGTATACTATCATTGCTGTTCCCACAGGCATTGTATCTGCGTCGATGATGAAAGAACATAGACGCAGACAAGCCCTGAAATGTCCGCACTGTGGGAGAGGCGGACATGAAGAGGAGGCTGTCTTTTGCAAACATTGTGGAGGAAAGCTGGAATGAAAGAGAAATTATTCCACTACCCATCTTTTATCATACGGAACAATCGTTTTGGGATTGTAATACATCCCCTCTTTGGTGGGTATTTTCAGCTTGTAAGTCCTTTTGCTGTGATTGGCCAGGCTGGTTTCCCTCAACCAGGGGTTCATATTCTTCAGAATAGCCAATGTGATTCCTTTGCTGCGTGCAAAGCGTGCAAGGTCTGCTATTCCTTCTGTCACAGTTATTTCGGTATAAGGGATGGCAGGGTATAAATCAGATGCTCTCAGCCGGAAACCGAAAGCAGTCGGGTCGGAGAACATGATTTTAGCAGCGAGGATACGATATACATAGCGTGCGGTTTCTTCTACCAGTTGCAAGTCCAGTGAATCGTCGACATCCTGTTTTGCCAGTTGGCTGGCAATTCTTGCTTGTCCGGCATTGTAAGAGGCGGCTACAGCTACCCAGTCTTTATATTTGGCATAAGCATCGTTCAGATAACGGCAGGCGGCGCGGGTTGCTTTTTCCACGTGATAGCGTTCGTCGATGTTGGAATTGACTTCCAATCCATAGTCTCGTCCGGTTCCTTGCATGAACTGCCACAGTCCGGCGGCTCCGGCAGAGGAGCGTGCGATGGGATTGAGGTTACTTTCTATTACCATCAGATATTTAAAGTCGTCAGGGATTCCGTTTTCCTTCAGTATGGGTTCTACGATAGGGAAATAGCGGTTGGCTTTCTTTATCATTTGCAGGGAGGTGCTGTGCATATAGGTAAATGCCAATAGTTCGCGGTCCATACGTTCATGGCGGTCATATCGGCTGAGGTCTATCGCTTTTCCGCAGAAAACAATACTGGCCGGCACTTCGGGACTGCTGTATCTCAATGCGGTGATACCCGGATTTTCTTTTATGGCTGTACTTGTTGTGTCTTCCTGTTCTCCTTTCGGAGCAACGCAACTGTTGCCCACAAGGGCAGGTGAGATTGTGACCAAAGTAAAGAGCATTGCTGCGGCCATGTTTAGTGTATATATCTTCATTTTTTCTATTTTCTTTTGACGGTTACACCGGTCTGATTATTCTTTGTTATGGCAAAGATAGTTTTTTTGCCTTATAATACCTATATTTATTTTGCAAAGGTGTAATTTATCGTTTGATGTGGACCAGTCATTATTCTTGGAGATTTAATATATCATATTCACCAACAAAGGGAAGACTAAGCCGTTTCTTAGGGTCAGCCAAGCCTTTTTAAACGGAAGATTATTACAGTCTGCTGCGGCAGACTGTACAGTCCACCGTAACGGACTGTACGGTCCACTGCAATGGACTATACAGTCCACTGCCGAAGACTGTAGTAATCCGACTGACAGACAGGCATAATCGAAAGGACGAAAACGCTTAGTCCGCCTAATGAAACGACTTAGGGGGTTCTAAGCGTATGCAGAGTTTGAATTCCCAAGATTTCAAACAGAGCCTCTATCCCTTCCAACCGATTTTTATCTCTCTTTTCTTTCCTGCTTTGGGGCATTACAGGAGTTATACTGCTTATTGTGATAAAACATACGGTAATGAAACTCCGTTCATTTTCATATTAAATAAGAGGTTGCAACGGAATAAAGGGTATTGATATGCTCTCATTTTTATCCTGCTTGTTTTTATTGTAGTAAATATTCTTCGGATATGTCTTATTTATGGAATATATTTTCCTATCTTTACTGCCATTAAAGGACTGGAGTCTCTAAAAAGTCTAATACATGTGAAGAATAGGGTAGCAGGTTTTTGACTTTTCAGAAATGGATACTCAGCCATAGTACGAAATCAATATCTATAATTATGATAAAGAATAAAGTTCAAAAACAAAAACCGCTATCCCCGGAAGCATATATAAAGGAGAAAGCAAGACAGTTGCCGATAGTAGAGTGCTATATAGGAACAAAATGGGATCATATGGGGGAAAAGACAATTATTGTCACGCGCCAACATCCGCAAGGACACTTTACGATGGGGGTTTATTTGGTGGATATCTATTGTAAAGGTCTGCTTCATTCTGAGTATTTCTTTAATCTGGATTATGACGATTATGAAATGATGGTGAGACGTATTGATATGGATGAGGATTTGGAAAAAGCGGAGTATGCTGATGCCCACAAGTTGGTGTATGGGGCTGTTGATTTTGCCGAAGCGGTGGGAATAGATTCTGAAGATTCTTTCGATATCACGAAATATATTCTGGATGAAAAGAAAGAGGAGATACCGTTTACTGAATTCGGCAGAAACGGTAAGCATTACTTGCGTGCCGATACAGACGAGGAAGCCGACCTCTATATACCGATTATAATGGAGGCAATCGGTACTGATTTTACTTATAGTATAGAAGGGGTGACTGACGGAGAAGTGGATGCCGCAGAGGTGCCTTATGGTGATTTTGATTTCAGTGAATTGAATTACGATGAAGCGGAGTTCGACAGAATGTTTGAGAAGCTGGACAGTAGGGAACCTCAGGCTTGATGGCATTAAAGAGAAAGGACATTTAGGAAAGATAATAAAAGTGGGGATGCCAAAACTCCCTTATTATCGAAATCACCCTCGCTACGACTACTTGTGGCGAGGGTGATTTTTAGGTTATCAGAGTTTCGACACCTTCTTACTTATTTTATTATTTAGGTAAATTGAAGGCTACGGACATTTCTTTCATTTGCTCTTGGCTCATGCCGTCGGGCTCAAAGCCCATGTTCTTTGCCGCGATATAAATCAATGCTGATTTATTCAACACATCAATTTGGTCGAAAGCTGCCATTACATCGCAGTCCACTGCAAAGATGCCATGTTTTTCCCACATGACGACATCATAGTCTGCCAGTTCTTTGATAGTGGCTTCTGCCAGTTCTACTGAGCTGGGAAGGGCATAAGGAATCATGCCTAAGCCGCGCGGACAGAATGCTTTTGTTTCGGGAATCATACTCCACAGAAGATTGGTGGCTACATCTTTCTCCATGAATTTCTTGTTGTGTGACAAGGCAATCAGTTCGATGGGGTGTGTATGTACGGATGCCTTATAGGGAGAGCCTTTACCTATGAGGAAATTATGCACGCTCAGGTGGGAAGGAACTTCAGAAGTGGGCTGGACCGGTTTGTCAGCTATAATAACGTAGCTTGCGCAGTCGTCCAGAATGCGGATTACAGAGCCGTTGTCCATGGGGCGGCGGGCCAAATCACGCATACGCATATTGGTTCCTTTGCAGTAGAAATAGCATCCTTTCAGATGGGGCAGTGTTACGCCGATTTGTTTTACTTCACTGATGGCGGGCATATTGCGGATTTCGTCGTCTACGTATTCTGTGATGTTAACGGTGATATTACCTCCGTTACGCTCTGCCCATCCTTTTTGCCATAAATAACCGGCAACTTCCGCTACTTTATTTACTTCATGTGCCAGTTCGGGGCGATTGTCTAAAATTGATTTCATATTTCTTGTTTTAATTTGATTGTTCTGTAATTTACAAATATAGCAAATATTAAATATCTTCTCTGTAGCAGGCAAGATATTTATTATAAGCTTCTTCCCACTGTGTTGCATTCTGCGGCTCAAAGGAAGCAGTTTCGACAGAGGTGCTGATAAGGCGACGCATGGCAGCAATGTCGTTTACCAATCCATTTGCTTTTGCCTGCAGCATGATATTGCCGATAGCGGTTCCTTCACTCGGTCCTGCCATGACAGGAACACCTACTGCATTGCAGGTGAATTGGTTGAGCAAATTGTTTCGCGAGCCTCCGCCGATTATGTGTAATTTCTCGATAGGGAATGGCGCAATCTTTTGCAGTACACTGAATATCTGTTTGTAGCGCATGGATAAACTATCGAAGATGCAACGGGTTATTTCTCCATACGTTTCGGGGACAGGCTGATTGGTCTGTCTGCAATATTCGGCGATAGCTTTAATCATGGATGCCGGGTTTTGAAAACACGGTGCATCCGGATTGATAAGACTGCGGAAAGCGGGTGCTGCCAAAGCTGCATCAATCAATTCAGCATAAGAATAATTGTTATTGGCTGCTTCCCATTCCTTACGGCATCGTTCGAGCAACCACATGCCGCAGATATTTTTCAGAAACCGGGTAGTGCCTTCCACTCCCCCTTCGTTGGTGAAGTTCTGTTCGTAGCTTTCCTTGTTGATAATGGCATCTTTTACTTCAATACCCATCAAACTCCATGTGCCTGAGCTTAGATAAGCAAATTTCTCATTTTGAGCCGGTACTGCTGCCACGGCCGAGGCTGTATCGTGTCCGGCTATCGCAATGACGGAAACAGCCCCCAAGCCGGTCAGTTGCTGTACCTCTTCCGTCAGTACTCCGATTTGTTCTCCGGGGAAGACAAACCGGCCGAATTGTTCTTCTTTAACTCCCACTACGTCCAACAGATCTTTTTCAAAGCGTTTGGTACGCGGATTCAGTATTTGTGAAGTAGAGGCAATCGTATATTCCGTGACCATTTTGCCGGTGAGCATATAGCCCAATGCGTCGGGCATAAAGAGAATCTTGTCTGCTGCTTCCAATGCTGTGCAGTGATGGCGGTGAAGTGTCGATAACTGGAACAATGAATTGAAGTTCATTATCTGAATGCCGGTAATATCATATACTCTTTCGCGCGGAATATGCGTGAAATACTCTTCGGGAGCTCCTACCGTGTGCGGATCGCGATAGCAATAGGGATTGCGGAGCAGTTCACCGTCTTTACCGATTAGTACGAAATCCACTCCCCATGTGTCAATGCCGATGGAGCGGATGGGAATGTTGTCCTTGGCTATTACTTTGAGTCCGTTGATGATTTCGCGGTAAAGGGCATAGATGTCCCAGTAACAATGCCCGCAGGTCTCTATTATATGATTCGGAAAGCGGGTAACCTCTTTCAGCTCTAATTTGCCGTCTCCCAGACAGCCCAAAATGGTTCGTCCGCTGGTGGCACCCAGGTCTACCGCAAAGAAATAAGTGTGTTCCATGTTTCTGCAATTGATAATTTAAGGAATTAATGATACTGCAAAAATAGTTCATTCTTTTAAACTGCTCTTCTTTTTTTTGATAGAATAACAGTTCGATTGTGTGGTAAATGCCCTAAAACATATTATTCTTACTTTTCTTGTAACTTCTTTGGTGAAATGGCAGAATATCAATACCTTCGCTAAGTGAAAAATATATGAAGGTTTTATTAAGAATGAAAAGAATAGTCGGACATCTTATTGTTCTCTCTTTATTATGCTTGACAAATATTGGTCTGGCAAGAGCATGGGATGCTGATCGACAGCAGGCTCAACCTGATGAATTGCAAAAAAGTTATATCCATTCATTCAGACAAAATGCCGGTTTTATCCATACAGAGAGGAATGACAGTATCGCTCTTTTGGGTGACAGTCTGGCGACCGTGTTGGATTCCATAGGCAAGTATGATGAGTATTTTGAATTGAGAAGGATTGTAATCCGTTCGCATATCCTTAGAGGGGAGAGCCGTATTGCCATTGCCCAAAGTGATATGATGTACTCCAAGGCTCAGGCTATGAACCACAAATTCGGTATGGCGATGTCGCTCAATGCAATTGGTGAGGTGTATAGTTACATGAACCGGTTGGAGGAAGCGGAAACATCACTCGAAGAGGCTTTCAGGCAGTTAAATGATCCTTCGGATAATCAGATTCTGACGAAAATACTACTGACGCAATTGGTGGATAATCTTCTTCACCTGAAAAAGGTTGAGAAGGCTAAACTGTATATCGAACGCATAAATGGGTATCCGCCGGCAGACTTATCTCCGGTGGAACAGGCACTTTTTCATAATTATAATGCTTATTATTGTATTCAAGCGGGTGTGCCGGACGAAGCCGACAAGTACTTGAAGGAAGCATGGAAACTGGAACCGATGTTGCCGGTGGGGGTTATCCAGCATCTGTTGATAACTGAGGCTGCTTATTATGAGAGTAAGGGGGAATATGAAAAGGCGCTGGGTTCTTATGACCGTTTCTTTAATGGGAAGACATCGCAAAGGAATCGCGGATTGTATATTGATGCGATGCGCAATAAGGCAGAGCTGTATGTGATGATGGGCGAGGAGCAAGAGGCTTTTAAGCAGTTTGTGTCTGTTTATACTTATACAAAATCTGTATTTACGGAAACTTATCCTAAAGAGATAGACCAACTTTGTACCCGGTTTCAGGCGGACCGGTTGAAGTTTATGAATGAACATCGGCGTACTTTGTCCAACCGTTATTATGTGACCGGAATTGCTGTTTGTGTCTTGGTACTGTTTTATCTTATCTTTCTGAGTTGGAAGAAGATATTTAAACTGCGAGAATCGAAAAGAAAGCAGGAGGAGATGAGG
Organism: uncultured Phocaeicola sp.; assembly: GCA_948956705.1. The sequence goes on from CARCZS010000003.1 coordinate 64,480, forward strand.
CAGAAGGCGGAGAATGCTATTCGCAAAAAGAATATGTTCCTTTCTAATATGAGCCATGAAGTGCGTACGCCGTTAAATGCTATTGTGGGTTTCTCTACTTTGTTGGCGTCGGAGGAGGATATGGGCATGGATGATGACTCCCGTAAGCAAGCTTGTGAGATTATTCGTGTCAACTCGCACCAACTGCTGAAACTGATAAATGATATACTTGACTTGTCGGATTTTGAAGAGGATAATATTCAGTTCAATATAAAGGAGTATGATGCGGTGAAGATATGTTACGAAGTAATAGAAACTATACGCGCCTCTTATAAACTGAATGTGAAGCTGGAGTTTGAGACTGATTTGGCTTCGTTGGAGCTCGAAACGGATGATTCGAGGCTGAGACAGGTGTTGATAAATTTGCTGGTGAATGCTGTTAAGTTTACTAAAGAAGGTTCTATCGTGCTCAAACTTGAAATGGTAAATGACGGGACGGCTCTTTTTTCGGTGTCGGATACCGGTTGCGGCATCCCGAAGGAGAAGCAGAAACTTATTTTCGAGCGTTTTGAAAAGTTGAATGAATTTGTGCAGGGTAGCGGTTTGGGGCTTTCCATTTGTCAGTTGATTGTGAAATTTGTAGGTGGTAGGATATGGATTGACGGAGACTATACCCGAGGGGCACGTTTTTGTTTCACTCATCCGTTAAAGTATAAATCGATGTTATTATAAGCAGAGTATCATAACATGAAAAAAATTATAACACTGATATCTTGTCTGATTTCTTTTTCATGCCTCTTCTCTCGGGGCTGGAAGGGAGATGATACGATTGCTTTTCGTGACAGTCTGATGAGGAAAGTGGAACATTTGCCAGCAGACACTTCTCGTTTGTTTGTCTTGCTGGATGCGGCATACTTGCATCAGAATCCTCCTTATAATGTGTTTTTTGCCAGACACCTTTATGAAGAAGCACGTAAACAGCAGAATATATATTATGAGAATTTGGGCGCTTATTATCTGGCTGTCTGCTATGATAAAAAACATGATTTGGATAGTATTACGTTTTGGGTGGACAAACTGCAGGAACTTGCTTCCAAGATAGGCAAGTATGATTATTATCTAGAACAAAAGGCTGCCGTCAGTCGCGTACTGGCTTCTAAAAAGATGAATGAAAAGGCGGTTTTTGTAGCTTGGGAAGTATTGAAAGAATCGGAAGAGCGTCACTGTAATAATGGAATAGTGGCTGCTTATAACAGTTTGGGATGTACTTATGCCACTTCCAACCGCCCGGATGAGGCGCTTGCTGCTCTCTTAAAAGGCTATCGGGCATGCAGAAGATATACTAAATTGGGTTTGCACATTGATATTCTTTCTCGTTTGTCAAGGCAATATGCTTATAGAGCGAAGCGGGATTCGAGTACCTGGAAGCGGGATTCGGTTTTGTTTTATTTGAAGAAAATGGATGATTTATTGGGTGGAGTTGTGGAAAAGGAACCGAAAACGCTTAATAATTGGAGAGATGTAATGGTGGATTGCCAGATTAAGTACGTCAACTATTACATGAATAAAAAGAATTATCCCAAAACTATTGAAGCCCTTGAAAAGTCTAAAGCGTTGCTTACTCCGGAAGTGGATTCGGTGTATTGGCTGAATATCCAATTGATGGAAATGCAATATTATGCGCGGACACAAAAATATGACCAAGGGCTTGCATTGATTGATCAGGTTGCTCCGTTTGTGGAAAAAGACCATATAGATGTATTCGAAACTCTTATTTTTTATAAGTCTTTAATACTGCGCGACAAGGGGGATTGGAACGGAGGTATCAATACCTTGAAACTTTTGCTGCATAAACAGGATTCATTGAATATAGCTACTACCACCAGCCAGTTGGAACAGGTAAAAGAGAAGTATCAAATCAATGAACTGCTGATGGAAAAGCAGAAGATTGCCAATATGAATTATCTTCGGGCGATAACGATTCTGAGTGTACTGCTGGTTCTGATGCTCCTGTTTTATCTTTATACCGGCTATTTATCCAAGAAAATAGCTGTGGCGGAGAAGGAGGCGATAAGGGCTGCCGAACTTTCTCATGCCGACAATTTGGCCAAGGAACGGTTAAAACTTGAAATCAGTCATGATATACGGACTCCTTTGAATGCAGTGGTCGGTTTTGCCGAGATTCTGGCTGATGCGGATTGTTTGGATGAAGAGACTAAATCCACTTATAATAAGATTGTTCAGGAGAATGCCACGCAGTTGTTGGACTATGTGAATAATATTCTTGAGTTGTCTCGTCTTGAGTCGGGGAAAATAAAGTATGTGGAAGAGCGTTGTGACTTTGTCAGTCTGTTTCGTGCAGTGATAGAGGAAGCTAATAAAAATGCGCAGAACTGTGTGCATGCAGAGCTACGTACTGATTTGGAGACACAGACGGTCAGAACAGACCGGGCCCGTTTACTTTCTTTATTAGAGAGTTTGACTGTCTCTACTGTCGATACGGAATTTTATCATTCGGATATAACTGTAAAGCGTATAGATGAAAAATCCCTTTTACTGGTGACGGTTGTCAATACACCATTGGCAAAGGAGCGTTTTGAGAATAAAACAGCTATGATTCGTAATGAGATAAATGCTCACTTCATTCATTATTTTGGAGGGTATTATAAAGTAGACGAGCAGGCAAAACAAGGCCCTTCAGTAACTTTTACTTATCCGTATGATGATAAATAGCCGCAGGAAATTTATGAGCAGGATTGGAAGACAGTTGATGTTATTGACATGGGCATTGTTAGCCTGTACATTGTCGGGATGGGGAGGAGTAGCCAGACGTGTGCTGGTGATACATTCATACGAAGAGAGTTATGCCGCATATCCGGATTTTAACCGGAAAATAGCAGATGCTTTTGCTAAAAGGAATATGGAGGTGGACTTACGTGTATTCTATTTGGATTGTGAGTCTTATTTAGCACAGGCGGAGTTGGAAAGAATGTATTATATGATAGATTCAGTCCGGTCTTGGCATCCTGAACTGATTTTAGTAAATGAAGACCAGGCCACATATTCTTTATTGAAGTGCGGGCATCCTTATTTGAAGAAGATTCCTATTGTGTTTGGAGGAGTGAATTATCCCAACTGGCCATTGATAAGGCAATATCCGAATGTTACAGGCTTTCATGACAAGATGGAAATCAAGGAAAATATAGATTTTGCCAAAGCGCTATTGGGAGATGAAGTGCACTTCTTTGCTGTTATGGATTCTACTTTCTTTGATAAAAAAATAGAGGCAGATATGCATAGGCAGTTGAAAGATGAAAATATCTTGTGGATTATGGACCGGAAAACGGCGGAGTTGAAATTGGAACGGACTCATAAACTGACTTTTCATTATATTCCCATGCGCAATTCTACGAATGGTTATTTAGCTTGGAATATGAGTAAATATCAACATAACAGTTGCTATTTGCAGTGTAAGCGTGACTTTACGACTGTCAATGTCAGTAATCTGGCTCAGGGACTTACTTTGACGATGATAAATGATGGGTTTGGACAAAAAGAAAAGTTATTGGGAGGTTATTTGACTATGCTTGATACGCAAGTGGAAGAGGAGGTAGAGACGGCTGTCAGGCTGCTGAATGGTGAAAATATTTCTAAGTTGCCCATTAGGGAAAGCCGCAAGGATTATGTGGTGGATTGGAATGTTATGGCTCAGCTGGGTTGGGGGAAAGACAGAATCCCCGGTTATTGTAAAATTATAAATATTCCCTTTAAGGACGAATATCCGGTGTTGTGGTTATTCTTGGTTATTTCGATAACAATCTGGGTTGGCTTAATCATTTCGTGGCTATTGTTTCTCTATCTTCGTGAGCAGAGAAGGAAAAAACGTGTACTTCTGGACCTTGCAGATAAGAATGAGACATTGGAACTGGCTATTGAGGGAAGTAATACGTTTGCATGGAAACTACAGAATGAATCTCTTGTGTTTGAAACTGCATTTTGGAAATCACAGAATATGCCGGATGGGAAATTGACGATAGAAGATTTGGTTGAAGTGACTCATCCGAATGACAAGGAAATTATTTATAATGATTGGAAAGAACATTTGTATGCCAAAAAGAAAATAGTGCAGGTGCGTTGTGATTTCAATGATAAAGGGTATCAATGGTGGGAATTCCGTTATACTACTACTCGGTTGGCTACCGGAGAGTACCGGACTGCCGGATTGTTGCTCAATGTGCAGAATATAAAGGATAAGGAACATGAACTGGAGGAAGCACGAAGATTGGCAGAAAAAGCAGAATTGAAAGAGTCTTTTCTTACTAACATGAGTCATGAGATACGCACTCCCTTGAATGCCATTGTCGGGTTTGCCAATGTGATTAACGCTGAGGAGGATTTATCAAAAGAGGAAAAGCAGGAATATGTTAATATCATTAATGTGAATACGGAGCAGTTGCTGAAACTGATAAATGATATTCTTGAAATCTCCCGTCTTGATTCGGGACAAATGTCTTTCGATTATACTATGTGTGATGTCAGTGAGTTGGTGAATGATGTTTATCAGACACATAGCGTGTTAATCCCTTCTTGCTTGCAATTCTTGAAAGAGATTCCTTCGGGAGTTTCTCCCCGGATTTATGTGGACAGAGGACGAGTGATGCAGGTGCTCACCAATTTCTTGAATAACGCTTGCAAGTTTACACAGCAAGGATATATCAAGTTGGGATGGGAATATGCAAAAGCAACTTCAGAAGTGTATATTTATGTAGAAGATACCGGAAAAGGTATTCCTGCCGAAGAACGGAACATAATTTTTAGTCGTTTTTATAAACAAGATGAGTTTGCACAGGGTACAGGATTAGGGCTTTCTATCTGTAAAGCCATCATTGAGAAGCTTCACGGAAAGATTGAGTTATGGTCGGAAGTAGGCAAAGGTAGCTGTTTTTCTATCGTACTTCCTTGTCAGGTGTGACTCTTTCCGGTTAAAATGCAACTTCAGCACTACTTTTTTTGCATATTTGCGCAAAAATATTCCGGTTTTTGTATCTATATTCCCAGATAATGCGTAATTTTGCAGCCGAATTAGAATAATTATGCAGTATGAAGAGCAAGAATAGTAGACTTGATGCCATCAAAATTATAGTTTCCAGCAAGGAAATAGGAAGTCAGGAAGAGTTGTTGCAAGAATTGGCAAAAGAGGGTTTCCGCTTGACACAGGCTACGTTGTCACGTGACTTGAAACAATTGAAAGTTGCTAAGGCTGCCAGTATGAATGGAAATTATGTATATGTATTACCTAACAATACAATGTACAAGCGTATGACCGAACAACATTCGGCCAGCGAATTATTGATGCATAATGGGTTTATTTCCATTGAATTTTCGGCAAATCTGGCTGTAATCAAAACTCGTCCCGGTTATGCCAGCAGTTTGGCTTATGACATTGACAATAAAGAGTTTGATGAGATTTTGGGTACTATTGCCGGAGATGATACTATTATACTTGTGATACGCGAAGGCTGCACAAAGACAGGAGTGAAGAATGCGCTCTCACTCATTATACCGAATATACAATAAAAAATAATATAGAATAAGAAATGGATGCTAAACAAGTTGATGTGATGGTGGCTGATGCCTCACATGAAGTTTACGTTGATAAGATTTTAGATACCATCAGGGAAGCAGCTAAGGTACGCGGAACGGGCATCGCAGAACGCACACATGAATATGTGGCGACTAAAATGAGAGAAGGAAAAGCGATTATCGCTTTATGTGGTGAGGAGTTTGCAGGTTTTACCTATATTGAGTCGTGGGGAAACAAGCAGTATGTAGCCACGTCGGGATTGATTGTTCATCCTGATTATCGTGGCTTGGGCTTGGCAAAACGCATTAAAGCGGCGTCTTTCCGCTTGGCGCGTTTACGATGGCCGAAGGCTAAGATTTTCAGTCTGACCAGCGGTGCAGCTGTAATGAAAATGAATACTGAACTGGGCTATGTTCCCGTTACATTCAATGAATTGACGGATGATGAAGCGTTTTGGAAAGGCTGTGAAGGATGTACCAATCACGATATATTGGTGGCAAAGAACCGTAAGTTCTGTATCTGTACTGCGATGCTTTATGATCCGGCTTTGCATGAGGAGGATACGATTTAAAGAAGGAATAATAAAAAACATATACCATTATGGAAGAAAAGAAGAAAAAAGTAGTAGTTGCATTCAGTGGTGGTCTTGATACCTCGTTTACTGTAATGTATCTGGCTAAGGAAAAAGGATATGAAGTGTATGCAGCTTGCGCAAACACCGGTGGTTTCAGCGAAGAACAACTGAAGCAGAACGAAGAAAATGCTTATAAGTTGGGGGCTGTGAAATACGTGACTTTGGACGTCACTCAGGAATATTATGAGAAGAGTTTGAAATACATGGTATTCGGTAATGTCCTTCGTAACGGAACTTATCCTATTTCTGTAAGTTCGGAACGTATCTTCCAGGGATTGGCCATTGCCCGCTATGCCAACGAAATCGGTGCTGACGCTATCGCTCATGGTTCAACTGGTGCGGGTAACGATCAAATCCGTTTTGATATGACTTTCCTGGTATTGGCTCCGGGGGTGGAAATTATTACCCTTACCCGTGATATGGCGTTGAGCCGTCAACAGGAAATCGACTACTTGAATGAGCATGGTTTTGCAGCAGATTTCACAAAGTTGAAATATTCATATAACGTAGGCCTTTGGGGAACTTCAATTTGTGGTGGTGAGATTCTGGATTCTGCACAGGGATTGCCCGAAAGTGCATACTTGAAACAGGTGACAAAGGAGGGTAGCGAACAACTTCGCCTTACTTTCGAGAAAGGGGAGCTGAAAGCTGTGAATGATGAAAAGTTTGATAATCCTATCAAGGCTATCCAGAAGGTGGAAGAAATCGGTGCCGCTTACGGCATCGGTCGTGATATGCATGTGGGAGATACCATTATCGGTATCAAAGGCCGTGTAGGTTTCGAGGCTGCTGCTCCCATGCTGATTATCGGTGCACATCGTTTCCTTGAAAAATACACCTTGAGCAAATGGCAGCAATATTGGAAAGATCAGGTTGCCAATTGGTATGGAATGTTCTTGCATGAAAGTCAGTATTTGGAACCGGTGATGCGTGATATCGAAGCTATGCTTCAGGAATCGCAGCGCAACGTCAACGGTACGGCTATCCTTGAACTCCGTCCGCTTTCGTTCTCTACAGTAGGCGTTGAATCGAAAGACGATTTGGTGAAAACCAAGTTCGGTGAATATGGTGAAATGCAGAAAGGCTGGACGGCGGAAGATGCGAAAGGCTTTATCAAAGTAACTTCTACACCATTGCGTGTTTATTATAATAACCACAAGGACGAAGAGATTTAATTATGATTAAAGTAGGAATTATCGGTGGGGCCGGTTATACGGCAGGCGAATTGATTCGTCTGCTGATTAATCATCCCGAAGTGGAAATAAAGTTTGTAAATAGTAGCAGTAACGCTGGCAATAAGATAACTGACGTACATGAAGGACTCTATGGTGAGACCGATTTGGTATTTACTGACCAGCTTCCTTTGGATGAAATAGATGTATTGTTCTTCTGTACCGCCCATGGTGATACGAAGAAGTTTATGGATAGTCATAATGTACCTGAAGATCTGAAAATCATTGACCTCAGTATGGACTATCGTATTAAGAGTGACGACCATGACTTTATCTATGGTTTGCCCGAACTGAACCGTCGTGGCATTTGCCACAGCAAGCACGTAGCAAACCCAGGGTGTTTTGCTACTTGTATCCAGTTGGGATTATTGCCTCTGGCAAAACATTTATTGCTGAACGAAGATGTGATGGTGAATGCCATTACAGGAAGTACCGGTGCCGGTGTCAAACCGAGTGCGACAAGCCATTTTAGCTGGCGTAATAATAATATGAGCATCTATAAACCGTTTTCTCACCAGCATGTGCCCGAAATTAAACAGTCATTGAAGCAGTTGCAGAACAGTTTTGATTCTGAAATAGATTTCATCCCTTACCGTGGCGACTTCCCGCGTGGTATCTTTGCCACATTGGTTGTGAAATGCAAGGTAGAACTGGAAGAACTGGTGAAGATGTACACAGACTACTATGCCGAAGATTCCTTTGTTCATATTGTAGATAAAAACATTGACTTGAAGCAGGTGGTGAACACCAACAAGTGCTTGATTCATTTGGAAAAACATGGCGACAAACTGCTGGTTATCTCTTGCATCGACAACTTGTTGAAAGGTGCCAGCGGCCAGGCTGTCCATAACATGAACCTTATGTTCAATCTGGAAGAGACGGTAGGCTTGAAGTTGAAACCGGCTGCTTTCTAAAAAAAGAAGAGTTATGAAATTATTTGATGTATATCCTCTGTTCGATATTAATATCGTAAAGGGAAAAGGCTGCCATGTATGGGATGATAAAGATACGCAGTACCTTGATCTGTATGGTGGTCACGCGGTCATCTCCATCGGTCATGCACATCCGCATTATGTAGCGATGGTAAGCAATCAGGTGGCACAGTTGGGCTTTTATTCCAACTCGGTGATTAACAAACTGCAGCAGGAAGTGGCAGACCGATTGGGTAAGATTTCGGGTTACGACGATTACCAATTGTTTCTGATTAACAGTGGTGCCGAAGCAAACGAAAATGCGTTGAAGCTTGCTTCTTTTTATAATGGACGTAAGCGGGTGCTTTCTTTTAGCAAGGCATTTCACGGACGTACTTCATTGGCGGTGGAAGTAACCAATAATCCAAAGATTATTGCTCCGATTAATGATAACGGTCATGTGACGTATCTGCCCTTGAATGACATTGAGGCAGCTAAAGCTGAGTTGGCAAAAGGCGATGTATGTGCTGTGATTATTGAAGGTATTCAGGGTGTGGGTGGCATTCAAGTCCCTGATGCTAAATTCTTGCAAGAGTTGAGCAAGGAGTGTGAAGCGGCAGATGCAGTGCTTGTACTGGATGAAATTCAATCAGGATACGGACGAAGCGGTAAATTCTTTGCTCATCAGCATGCAGGTATCCGTCCGGATATGATTACCGTGGCAAAGGGAATCGGTAACGGCTTCCCTATGGCAGGTGTTCTGATTAGTCCGAAATTCAAGCCGGTGTATGGACAACTTGGTACCACTTTCGGCGGAAACCATTTGGCTTGTTCGGCAGCTATTGCCGTATTAGATGTGATGGAACAGGAAAATTTGGTGGAAAATGCTGCGACAGTCGGCGCTTACTTATTGACTGAATTAAAGAAATTCCCGCAAATAAAGGAAGTGCGTGGCGAAGGTCTGATGATTGGTATAGAGTTTGATGAGCCGATTAAGGAATTACGTCAACGCTTGTTATTTGAACAAAAAGTATTCACCGGTGTCAGCGGCACAAATGTTATCCGTTTGTTACCGCCTCTCTGCTTGACTATAGCTGAGGCTGACGAATTCTTGGCCCGCTTTAAGAAACTCTTTTGATTGAAAGAAGTTTGCAATAATATAAGAAAGTGAAAATACATGTCCTATGGGCCGGTATTTTCACTTTTTCCGTTTATCTTTGGGCCGGTCGATTTAAAAGAATAATAAAATGAAAGTAGCAATTATCGGTGCAGGAAACATGGGAGGTGCCATTGCACGCGGCTTAGCCCAAGGAACTATAGTAAAAGCAAGTGAAATATTCGTAGCCAACCCCAGCAATGGGAAACTGGATGCGTTGAAGGCGGAGTTTCCTGAAATCAATGTGACAAATGACAATGATGAAGTGGTGAAAGAGGCCGATATCGTCATTCTGGCAGTGAAGCCGTGGATGGTAGAACAAGTGCTGAGTTTTACTAAATTGGATATTGAACGCCAAGTACTTGTCTCTGTTGCGGGAGGCCTGTCGTTCGATCGTTTTTCCGAATGGGTAAGCCCGCAGATGACTATTTTCCGTGTGATTCCGAACACAGCCATTTCCGAACGCCAAAGTATGACTTTAATAGCCAGTCGCAATGCCAGTAAGGAACAGGAACAACTGATGCTGGATATTTTCAATGAGCTTGGACTGGCTATGCTGATACCCGAAAGCCAGATGGGAGCTACCACTGCATTGACTTCTTGCGGTATAGCCTATGTATTGAAGTATATACAGGCGGCTATGCAGGCCGGCATTGAGATGGGCATTTATCCGAAAGATGCACAGAAAATGGTGGCGCAATCGGTAAAGGGTGCTGCCGAACTCATTCTGAATAATGATACACATCCTTCTGTGGAGATTGATAAGGTAACGACTCCCGGTGGAATAACTATTAAGGGTATCAATGAATTGGACCATGCCGGATTTACTTCGGCCGTTATCAAGGCAATGAAAGTAAGTAATGTAAAATAGGATTTAGATACCAAGTGAAAGGGAAACATGTTTCATATACACATATATCAGTGATAACAAGTGTATTACAATAACTTCCTGTCTTCTGTTGCTTCTGAAATTCGTTTCTAGGATAGTCATGTTTGGTTTCCATAAGGATAAGTAAAACTTATCGTTGCTCCTGTTGCTGCATTCGGCTCAATAGTATAAGTGCCACCGAAGTATTCAATGGTCATTCGGTTAATATTATGGCGTATTTCTGTTTTTTGCGTTTGCAGTTGGGCATCTGCCAATGGACTGTTGACAATGCGGAACACTAACATTTTTCTTTCATTATCGCGGTTCAGATAGAAAGATACATTTCTGCTTTTCTCGCATGGGTCGGCATAAATCAATGTGCTTAATATTACCTGTGTGAGGCGATTATTGTCGGCTGTTATCATTTGGACGTCAATATCAGAATAAAAATTAATATATATTTTATCTCCGCACTTCATGTGTACCATGCTGGTGATATCCGAGCACAATTGAATAATTTCACACTCATCCAATTGCCATTTCGTTTTTCCGGCTTCTAGCCTTGATAAATCGAGTACGTCGTTTACCAGTTGGATAAGTTCGGCTGAATTAGCCTGAATAATTTCAGTGTAAGCTTTCCACTGAGTGGCATCGATATTCTCTACATCGGTAGTCATTAATTGGGAGAATCCTAATACGTTATTCAGAGGAATGCGGATATTGTAACTCATATTGGCAAGGAAACGGCTTTTCACTTCATTGGCCTCTTCCGCTATCATACTCATGGCACGACATTCTTCTTCTTCTTTCTTCAGTCTTTTTCGCACCGAGTAGATGCGTATGGTAGAAGGAATTAAAATAAGCAAAGCAATGGCAATCACTGCAATGATGATATAGCGCTTCATGGTTTTATGCTGTTCTTTCTCAAGAATAAGATTGTTGATGTTATACATCTCATAGATTTCATTTATTTGAGATGTTGATAAGTTCCTGTGGAAAGTATCTTTCTGGGCCAGTAATTTTTGAAAGAGGGGGATAGCCTCGTCCAGTCTTCCGGCATCGACTAAAATGCTTGCCCGGTTTATTCCAATGTTCAGTCCGTCATTGTCCGCGATGTTGGAGAGCAGGCTGATGGTACTGTCGGCACAGACTAGAGCCTTGTCATATTCATGAATCGCTTTATAGTAACGCGAATAAACATCATAATATAATCCGCGGCATGGGATATAACATTCGCTGAAAAAGTTTTTATCCATCTCTTTCAGATAGGGGACTGCTTCTTCTGTACGACCGTGGTAGATATAATAATCGGCATACAAGGATTCCAATAATAGGTAGGCATTTTTTTTGGATAAGACCGGATAATGGTTTGAGTACATTTTATCGAGAAAACTTCTATATTCGTCTAAAACCTTCATAAGGTCTTTGTCTTTCGTGGACGAGCAGCCCAAAACTAATTCCTGCAGAACGTCTTTGCGTGTACTGAAAGGTGCATCAGGCGGTAATAGCCGATAAGCCTCTTTGCCAGCTTCGATACCCTCTTTGTTGCGCATGGTCATTAAATAAGCGGTCATCATACATAGCTTGGCTCTAGACATACCCAAGGGATGGTTTAATTTTTGGGCTAGTTCATACATCTCTTCGGCTTCCGTTATGCTATATTCTATTTTGTGTGCAATAATCCGCATGGTGATATGGACTCTTTTCCCTAGAAAATAAAAGTCATGAAATTTATTCTCCAAGGCCAATTTCTCCAGTTTTTCCATCCATAGGTTTACATTTTCTTCATCTTGATGGTTGAAGTAGTAGACTAAGTGGGAATAAACGGCATAACATTCGTAATACTTATTATCCTGTTGGATAGCTTCCTCTAACATTTGATCTAAAAATGTGAGGGAGGAAGGCGACATAGGGTCTAGATGCACCAGTGTGATGAACATATCTAGTCGGGTGGTATCGGCCGGCAATGTTTCTAATACTTTTAGTAAACTGTCTTTGGCGGAAGTGCTACTGTTAGAAAGTAATTTTGCTCCTCCGCTATAAATCAGTATGATGAGCAGTATCAGTATTCGTTTCATGGTTTTTCCCCTTCTGTTTCTTTTTTCTTATCTATTGGGTTAATAGGATGGGTAAAACAAAATCTGCATCCGCCGGTATAACTCGAATCCAGCCAGATATTTCCACCTATATGTTCTATAATGAGCTGGCAAATGGAAAGTCCAAGTCCACTTCCCTGTGCCGTTTCGTTTAGTTTTTCGAATCGGTTGAATATTTTACTCTGCTTTTCTGGCGGAATACCACAGCCTGTGTCGGTTATGGTGAACAGGACACTGTCTTTCGAATATTGTTCCACTTCCAATGTAATGCTGCCTTTGGGAGTAAACTTGGTGGCATTGATGAGCAGGTTGATAAGTAACTGCTGCAGACGGGAATCATCTGTGTATAGTTGCAACGACTCCAGTCCGGATTTGAATAGAACTTCGGCTTCGGTCTTTTTTACGTTGTTGACAGTATTGATTACATCCCGACAAATACTGATAGCATCATGGTAGTTAAAGTGAAAATGAATATTCCCTGTTCCGAGATTGGACAAGTCAATAACGTCATTGATTAACTTTATCAGCAGGTCTGAGTTTCTTTGTATGACCTCACTGCATTGGCGACGTGTCTCTTCATCCAATTGTTTGTCTGTCAGCAGTTCCGAGAAACCGGATATGGCACTGAGAGGAGTGCGGATTTCGTGGCTCATGTTGGATAAGAAAAGACTTTTGGTATGCATGGCGTTTTCTGCATTCAGTCGTGATTGTTCCAACTTGATTTTGGACTGCTCCAATTTTTTATTCTGTTTCAGAATACTGATGGCCAGATAGGTGATAATTCCCAATATGATAACTCCCGATACGAGTCCCACCAATAGTAGATGGTTGAGCTCTTCCTTATTTTCAATTTGCATACGGTTTTCTTCAAATCGGGCGCGAAGGTTATTGATTCGGTGTGAGTAACTGGGAGATACGACTGAGTCACTTACTTCGCTGATTCGCTCATACAGTCGGGCAGCTTCCAGTTTCTTTCCCATTTTTATTAAAAGGTTGGCCTTGGTGTATGACACATGCAAATAGTTGACCGACTTGTTTTTCTGATGGATATTTTCTAGAAACTCATCATAATTTTGCAATGCTTGTTCGTATGCACCGATGGTTTCGTTGTATTGCCCGCATGCAAAGTTGAGAAAAGGATAGAAATAAGGCTGCGGGTTTGATGTGAAAAAGTGTTCTGCTTTTTGGAGGTATTCCGCTGCTTTTTGAATATTTTCTTTTTTGATATAGAAGGCTGAATGGAGGATGTAATCAAAAAAATGTAAAGTGGTGCCGGCATATTTGTATTCTGAGGCTTCCAATTGATGGATATATTGTCCAGCTTCGTCTGTCTGGTCTGTCATCATCAGTAGTGAGATAAGTTTCAGGGTGGTTGCTTCTTTAAACAAATTATGGTCGGGAGAAGTAATATGATATTGGATGGCTTCCTTATAAGAGTCAATGGCTTCCTGTGCCATGTTGGAGCAATGGTAGGCGTCTCCGATGGCTCTGCTTGCGAGTGCCATTCCTTGCTGATAATTCATGGTTTTGGCTTTTTCATACATTAGTCGTGCTTCATCTATGGCCTGACCAATATCTCCACGATACGAATAGAGTTGGACCAGCTGCTGTTTGATACGAAAGAATAAATCTGTTTTTCCTTCTTTTTCCAATGTCGGTGTGATTTGTTCTCCCCAGTAGATAACGCTGTCAATGGGGGTGTTGGTATCAAAGGCAAGATAATTATCCATTAGATATTCCAATGTGGACAGATGTTGGCTCTCTCTGTTCGCAGCCTGAAGGGGAAGGATAAATAATATGGTTAAAAGTATAATATAGCAAATGTGTTTTCCCATTTTATTTATTAATATGGTCAGAACTTTGCAAATATAGGTAATATATATTATATATGTAAGAAGTTTGTTATGAAAAAACGATCTAATGTTGAGTCTTTCTATTTTTTTCTGATAACTTTGTAGTTGTTGAAGGTCAAAGTAGAATAACCAGGTATGAAAGAGAAAAATGAAAAAGGGATTGACAGAAGAAAATTCCTGAAGATAATGGGAGCTGGCGCCGTGGCATCGGCTACCGCATTATATGGTTGCTCGTCCGATAAAAAGCCGCAGGCATCGGAAGCGGCGGCACGTGGAGAAATTCCTACAGATAAAATGACTTACCGCACTTCACCCAAAGGAGAGCGTATATCACTGCTGGGGTATGGGTGTATGAGGTGGCCAATGAAACAAAATCCTGATGGCAAAGGGGAAATTGTGGATCAGGAAGCGGTGAACAGGTTGGTGGATTATGCCATAGAGCATGGAGTGAATTATTTTGATACGTCGCCTGTCTATTGCCAGGGATTGTCTGAGAAGGCTACCGGTATTGCATTGAAACGCCATCCCCGCGAGAAACTTTTCATAGCTACCAAACTGTCGAATTTTCAGAACTATACGCGTGAAAATTCCATTGAGATGTATCGGCAGTCATTCAAAGAGTTGCAGACGGATTATTTGGATTACTATCTGCTTCATTCTGTGGGAGGAGGAGCCGGAATACAGACTTTCCATGACCGTTACATTGATAACGGAGTTCTTGATTTCTTGTTGAAAGAGCGTGATGCAGGACGTATCCGCAATTTGGGTTGGTCGTTTCACGGTTCGGTGGAGGTATTTGATTACTTGTTGTCGTTGGATGTGAAATGGGACTTTGTACAGATACAGATGAATTATGCCGACTGGCGCCATGCCACGGGCAATAATGTGAATGCCGAATATCTTTATGGCGAATTGGAGAAACGGGGCATTCCGGCTATTATCATGGAACCTTTGTTGGGCGGTCGTCTTGCCAAACTGAATGATCATCTGATAGCACGCCTCAAGCAGCGTCGTCCCGAGAATAGTGTGGCATCGTGGGCGTTCCGTTTTGCCGGGACTTATCCCGATGTACTGTGTGTATTGAGCGGAATGACTTATCTGGAACATTTGCAGGATAATCTTCGTACTTATTCGCCGTTGGAGTTGCTGACCGATGAAGAAAAAGATTTTTTGGAGGACACGGCACAGATGATGCTGAAGTATCCTACCATTCCCTGCAATGACTGTAAATATTGTATGCCTTGTCCTTATGGACTGGATATTCCCGCCATACTGTTGCACTACAACCGTTGTGTGAATGAAGGAAATGTACCCAAGAGCCGTCAGGACGAGAACTACCGAAAAGCGCGTCGTGCGTTTTTGGTGGGCTATGACCGCGCTGTACCTAAACTTAGGCAGGCCAATCATTGCATCGGCTGTAATCAGTGCAACCCGCATTGCCCTCAGAGTATAGATATTCCGAAACAGCTCCGCCGCATAGACGACTTTGTGGAGCAGTTGAAACAAGAAACCTTATAATAAAAAAACGAATGCTTATGTTACGTAAAATAAGACTGACGGCTGCTGTGCTGTTTTTCTCCCTGATTACCTTGCTGTTTCTTGATTTTACAGGCACTTTACACGGTTGGTTCGGCTGGATGGCAAAGATTCAGTTTTTGCCTGCGGTGCTGGCCTTGAATGTAGGGATTGTGGTGGGGCTGGTGATTTTCACTTTGGTGTTCGGGCGCATTTATTGTTCAGTCATTTGCCCGTTGGGTGTCTTTCAGGATATCATTTCCTGTTTTTCGGGAAAGGTGAAAAAGAACCGTTTCCGTTACTCTCCCGCAGTGTCGTGGCTGCGTTATTCTCTGTTGGTGTTGTTTGTAGCTGTATTGGTGGCAGGTGTGGTGCCGTTGGCTGCTTTGCTGGCTCCTTACAGCTCATACGGTAGAATCGTCGCCCATCTTTTTGCTCCTTTTTATCAGTGGGGGAACAACTTGTTGGCATACTTTGCCGAACGGATGGACAGTTATGCTTTTTATTCGGTGGATATATGGATGAAAGGAATCTCTACCTTTGCGGTGGCTGCCGTTACCTTTGCGGTTCTTTTTGTGCTGGCATGGCGAGGCGGCCGCACTTATTGCAACACGGTTTGTCCGGTAGGTACGGTGCTCGGTTTTCTTTCCCGATATTCATATTTTAAGTTGGTTATCGATACTTCCAAATGTAATGGTTGCGGGCTGTGCGCACGTAATTGCAAGTCTTCCTGTATCAATCCCAAGGCTCATGAAATAGACTATAGCCGCTGTGTGGCGTGTATGGATTGTATAGACAAATGCCGTCAGGGAGCCATCCGTTATTTGCCCGGACGAATGCTTCAAAAGAAACAGCCGGCGGTGGCGCATGCTACCGCTTCGGAAGCGGAAAAAGTGGATCAGTCTCGTCGCGGTTTTCTCACTGTTTCGGCTTTGCTTACTGCCGGTGCTTTACTGAAGGCACAAGAGAAGAAGGTAGATGGCGGGCTGGCTGCAATAATAGACAAGAAGGTGCCCGACCGTGCCACACGGCTTGTTCCTGCAGGAGCGTCGGGCATCGGGCATTTCGCACAACACTGTACGGCGTGCCAATTGTGTGTGTCGGCTTGTCCTAATCAAGTGCTTCGTCCTTCGTCCGATTTAAAACATCTGATGCAGCCCGAAATGTCTTATGAGCGCGGCTACTGCCGCCCCGAGTGCGTGAAGTGTGCCGAGGTCTGTCCGGCAGGAGCCATTCGTCCCATTACTACAGTGGATAAGTCAAGTATTCAGATTGGACATGCAGTGTGGATTGCGCAGAACTGTGTGGTCAAAACCGACGGAGTGAGTTGTGGCAACTGTGCACGGCATTGTCCGACAGGAGCTATTCAGATGGTTCCTCAAGATGCCGAAGATGCCTCTTCTTTACAAATACCTGTAGTAAACACAGAACGTTGTATCGGTTGTGGTGCGTGTGAAAATCTTTGTCCGGCACGTCCTTTCAGTGCCATTTATGTGGAAGGGCACGAAGCGCATCGGGTCATTTAATCAAAACTAAAATTTATAGAAAAGAATAGGGAGTCGTTATGCCGGAGGCTGTAAGGGGAGTTCCACAACAAATCTTGCACCTCCGGTGTATTGTGTATCCAGATAGATTTTACCTCCCAACAGGGTAGCGAGGCTCCGGCAAATACTCAGACCGAGTCCGAAGCCCGGATTCATGCTGTCCAGCTTTTCGAAACGTTGGAAAATCAATTCACCTTTTTCTTTATCAATGCCGCTGCCGGTATCGGTAACAGAGAAAATGATAGAGTGCCCTGCTATCTCATAAGCTAGAGTGATGCTGCCTTGGGAAGTGTATTTACAGGCATTGACCAATAGGTTGGTCAAAATCTGTTGCAGGCGTTGCGCGTCTGTATTCAGGATGATTTCCGTATCGGGTTGCTTCAGTTCCAGTCTGACGCCTTCGGCCACTCTGTGTGCCACACCTGCCAAAGTAGATTGGCACAGTTCGGGCAAAACGACATTAGTTAAAGAGATGTTATAGTTACCGCTTTCCAGTTTGCTTAGGTCGAGCACGTCATTTACCAATGTAAGCAATAAATTGGTATTGGTGTGCAGATGGCCGAGTAGTTCGCTCCGTTCTTCTTCGCTGAATTCCGCATCGGCATCGTTCAGCAAATCATTAAAACCGATGATGGCATTGAGAGGCGTACGGATTTCATGACTGAGATTCTGCAGGAAAGCCGATTTCAGCTTGTCTGCTTTTTCTGCCTGCCGCCGTGCTTTTTCTGCAGCTTCTTTCTCTACCTTTAAATGCTTGGCATGCTGTCTGCGTGTGAGTGCATATATGAAGGAGAAGCCGGAAATCAATATCAAAATGGAGAATATAACCCAGGCTTTGTGCTCATTGGCTTCTTGCTCCATCTTGATGCGTTGCAACTGTTCTTGTTTATGTATGACTTCCAGACGTTGTTTTTGTGTTTCGGCTTTTTGCAGTTCGATGGCTGTTTGTTGTTGCTTCAACTGCAAGTTGCGGTTCTCCAGCTCGATGCGTGTCTGTTCCTTTTCCAGCATCATCATCTTTTCCCGGTCTTGTAGTTGGCTGAGGCGCATTTCCGTATTTTGAAGCGTCAGCCGGTTCTTTTCCAATTCCAGTTTTTGATTGTTGAAACGGGCGTTGTAGTCAGCTAAAAGTTCATTATTGCGTGCTTGCGACAATGAATCGCGCATCAATGCACTGTTCAGTTGGTAAGTATAGGCGGTTTCAAAGTCTTTCATCTTTTCATAAATCCGGCTTTTCAGTTCCCATTGAATTTGTAGGTTTCTGATAGAATCGCTATAGGTCATGGCATCTTCATATTTTTCGGTGTGCATAAGATATGTAGCCATGATGATGTAATAGTTTTGTAGAGTACCTGTCTGCAAGACATCATTCTTTTTATAAGATTTTAAAATAGGTATAATTTCTTTTGCCTTTTCGAACTCTTTGGTTCTAGTATAGATGCGTAATAAATTGATATGTGCGCTGGCTTTGGCTTTGTCATTAGGAGATAATTCGATAGATTTTAATGTGTATTCCTCTGCTTTTTTATAATCGTTTAGATTGATATAGCTGGCTGCCAAGGTATAATAGGGATAATATAATTCATTGTCTTTCCCCACCGATTTGTAATAATCCACTGCCTGTTGGTATTGCTGAACGGCGATTTGCGGCATTTTCTGCTGAAAGTAAACATCTCCCATTTGTATATAGCTTTGCCCGATACCGTAAGAATTGTTGAGGCGTAAGGCTTCGTTTTGGTATTTTTTCAGTTCGCTGAGGGCGGCATCATATTCCCAGTTGCGTAGGTAGTAAGTAATAATCCGGTTCCATGCGCCGAATATGTATTGTTTATAAGGGGTCTTGCGTGCAAAGTCTGCCACTTTTTCCTTCTCTTTCAGGAGTGCAGTGATGTTGTCGGTGAAATAGTAATGGTCGGATTTCAGGTTTTTGGCAAGGCATTGCGCTTTCACGTCTCCCTTTTGTTCGGCTAGGTGGAAAAGTGTGTCGGCCATGAGCAATACTTTGGGCTGTTTGATGGAGCGAGTACATTTCTGATAATAAGAAAAGAGTTGGTCGTTTATTTTATAAGGATTGTTTTGACTCATCATTATCGGGCAGAAAAGAAATATTTCAGCCAATAAAATTCTGATTGTACGTTCAATAACCTTCTTCATATCCTACGTGTGTGTTTTACAAAAGTAGCAATTCTTTTATAATTAATACTATAAAAGTACTTTTTCTTTAGGATGAGGTATTCAGAGGGTGCCAAGCATGGTCCGGTACATCCCGAAGAGTGGAAAACAACGGTGATGGAAATGATATGCCGAATACTTTGGAAAGACGTTCGGAAATGGTAGCTTTGCGGTTCGGTTCTGTTTCTTAAAGAAGAGGAAGGGCCGGAATGATAAGGAATGAACTATGTGGAATAAACCTTGGAAGTTGAGAGAAGGTATCATGATTGGTGCCGGTCTGCTTGTAACAGGAATTCTGTTACAGGCAACTGTCGGTAAAATAGAATGGGACTGGATTGCCTTTCCGGTGAATGTAATCGTATTGGCAGCTTTCCTGATTCTGTTGGGAGTAATGAATGCCCTGCGGAAGAAGGTCTATGTATTTGGTTGGCTGAGTCATTATACGGCTGCCGTTTTTTCTTTGCTTTGGGTAGTGGTAGCCACTGTCCTGATGGGATTGGTGAAGCAGGTTCCTTCGCATCATGCCATTGATGCGGTGGAGGGGCTTTTTACCCAAATGCTCTCTTCTTGGCCTTTCGTACTCCTATATATATGGATGAGTCTGTCATTGGGGATGGCCATTCTTCGTTCTACCTTTCCCTTTCATTGGAAAAAAATTCCCTTTCTGCTTAACCATGTCGGACTTTTTATAGCATTGGTTGCCGCCACTTTGGGCAATGCTGATATGCAGCGCCTTCGTATGACCACCTCTTTGGGCAATACTGAATGGCGTGCTCAAGATGAAGAAAATCAAAATTTGGTGGAACTTCCTTTGGCTATCGAACTCAACGACTTTACCATCGATGAATATCCTCCTAAGCTTATGTTGATTGACAATGCCACCGGTAAGGTATTACCCGAAGACGCTCCTGCCCATGTGCTGTTGGAAGAAGGAGTGTCGCATGGCGACCTGCTGGACTGGGAGTTGAATATCACGCAGTCCATCCCCGAAGCGGCTTCGGTGGCAACGGAAGATACCCTTCGTTTCACCGAGTTTCGTTCGATGGGGGCAACGTATGCTATCTATCTGAAAGCAAAGAACCGCAAAACCCATGAAACCAAAGAGGGGTGGGTGAGCTGCGGTAGTTTTATGTTTCCCTACAAAGCCCTGAAACTGAATGACCGGATAAGTATGGTGATGCCCGAACGCGAACCGCAACGTTTTGCTTCGGATGTGACCCTGTACACAGAAAGCGGTAAGCAGGAATCGGGCACGATAGAAGTCAACAAACCATACGAAATAGACGGTTGGAAAATCTATCAGTTGAGTTACGATGAAACAAAAGGACGATGGAGTAACATCAGCGTCTTTGAATTAGTGCGCGACCCTTGGCTACCTTATGTCTATATCGGTATCGGCATGATGATTCTCGGTGCCGTCTGTTTGTTTACCACCGCCCAGCTGGGGAGAAGAAAGTCCGGACAGGCTGAAGAAAGAAAGGAGGCACACTCATGAGTTGGGATTATTTCATTTTCTTTGCCATTGTTGCTCTGATTTGTTGGGCAATCGGCGCTTTTGCCGCTTGGAAAGGAAAACGCAAGGCATTGGTTTACGGCTTTACATTGGCAGGGCAGGCGATATTCTTCACCTTTATCCTCTTGATGTGGATATCGTTGGAGCGACCGCCCATGCGCACAATGGGAGAGACACGCTTGTGGTATTCTTTTTTCCTGCCCTTGGCAGGACTGATAACCTACTTCCGTTGGAAGTACAAATGGATTCTGAGTTTCAGCTTCATTCTGTCATTAGTCTTTATCTGCATCAATCTGTTTAAACCTGAAATTCATAATAAGACGTTGATGCCCGCGCTTCAAAGCCCATGGTTTGCTCCTCACGTCATTGTATATATGTTTGCATACGCCATGCTGGGGGCTGCTGCAGTGATGGCGGTCTACCTGCTATGGTTCAAGAAGAAAACACCTGGAAGGCAAGAACTCGATTTATGTGATAATCTAATCTGTGTGGGACTTGCCTTTATGACTTTGGGAATGCTCTTCGGGGCAGTATGGGCCAAAGAAGCATGGGGACATTACTGGGCATGGGATCCGAAGGAGACTTGGGCGGCAGCTACTTGGTTTGGCTATCTGGCCTATATCCATTTCCGCTTGAGATGCCCCGCCGACTATAAGAAAGCATTGATTATCTCACTTGTGGCATTCGTGCTGCTCCAAATGTGCTGGTATGGCATCAATTACCTGCCCTCGGCGCAAGGAGTGAGTGTACACACATATAATCTGAACTAATTTAAAAGAATAAAGCGATGAAACATTTTAGACTATTGGCGGCAAGTTTACTCTTGCTTCCCGGCCTGACGTATGCGCAGGATGACAATAAGGAAAATGAGTTTAGTATGTCCGCACAGATTCGTCCGCGTGCTGAATACCGTAACGGTGCATTACTTCCTCGTGAGGAAGGGGAGCCTTCTGCCTCCTTCATCAACAATCGCGCCCGCCTTTCTATGGAATACAGACGCACGGGTTTGAGCATGAAAATATCTGCCCAGCACGTGGGAGTGTGGGGACAAGATCCTCAGATTGACAAGAACGGCCGTTTCATCATGAATGAGGCTTGGGCTGAGTTAACTTCAAAGAACGGTTTCTTTGCTCGCTTGGGACGTCAGACGCTTTCTTATGATGACGAACGCATTTTGGGCGGATTGGATTGGAATGTAGCAGGACGTTATCACGATGCCCTGAAACTAGGCTATCGGGATGAGCACAACCAACTTCATTTGATTCTGGCCTTCAATCAGAATGATGAGAAATATGCAGGAACTTACTACAATGCCATCGGGCAGCCTTATAAGAGCATGCAGACAGCATGGTATCACTATAAAGCAAAGGCCACTCCGTTTGAAGCCTCCCTGCTGTTTATGAATCTGGGTTGGGAAGCCGGTGACGAGCAAAAGGCGAAGAGCCGCTATATGCAGACCATGGGCACCTATCTGACTTTTCATCCGGGCAATTGGAATTTGAACGGCGCTTTCTATTATCAGTCGGGAAAGAGCAAGCCCGATAAGAATATGAATTCAAAGAATGTCTCCGCCTATATGTGGAGTGTGGTCGCTTCTTATAAGATAGACAAAGCGTGGTCGGTTACCGTCGGTAGTGATTACCTGAGTGGCAACAAGGAAGAAGGTGACAAGAACAAGGCCTTCGACCCGCTTTACGGCACCCATCATAAGTTCTATGGAGCCATGGATTATTTCTATGCTTCTTCATGGGTGCAGGGTGTATCGGCTCCCGGCTTGTGGGACAATCGCATCGGACTAGCGTTCAAGGCATCGCCGAAAGTTGCATTGCAGGTGAATTATCATTATTTCAGTGCGGCACAGAAGCCGTTGCTCGGCGGGGAGAAGCTGAGCAAAGGATTAGGCTCCGAAATAGATACTCAGGTGGATTGGAGCATTATGAAAGACGTGAAACTGTCAGCCGGTTATTCATTCATGTTGGGAACCAAGACCATGGATGCAGTGAAAGGCGGTAATCATAGCAGTTGGCAGGACTGGGGATGGGTTTCTTTGAATATCAATCCGAAACTCTTCTTTGCTAAATGGTAATCTGATGAAGAGCCCTCACTGAACTGAAACAGCCTATCATTCTGTCATCCGAGACTAGTGGAGGGGGACTGTCGGACTTTTGGCACCCCTCCATCTGCTTCAATGGAAATGTAGCATAGGAGAGGATTTCTTTTTTATCAAGAACGTACTGTTTTTCCCTTTCCGCTTATCGTTTCTATATCCAGACAGATAATTTCTGTCCGGTGAAAAGATTTCTCGGCATATTTAGCGCCGACAGTTTTGTCGTCGGGTGAGTACTGTTCATTGGTATAATTTATTATTATTTTTCCTTTCGTTCGGATACAAAAAAAATGAAAATAAGGGAGATAACCTAATAATCATTGGGCGGATGGCTACTATTGGGTTAAGTTTTACTGGACACTCTCCTTGCGGCATGTAACATATCTGTCTGTTTAATATAGTCTTCTCCATTGACTCTTACTATTTCTTCTTCAGTAATCCTCTGCGCAAAACAGTTAGAATGTATTTTATCTCTCATTCTCTCACTCGTGTTGTTGAAAATCCGATGTATAAAGCCTTTCAGGTATGAGAGATGCGGGGAGAGACGCTTGGAAAGGTGAGAGCATTGCTCTCATTTTTGCCCAATAATGTATTTTTTGTAGGTTACATGTCATTATTTCCTGCTATCCGATGCGAATACTTTCATTTGAAACTATCCGAAAGGCAGCTACCTTCTTAAATGCCTATTCTTGCTCATGTAGAATGATATTGTGCAGTTTTACTGTCTAATAGATAGTTTTCTTAGAAACTTCTTGAAATTTTGCTAGGATTAATTAAATCTTCATTATCTTTGAACCCTAAATCTAAAGATTATGAGTGACCAAATAAAGCAAATAGCCGAACGTCTTCAGGGATTGAGAGACGTTTTGGAACTGACTCCCCAAGAGGTGGCCGAAAGTTGCCAGCTCACGGTGGAAGAATACTTGGGTATGGAAAGCGGTGAGAAAGATATATCAGTCAGTGCTTTGCAGAAGATTGCCCGCAAATATGACATCGCACTGGATGTGCTGATGTTTGGTGAAGAACCTAAAATGAGTGCTTACTTCTTGACCCGTTGGGGCACAGGGGTGTCAGTGGAGCGTACCAAAGCATACAAATATGAATCATTGGCATCGGGATTCCGCGGACGCAAAGTAGATCCGTTCATCGTTACCGTAGAACCGAAGCCCGAAGATACGCCTATTTATTTCAATTCACACGAAGGACAAGAGTTCAACCTGGTGATAGAAGGACGTATGTTGCTTAACATTAACGGAAAAGAACTTATTTTGAACCCGGGTGACAGCCTTTACTTTGATTCTGCTCAGCCTCACGGCATGATGGCACTGGATGGCAAGACTGTGAAGTTCCTGGCAGTAATTATGTAAATTGTAAGAGTATGGTAGAAAGATTCTTAGAACAAACCGCTTTTACCTCACAAGAGGATTTTATAAAGAACCTGAAAATCAAGGTTCCCGAAAATTTTAATTTCGGTTATGATATTGTTGATGCTTGGGCTGCTGAGGAACCCGACAAGAAAGCCTTGTTGTGGACCAACGATAAAGGTGAATCCCGACAATACACCTATGGCGACCTGAAAAAATATACCGATATGACGGCATCTTATTTCCAAAGTCTGGGCATCGGTCGCGGTGATATGGTGATGTTGATACTGAAACGCCGTTATGAGTTCTGGTATTCCATTATCGCCCTGCACAAATTGGGCGCGGTGGTGATTCCTGCCACTCACTTGTTGACCAAGAAAGATATTGTGTATCGTTGTAACGCTGCCGATATTAAGATGATTGTTGCGGCAGGCGAGGATGTAATCACCAAACATATCATAGAAGCGATGCCTGATTCTCCTTCTGTAAAGAAGCTGGTCAGCGTCGGTCCCGGAATTCCCGAAGGTTTCGAAGATTTTCATCAGGGGATAGAAAACGCGGCTCCGTTCGTAAGACCCGAACATCCGAATACCAATGAGGATACTTCACTGATGTATTTTACATCGGGAACTACCGGCGAGCCGAAGATGGTGGCGCATGACTTTACTTATCCGTTGGGACATATCGTAACTGCCGGTTTCTGGCATAACCTGCACCGCGACAGCCTGCATCTGACGATTGCTGATACCGGCTGGGGAAAGGCCGTGTGGGGAAAACTCTACGGACAGATGATTGTGGGTGCAAATATCTTTGTTTACGACCATGAGAAGTTTACTCCTGCCGATATCCTCGGAAAGATTCAGGACTATCATATCACTTCACTGTGTGCTCCTCCCACCATCTATCGTTTCTTGATAAAGGAAGATATCAGTAAGTATGACCTGTCTTCTTTGGAATATTGCACCACTGCCGGAGAAGCGTTGAACTATTCTGTATATGAGACGTTTAAGAAGATAACCGGTATCCGGCTGATGGAAGGCTTCGGACAGACGGAAACGACGTTGACATTGGGCACCTTCCCTTGGATGGACCCGAAACCGGGCAGCATGGGCGTGCCCAACCCGCAGTATGACATTGACTTGCTGACTCCTGACGGTCGTTCGGCAGAAGACGGTGAACAGGGACAAATTGTCATCCATACGTCAAAAGGCAAGCCGCTGGGGTTGTTCAAAGAGTATTATCGGGCGGCCGAGCTGACAGAAGATGCTTGGCACGACGGCATTTATTATACCGGTGATGTGGCTTGGCGTGACGAAGACGGATATTTCTGGTTTGTGGGACGTGCGGATGATGTTATCAAGAGTTCCGGTTACCGTATAGGCCCGTTTGAAGTGGAAAGTGCACTGATGACTCATCCTGCAGTGGTGGAATGTGCCATTACGGGTGTTCCCGACGAGGTGCGCGGACAAGTGGTAAAGGCGACCATCGTTCTTTCCAAGAACTACAAAGGACAGGAAAGCCCCGAACTGATTAAGGAATTGCAAGACCATGTGAAGCGTGTGACTGCCCCTTATAAGTATCCGCGTGTGATAGAGTTTGTAGAAGAGCTTCCGAAGACTATCAGTGGTAAGATTCGTCGCGTGGAGATACGTGATAAAGATAAATAACCGACTTGTGCGTCGGGCGGAGTTTTATTCGTAACGAAGTAAAAGATGAAAAGAATTTTGTTTTTTGCATTTTTGTGTCTGACTGCCTGCCTGTCGGCAGGCGCACAGGCATTGTCTCCCATAACATGGACTGCCTACGGACTGACTTTCAAGGTGCCGAAGGATATTGCCGTGGAGGAGGATACGGAGGAAACTTTCCTGTTGAATGATAGTAAGTTTTATATCACTGTCCAGGCTTTGGACTCTGACGGCATCACGAAGGACGACCTGAAAGGGGTGCTTCGGGATTATGCCAATGATGATGGCGTGGAGAATCAGACTGCTGTCAAAGCCTTTGACTTGGAGCAATTCTATGGCGTTTCAATGGATGGCAAATGTGAGAATGACCATTGTTGCTATGCCTGCCTGATGACCAAGGCGGCGGGAAGTGCATTTTATATTTCCATCATTTATTCGGCCGGGCATAAAGCGGAGGCTGAGGCTATCCTGAAAAGTTTTGTGATGGAAGAATAACCAAAAGTTTTTTTGCTTTAGGAGGTATGCCAAAACCAAGATGTCCACTCTAAAAGTTGCTTCTTATAACTGACAAGTATAAAAGAGAGCCATATCCAACTCGATTCTCGAGTGATGATATGGCTTTTCTCATTGCTGATAAATTGCCCCCCCCTCTATAGTTCTTATTTAGTCTTTACTTTAAATTGCAATGCAATAGGTTCATTCTTGATACCTTTGGGGAGTGACACCTTCACTTTGCCGTCCTTGCAAGTATATTTCACGCTCCTGTTTCCTTTTAGCATTTTCATCTTGCCTTTTGGAAGATTTCCTGTCCATTCTATCGTTTCCGGCAGTGTTTCTCCCTCGGGCAATGCATAGATGGCATAGAGTGTCTGTCCGTCTTTGTCGGCAGTGAACCATGTGTGTCCGTCCTGATAAATGGGAGTGATTCGGGTGTTGTAGATAGCCTTGCCATTTGCCCGCAGCCATTCTCCCACCTCATGCAGACGCTTGGTCACTTCCTCTTCGATGATACCGTCAGGGGTAGGCCCTACACCCAATAGCAGGCAGCCGCCTTTGGCAGTGATTTCACTCAATATGTTGATTACCTTCTGCGGCGATTTGAACGGAGCATTTGGCACCCATCCCCAATCATTGCTCAGTGTGATGCAACTTTCCCACGGATAGTCGAGCTGTGTTTCGGGGATACCGCGTTCGGGCGTCTGGTAGTTTTCGTTCTTTCCCCTGATGCTGCGGTCTACCGAAATCAATCCCGGATGCTTCCGGCGTGCCTGTGCCAGAATATCGTCCAGGCCGATGTCGTCGCCTTTCACCCAGCCGCCGTCCAGCCAAAGGATATCGAAACTTCCGTAGTCAGACATCAGTTCGTTCAGCTGATTGCGGGTAAAGGTCTGATAATTCTTCCACCAGTCAGGATGGCGGTCTTTCTTGTAATTGATATTACGGTTGGGGGTAGCGAAATAAGGATTCCAAAACCATTCGCAATGCCAGTCGGGTTTAGAGAAATAGCATCCCATCATGAAGCCCTTCTTACGGAAAGCATCGAATACATGGTAAGCCACGTTCTTGCGCGGATTATCCTTGAAGGCTCCGTGTGCAATAGAGAAATCTGTGTATTTGGAATCGAAAGTACAAAAACCGTCGTGATGCTTGGTGGTGAATATCATATACTTGATACCTGCATCCTGCATTACATCCGCCCATTGTTCGGGATTGAAGTTGACCGGATTGAGCGAATCTTTCAAGCCCCAGTACCATTCTTTGTATTCATTGTAGGGTAAAGGCTTCTTGCGTGAAATCCAGTCGACGTCTTCCGAGCATATCGACCATGATTCTACAATGCCCGGAACGGAGTAAAGACCCCAATGGAACAGGACTCCGAACTTCTGGTCTTGCCATTTGTCCAGTTTGGCCAACACTTGTTGGTCGGTAGGCCATACATAATCGGTTGCTTCTGACTGCTTGTGGACAAAGCCTTGTACTTGTTGGGCGTGGAGGTTCAGGGCGAACGCTGCTCCAGCCATGCATACTATTAGTTTTTTGAGGTTATACATAACTGTTATGAGTTAGTGTTTATTGTTTTGTTTGCGTTTAATTTCCGTTTAAGGGTTGATAAAGGTAAGGTTTTCTTATTTGGCGAGCAAGAAAAGAGGATAGAAATTTAATAATTGGGTGGAAAACAAAAAAAGAATGCCCGGAAAGCATTATTCGCTTCCCGGGCATTTCTCAATAGATTATAATGTATCAATTACCATCCCGGGTTCTGTGTCAGATTCGGGTTGATAGAGATTTCATTAGTCGGAATAGCAAACAGGTAGTTCTTCGGATCTTCAAATCTTGCCTGTGTGTCTACGCGTTTACTGTAAATGTCAAGTTCACCTTGGTTGTTTGTACCCAATACATTCTGCATAGTGGCGATATTTTCAGCAGAATAAAGAGTTGCATCAGGAATCATACCCATGCGGGGTGCAACAGAAGCATCTAGGCGTTTACCGCATGCCCAACGGCGCAAGTCGTCAAAGCGGTAACCTTCACCGAATAATTCTACACGGCGTTCGCGACGGATTTCACGAATCAGTGTTGCGTTATTGGCACTTACATTCGGATATTCAGTTTCCAGTTTGGGATCAACGGCCGGAGTCATAGTCAATTTGTGGTTGAATCCTACGCGTTCACGCAGCTTATTGACTGTTGCATCCAAATCAGTCTGAGAAATGGTGCCCAGTTCTGCAGCAGCTTCTGCACGAATTAACAGAATTTCACCGAAACGGAATACCGGAGCATCCAATGTTCCCTGATGGTGAGCAGCCAAATGTTCGGCTGCATTATAGAATTTGGCAATGCTATAACCGGTAGAAGATGAACCGCCTGCACCGGTATTTACAATGTTGGCAATATTGGCTGGATGTCCGTTCAGATAATAGGTGTGTTCACCGGCTTCGGGCGAGCATACTGTCTGTAGCAAACGCGGGTCGCGGTTGTTCAACTCTGCCAATAATCCGGTGTGTGTGCTATGTCCGGGGCAATTGCAAAGAGTGATAGGCAATCCTGTTTCTGCGCACAGATAGTCATCAATACAGTCTTTGCTGACACCCAGAGGGGTTTCGCCTACACCAATCTGACGGCTCAGGTTATTACCTTTACCCAAGCTGGGGTCATAGGCCTTAGACAAGATGATTTCAGGATTGTTTGCGTAATCAGACTGAATGAATAATTCATGATAAGCCTGTGAAGGAGAACTGCCCTGGAATAATGAGTAGCCATATTCCGATTTCATTAATTCTCCGGCCGCATTGTATGCTTCCTGCAGGAATTTTGTATCTCCTTCCATCTTGTGATAACGACGCCATGTACCTTCAAACAAGCAGAAACGTGCTTTCAATGCCAATGCTGCATCTTTTGAAATGCGAGTAACATCCACTTTCGATTTCATGGGCAACCACTCAATAGCTTGATCGATTTCTTTCAGCATATTGTCTGCTACCACAGTGCGGGAATCACGTGCTTTATATAAGTCTTCGTCTCCCGGATTTACGACTTTGTCATACCAAGGCACATCGCCATAAGTTTTCACTTTGTTGAAATAGTCAAGGGTTTTGAGGAATAAGATTTCTCCTGCAAAACGATGTTTTTCTGCTTCTGAAGCCTGTGACTGTTCGTAATTGGCTAAGAAGTCATTACAAGCACGGATATATTCCCAGTTCCATTCTGTATCTTTAGCACCGGTAGGAGCTACGTGCAGACCGAAGCTGGTAGTATTGTATTCCCATGGGTAAATGTTGTCCGATTTGAAATCTTCTTCCATCATACCGAAGTTGTAAGATTGTGGGTCTCCATGCCCTTTAATCAATTTAGGATAGAGATTGTTACAATATTGCTGTAATCCATCAGCACCGGCTGTTGAAAAGAATTTGTCTTTAGAGATGGAATCCAGCGGTTCGCGATCCAAATAATCGCAGCTTTGCAATGCTAAAGCTACTAAACCTATATATAATATATTTTTTTTCATAATCGTTCCTGAATTTAGAATGTTACGTTGATACCAAATGAATAAGTACGGCAGAATGGGTATTTGGTCATACGATCTTCCATTTCACCATCTTTCTTTCTGTTACCTGTTGCATCCGGGTCTAGGTATTTATACAAACCTGTAGCTTCCCATAAGTTTTGTCCGCTTGCAAAAACTCTCAACTGAGCGATGCCGAATTTGGAAATCCAAGCTTGTGGCAGGTTATAACCGATAGTTACATCTTTCAGACGGATGTAAGAAGCATCTTGCAAATATTTAGTCTGAGTTTGACGGCTGCGAGTTGTGTTGGTCGGAGTTGGATAGTAGGCATTCGGATTTTCGGGTGTCCAATAGTCTAGATGAGTTTCATTCAATGTACTCCACCATTGTCCGTAGTATCCCCAGAAAATACCGGTACTGCCTGTACCGAGCCACAAGTCGCGTTTCATTGTACCTTCAAACAAAGCGCGGATATCAAAGCCTTTCCATGATGCACCCAGATTGATGTTGAAACGATAGCGCGGAGTATTGTTACCGATAATCTTCTTGTCACCGTGGTCGCTTAATGTATTCTTTCCGTAGTCAACTGCACCGTTTCCGTCTAAGTCAGCGTAACGGATATCACCTGGCAACCAAGTGGTTGCAATTACTTTTTGGCGAACAGCCTGTTGTTCTGCTTCTGCTTTGTCCTGAATGAAGCCGTCAGTGACATAACCCCATATTTCACCCAGTTCCATTCCTTCGTAGTAGTCTCCCAGATAACCGGTCGGGTTGTCATATTTGGTAATTTTTGAATAGCTGTCCGAAAGGCCGATACCGATGTTGTAATCCAATGGGCTGCCGCCTACGTTGGCGATTTGGTCTTTCCAGCTCAAAGAAAGTTCCCAACCGTTTGTTCTCATGTTGGCTAGATTTTCCTTACCGCCGGTAGACCCCATTGTTGCAGGATAAGTCTTTGATACGACCATATCATTGGTATAACGGATAAAGTAGTCGAATGAAGCAGTCAAGCGGTTGTTCAACAGACCCAGATCAAGACCGAAGTTGGCGGTAGTTACCTTTTCCCAACTTACATTGTTATAAGCCAATGAAGCAGGAGTGATACCGGTTGCCAATTTACCGTTCAATAAGTAGTTAAGCTGAGCAAAGCCCATAGAGCTTAAGTAGTCGAAGTTACCTGTAGTAACCTGGTTACCTAATGAACCGACAGATGCACGGAGTTTAACGTTTTCGAATATATTGCGTGCAGAGTCAAAGAATTTTTCTTCAGATAATCTCCAACCGATAGAAGCTGATGGGAAGAATCCCCAACGGTCATTTTCACCGTATTTTGAAGAACCGTCATAACGACCGTTCACTTCCAATAAGTATTTACCTTTATAATCATAGTTCAAACGGAAGAAAGCACCTTGTACAGCCCAGATAGTTGCTTCTTCTTCCAGATTTTGCTTGGTTCCGGCTAAGTCGATAACAGGGATATCATTTACAAACAAGCCTGTTGTCTTGCCATACATATTACTGGTTTCTTTAGATTCCTGGTTATAACCTACCATTGCGGTAAGAGAGTGGTCGCCGAAAGATTTCTTATATTCTGCCCATAAGTTCAATGCTTCATAAGTATCGTCATACTTCCTCAGTGAAACACCGTTCGGGTCACCTTTTGACATTGAAGTGCCATCGGGTTGCTTCTGATAGATAGTCTTTTCGTGTGAACGAGTGGTTCTGAAGTAACGGTTTCCGGTATAGTCACCTCTTACAGTGAGTCCTTTGAACGGAGTTAATTTGAAAGAACCTGTATACCAGATATCATCATAAACATTCTTTGTACGTCCGGCCTGTGCCAACATACCCGCAATGTTGAAGTTGAAGTTAGAACCTGCTACACCTGCAAAGTCTCCATCCGGTAAATAAACGGGAACAAACGGCATGGCGCGATATACTTCATAATAAGGGTCTTCTGAAGTATAGAAATTAGAGTTAGGTTCGTTAGCTTCGCTACGATTGTATTTTACGTTCAATCCGATTTCCAACCAATTAGTTAATTGAGTGTTGAAATTGAATGACATATTAATACGTTTGAAATGGTCTGTTCCATAAGCCAGCAAACCATCTTGTCCTTTGTAACCTACCGAACCGTAGTAAGAGGTCTTTTCAGAACCACCACGAACGCTGGCATTGTGCTGTTGCATGAAGGCTGCATCATTAAACAGTACATCCAGCCAGTCAGTATTACCGGCATAAGCCCATTCTCCGTTGGCGGTGAATTTGTTTCCTTGTGTGTTTTCCCAAGCAGTAGGAAGACTGGGGTCTTTCATGCGTGCTTCTACAGCTTCAATCAATTCATCACTCCAATATTGAGTACCGCTGGTATTGTTGGATTCCACATTCATGGCGCGTAACCATTGGTCTGCCGGTAATCCTTTAGCCATGCGTGAAGGAGCTGACCATGAGAAATTATTGTTATAGTTGAAAGTTACTTTTTCTCCTTTCTTACCTTTTTTAGTTGTAATCAATACAACGCCGAATGCTGCACGTGCACCATATACGGCTGCAGAAGAAGCATCTTTCAACACTGAGATACTTTCAATATCCTGCGGGTTAAGCAAAGAAATATCGTTGGTTTCCACACCATCTACCAAGATTAATGCAGAACCGCCATTCAATGATGTAAGACCACGGACATTGATACTTGTGCTTGAGTTAGGATTACCATTGGCAAACGAAATGTTCAAGTTAGGAATGGCACCTTGCAAACCTTGAGCCAAGTTAGCGATAGGACGGTCTTCCAAAACATCGCTTTCCGCCATTGCTACTGCACCAGTCAGGTTTACCTTTTTCTGTGTACCATAGCCTACCACCACTACTTCCTCCAAAGTCTGAGTATCATCTTTCAAGATGATGTTCAAAGGAGTACCGTTCCATTTTACTTCCTGAGTAATGTAACCCACGAAAGAGATTTGAAGAATGTCTCCCTTATTGACATTAGATAAAGAGAAGTCACCGTCGATTCCGGTGATTGTTCCATTAGTAGTACCTTTTACTACTACTGAGGCTCCAATGACGGTCTCGCCGGTTCCGTCTTTTACGATACCGGTACAAGCTCCGTTCTGCTGTGTGATTTTCACATCGGTTACGCTGGGATTGCTAACCGCATACGCTGCTCCGGTAGAGGCTCCCATCAGGAACAGCATCATACTGACTGATTTTAGTCGTTTTAACATAGCTGTGATTTTTAAGTGTTTATTGAAACTCAATTAAATGCTTTCATCATAAAGTTCTTTCAGAACTATGTTAAACTGTAAGCCATTGTATATAAGCACGATAAGAAAACGCATAAAAATGTGCAAATAGTCATTCTAGAGAATTTGGGCTATGGATTTATGTATATAATTCTACTTCTTTTCTACCTTAACAATACGTTTAACCCCACTGTACAACAGGCCAATAAAATTTATTGACAGCATCTTATATTAGAAAATCATTGTTGATATCAAGAATGCTCTACTACGTTTCTACTTATAGAATTATAAGTTTTTCTCATAGAATCGTATTTTTAAGATTTAGAGAGCTTTTAATTCATAAATAAACATTAATTTCATTTCTGTAGCACAAGCTTTGGAATTCACCTTTGTTAAAAAACGACCCGAAGACCAAAATATTTTTTATTCGAAAGCTACATTCTTTAAAATTATTATATATTTGCATCGTTAATCTAAATTATATTGAAAAACATAGTTCTGAAAGAACTTGGTACAGTTGGTTATTAATAAGTTTCAATAAACACTTAAAAATCACAGCTATGTTAAAACGACTAAAATCAGTCAGTATGATGCTGTTCCTGATGGGAGCCTCTACCGGAGCAGCGTATGCGGTTAGCAATCCCAGCGTAACCGATGTGAAAATCACACAGCAGAACGGAGCTTGTACCGGTATTGTAAAAGACGGAACCGGCGAGACCGTCATTGGAGCTTCAGTAGTAGTAAAAGGTACTACTAACGGAACAATCACCGGAATCGACGGTGACTTCTCAATACCTAATGTTAATAAAGGAGACATTCTCCAGATTTCTTTCGTGGGTTATGTTACTCAGGAAGTGAAATGGAACGGTACTCCTTTGAACATTATTTTGGAAGATGATACCCAAACTTTGGAAGAAGTAGTAGTGGTAGGTTTCGGTACACAGAAAAAGGTAAACCTTACAGGTGCTGTTTCTACTGTAGGTGCTAAAGAAATTGCTTCTCGTCCGGTGAATTCGGTAGTAGATGCTTTACAAGGTACTGTAGCCGGTATGAACTTTTCTACAGCTAGTAGTGGTGGTACACTGAATTCAAACAAGACAATGAATATTCGTGGTATCGGTACTATCGGTGCTGGTTCTTCTGTAACTCCGTTGGTTTTGATTGACGGTATGGAAGGCGATTTGAATTCATTGAATCCACAAGATATTGAGAATATCTCTATCTTGAAAGATGCTTCTGCTTCTTCTATTTATGGTTCGCGTGCAGCAGGTGGTGTTATCTTGGTTACCACTAAAGGCGGTAAGGAAGGTAAAACAGTTATTAATTATAATAACAGCTTCCGCTTTAACTCACCGTTGAATATGCCCGAAATGATGGATTCTTATACTTGGGCTAATTATATGAATGCTGCAAGTATTAATTCGGGAGGCGGTACTTGGTTTTCTGAAACGAAATTAGCTCAGATTAAGGCTGCTCAAAGTGATCCAAGCATGCAAACAATGTTTGCCAACAGTAATAATCGTTGGGAAGTTTGGGATGCAAACGACCTTTTGCCTATTGCCAATACAGATTGGTTGAAAGAACATTTCGGCAATAGTTTCTCTCAGGAACATACATTAAGTATTAATGGTGGTTCAGATAAAATGCAGTATTATTTCTCTGCGAACTTTTTGGATCAGGACGGTATTTTGCGTCATGGTGATGATAACAAGCAGCGTTATGGTATCACTGCAAAAATTAATGCAAATCTGACCAAATGGTTAAAGATGACTTATAGTGCACGCTTCACCCGTACAGATTATCAGGCACCGACTGTTATGGTAAATGGAACAGATGAATTCTATCACAATATGTGTCGTTATTGGCCGATTATTCCTACAACAGACCCGAATGGACATTATGTAGCTGAGTCATATATCGAACGTTTGAGTAATGGTGGTCTATATAAAACTCAGGGTGATGTATTGGCACAGCAATTGGCTTTTCGTATTACTCCGTTGGAAGGTTGGGTAATCAATGCAGAGTTGAACTATCGTATCAATAATGATAATAACCATACGGATTGGCAAACAACTTATGGCTACAATGTAAATAATGAACCGTTTGTCGATTTTAACGCAAACTCGGCTGTGAAGGAATACAATTTGAAGAGCAATTACTTCAATCCGAACATCTTTACAGAATATAGCCGTTCATTCAATGAGCATAATTTCAAGATAATGGCCGGTTTTCAAAGTGAATGGTTCCGCAAGCGTACAATGACTGCCCAACAATATGGTATCTTGTCAGGTTTACCTACGTTAGATACTACAAGTGCTACTCCAACTGTAGGTGGTAATTATAATACTTGGACAACTGCCGGTTTCTTTGGTCGTTTGAATTACGATTATAAAGGACGTTACCTGTTGGAAGCTAATATCCGTTATGATGGTTCTTCTCGCTTCCTTCGCGACAATCGTTGGAATGTATTCCCTTCATTCTCGGCTGGTTGGAATATTGCTCAGGAAGCCTTTTGGGAAGATTATACCAATGTGGTTAATACTTTGAAACTTCGTGCTTCATGGGGTGAGTTAGGTAACCAAAATACAGATAACTGGTACCCATTCTATCCTACAATTAATTATAAGCCTAATAATGGAAATTGGTTGGTAAATGGTACAAAGCCGAATACAGCAGGACAACCTTCTTTGGTTTCCGCATTGCTTACTTGGGAAAAAAGTCGTACTTGGGAAATCGGTTTGGATTGGGGTGCATTTAACAATCGTTTGACAGGTTCATTCGGTTATTTCCAACGTAAAACTTATGATATGGTAGGACCGGCACAGGAACTTCCTGATGTATTGGGAGCAAAAGAGCCGAAAGTAAACAACTTGGATATGACATCAAAAGGTTGGGATTTGCAGGTTAGTTGGCGTGATAGAATCAACGACTTTAATTATGGTATTTCTTTGACGTTAAGTGACAATAAAGTCATAATTGATAAATATCCTAACCCATCAAAAAGCTTGGGTATAACCTCTAATGGTTCTGCGGTTTATGATGGAGCTGTATTTGGGGATATTTGGGGATATACTACAGTTGGAATCGCTAATTCACAAGCGGAAATGGATGCTCATTTAGCTGATGCTGACCAAAGTTTCCTGGGTAGCAACTGGACTGCAGGTGATATTATGTATGCTGATTTAAATAATGACGGAAAAGTTGATAGAGGTGAATATACTTTGGACAATCACGGAGACCTTAAGGTAATTGGTAACTCTACTCCGCGTTATAACTTTGGTTTGAACTTAGATGCAGCATGGAAAGGTTTTGACCTGAAAGTATTCTTCCAAGGAACATTAAAGCGTGATTATATGGCAGGAAGTGCTACATTCTGGGGGGCTACTGGTACAGGTAAATGGCAGGCTTTAGGTTTCAAGGAACATGAAGATTATTGGACACCTGAACACACGAATGCTTACTATCCACGTCCCGACTGGGGAGCTTCTAGAAATACCAATACTCAAACACGTTACTTGCAAAATGCAGCTTATTGCCGTTTGAAAAACGTGACTTTGGGTTATACCTTACCAAAGAATCTGACTGAAAAATTCTTTGTGGAAAACTTGCGTGTTTTTGCTTCTGCTGAAAATTTGTTGACTATAACCAGTTTTACCGGTATAGCAGACCCAGAATTGATTGGTGCTGGATATGGTGAGAATCTTGGTAAAACTTATCCATTGTCAAAAACAGTCTCTCTTGGCTTAAGTGTAACATTCTAAAAAAAACGACTATGAAACTGAAATATTTAAATATATTCTTATTGGGTGTATCGCTTGCTGGTTTTACATCTTGTAACGATTTCTTGGACAAAGAGCCCGAAAGCTCAGTCACTCCTGCTGCTTATTTTACAGCTGAAGCGGATTTGGCAGCATATTCTATTAATTTATATAACTTCTTTACTTGCATAGCTCCGGGAAGTTATGGTATTAGTGTGTTCGGAAATGATAATGCAACAGACAATCAGGCTGCAACCGGTTATTCCACTCGTTGGGTGCCGGGTGAATGGAAGGTAGGTTCGACTACCAGTGATGATGAAAGAGGAGCCGCATGGAACTTCTTCCAGATTCGTGATTGCAATTATTTCTTTCAAGAGGTGTTGCCCAAATATGAAGCCGGACAGATTTCCGGTTCAGAAGCGAATATTCGTCACTATATAGGAGAAATGTATGTTCTTCGCGCATATGCTTATTTTGATAAATTGCAGAATATTGGTGATTGCCCTATTATTGAGACTGTATTGACTGATGAGCAGGAATCATTGATAGAGGCATCTAAACGTCGTCCTCGTCATGAAGTGGCTCGTTTTATTTTATCTGATTTGGATAAAGCAGTGGAATTTTTGTTGAATGAAGCTCCGGGTGGTAAAAATCGTATCAGTAAGAACGTGGCTTATTTACTTCGCTCGCGCGTGGCACTTTATGAAGGAACATGGTTGAAACACCATAAAGGTACTGCATTTGTTCCGGGTGGACAAGGTTGGCCGGGCGATGCTTCTACTTTGAATGGTTTTAACATTGATACTGAAATCAATTATTTCCTGGATGAAGCGATGAAGTCTGCTAAGGTTGTAGGTGACCAATTGGCTGGAAATCTAGTGAATAATACAGATGCTGCAGAAGGAATGAACGCTAGCTTTGCTAGCCTGAATCCTTATTATACAATGTTCTGTGATGAGGATATGGAGAATTATAGTGAAGTATTAATGTGGCGCAAATATCTTGAATCACAAAATGTAACTCATAATATTCAGATGCAGTTACAGAACAACGGTGGTGGTTCAGGTTGGACACGCGGTTTGGTTAATTCATACTTGATGCGTAATGGTTTGCCTATTTATGCTGCTGGTTCCGGTTATGATCCTGAATGGGAAAAGGAAGGTATTACAGCTACATTGAAAGATCGTGATTCTCGTATTCAGATTTTTACAAAGAAAGATGGTGATATCGAAAATTACACTTCTGCAGGTACTATCAACTATGTAGATTTGGAATGGGTAGTAAAAGGGAATAATGAAACTCGTATGGTTACTGGCTATGCTATAAAGAAAGGTAAACATTATAATGATTATATGCAGACTTTGCATCATAAAGGAACAACCGGTAGCATTATATTCCGCGGTACAGAGGCTTTGTTAAACTATATGGAAGCTTGTTATGAAAAGAATGGAAGCATTGACGGTACTGCTGATAATTATTGGAGAGCACTGCGTACGCGTGCGAAAGTAGATCCTGATTATACTAAAACGATTGCTGCTACTGATATGACTAAGGAAGCGGAAGGCGACTTTGGAGCATATTCTCACGGTCAGTTAGTGGATCCTACATTATACAATATCCGTCGTGAGCGTCGTAATGAATTTATTGGTGAAGGTATGCGTTGGACAGACCTGAAACGTTGGAGAGCTTGTGATCAAGTCAATGGTTATCAAGTGGAAGGCATGCGTTATTGGGGCTCTGTATATGAAGGTACGTGGACAGATGATGCAGGTAAGGATCTTGTTATTGTTGACGTAGATGGTGGTACGGGTAATATCTCAAGTGAAGCTGTAAGTGGTGTTTATATCCGCCCTTATCAAATTAGCCGCATTAATAACTCTGTATTCAATGGCTATAAGTTCACTCCTGCACATTATTTGTCACCATTGCCACAAAGCGCATTCCGTCAAACAGCAGGTGGAGATCAAACAGATTTGAGCAGTTCTGTAATTTATCAGAATCCGGGTTGGCCAAAAGTGGCTGGTCAGGGTGCCGGTGAGGTAAAATAACTCGGAATTTATTATAATATAAAAAGGCGTGCCATTTTCGGTACGCCTTTTTATATTTCAGAATACAATTATTTCATCTTATACACCAATGTTCCTCCCTTCAATATATCTTCGTGTGAGATATAGTTTTTGGTATAGGGTTCGCCGTTCAGTGTAATGCTGTCGATGTATTTATTTTCTTTGGAAATACCCTCTGCAATAACGGTGAATGTCTTTCCGTCTGCCAGATGAAGCACAATCTTCGGCATTTGCGGAGCACCGAACACATAGTTTCCGCTTACCGGATCGACCGGATAGAATCCCATGGCAGAGAACATGTACCATGCAGACATTTGTCCGCAATCGTCATTACCGCAAAGGCCGTCGGGTTCGGGACGATACTGGGTATCAAAAATCTCGCGAATCAATTCCTGCGTACGTTCGGGACGTCCTGCCAAAGCATATAGATAAGTAATGTGATGGCTAGGCTCATTGCCGTGAGCGTATTGTCCGATGAGGCCGGTGACATCTGCCTGCGTCGTTTCCAATTTGAGTGTGAACAGCGAATCAAGCTTGTTCAAGAAAGATTCTTCACCGCCAAAGAGACTGATTAGCCCCGGAACATCATGTTGCACATGCCAAGTGTATTGCCACGCATTTCCTTCGGTGTAGTCGCCACCGGTGCTTTCGGCGTGCGCCACCTGACTGGGGTTGAACGGACTCTTCCAAGTTCCGTCCGAATTACGCGGACGCATAAACTGGGTTTCCGTATCGAACAGGTTCTTGTAGAAATCCGCACGTTTGGAGAAGTAAGCTGCATCTTCTGTCTTACCCATACGTTTAGCCATGTCTGCGGCTGCATAATCGTCGTATACCGATTCGAGGGAAGAAGAGACAGATTCGGTCTTAATCAAATCAGTGGGGAAGTAACCGTATTTCATGTACGTTTCCCAATCGGATTTTTGTTTGTGCGATACGGTCTGGGTTTGCTTGATAGCGTTGAAAGCGCGTTCGGCATCAAATCCGCGGAATCCTTTGCGGTAGGCTTCGGCAACGACAGATACGCCGTGGTTGCCTACCATGGTATAAGTTTCCTTGCCCCACAATCCCCAGATGGGCAGGAAGCCTTGCACCTCGCTCTGTTCTATCAGTGAGTTGACAAAGTCGTCCACTTTTTCGGGAACCATCAGTGTATAGAACGGGTGCGCGGCACGATAAGTATCCCATAATGAGAAAGTGGAATAGAATGTTCCTGTCCCTGCTTTTACAATGGAATCGGCAGCGTTGCGGTAAAGGCCGTCTACATCCGAAATTTGGTTAGGCTGAATCAGTGCATGATAAAAACAAGTGTAGAAGTTGGTCTTTTCATCTTCTGTTCCGGTCACGTCAATACGGCTCAGATAGCTGTTCCAATCGTCATGTGCCGTCTTTTTCACTCCTTCAAAGTCCCATGCGGGCACTTCGGCTTCCATATTCTTCTTGGCACCCTCTATGCCGGTAGTGGAAAGAGCGACTTTCATCAGCAGTTCTTCATCGGGCTGCATATCAAAAGAGGCAACGATGCGTTTCCCTTTTTCTGTCTCGCTCATAGGCAGGTAGATGGTATCGGTGACGGGGCGGTTGAATTTCATCACGAAGAAATAATCCTGATTGACCCAAACGCTGTTGCGTACATGCCCGGTCAGGGTTTGGGCATCTTCCCAGTTCACTTCACACTCTTTTACCTGAGAGTGATATTGGTTTTCATTCCACACCGGCCCATGTTGCAGGTCGATGAGGACGGAAGCGGAGTCGGCATTATGATAGGTGTAGCGGTGCAAGGCTACATGAGGGGTGGCAGTCAGTTCTGCCTTTACATTCGGTTCGGCCAGCTCTACCGTATAATATCCCGGTGTGGCGGCTTCCTGTTCTTTGGAAAAACGGCTGCGGTAGGCATCCCAGGCGCGGGTGCGTGTTCCGGTGACAGGCATGACGAGCACATCGCCCAAATCCATACATCCGGTTCCGTTGAGATGTGTTTGAGTGAATCCCCAGATGATGGAGTCATTATTGACATATTCGGAACAATACCTCCAGCCCACCGCACCGGTGACCGGACTGGTTTGAATCATGCCGAAAGGACGGCAGGCACCGGGAAAAGTATGCCCGTTGTCGGCAGCCCCGATAAAGGTGTTCACGTACTTTGTGTAGTCTGTTTCCGCCGGTTCGTTCTCAGTGGGGTTGCAGCTGAACAATGTCCCGGTCAGGGCTAATGTACATAGAAAATAGAAACTTTTCTTCATTGGTATTTAATTTAATAATGAACGGATTAATAAAGTAGTGTGCCTGAGATGCACCAGTAACTGTTGCTTCCTCCTTCGGGAGCTCCTTGCGGTATCCGGACGGAGAGGGTGTGTTCTCCTGCTTCCAAATCGCCCAAGTAGATATATTCGGGCGTAGTTACCGTACCGGGACACCAATTGGAGCGGCTCAAATCCGAAGAACTCAGACCGTTTGAGAAGTTGCCCGAACAAGGATTGGAGTTACGATACGTTCCGCAGTCATCGCGCCAGGGGATGAACGAAATCACTTTCTTGCCATCCAGATAAACGGTATTGGGCTTTTGATTGAATTCATCTCCGTTTCCCCAACCGCCATGTCCGGTGGTGAGATAGAACAGGCGTGCGTTTTTGACCGGTTCTTCTAGGGTGAAGCTCACACGCAGAGAGTCATTCAGGAAGAAGATGGGGTAGGCTTGTCCGGCCTGTTCCAGATAATTCACGGTGTTGAACAAAGGCATGGCTTTGTTTACGCGGCGTTCGTCGTCGGGATAATACTTCAGTTTCAGGGAGAGGCGATGGCCTTTGGCATCCCAGTTGCCGATGTAGGCTCCTATCCATACTTCGCCTTGCAGTTGTGAGGCGAGAGGAGTCACCTCTGATTTGTAGATGACCGAGTCTACCCAATGTTGCCCTTTCACTTTGTTGTGGTTGAACTTACGTACACCGAAACCGGTAAAGAAACGCATCAGTTCTACAGGAGCCTCATAATCTTCTGTCGAAATGAGGGCCGGATAGTTGCCGTCTTTGGCTTGGAAAGCCGGTACGTCTTTCAGGTTCCGTATGGCATCCAGAAAAGATTGTTTCTTGTCGGTCGGGATTACAAAGACAGAGCCGGTACGGTCGTATGCGTCGCCGTCCGAGTATTGGGCAACTTCTACAAAGATGCTGCGGTTCTTTGCTGACTCCGGCAGTTTCACTTTTTTCAGGATAATGGTTCCGCCTCCTGCGCTGTAAGTCATTCCGTCTTCCAGCGTATCCGGCAATTTGGCATTGTTGAAACAAATGGTTTCCTGGTCGAATACAGGAACGGTGATGACACCACTTTGGTTGATGGTATATTGATAATCGGCCGCATCCATCTTTTCTCCCCACGAAGCCGGCAATAGTTCTTGTGTCTTCTTGAGAGGGGTGACGGTGGAAGCTTCTTGTATCATGTCGCCGTTGCGCACCACCTTCAGCACCAGTCCGTCGGGCACACCGACATTGGCTTGCGGTGTTCCGCGGAAAGGAATATCATTGGTGTACCATACTTCTATGGTGTTTGAATTGATGGAAGTACGCACTATCTTGCAGTTCAGTCCCAGATGCTTGCCTTCGCCGGCAGGAGTAAATCCTTTGCCGAACTCAAAAGGGGTTGCTGCGGAGATAATTTTTCCGTCAGGCAACTCTGCCCACTTATAGGCTTCGCGGCTATCGTAATCGATATAGCTTTTAATGACGGGTTGTTTGTCCTCAAGGGCGTTTCCGGCCGTCGTTTCTTTTTCCTTTTCGGACCATACACTTTCCAGTGCAACCTGGTTGCCCGATACGGTCATCATTAGCTCTCCGGGGCGGATTTTACCTTTGTAGCTGGATTGGTAAATGACTTCAATCCCTTTGGCATTCTTTACTTTCCTTTGAAGGTTTTGTGCAGAGGCTGCCGAAACGGTCAGCAGGCAGAGCATCAGTA
This sequence comes from uncultured Phocaeicola sp., assembly GCA_948956705.1. Next base: position 107,713 of record CARCZS010000003.1, read on the forward strand.
ACCATACAGTTTTTATTCCGGTTCTTCTCATATTAAGTGATAATAGTTGGTAATTGGAATGATTGTATAATAGGCAAAGTTAATCATAAATCCGTAAAAGATTGCATCTTAGAGCGTGTCTTGAGCAATAATTTTATAGATTAGAGTCTTTATTCGTATGCTTAAGCTTTTTCTTATGGACATCCAAGCCTCTGTAAGCGGCAGATTACTACAGACTGCGGCAGTGGACTGTACGAACTCAGGCAGTGGACTGTACGGTCCGTTGTAGTGGACTGTACGGTCTGCGGCAATAGACCGTAGTAGTCTACCGTATGAAAGGGCTTAACCTAAAGGACGAAAATGCTTAGTCAGGCTGAAGAAAGAGACTGTGGCTGCAAATGACGGGAATGGAAATAAAGGCGTACAAATGAACTATGGGTTAATTTTTAGCTTATTTCACCTTACAGATTGATTTAAATACCTATATTTGTGTTTCTAAATTAATGAAAGAAATGGCATATCAGTTTACAAGGATAGCAGTAAAGATTGGAAGCAATGTGCTGGCGCGCAAAGATGGCACGCTGGATGTGACACGGATGTCGGCACTCGTAGACCAGATAGCGGAACTGCACAAGGCGGGAGTGGAGGTGATTTTGATTTCATCGGGAGCCGTTGCTTCGGGAAGAAGTGAAATCAAGCCCTCTAAAAAGTTGGACAGTGTTGACCAGCGACAACTTTTCTCCGCTGTGGGGCAAGCCAAACTGATAAACCGCTATTATGAATTGTTTCGCGAGCATGGCATTGCCGTAGGGCAGGTGCTCACTACAAAAGAAAGTTTTGCCACGCGTCGCCATTATCTCAATCAGCGCAACTGCATGATGGTGATGCTGGAGAACGGAGTGATTCCGATTGTAAATGAAAACGATACCATATCGGTGACGGAACTGATGTTTACCGACAATGACGAGCTTTCGGGCATGGTTGCCTCGATGATGGATATGCAGGCACTGGTCATCCTGAGCAATATCGACGGTATCTATAACGGTTCGCCTTCTGCTCCCGGCGTTCGGGTAATCAGAGAGGTGGAGCAGGGAAAAGACCTTTCAGACTATATCAGGACAGAGAAGTCCGGCTTCGGGAGGGGAGGGATGCTGACAAAGACGACCATTGCCCGCAAAGTGGCGGATGAAGGCATTACCGTCATTATTGCAAACGGGAAGAGGGAGAATATATTGGTCGATGTGTTGCTGCATCCCGAAGAAACGGTGTGTACTCGTTTTATTCCGGCTACGGATGGGGTGTCGAGCGTAAAGAAATGGATTGCTCACAGCGAAGGCTTTGCAAAAGGGGAATTACATTTGAACGAACCGGCGGTGAAAGTGTTGAAAGGAAAGAAGGCAGTGAGTTTGCTGCCGGTCGGCATCGTTGCCATAGAAGGGGATTTCGAGAAAGATGATATTGTGAAAATCATAGACCACAAGGGAAAGCAAATAGGAGTGGGGCGTGCCGGTTACGATTCGGAAGAAGCGCGTCAGCTGATGGGCAGACATGGCCAAAAGCCGGTGGTACATTATGATTATCTGTATTTGGATTAATCAAACTTGACAGTAATGGGAAGACTGACAGATACTTTTCAGAAGGTGCGGGAAGCCGGCAAGAGTCTGGCTTTTTGCGAGGAGGCAAAGATAAATGAGGTCTTGTGTTCCGTGGCGGATGCCACGGAAGCGCAAGCCGGACAGATTTTGTCGGAGAATGCCAAAGACTTGGCAAGGATGGATGAGTCTAATCCGAAGTATGACAGGCTGAAGCTGACGGCCGAACGTATTCACGGCATTGCCGAAGGCATTCGCAGTGTGACGCGGCTTCCGTCTCCCGCAGGGAGGGTATTGAGCGAAACGGTTCGTCCCAACGGCATGACGTTGACGAAGGTTAGTGTGCCTTTCGGCGTTATCGGTATTGTGTACGAAGCGCGTCCCAATGTTACGCTGGATGTCTTTTCACTTTGCTTTAAGTCGGGAAACGCTTGCCTGCTGAAAGGGGGAGGTGATGCCGATTGTTCCAACCGGGCTATCGTATCGGTCATTCATTCGGTCTTGATACAGCAGGGATTGAGTCCTGAACTTGTTGCTCTGCTTCCGCCTGATCATGAATCTGCTGCCGAACTGTTGAATGCGAGAGGTTATGTAGATTTGCTGATTCCCCGCGGCGGGAAAGGACTGATTGATTTTGTCCGTCAGAATGCCACTGTTCCGGTGATAGAGACGGGAGCCGGCGTGTGTCACGCTTATTTTGACAGGAGCGGTGATGTGACGAAGGGGGCCACTATTATCAAGAATGCAAAAACTCGCCGGGTCAGTGTATGCAATGCCTTGGACTGCGTGTTGGTGCATAGGGAGCGTGTGACTGACCTTCCGGCGTTGTGCAGTGGTCTGCAATATTCCAATGTGACTATATATGCCGATGGGGAAGCTTTTGCGGCTTTGCGGGAAAGTTATCCTGCGGAACTGCTCCGCCCTTCCACAAGTGAGAGTTATGGTACCGAATTCCTGGACTATAAAATGGCTGTCAAGGTGCTTTCCGGCCCTGAAGAAGCGGTGGCCCATATTACCCGATACGGTTCCGGCCATAGTGAATGTATTGTGACGGAGGACAGCCGTTCTGCCGACTATTTTATGAAAGCGGTGGATGCGGCGTGTGTTTATGTCAATGTTCCGACTTCTTTTACAGACGGCGGCGAGTTCGGGCTTGGCGCGGAGATAGGTATCAGTACGCAGAAACTTCATGCCCGCGGGCCGATGGGATTGGAGGAGCTTAATACGTATAAATGGATAATCCGTGGAGAAGGACAGGTAAGAGACTGACCGGTGAAATAGAAATTACACATTATATATATAGAACGAATTATGAGATACTTTACAAATGTACACGATTTGGGTGATTTGAAGACAGCTTTGGCTGAGGCGTTTGAAATCAAGAAAGACCGCTACAAGTATGAAAACCTGGGAAAGCATAAGACTTGCCTGTTGATATTCTTCAACAACAGCCTGCGCACCCGCTTGAGTACTCAGAAGGCTGCACGCAACCTGGGCATGGACGTTATTGTGCTCGATGTGAACCAAGGTGCATGGAAGTTGGAGACAGAACGCGGTGTGATTATGGATGGTGATAAGAGTGAACACTTGCTGGAAGCCATTCCGGTGATGGCTTCTTATTGCGATATCATCGGTGTGCGCTCTTTTGCTCATTTTGAGAACCGTGAAGATGATTATACGGAAAAGATTCTGAATCAGTTTATTAAGTATTCGGGTAAACCGGTGTTTTCGATGGAAGCTGCTACGGGCCATCCGTTGCAGGCTTTTGCCGACCTGATTACTATTGAGGAATATAAGAAGAAAGAACGTCCTAAGGTGGTGTTGACTTGGGCACCGCATCCGCGTGCGCTTCCGCAGGCTGTTCCCAATTCTTTTGCTGACTGGATGAATGAGGCTGATGTGGATTTTGTTATTACTCATCCCGAAGGTTATGAACTTGATTCTAAGTTTGTCCGCAATGCCAAAGTGGAGTATAATCAGATGAAGGCGTTTGAGGGAGCTGATTTTATTTATGCCAAGAACTGGGCTTGTCCGGGTGTGACTCGTCCGGAGGATTATGGTAAGGTGCTGAGTAAAGATATGGGTTGGACGGTAGACACAGCTCATATGGCAGTTACCGACAATGCTTTCTTTATGCACTGTCTGCCTGTCCGTAGAAATATGATTGTGACGGATGATGTGATTGAAGCGCCTACTTCGTTGGTGATTCCCGAAGCTGCCAATCGTGAGATTTCTGCAACAGTGGTGCTGAAACGTTTGTTGCAAGGGTTGGAGTCATAGTTGTCAAGTCAAGTGGAATATGGTTGGGGGTGTCAAAACTAAAGTGACCTGTCACTTTGTCAACTGTAGGGGCAGGGTTTGCCTGCCCAAATACACAAAGTAAACTGTTTTCGGGCGAGCGAACCTCGCCCCTACGAACGAAACGACAGCATTATCCACGTTTTGACACCACCCCATGATTCCCTCATTATTGAAGTCGGTTATCACTTCTCGATGTCCATGCCTTCGTCTATCCAGTTTAGGATACCTTTATCCAGATTGTAGACTTTAAATCCCTTCTTTACCAAGAGTTTTGCTGCATTGCGGCTTCTTCTTCCGCTTTTACAGTATACAGCTACCGGTTGGTCTTTCTGCAACAGTTCATCAACGGCGGCGGCAAAGTTCTCGTCCATTACATTGATGTTCAGGCTGCCGGGGATATGCCCTTCCGAGTATTCGGCGACGGTGCGCACATCCACCAACTGGATTTTATTGTCTTTTATCAACTCTTCGAATTGGGGTGTTGATAAGCTTTTGAACTTCTCTTGTTCTTTTCCTGTGCATGCCCATAATCCGAGTGCAAAGGCGCAGATAAAGAACACAAAATAAATGGTTTTAATCATATCGCTTTTTTATTAATAAGTAAATGAACGGCTGGTCATCCCTTCTTTGTAGGTATTCAGTGTAAAGACAATCTCGTCTCCCTCTTGCAATACGTCGGCGTAAGCCCAAAGAGGAACAGAAAGGTAGACTTTGCGGCTGAAACCTTCCACATCGTTGTGGCGGTCGTGGTAGAGAGTGAGATGCAGTGTCTTTGTGCCGTCCTCGTTGTGGGTAATTCCGTTGTCGATGAAATGATACTCGTGTGTGCGGTCTTTCACCATTGCCAGTGCTATCAGGTTCAGGTAACTGCCACTTCTCCAGATGCTTTGGATGGCAACCGGATCTGTATGTATTTCCTTGAATGTATCTTTTGCTTTGGGAATGGGAGAGATGGCCGACTGTGTGTTATACAGGATAGCTTTCAGTGACGATGATTCAGAATCATTGACAGGGGCGTACATGGTAACAGTACGGTAAACGCTGTCGGGTGTCAAGCCGTCCAGACCGGCGCGGGGCTGTATGCTCCACATTATCCCCTCGTCGTTTTTCAGATAAGCCGCCGTTCCCGTATGGTCTGTCACCAAGTCTGTCATTTCGGTCAAGACATTGGGATAGACATAATCGTCATCGCTACAAGCAGTGAGCAATGAAGGGGCAAGAAGGCATAAAAGAATAAATTTCTTCATTGGTAAATCATCTGTTTATCATTAACTGTACTGTTACCTTTGTTGGGTCGTCATTCGGAGAGATTAGCTTTTGGCTGCCTCCAGATAGTTGATTAACGGATTGGCATACATCGTCAAAATCTTGTTGCGCAAGAAAGGAATATCCTTGTCGGGCAAATCAATCTTGGCTATCTGTCCTTCCAGATACTTTTCAAACTTGTTCTTTTCTTCTTCGGTATATTCTTCGGCGAAGCGGTTATCTCCCATTAAGAGATCGCACGCCACATAATTGCCGGCATACAGATGATAGTTTTGATGAATATGCTTGTCTATCAGTGTGGAGATGGCGGTAAACACTTCCGTTTTGGATAAGTTGCGTTCCTTTATCTCATCCAGTTCTTTGTTCAGGCAGGCTGAAGTCTGGAAATGGATACGGCCTTTATACCCATAAAGTCCGGTTTGCATATTGATAAGGTCATCTTCCGGAGATTTCTGGAAGTTGGCATCGTCACGTTTCTGTTGTAGCTCTTTTGCTTTCAGAAAGTCGCATGGGTCGTATTCGTAAGAGATGGAGAGAGGAACGATATTCAGTTCTTTCAATCGTGCGATGGCATCTCCTTCTCCCGCCATGGCCATCATTTTGAGTACACTGTCCTGAGTGCGGTCGTTGGAGTCTTTTGCGCGTCCCTGACGTTGGGCAATCCACAGGTTCTCATGCTTATGGGTGATGGCAAAGTGCATATAGCGCGACATCAGTGCAGATGCTTCCAGTTTCTGACGCATGCTGAGACCGCGTTGCACGATGAATGATTTATTGATACGTACCAGTTTCTTTATCCAGGGATAAATCAGCAGATTGTCGCCGATGGCGATTTCCACGGTATTCATCTTTTGGTCTATCAACAGAATGCATAGAAAAGCGGAGTCGAGGATAATATCACGGTGATTGGAAATGAAGGTGTAATTCATTGTTTTGTCCGTCAGGGCAGAACAGTCGAATGTCAGCCCATTGGCGCATTTCTTTACCAAATCCCATAATAATCCGTAAAAAAATGCTTTTTGGAACTCCAGGTTTGTCCGGCATAGGCGCATCTTCTCGGCAAGGGCCTCAAAAGGTATGCCCGGCATAACAGACTCTACCACTGCCCGGAAGCTTGGGTCGGCGATTAGCTCTTCATAGATTTTCGGCAACTCTTCGGGAGTGTAGGGGCGAATCTTATCAAATTCAGCTGGTATGTTCATGGCTCTTCTAATTTAAGTTAAAACTTATTTTCGATAATATCGGTCATTACATCTTTGATGTCCAGTCCGGCGGCACGCACTTGCTGTGGGATAAAGCTGGTAGCGGTCATGCCCGGAGTGGTGTTGATTTCCAACAGGTTGACTTTGTCGCCTTCGGTAATGATATAATCGATGCGGATAATGCCCGAACAACCTAATATATCATAGATGGCGGAAGTGAGCAGACGTACGCGTTCTGCCGTGTCTTCGGGAAGACGTGCGGGAGTGATTTCCTGTACCTGTCCGTTGTATTTGGCATCGTAATCAAAGAACTCATTGTCGGTTACTACCTCGGTAATGGGGAACACCACTTCTTTATCTTTTGTCTTGTAACATCCGCAAGTCACTTCCGTGCCTTTCATGTAGGCTTCAATCATCACTTCATCGCTTTCATGGAAGGCTTTTTCGATGGCTGGCTGAATCTCTTCTTCTGTTTTGACTTTCGTCACGCCGAAGCTGGAACCGCCGGCATTCGGTTTGATGAAACAAGGCAGACCGATTTTGCTGATTACTTCTTGGTTGGTGATTTCAAAACCTTTGCGGAGAATCAGGGACTCGGATACCCGTATTCCAAATCCTTTCAGGTATTGGTTGCAGGTGAACTTATTGAATGTTATTGCCGAAACCAATACGTTGCAACTGGAATAAGGAATACCCAGCAAGTCAAAGTAGCCTTGCAGGATACCGTTCTCACCCGGGGTGCCGTGGATGGTGATATAAGCGAAATCGAAAAGTTTCTTTTCGCCATTCTCTATGAATCCGAAGTCGTTACGGTCAATAGGAGTTTTAGTGCCATCGGGCAAGATGACTTCCCAACGGTGGCCTTCCATTTCTACTATATATAAGTTATAACGCTCTTTGTCAATGAAAGAGTAAATTCCCTGTGCGCTGCGCAGGGAAACGGGGAGTTCACTGGAATCTCCTCCGGCTACTATCGCAATGGTACGTTTCATAGTTCTTCTCTGTTGCTGATATAGTTTCTCCACTTGTCTATCAGGTTTGTCATATCCTCGGGCAACGGAGAGGTGAAAAACATCTCTTCGCCGGTGCGGGGATGGACAAAGCCCAGCGTCATGGCGTGAAGTGCCTGACGGGGGCAGGTCTCGAAACAGTTGTTTACGAATTGTTTGTATTTACTGAAATGTGTTCCTTTTAGAATTTCGTTTCCACCGTAGCGTTCATCGTTGAACAAGGTGTGTCCGATATGTTTCATGTGTACACGTATCTGGTGGGTGCGTCCGGTTTCGAGTACACATTCCACCAGCGTGACATAGCCTAACCGGTCCAGAACCCGGTAATGGGTGACGGCATGCTTTCCTTGTGTGGGGTCGCTTAATACCGCCATTTGCATACGGTCTTTCGGATTCCTGCCGATATTGCCCTCTACAGTGCCTTCGTCATTTTCTACTATTCCCCAAACCAACGCATTATATTTACGTTTGGTGGTCTTGTTGTAGAATTGAAGCCCGAGGTGTGTTTTGGCATCGGGAGTCTTGGCCACTACCAGCAGGCCGGAAGTGTCTTTGTCAATACGATGGACAAGTCCCACCTGCGGATCATTCGGATCATATTTGGGATTGTCTTTTAAATGCCAGGCGATGGCGTTGACCAATGTGCCGTGATAATTGCCGCATCCCGGATGTACGACCAGTCCGGCAGGTTTGTTAATCACCATCAGGTCATTGTCTTCATATACAATGTCCAGTGGTATGTCTTCGGGGATAATATCATTGTCGTAACGCGGACGGTCCATCATGACTGTCAGCACGTCACAGGGCTTCACTTTATAGCTGCTTTTCACCGGTTTGCCGTTTGCCATGACAAAACCGGCATCGGCGGCTTTCTGGATTCGGTTGCGCGAAGAGTTGACCAACCGTTCGAACAAGTATTTATCTATCCGCACTTGCGACTGGCCTTTGTCCACCACTACCCGGAAGTGTTCATATAGCTCCGAAGGGTCTTCCACCACTCGTTCTATATCATCCAGCGTATCGTCTATTTCATCCGCATAGTCTTCTGTCATCATCACTTTATTTGGAATAGTTAGAACCAAGATTTGTCTATCACGGGAGTATCATCGTCACCGGTGGTTGTGGAGTCTATCAAGGTCGAGTCATTGGTCAACTCGTCATTGCCGTTACCCACATGCAAGGTTAATAAAGCCTCGTGAGGAACTTTGTCGCCGGCATTCAGGGTGCGGCCTTTGTAAGTGACGCTGTATACCCAGTCTTTCTCACCGCTGATGTATACCGGTTCGGCCACCTTGAAGCCTAAAGCGCGCAGCTTGGCTTCGGCTTGGCGCAGTGAACTGTTGTCCATGATATCGGGAACACTCACTTTGGGCGCACTGTCCATGTTGACGGTGAGGTAAACCGTTCTTCCTTCTTTTACTTTTGAACCTCCGGCAGGATTCTGTTCCAGTATGGCACCGGGAGGCATCCCTTTGACATAACTGGAGTCGATGGCGACCGCCTTGAGATTTTGTTTATAGATTTCGTTTTCGGCCTGACGTATAGGCAATCCTTTTACATTGGGAACGACCACTGCTTCACCATGGCGGGTGTAATTGTCCAGCCATTGCAGCGTTCCTAAAGCTATTGCTATCACAACAATAATCATGGCCACCAGGTTGAGCCAAAAGAAGCGGTTGTTCTTGAACGAAAAGAATTCTTTGAATGTTACCATAACTAGTTAGATTATTCCGCGTCAAAGATACGACAAATTCAGAATTGTTCCTATATTTATAGTCGAATATCATCTGTAAATAGCCGAATATCTTTTCTTCTTTCTTCTGAAGAGCGTATTTATATTAAAGCGTTTCTCCTGTTTCGTATAATTATAATGGATATTTTTGTACCTTTGCGGCCCGAAAACGAACCTATTCTAAATTCAGGATTAACATTTTAAGCTAAAAAGATGACAAACGAGACAACAAACGAGCACGAGGTCCTATTATTACGCCGCAAACTGGACCTGTTGCTGCGTACAGGAAAAATGCTCATGGAGAGCGCTGCGGATACTAATCGAATTGAGCGGAATATGAAGCGTGTCGCTGCCTATCTCGGCATCCCCGAAGATAAGTTGCACATCGATATCCGGTGGACTATGTTGATGGTTAATGTAAGTGACGAGAAACATTCTTTTTCCAAGTTCCAAAAATGTGAGAAACATGGCATTAACATGGAAGCCATTTCAAAAATCAGTAAATTGTCATGGCGTGCCATCGAACAGGATTATTCGTTGGATAAGTATGAGGAGGAACTGGAGAAGATTGCCCATCAGAAACGTAATTATACTCCTTACGTTGTTGCCATCTGTACCGGATTTGCCTGTGGCGGATTCTGTAAATTGTTTGGTGGTGACTGGATTGCTTTCTTGATAACCGCACTCTGTACTTTTGTCGGATTCCGTACCCGTGCCCGTTGCATAGAGTTCGGGATAAATGTGTACATGAGTATTGCTATTTCGGCATTTGTCTGCACGTGTCTGGCGTATGCCTTTTCGTTTACAGGATGGTCTGTAACACCTTATCATCCCTTATTGGCATGTACGCTGTATATCGTTCCGGGAGTCCCGCTAATTAACTTTGTGGATGACATGATTGATAATCATTTGCTGGTGGGTATCACTCGTGCCGCCAATACGGTCATGATGGTAGGGGGCATGGCATTCGGTATTGCCTTTGCGATGAGGCTTTTAGTGATGAATGATGTGACGATTGACCAGAAATTCAGTGAACTGAGTATGGTTCCGCATGACGGATATTGGGTGTATGCTATTGCAGCGGCTATTGCAGCGATGGGCTTTGCCACTATCTTTAATATTCAACGCCGCCTTTTGTGGGTGGTGGCTATAGGTGGAATAATTGCCGTGTGTACCCGTAACTTTGTGAACTTTGAACTGGGATACGGTCCGGTCATCGGTTCGTTTATGGGAAGTTTCGTTGTCAGCCTGTTGGCGGTGAAGGCCGTACACTGGTTTCACGTGCCGAATCACGTATTGACAATTCCTTCGGTCATTCCGATGGTTCCGGGTGTATTGATGTATCGTTCCTTGTTGGCATTTATTAATATGCACGGTGTGATAGGTGAGGTGACAAACGCCTTCTCAAACGGCATTAATTCTGCACTTATTATTTTGTGTATATCATTGGGTGTTGCTGTGCCCAACATCTTTGCGCGCCGTTATATTGCCAAAGACCGTCGGGAGTTTCTTCAGAAAGAATTGGAAGAACGCAAAGCACGAGGTAAATTTATTGAGTGGTAGTCTGTTGATTAATCTATAAGGAACTCCGCATGGCCGGTAAGTTAGAAAAACTTGCTCCATGCGGAGTTTTTTGATGCTAAAAAAGTAATTATTGTTCCCGATAGTGATTCATAATCTGTATATTTGCATTAAATCTATGCATTATTAAAATATTATATTATGAATAACCTACATTCCGGCCTACTTTATTCTTTGACGGGTGTCACGGCTTTGGCATCTATGTCTTCATGTGCTTCTCAGAAGAAAACGGAGGAGCAGAAACCTTTTAATATTGTCTATATCATGACGGATGACCATACTGCCCAGATGATGAGCTGCTATGACAAACGTTATATGGAAACACCTAACCTTGACAGAATTGCTAATGATGGGGTACGCTTTACCAACAGTTTTGTGGCAAACTCTTTGAGTGGCCCCAGTCGTGCCTGTATGATAACCGGCAAGCACAGTTGTGCCAATAAGTTTTATGATAATACGACGTGTGTATTTGACTCTTCACAGCAGACTTTTCCTAAGTTGTTGCAAAAAGCAGGTTACCAAACTGCTTTGGTGGGCAAATGGCATTTGGAAAGCTTGCCGACCGGCTTTAACTATTGGGAGATTGTGCCCGGACAGGGAGATTACTACAATCCCCGTTTCATTACGATGCAAAACGATACGATAGAGAAGCAGGGATATCTGACGAACCTCATTACCGATATGAGTATAGACTGGATGGAGAACCAACGCGATAAAGATAAGCCGTTTTGTCTTTTGATTCATCACAAGGCCATTCACCGCAACTGGTTGCCCGAGTTGAAATATCTGAACGAATACGAAGACAAAACCTTCACCATGCCTGATAATTTTTATGATGATTATGAGGGACGTCCGGCTGCCGCTGCGCAGGAGATGAGTATCTTTAAAGATATGGATATCATGTATGATACCAAGATGCTGGATATGAATAAGGATTCACGCTTGAAATCGGCTTATTTGAACTTTATCGGGCGTCTGACACCGGAAGAGCGCAAACAATATGATGATTTCTATGCGCCTATCATCAAGGAGTTCTATCAGAAGAATCCACAAGGAAAAGAGCTCGCCGATTGGAAATTCCAACGTTATATGCGTGATTATGCCAAGGTGGTGAAGACATTGGATGACAATGTAGGCCGCGTGCTTGATTATCTGAAAGAAAAGAATCTGTTGGATAATACATTGGTGGTCTATACTTCCGACCAAGGATTTTATATGGGTGAGCACGGTTGGTTTGACAAACGTTTTATGTATGAAGAGTCCATGCGCACACCATTGATTATGCGTCTGCCGAAAGGATTCGACAGAAAAGGAGATATCACCGAAATGGTTCAGAACATAGACTATGCGCCTACATTCCTTGAACTGGCAGGTGCTCCTGTTCCCGAGGACATACATGGGGTATCACTGCTTCCGTTACTGAAAGGCGAGCATCCGCAGAACTGGCGTAATGCATTGTATTATCATTTTTATGAGTATCCAGCAGAGCACATGGTGAAACGCCATTATGGTGTGCGTACCGACCGTTATAAATTGATTCATTTCTATAATGACATCGATGTGTGGGAACTGTATGACTTGCAGGCAGATCCGACAGAAATGCATAACCTCTACGGACAGGCTGAATATGAGCCTGTGGTGAAGGAACTGAAAGAAGAATTACTGAAGTTGCAGGAACAGTATAATGACCCTGTCCGTTTTTCTCCCGACAGGGATAAAGAGTAAAATACGATGATGAGATACATTTATCTGATAATTTTAGGCTTATTTTTTTCCATAGTCGATATGGAGGCGGATAATTCCGCTTCCATACCCTTAGTGCCTCGTCCGACCAGTGTTGTGCCTGGAACGGGAAACTTTCAATTTACTCCCAAAACAGTTTTTGCGGTCGAAACGGAGGAACAGGCTGCCGTTATCCGTTTGCTTTCCGAGCAGTTTGCCTGTGCCGCCGGCTTTACCCCGAAACTGAAAGTTGACAGTAAAAAGGGAGATTTAGTGTTCCAGACAGACAAGAACATAAAAAGCGAAGCTTATTGTCTGGAGATTACTCCCAAGAAAATAACCGTCAAGGCGGCTGATGCCAAAGGCTTCTTTTATGCTTTGCAGAGCATCCGCCAGCTATTGCCAGCGGCAATAGAAAGTGCGGTTAAAGTGAATGATGTGGAATGGGTGGTGCCGGCAATGACTATCACCGACGAGCCTCGGTTCGGCTATCGCGGACTGATGGTGGATGTCGCCCGCTTTTTCACTCCGAAGGAGAATTTGCTTCGTATCATTGACTGTATGGGAATGTTGAAACTGAATACGTTGCATTTGCATCTGGTGGATGATAACGGCTGGCGTATCGAGATAAAGAAATATCCGTTGCTGACGGAAATTGGGACTAGCCGGGTGGAGCGTCCGGGCAAACTTTTCCCCGAACGGCGGAATCAGCGTCAAGGTGAACCGACAGTGGAAAAAGGCTTCTATACTCAAGATGATATTCGTGAGATTGTTGCTTATGCGGCTGCACGCCGGATAGAGGTGATTCCCGAAATAGAGATGCCGGCACACAGCAATGCGGCGTTGGCTGCTTATCCTTTGTTGGCTTGTCCGGTGGTGGATAAATTTATCGGTGTGCTTCCCGGGTTGGGCGGAAATCATGCGGATATCATTTATTGTGCCGGCAACGACAGTGTCTTTACTTTCCTGCAAAATATAATTGACGAGGTGGTTGCATTGTTTCCTTCCAAATACATTCATTTGGGTGGTGACGAAGCCCGTAAAACCCATTGGAAGGTGTGTCCGCTGTGTCAGGCGCGGATGAAAAAAGAAGGACTGAAGGATGAAGAAGACTTGCAAGGTTACTTCATGGCACGTATGAGCAGTTATGTGAAGAGCAAAGGGCGCGAAGTCATGGGGTGGGATGAACTGACAAATACCAAGATTCCCGATGGTGCTGTTATCTTTGGCTGGCAAGGATACGGACAGTCTGCATTGAAGGCAGCCAAACAGGGACATCGTTTCGTGATGACTCCGGCACGCGTGTTGTACCTCATTCGTTATCAAGGTCCGCAATGGTTTGAGCCGGTCACTTATTTCGGCAATAATACATTGAAGGATGTATATGATTATGAACCGGTGGAACGAAGTTGGACAGCCGGGATGCGCTCATTGCTGATGGGTATACAGGGGTCTATGTGGACTGAATTCTGCAACAAGCCTGAAGAAGTGGAATACCTGATTTTCCCTCGTCTGGCAGCAGTAGCCGAAGGCGCGTGGACTTTCCCGGTGCACAAGGACTGGGACAGATTCTTGGTGGCTCTGGATAACTTTACCGGACATCTTGATGTAAAAGGAATTACTTATGCCCGTTCCATGTACAATATACAGCATAAAGTGACTCCGATGGACGGCAGCCTGCAAGTAGAGTTGGAATGTATCCGCCCCGATGTGGAGATACGTTATACCACAAACGGAAGTCAGCCCACAGCCAAGTCTTCTCTTTATGAACGCAAATGGCAAGTTACCACTCCTCAAACCATCAAAAGCGCTACCTTTAAAAACGGTAAACAGATGGGACAGACCTTGACTTTACCCATTCAATGGAACAAGGCGACGGCTAAACGGATGTTGCGCAGTAACCCGGTGGAGCGTGTGATGGTGAATGGTGTTCGCGGCAGCCTGAAATATACCGATTCGGAATGGGCGTCGTGGACACGGAATGATTCCATTGCCTTTACGCTGGATTTGAGAAAAAGAGAGCATCTGAATAAATTGGTATTGGGCTGCATCAATAATTATGGTATGGGAGTGCATAAGCCCAAACGTGTTGAGGTGTGGCTTTCCAATGAAGATATTGAATATTGGAAAGTGGCTTCCAAAGAGTTTGAGCCGGAGGAGATATTCCGCGAAGGTACATTTATAGAAAACTTGCCGTTCAACTTGGATGATGCCGGTCGCTATGTGCGTGTCATCCTCTTTGGTGCAGGTGGCTGTCCGCTTACCCACGTGCGTCCGGGGCAGGAAGCGCGGGTATGTGTGGACGAGTTGATAATAGAATAAACAAAAATACTTAGAACGATGAAGAAGCGAATAACAGAAACCCTACTGGGCCTTTGGGCTTTCGTATGGTGTCTTCCCATGATGGCACAGCAACAACCTGAATGGCAAAGTCAGTATGCTGTCGGGCTGAATAAACTGGCTCCACATTCGTATGTATGGCCTTATAAAAATGCAGCCGATGTGCGGAACGGAAATTATGAGGATTCTCCTTATTATATGAGTCTGAATGGAAAATGGAAATTTCATTGGGTGAAGAACCCCGACAACCGTCCGAAAGATTTTTATAAGCCTTCTTTCTATGACGGAGGCTGGGCGGAAATCAGTGTGCCGGGCAACTGGGAACGGCAAGGCTATGGAACAGCCATTTATGTCAACGAGACTTATGAGTTCGATGACAAAATGTTCCATTTCAAAAAGAATCCTCCATTGGTGCCTTATGAGGAAAATGAAGTCGGCTCTTACCGTCGCACATTCAGCATACCGGCAGACTGGAAAGACCGCCGGGTGGTAATTTGCTGCGAAGGGGTAATCTCTTTTTATTATATTTGGGTGAACGGCCATCTGCTTGGCTATAACCAGGGTTCGAAGACTCCTGCAGAATGGGATATTACGGACAAGTTGCAGGAGGGCGAGAATACGGTTGCGTTGGAAGTATACCGTTGGAGTGCAGGTTCTTATCTGGAGTGTCAGGATATGTGGCGGCTGAGCGGCATTGAGCGGGATGTATATCTTTACAGCACTCCCAAACAATATATTTCGGACTATAAAGTGATTTCTTCTTTGGATAAGAAAGATTATAAAGAAGGTATATTCGGGGTGGAAGCGACTGTTGAGGGGCCGTCTGCTTCAGTCTCTTCCTTGTCTTACCGCTTGGAGGATGCTGCGGGAAAAACCGTACTGAAGGGTGAGCAACCGATTAAGTCGAGAGGCCTTAGCAACTTCATAGCTTTTGAAGAACAACGGATACCTGATGTAAAACCTTGGAGTGCAGAGCATCCCCATCTTTATACGTTGGTTTTGGAGCTGAAGGACACCGATGGAAAAATTTCCGAGCTGACCGGATGTGCGGTCGGTTTCCGTACGTCCGAGATAAAGGACGGACGGTTCTGCATCAACGGTGTGCCTGTGCTGGTAAAGGGAACCAATCGCCATGAGCATTCCCAATTGGGGCGTACTGTGAGCAAAGAACTGATGGAAGAAGATATCAAACTGATGAAACAGCATAATATCAATACTGTCCGTAATTCTCACTATCCCACTCATCCCTATTGGTATCAGTTGTGCGACCGTTACGGACTGTATATGATTGATGAGGCGAATATCGAATCTCACGGTATGGGGTACGGTGCGGCATCTTTGGCAAAAGACTCTACCTGGCTGCCGGCTCACATGGATCGTATACAGCGTATGTATGAACGCTCAAAGAACCATCCTGCCATTGTGATTTGGTCATTGGGTAATGAAGCCGGAAACGGTATCAACTTTGAACGTACTTATGATTGGATGAAGTCTATAGAGCAATCTCGTCCGATACAGTATGAACGCGCGGAGCAGAATTACAATACGGACATTTACTGCCGTATGTATCGCGGTGTGGACGTACTCAGAGCGTATGCACGCCAGACCGAACCGAAAGTTTACCGTCCCTTTATAATGACCGAGTATCTGCATGCAATGGGTAACAGCGGTGGCGGATTGAAAGAATATATGGATGTATTTGAGTCTGAACCTATTGTACAGGGCGGCTGTATTTGGGATTGGGTAGACCAGTCGTTCCGCGAGATAGATGAAAACGGTAAATGGTATTGGAGCTATGGAGGCGATTATGGTCCCGAAGGGGTACCCAGTTTCGGCAATTTCTGTTGTAACGGACTGGTGAATGCCGTTCGCGAACCGCATCCTCATCTGATTGAGGTGAAGAAAGACTATCAGTATATCAAGTCGGCACTGACAGACCGGCGCAACCTTGCATTGAAGGTGAAGAATTGGTATGACTTCACCAATCTGAATGCATATACGCTGCATTGGCAGGTGGTAGGTGATAATGGAACCGTCATCAAAGAAGGTATTCACAAAATAGACTGTGCTCCCCACGCAACCGCTGATTTTGCTTTGGGACGTATAGAGCTGCCGTCGGATATCCGTGAAGCTTATCTTAATCTGAGTTGGACGCCTGATACGCCCCAACCATTTATCGGTACAGATTTTGAAGTGGCTTATGACCAGTTTGTCTTGCCTGCCAACAAGAGTTTCCATGCGCAAGCTCCCAAACCGGAAGGAGAAGTGAAGTGGGATATTGACCGGCAAACAGGCGCATTGCGCTCTTATATTTATAATGGTAAGGAAATGCTGGCATCTCCCGTTGTGCTGAGTCTTTATCGTCCTGTCACAGATAATGACAACCGTGAGAGAACAGGTGGCGCACGGGCCTGGAAAAAAGCGGGCTTGGACAATCTGGTTCAAAAGGCAACCTTTGTCGAATCGTCTGCAAAAGGCGGCAAAGCCAAAGTGGAGCTGTTGAATGCCGAGGGCCGTAAAGTGGGTACTGCCGACTTCCTGTATGCGCTGAAAAAGGACGGTACGCTGGAAGTGAAGACAACGTTTGTTCCTGATACAGCCGTTGTTACCTCGTTGGCGAGAGTCGGTCTGGCTTTTGAAATGCCGGATACTTATAACCAGGTTTCATATTTGGGACGCGGTGAGCACGAAACTTATGCAGACCGTAACCAGTCGGGACGTATTGGTATTTATCATACAGATGCAGAGCGTATGTTCCATTATTATGTAAAACCGCAGGCAACAGGAAATCGCACGGATGTACGTTGGATGAACCTGACGGATGAAGCGGGTAACGGATTGGCTTTCCGTTCGGACAAGCATTTTCAGTTCAGCGTCATTCCTTTCACGGACATGAATGTGGACAAAGCAACCCACATCAATGAACTGCAACGGACAGGTGTCGTAACCGTTCATCTCGATGCAGAACAGTCGGGAGTGGGTACCGCTACTTGCGGGCCGGGTGTGCTGCCTCAATACCTTGTCCCGGTGCAAAAACATACATTTGAATTTATGATTCGCCCTTTAACAAAATAAAAACAAGACACATGAGAAAAACAATTCTGACCGCAGCTTTGGTTTGTGCCTTTTTAGGTGCACCAGCTCAGGAGTATTATGAGAAGCAAGTGACCTTCCCTGCCGGGGCGACCTTGGAACAGAAAGTGGATATGGCTTCTCGCCTGGTGCCCACTCCGCAACAGTTGGCGTGGCAACAAATGGAGTTTACCGCTTTCCTCCATTTTGGTATCAATACGTTTACCGGCAATGAATGGGGAAGCGGAAAAGAAGACCCGGCTATCTTCAATCCCACCGAACTGGACTGTGAGCAATGGGTGCGCTCACTGAAAGAAGGCGGCTTCAAAATGGCGATTATTACGGCCAAGCATCATGATGGTTTCTGTCTTTGGCCTACCAAGACAACTAAACATTCCGTAGCCAATTCTCCGTGGAAGAATGGAAAAGGAGATGTCGTCCGTGAGTTGCGCAACGCCTGCGACAAGTACGGCATTAAGTTTGGTGTTTACCTCTCTCCGTGGGATCGTAATGCCGAATGTTATGGCGATTCTCCCGCATACAATAAATTCTTTATCGAACAGCTCACCGAGCTTCTGACCAATTACGGAGAAGTGCACGAGGTTTGGTTTGACGGTGCGAACGGAGAAGGTCCTAACGGCAAGAAGCAGATTTATGATTGGGATGCCATCTTGAAAACCATCCGCCGTCTGCAACCGAAAGCTGTGACAGCCATTATGGGTGATGATGTCCGTTGGGTGGGCAACGAACGCGGTATCGGGCGTGAAACCGAGTGGAGCGCTACGGCTCTTATGCCACATTCTTATGCGGGTGCCGACGAAAGTTATGCCAAGTTGGGCATTAAAGGAACCGGAAAAGACTTGGGAAGCCGTGCTTTATTAGAGAAGGCTCCGACTTTGTATTGGTATCCGTCGGAAGTGGATGTGTCTATCCGTCCGGGATGGTTCTACCATGCCGAGCAGGATAATCAGGTAAAATCATTGGCGCATCTGACTGATATTTATTTCAAGTCGGTGGGCTATAACTCTGTACTGTTGCTGAATATCCCTCCCGACAGACGCGGCTTGATTCACGAGAATGATGCCAACCGCATCAAGGAACTGGCTGCTTATGTCAAAAAAACATTTGCCGACAATCAGGTAGAAAAGGGTAATGCCGCATGGACAGCCAAAGCCGGTGAGTCGAAAGTGTATAAACTGAAAAAAGATGCTTTGGTCAATACATTCCTCATTCAGGAAGATATCTCCAAGGGACAGCGTATAGAAGATTTTACGATTGAGGTGTTTACCAATGGTGCGTGGCGTCATGTGGCAGAAGGAACGACGGTTGGCTATAAACGTCTTGTACGCTTCTCCGACAGCAAAGCGGAAAAGTTGAGAGTGACCGTAAATGCTGCTCGCGGGACAGCCAATATTTCCAACATCGGTCTTTATTATGCACAGCCTTTGACAGAAAAGAATGCGAAAGTGAAATTAAGTGATGTCTCGGTGAAAGATTGGAAAACGGTGGGAATGCCGGCGGAAGCGGCTAATGCTATCGACGGAGATTCCCAGACAGCATGGACTGCCAATGCTCTAACTCCTTTGGTAGTGGATATGGGTAAAGAATCGGAGATAATCGGTTTCAGCTATGCACCTGCACAAAAAGAAGACCTTACGGGAACGATTTATAAGTATAACTTCTATGTCAGTACCGATGGAAAGAACTGGACGAAGTGTGATGCCAGTGGAGAATTCAGCAACATCATGCACAATCCTGTTCCTTATTTTGTCCGGTTCGGTAAGAAATATCCGGCACGCTACTTTAAACTGGAGCCGACTGCCGAGATAAACAACAAGCCGGCAACAACCGTTGGCGAGGTTGGAGTCTTGTTGAAATAAACGGAAACATAACTTCTTTATATTCTTTTGGCAGTGGCCGAAAGTGATTCTCATTATCGTTTTGCAGTGGTGGTTGTCAAAACGTGGATAATGCTGTCGTTTAGTTTGTAGGGGCGAGGTTCGCTCGCCCGAAAACAGTTTGTTTTGTGTCTTCGGGCAGGCAAACCCTGCCCCTACAG
>CARCZS010000004.1 GCA_948956705.1 uncultured Phocaeicola sp.
TTTGCCGGTTGTGCCGCCAGGTGCATTGCCGGGTATCTAAGTCGGGATCGGATAAGTGCTGAAAGCATCTAAGTACGAAGCCGGCCACAAGATTAGATTTCTCAGGGTCGTTGTAGACTACAACGTTGATAGGATGCAGGTGTACAGGTAGAGATACCACAGCCGAGCATTACTAATTGCCCGTATACTTTCTTTATGAGATGATGTTATATACGTTTGGCTTTCTGCTAACAATTACTAATACAAGCTTACAATATGTCAACCTTCTTCAGGTGGCTATAGCGTGAGGGTTCCACCTCTTCCCATTCCGAACAGAGAAGTTAAGCCTCACCACGCCGATGGTACTGCGTAACAGTGGGAGAGTAGGTAGCTGCCGTTTTAATGAAAGCCTCCGAGTCAGTCAAATGATTCGGAGGCTTCTTTTTGTATTTATACTGCTCATACAGCTTGGAATGGGGGAGAAATATCGTTTAAGTACTATAAATGTATATACTCAGGACAATATCGCTACATAAAGAATACCTGAAGCTTTAATTTTGTAGAAATAAAAACCTATAAATATTATTATGAATAAACGAATAGCATTTTTGTTGTCTTTGTGCTGGATAGTATGTTGCTCTTATGCACAAAATTTTTTTTCAAAACAAGAAGTAAGACAATCAATGAGGCGTGTTGCCGATTGGCAAATAGCCCACATGAAAGAAGTTACCTATGATCCGTTGAATTGGGTAAACGCTACGTTCTATCTGGGCTTGTCTAAATGGGCATCCGTGGCGGAGCAGGAAAATCAGGATGATTTTTATTTTAAATGGTTGCGACGTTTGGGAGCACGTAATTATTGGCAAGTGGATAAACGAATGTATCATGCAGATGATATCTGTGTGGCACAAACTTATTTGGATCTTTATCGTAAATATGGAAAGGAAGAGATGCTGATTCCTACAAAGGCTCGTGCCGAATGGGTGATGGCGCATCCTTCTAAAGGGTCTTTCTTGTTGGATTATGGTGATGCTTCCACTTTGGAAAAATGGACGTGGTGTGATGCTTTATTTATGGCTCCGCCGGTTTATGCTCGTTTGTATAACATTACCGGTGATAAGAAATTTCTCCGTTTTATGGATAAGGAGTATAAAGAGACTTATGAGTTCCTTTATGATAAGGATGCCCATTTGTTTTATAGAGACCATCGCTACTTTACTCAAAAAGAAGCCAATGGCGAGAAGGTGTTTTGGGGCAGAGGAAACGGATGGGTGCTGGGAGGACTGGTCGAAATTCTTCGTGAACTTCCTGTAGGTAATAAATACAGAACTTTTTATGAGAACTTGTTTGTGGAACTGGCTACCCGTGTAGTAGCTTTGCAACAGTCTGACGGATTTTGGAGAGCCAGTATGCTGGATCCTCATTCTTATTCTTCTCCGGAAACCAGCTGCTCCGGATTTTTTGTTTATGCTTTGGCATACGGTATTAATGAAGGATTGTTGGCGGAGGAAGAATTTCTTCCGGCGGTGGAAAAAGGCTGGAAAGCCTTGGTAGGTGCAATAGAGGAAGATGGTAAGTTGGGCTATGTGCAGCCTATAGGTGCCGATCCCAAGAAAGTAACTCGTGAAATGACAGAGGTGTATGGTCCGGGTGCATTTTTGCTGGCAGGTACAGAGGTTTACCGGATGGCAAAAGATGAGCTGCATGGTAATAACATTCCGGTAGAACGTATCCGTGAGATAGCTGCCATGCTACCAGAAAAACCGGAAGGTATCGGAGTTACCTATAAAGACCGTGCCTATTGGGATAAAATGAAGAATACTCCTGAAGCCCGAAAATTAATTGAAGAGGCTCATCGTAGTCTGAAGGATGGAATGCCGCCTTTTGTAGATTCGCTTTATTTGCATCTTAATAAGACTGAGATTCGTCTGCCGGGAGAGAATATGATGAATGCCCGTTATCAATATTTGTGGCGATTAGTATTGGCGGAATGTTTGGAGAATAAGCGGCGTTTCATTCCGGCGATTTGTGAAGGAGTGGAAGAACTCTGCCGTCAGAAGCCTTGGTCAATTCCAGCGCATGACCGTAACTTGCATAACTATCATGGAACGGATTATTATGTAGACTTGGTTGTTGCTACTGCCGGAAATACATTGGCACAATGTATTTATTTATTGGATGACCGTTTGCCGGCTGAGACGAAAGCTTTGGCGATGTGCGCTTTCCGTGAGAAGGTGTTCCGTCCAATCTATCGTTGTTTGGAAGAAACAAAACCTTTTTATTGGTTTACTGTCACGAATAACTGGAACTCGGTGTGTTTGGCCGGTGTGACGGGTGCAGCACTCACTTTGCTGCAGGACAAAGAGGAACGTGCTTTTTTTGTAGCTGCTGCCGAGAAATATTATGTATATGGAATGAAAGGATACAGTGATGACGGATATTGCAGTGAGGGGGTAGGATATTATAATTATGGTTTCTGCTCGTTTATCTTGTTGCGTGAAGAAATTTGCCGTGCTACGAAAGGGAAGATTGATTTTTTTCGTACTCCTAAGTTTGCCCGTATTGCGCAATATGGAAAGAAAATACAGATAATGAATCAGGTTTGCCCTGCTTATGCCGACTGCCGTGCCGGTGTTTCACCTTCTTGGTTTATTACGAACTATTGTGATAATGTGTTGGGCACTGCTCCTTATGAGGAAAAATATGAAATACCCGACATGGATAATCTTTCATTGCACACCATCGGTATGTTCCCACGCCAGGCTTGGAAGGTGGAAATGACTCCGGAAATACAAGAGGTATTGAAAGCTGAAGCAGACGAACTCCATTCTTGTTATGATGAAGCGGGCATTATCATTAGCCGCCCTGCTACCGGCTCGGCTTGCCGTTTGGGGGTATCTGTAAAGGGAGGACACAACGCAGAAAACCATAATCATAATGATGTAGGCTCTTATGCAGTAGTGATGGGCGGCCAGACGATGGCAGGCGATATGGGTGGCCCTTTCTCTTATCCCGGTGATTATTTTAGTGGAAATGCTTATAAATATCCTATTAAAAATTCATTCGGTCATCCTGTTCCCTTTATTAACGGACAGTGTCAGGTATCGGGCAAGAAGGCTCAGGGAGTGGTATTGAAGAAAGAATTGACTGACGGTATGGATATTTTTCAGATTGATTATACGTCAGCGTATGCTACTTCGGTGCCTGAACTGGAAAAGCTGATACGTACCTTTACATATAATCGTGCCGGAGAAGGAACTTTCGTTATTGAAGATTATTTTGATGCGGCATCCGGCATCTCTTTTGAAACGGCTATTACGACTCGTGCCGAATGGAAGGTGATAGGAAGCAATCGCTTGGAATTGGTGTTGGACGGAGAAAAAATGACGGTGGATATTGAAGCTCCGGGTGTGGTAGAATTTAATTCGGAGACTGTTGAAGTGAACTCTCCTGCTTATACGCGTATTGGTATCCGTCTGAAGAAACCATTGCAAAGTGGTAATATTCGGTTGACAATGTATCCTTCGCGTCCATAGTTGTGTATAAAATTGTCCGTTCGGTTAATTTATGTACAAAGAACTCAAAAAAAGGGTATGTTCCAATAAGGGGCATACCCTATTTTTGTGCTGTTAAAAAGTTTACTACTAACGAATTTTGAACTATTATTATGAAAAAAACATCAAAACAGATTTCTTTGCTTTTACGAAAGAAAGGATTCTTAATGTGCACTACATCAATGCTGTTGGCAAATGTAAGTGTATTTGCAAGCCCGGATGCAGCGAAGGCATCTTTGGAGCCGGCTAAACCGGATGTGGCGTCAGTAGCCATTGTTACACAACAGGGTAAGACTATTACCGGTGTGGTGATGGACTCACAAGAGTCTATTATCGGTGCGAATGTGATGGTAAAAGGCACAACAAACGGTACGATAACCGACTTTGAAGGGAAGTTTACCCTGAGTAATGTACCCGAAGGAGCTATTCTGCAAATCTCTTATATCGGCTATCAGAGTATGGAGATTAAAGTCGGAAATCAAACTAGTTTTACTATCAAGTTGAAAGAAGACAGCCAGGCTTTGGATGAAGTAGTGGTGGTGGGATATGGCTCGCAAAAGAAAGTAAATCTGACAGGTTCTGTTGGAACTGTCGATGCGAAAGTCTTGCAATCACGCCCTATCACTTCGTCTACCAGCGCATTGCAGGGAACTATACCTAACTTGCAGATTACGCCGAGTAGTGGTGAGCCGGGTACCGGAGCGACACTGAATGTGCGTGGTACTACTTCTATTAACGGTGGTAGCCCACTGGTGTTGGTTGACGGTGTGGAGATGAATCTCGATATGATTAATCCGAATGACATTGCCAACGTTACGGTATTGAAAGATGCGGCTGCATCTGCCATCTATGGTGTACGTGCTGCTTATGGTGTTATTCTGGTAACAACGAAGAATGCAGGCTCGGATATGAAGACTACTGTGTCTTATTCCGGTAATGTGGCATTTTCCAAACCGACAGTATTGCCGGAAATGGTAGGTACAAGTTGGGAGCATGCCGAATTTGTAAATCGGGCAATGACAAATGCCAATCTGGATGTGATGTATAATCCGGATACGGTGGAAAAAATGAAGAATTATGCAAATGACCCTGCTAACAATCCTGAATATGAAGTGCTGAACGGTACCATGTATTATTATGGTCATTCTGACTGGACTGATTTGATGCTGAAGAAGTATACTCCTTCTCACCGTCATAATATAAATATTTCGGGTGGTAATGAAAAGACTAAATTCTATACTTCTGTAGGTTATGTAAACCAATCGGGTATGTACAAAGTGGGTGAAGATAGTTTCCAACGTTTGAATACCCGTTTGTCTGTCGACAATCAGACTACTCCATGGATGAAACTGGGTGCTAAAGTTTTGTATAACTATACTACTACCGATAAACCTCATAAGTATAAAGATGATGTTTGGCAGCAGATGGTATTTTCAACTCCGACACGTATGTCTCGTCCGTGGGGAGGCGATGCACGTTATCCGGAACTTGACCAATATGCCGGTAAATACTTTGATGACCAAAATCCTATATCTTTGTTGGAACAGGGCGGTCGTGACAAGAAGAAAGTACATGATATCTGGTTGACCGGTAGTGCCGACTTTACCTTTACCAAAGACTGGCATGCGCGTGTGGACTTTACTTACAATCTGAATTACAGCCGCAGTGCAGAGCATCGTAAGAAAGTGGATATGATTACCAATGCTTTTGTTGAGACAGAAGGTAATACCAATAACAACAGCTATTCGTGGGTGAACGGTAATAAAGACTATTATTCTTTCAATGCCTACACAGATTATGAACACACTTTTGCAGAAAAACATTATGTGAAGGCCATGCTGGGTTTCAATCAGGAACTGACCAAGTATAATACGACTACTGCTACACGCCAGAACCTTATCTCTCAGGATTTACCTTCAATGAGTTTGGGAACCGGTATGCAGACTGTTAGCGAAAGTGGTTATGAATGGGCTTTGCGTGGCGGTTTCTTCCGTTTGAATTATATCTATAATAACCGTTATTTATTTGAAGTGAACGGCCGTTACGATGGAACTTCCCGTTTCCCTTCTGATAATCGTTTTGTATTCCTGCCTTCATTCTCGGGAGCATGGCGTGTGTCGGAAGAATCTTTCATGGAGTCGACTCGTTCTTGGTTGGACAACTTGAAGATACGTGCTTCTTACGGTATTTTGGGTAATCAGTTATTGACAGCCAGCAGTTGGTCGGGCAATACTAAATATTATCCGTATATTCCCTTTATGGCTTCAGGTACAGCAGGAAACTGGCTATTTGTAGACGGTGAGAAATCTTTATATATCAATCCGGCAGGATTGGTGTCCAGCGATTTGACTTGGGAGAAAGCTTCTACCTTTAATGTCGGTCTTGATTTTACCATGTTGAACCAACGCTTGGACTTCTCTTTCGACTGGTATCAGAGAACGACATCGGATATGCTTGTTAAGGTGGAATATCCTGAAGTGCTGGGAACAACGGCTCCTCCTGCCAATAAAGCAGAGTTGCGCACCCGCGGTTGGGAAGTTTCTGTGAAATGGAATGACCGTATTGGTAATGATTTCTCTTATGATTTAGGTTTTATCCTTTCGGATTCACAGGCTGAAATTACTAAATATGAAAATCCGACTGAAACATTGAGTGACTATTATGTGGGTCAGAAGATTGGCGAAATATGGGGATATGAGACAGAAGGTTTCTATCAGTCGGATGCTGATGTTCAAAACCATGCAGACCAGTCTAAGTTAGGTGCTAACTGGGCTCCCGGTGATATCATGTACAAAGATTTGGATGGAAATAATAAGATAAACAACGGTTCGAATACATTAGACGACCATGGTGACTTGAAAGTAATCGGTAACACTACTCCGCGTTACCAATATGGTATCACTGCTAATATGTCTTATAAGAATGTATATTTGAATGTCTTCTTCCAGGGTATCGGCAAACGTGATTTCTGGCCGAGTTCACAACCTTTCTGGCCGGTGGCAACACAGTATTATAATACTCAGAAATGGTTTGTTACGGACTCATGGTCTGAAGACAATCGCGACGCATACTTTGCGCGTCCTATTGCACGTGAAACAAAGAACCAACAAAAGCAAACCAAATATTTGCAGGATGCTTCTTATTGTCGTCTGAAGAATCTGACAGTAGGATATGACTTCCCGAAATCATGGTTGAGCTTCTTGCACGTTGCAAAAGCAGGTGTTTATTTCAGTGCTGAAAACTTGTTTGAATTCACCAATGTGAAGGGAGCTTACGACCCTGAAGCAGCGGGTAAGAATGGTACTATGGTATATCCGTTCCAGCGTACTTATTCATTCGGATTAAACGTAACATTCTAAATTTAGTAGACAAGATGAAAAAAATAATATTAAATATAGCAGCTTTAGCGGCTGTATCATTGATGTGTGTTTCTTGTAATGATTCCTTTTTGGATAGAAATCCGACACACGACTTGAATGACAATAGCTATTGGAAGACCGAAAGTGACCTTGAAGTCTATAATAACGGTATTTACAATGAAGCCGGAAATGACAGTTATTACCGTTTTATGGTAGGACATACCCTGGGTGCATGGAATAGTAGTTATGCGGATTATTTCTGGAAGGATGTACAGACTGATAACTATGTTTCGAAGAGTAACTCAAACCATACTTCGTATACAAAGATTGCTGCCGGGAAAGAGACGGTTCCCAATAACCCGACTGCCGGAGGGTGGTATTGGACTTTGCTGCGCCGCATCAACACTTTCTTTGCTAATTATGAGAAAGTGGGAATAGCAGAAAATATCAGAAACAGGTATGCGGGTGAGGCTTATTTCTTCCGTGCATGGTTCTATTTGGATAAAGTACAGATGTATGGCGATGTCCCTTATATCACTACTCCTTTGAATACGGATTCTGAAGAACTGTATGGGCCGCGTACTCCCCGCAAGGAAGTGATGGACCATGTTCTGGAAGATATCAATAAGGCTTGCGACTATTTGCCGGAAGACTGGGGTAATAAAGGGGTGCGTGTGACAAAAGGTGCAGCATTGGCATTGAAATCACGTATTTGCCTTTACGAAGGTACTTATAGAAAATATCATGGATTGGGTGATTATGAAAAATTCTTGCAGGAAGCCGTGAAAGCATCTGAAGCGTTGATGGCAATGAAGAAATATGAAATTTATAACACCGGAAATCCTGATAAAGACTATGCCACTTTATTTACCAGTGATGATTTGACTGATAATAAGGAAGTGATTTTGTTTAGAAAATATGTAGCCGGTTTGTTGGGCCATCGCTTATGCGGTTATTTGGTTGCTTCGGGCAATGGTGCTACAAAAGATTTTGTTGACGATTTCCTTTGTATAGAGCCGGACGGAACTGCCAAACCTGTTGCTTTGAGCGAGACTTTTAATGATGATGAGTATGAGAATGTCTTGGACAACCGTGATCCGCGTTTGACTCAGATTGTGCTTGATCCACGTCATTCAAAGGAAATTCTGTACAATAAAGACAAGTTTATCTTCCCTCGTGTAGCAGGAATGACAGGTTGGGAATCGGCTACAGGTTATCATGTTATCAAACATTATATTGCTGAACAAGACATGAAAGGCTATGGTAATGAGACACATGATGCTCCATTATTGCGCTATGCTGAAGTCTTGTTGAACTTGGCAGAAGCAAAAGCTGAATTGGGAACCGTTACTCAGTCTGATTTAGACCGGACTGTCAATGTGATTCGTGACCGTGCCGGAATGCCTCACTTGACACTGAATCCTGTAATGGACCCGAAATATGCGGGTGAAGGCTTGTCTGCCCTAATTATTGAACTTCGCCGTGAACGCCGTGTGGAACTGTGTTTTGAAGATACCCGCTATCAGGATTTGATGCGTTGGAAATGGGGAAAGCGTTTGGCAAACCGTGTACTGGGCATGCGTTTTGAACCATCGGATTTTGACAATCCCCGTTTCAATCCGTCTGAAGGAAAGGCTGATCCTGGCCGTGTGAAGCTGTTTGAATTGAACGGAAAACATTATATTGATGTGTTTGCCGGCACTGACTGGGAAAACCGTTCGTTTGATGAAAATAAGCATTATTATCATCCTATACCTATTAATGTAATCGGTAAGAACAAAGAGATAACACAGAATCCGGGTTGGGATTAAATATATATTTTAATTGTTGAGGTAAAAGGTTAGGTTTTGTTAGGTTGTGAGGCTGTCTCAAAATAGAAAATGAGACAGCCTTACTTATCTTCTTTGGCGGGAGAATCATTGTTTTTGCGTACATTCAGAGGAGCAATACCATAGAATGTTTTGAAACATTTGCTGAAGTATCTGGCCGAAGAGAACCCGAGTTGGTAGGAAATCTCCGTTACATTGAGATGAGGCGCATTGTTCAGTAAATGCATTGCTTCCTCCAATTTCAATTTGAGAGTAAACTCATTGGGAGTCAGTCCGGTAATTTCTTTTAATTTCGTATATAGTTTGCTGCGTCCCATTCCAAGCTCAGAGGCGAGAAGGTTCATGTCGAACTCCGGATTCTCAAAGTTCTCTTTGATTACTTGTATAGCCTTTTCCAACAGTTGGCGGTCATTTACATTAATGGTGTCCGGGGCCTCCTGTTTGTTGGCGATAGGCTGTTTGAGACGTTCCAGCATTTGTTGCCGGTTCTTGATGAGGTTGCTACAACGGGCTATGAGAATTTTCACATTAAAGGGCTTGGTGATATAATCGTCTGCCCCAAACATATATCCTTCTATTGTATATTGTTCGGACGCTTGTGCCGTGAGCAGTATGACAGGAATATAAGATAGTTCGATACTGTTTTTTATCTTATAACATAATTCCTTGCCCGACATTTCAGGCATCATCACATCACTGATAATGAGGCTGGGATGTACCTGATATGCCATTTGCAATCCTTCCTTGCCGTTCAGGGCGATGTGCACTTCATACATGGATTCGAATATGCTCTTCAGTAAATCCAGCATTTCTTCATTATCTTCCACAATGAGGAGCACTGGTTTTCCGCTGTCTGTATCCGGTGTGGTGGGAGGAGTTTCTTCGATGGGCATCTCTGCTAGGTCGAGCAACTTGCCGGTGTCTCTGTTGTCATCCGTAGTCAGGCGGGTATGTGCAATGTCTTCAGGTGAAAAATGAGAGTTCCCTTTTAGCAGACAGATTGTGAACTCACTTCCTTGGCCCGGTTCGCTTTTCACATGAATACTTCCATGATGAAGGTCGATGATTCCTTTGGAGAGTGCCAGTCCGATGCCTGTGCCGAGCGTGAATTTGTTGGCGCCATTCTCCAGTTGGTAGAAACGTTCGAATATTTTGCTGACAGCTTCTTGTGGAATGCCGGAGCCATTGTCCTTTACACTGATATGAGCCTGTGTGTTTGTATTGCTGATGGTCACATTGATTTTACCTCCTTTTGGGGTATATTTAAAGGCGTTTGAAATCAGATTGAATATGACTTTCTGCAGTTGTACCGGGTCAAACCATAGTTTGAGTTCTTGTTCCGGGCATTCAAACCGGTAATTGATTTGCTGGGTAGCCGCATATTCATAAAAGGACATGTATATTTCTTTTACAAAAGGAATGATGTCTTTGTGTTCAATCCTCAGTTTCAGATATCCTTGCTCCTGTTTGCGGAAGTCCAGAAGTTCTGAAATGAGATCTCTCATGTGCCATGCGTTTTTATAGATGTGCAATATGCGGTTATAGATGGTCGGAGCAAGTTTATTTTGCTGCAATAACACCTCAATCTGTCCGATAATCAGTGTGA
The DNA here is from genome assembly GCA_948956705.1 of uncultured Phocaeicola sp. The sequence continues at coordinate 10,328 of CARCZS010000004.1, forward strand.
GAGGAGTGCGGAACTCATGTGAGATGTTGGTAAAGAATCTCAGTTTGACCTGATTCAGTTCTTCTGTGCGTTCTTTTTCTTTGCGCTCAAATTGCAGTGAGGCCTGAAGCTGGGTTTGTTTAGTCTTGATATGGATAATGAGGTACATGATACCAATCAGACACAACACATATATCATAAACGCCCAGTAAGTGGCATAGAAAGGAGGAGCAATGTAGATGTTGAGGCTGATGCTGTGTGAACCCTGATGTTCGCGAACTATTAGCCGATACATGCCCGGACTGAGGTTGGTGTAGGAAATAGACTGTGACTGGGTAGGAATCCAATGGTCGGAGAAACCTTCTAATTTGTATTCATAAATTATGTCTTCGTTCAACGTATAATTGGAGGAGCAGAACTCGAAGATTAGATTGTTCTGGTCGTGCGAAAGCCTGATTTCTTTTACCTGCGAGAGAGTTTGCGGGAGGATTCCGGTTTCGTCATCGGGCAGTACACGTGTGTTATGCACCCACAACTGATCAAAATAAATATGATAATCATGGTTGGTGTGGTAGAGCTGTTCTTCAAAAAAAGAAAGCATGCCGTTTACTCCGCCGATAAAGACTTCTCCATTTTGTGCGAAATAAATGCTTGAGCCCTGGCAATATCCCATTTGAAATAAATTGTATGTATGCTTGCTTTTACCGGTTTCGGAATCAAAGAGAGAGAAGCCTTTGCTGTGCAGAATCAACAGATGGTGGTAAATGGGAGATTCACAGATATAGTAGCAATAATCGCTGGGCAATGCGTTATTGCCTAGTCCATATTGACAGAAGGAGTCACTATCGGGGATATATTTGAATAATCCTGAGCCGATAGTGCCGAAATAAATTTCGCCTTTGCTGTTTTCCATGATATTCACTATTCTGAATTTACCGATGGAGGAAGAATCTTGCGCGTTGGTGTAATAACGGTGAAGACTGTTGTCCGTCATGTGGATGCGCAGAAGTCCTCCTTTTGAATCGGCCAGCCATAGTCTTTCTTTACTGTCGATAAGAAAGGTCTCAAACTGATAAGGGCGGGAGAGTTGCTCATTGATATCTTCATTGCGGGTGAGGGGAGAGAACGTCTCTTGTTCGGGATTGAAAAGATAGACACCTGCCTGCGTCAGCATAATAAGCTTGTCTTTATAAGGCTGTATTTCATTGACGATATTTCCGGCTTGTGAAGTCGGGTTGTTTTGAAGGGGAGTCAGCGTGCGGAACTGTTTCCGAGCAATGTCGAAAATAGCGAGACCGCCGGTATGCGTACCTATGTATAGTTTGTTTTTCTCTTTGGCATAATAGATACATTTCATATTGTTATGCGCCGTTCCGGGAAGTCCGTTGGCATGATAAGAGAACTTCTCAAAGGTTTGAGTCGTTCGGTTGAAGAGATTCAGTCCTCCTCCTTCTGTACATATCCAAAGGTTTTCCTCCCCATCTTCTACCATCTTACCGACAAAAGGAAAACTTAAGAAATGGTTTCCTGTTGTCCCCGAGCCATAAAACCGGCACGTGTTGGTATCGGGGTTAAAGTAATTTACTCCGCCGAAATAAGTTCCTATCCAAATCGTTCCTTGACGGTCTTTATATAGGCAGTTGATAGAGTTATGGCTGAGTCCATAGTCTATATTATCTTGATGAAGGTGGGCGGTCCATGTGTCGGAATCAGGGTCATAATGGTTCAGACCATTGAAAGTCCCTACCCAAATATGTCCATTGTTGTCTTCCTGAACCGTCCTTATCTGATTGTTGGACAATCGGTTGCTGTCTGTGTAATGTGTTCTCTCCTCCTGCGGATTGATGCGGTAAAGGCCGTCCTGCACAGTGCCGATCCACATATTTCGCCGGCTGTCTCTATAGATAGAAGAAATATGGGAAATGCCGGTGATGGTTTTAATTGTCTTATAGTCTTTGCGGGATATCAGTGAGACGCCTTGGCTGTGCCCCATCCAGATGTAATCCTGGTCTATAATCAATGAATTTCCGACATTGAATTTATACTCCAGAGTGGCTGCGTGATGCACCTTTCCGTCACTCTTCAGATAGTATTGCAATTCATTCCGGTGTCCAATCCATAACGTATCCTTATGGCAATACATGGTATGGACTGCATTGGGAAGGATGCAGGTAAACTTTTCTTTTTCTATATCGAACTTTATCAGGTCATAGATGGAACGGATATAGATGCTTCCGTTTTTGTCTCCGCAAATGGCACTGATTTCATTATGGGTAAGTCCATTGCTGTTTTGCGACGGGCGATAGATGTCTATCTTGTCACCATTATATCTGTTCAGTCCTTCACTGGAGCCAAACCACAATGTTCCTACCTCATCCTGATAGATGGAAAGCACAGTGATTTGCGACAAACCGTCTTTTACATTAATATGCTTAAAGTGAATATGATTCCCATAGCAAAAGAAAGCACAACAGAAGATGAGGATACAGAATACATTTATTCTCATATTAGATTTGTTTTAGGTCTTTTTAGCGGGACAAATTTAATTATTAATTAATCAAAATAAAAACGATGAGAAATAAAAAGCTGCAAATGCATCTAAAAGTTTATGGAAAGAAATGCGCTCAATCATTGTATAGACGGTTGCTGTCCTTGAATTGATAAGTATACCTGCCGAAAACAAATCGGTCAAAACACTTTCTTGAAACAAACTTGTTCAATTCCTTGTGTCCAAAGCTTTGTAAATAATCAATGTGTGCAGGCATAGAATCGGCATTGCCGGAAGGCGATAGTATGTCAGGTACAAACCGATGCAAGATTCCAACAGCATTTATACAGCGATGATGCAAGGGGGCCTATCAAAGTGCTATTGAAACCATATAATCCATTTTAATGTCGTCATGCTCATAGTCTGAGAATTATAAAAAAATGTGTACTGTAATTACTATGCTTATTAAAAGTGTATTTTTTGTTAAAATCGTTTTCGCTTACCTGTATTTTTAATATATTTCTTTTATTTTTGTGTATTAATTTAACGTAACATAAAGTAGTATATTATTGGAATTCCTGATATTCTCCAAGAATCAGGATGTTCCTTTTTTAATGAAAAGCACATGAACTTCAATGAAAAGTAGAAAAAGTTACTATTTAAGAAATGCATTGCTTACATTTTTTATATTTGCGTTTTTTACCCAAGTATGCGATGCACAGACGTATAAGTACATAGGAATGGAAGATGGTTTGGGTAGCCAGAAAGTTTATCGCATTTTGCAGGATTCTTTAGGATACATGTGGTTTCTCACCCAAGAAGGCCCTAACCGGTATGACGGAAAGGAAATAAAACACTATGAACTGACAGACCAAGGAAAGAAATTTAACATACAAAGTTGTTTGAATTGGCTTTATATGGCAGAGGGCGGGATATTGTGGGGGATAAGTCAGAAAGGGCGTATTTTCCGTTATGATCCGGATTATAACCGTTTTGAGTTGGTCTATACACCTCCGCTGTCTAAAAAAGGAAATGTCTTGCCTAACATCACTTATGGATATATGGATTGCACCGGATATGTGTGGCTGTGCGGTAAAGAGCAAATAATCCTGTTTGACACCCACACTGGAAATGTTTTGCAGCCGTCTTGCAACATAGCCAGTAACATTACCGCTGTTGAACAGACGGGACCTGATGACTTTTTTATAGGTACTGAATCCGGCTTGTACCGGGCAAAATTGGAGAAACATCCTTTATCACTTTCGTGTATGCCCGCGTATAATCTTCGGGTAACAATAAGCGAACTGTTCTTTTCTGCCGACCTGAACAAACTTTTCATAGGAACCTCCAAGCAGGGAGTTTGGATTTTCAGCCCCGACAGTCCATCAGGCATACATTCGGATGAAACTTTCGGTGATGTAAACATTACGCGGATTGTACCTTTTAACAAGAACGAGGTGCTGATAGCCACTGATGGGAAGGGTATTTACCGTATGGATGTAGACTCATGCCGTGCAGTTCCCTATATAGTAGCCGATTACACCGCTCATTACGGCATGAATGACAATAACATCAACGATATATATGTGGATGCGAAAGCACGTATCTGGATTGCAAATTATTTTAATGGGATAACTGTTTGTGACAACCGTTACGGGGGATACCTCTGGACTCGACATTCAATCGGCAACCGTCAGTCACTGGTGAACAATCAGGTGCATGATGTAATTGAGGACAGTGAGGGCGACCTTTGGTTTGGTACCAGCAACGGTATAAGCTTATATAAAACAAAAACTGGGGAATGGCATTCCTTTTTCAGTACCTTCGACAAGGAATCCGGGGATAAAAATCATATTTTCCTTACCTTATGCGAGGGTTCTCCCGGTATTATTCTGGCAGGCGGTTTTACCTCCGGAATTTATCAGATAAATAAGCGTACCCTTAAAGTCGACTACATCTCCTCTTCGGCTTTTTTCCATCTGGACTTACGTCCGGACCAATATATCAGGGATATCCGGAAAGACTCGGATGGGAACATCTGGTCCGGAGGTTTCTATAACCTGAAATGTTTTGATATTAAAAGAGGGAGGTCACGTTTGTATCCGGGCCTAAGTTCCATTAACTGCATCCAAGAAAAGGACCGCTCATCAATATGGGTCGGTACTTCCAGAGGCTTATATCTGTTGGATAAGGAGTCGGGAAATAGCCGTAACATAGACCTGCCTGTAGAATCCGCACATGTTTGCGCATTATATCAGGCAGAAAACGGTGTATTGTATATAGGAACCGAAGGTGCCGGGCTGCTACTCTACGATCCCGGTGCAAATGCATTCGCCCAATATCATAAAGAAAATTGCGCGCTTATTTCCAATAATATCCATACCATCCTGCCTAAGCCCAATGGGGATATGCTGCTTTGTACAGAAAATGGGATTGTCCATTTTTCTCCTCAGAACATGTCTTTTAGTAACTGGACCCGTGAACAGGGGCTTATGAGCGTCTGCTTCAACCCCGGTGCCGGCATCTTGCGCAGTGACGGACGTTTCATACTGGGCAGCAATGATGGTGTTATCGGCTTCCCGGCCGATATAAAGATTCCTCGTCCCTCTTTTTCGCCGATTCTGCTTAGTGACTTAATAATATCTTATCAGACAGTATACCCGGGGGAGGACGGCTCACCGTTGCAGGCAAGCTTAAATGATACTCGTGAGCTGAAACTCAAGTATGGACAAAATACATTTTCCCTGCAAGCCTTCTCCATTAATTACGACTATCCTTCCAATGTACTTTATTCATGGAAACTGGAAGGGTTTCATAAGGAATGGAGTACGCCGTCTTCCAATGGGCTGATTCGTTTTACCAATCTTCCAGCAGGAAAATATACACTTCATATACGTTCGGTTTCTAATGAGGAAAAATATAAAAGTTATGGACAACGCAGCCTTTCGATTATCATCTCCCCTCCTGTATGGGCCAGTCCTTGGGCCATGGTCGGTTATGTGGTACTGTTCATTCTGGCATGCACCATTCTGTTTCGTATAATGGCTTTGAGGAAACAAAAAAAGATATCCGATGAAAAGACACGTTTCTTTATCAATACAGCCCATGATATACGTACGCCCTTGACTTTGATAAAGGCACCGTTGGAAGAATTGAATAACAGGGACTTGGTCAATAAAGAAGGAAAGAAACATGTAGGGATGGCCCTGAGGAATGTGGACGTGCTTTTGCGTCTTGTGACCAATCTTATCAATTTTGAACGGATTGACACTTATTCGTCACATCTGTATATCGCCGAATATGAATTGGGGGCATATATATCCGGTATTTGTGACACTTTCCGTTCATACGCAAAAGTCAAGCACATCCAATTGGTATGCGAAAGTAGCTGTAATTACTTAAATGTGTGGTTTGACAGAGACAAAATGGACTCTATTCTGAAGAATATCCTTTCAAATGCTCTGAAGTATACTCCGGAAAATGGAAGCATACACGTTAGAGCGTCAGAATGTGGAGAGAACTGGTGTATCGAAGTAAGGGATACGGGAATCGGGATTCCCCATAATGAACAAAAAAGCCTTTTCCGTACCTATTTCAGGGGCAGTAACGCCATCAACCTAAAAGTAAGTGGCAGTGGCATAGGGTTGATGTTGGTGCATAGGCTTGTACGTTTGCATGGCGGAAATATATCAATAGAAAGCGGTGTAGGACAAGGCACGTGTATAAAGCTCCTTTTCCGTAAAGGGAACGCTCATTTCAAGAAAGCCAGTATTACAGCCCACCCTCAGGAACAAACCATAAGTATGCCTGAAATTAATACGGCATTCTCGTTGAGCACAGCCAACACTTCTGACTGTAATTTGTCTAGGCGCATCCTTATAGTAGAGGACAACGATGACTTGCGTATCTATCTGGTTAATACTTTGGGACAAGATTATAAGGTTCAGTCTTGTAGGAACGGAAACGAGGCGCTTGATATTTTATCTGAATTCAATCCTGATCTGGTACTTTCGGATATTATGATGCCAGAGTTGGCGGGAGATGAACTGTGTGCCGCTATCAAGGGGAATATCGAGACTTCACATATTCCAGTACTGTTGCTGACCGCTTTAGGTGATGAAAAGAATATTCTGGAAGGCTTGAAGGTCGGTGCCGATGACTATATAACAAAACCATTCAGTGTAGGTATACTTAAAGCAAGCATTAATCGTTTGATTGCCAACCGCCTCCTGCTTCGTAAAAAATACGGCAGTGCTGATTTTGATAATGAACAATGGCCCAAAGGCTGCAAGGATACGCTGGACTGGAAATTCATTTCTTCCGTCAGGAAAAACATAGAGAAAAACATGACCAATCCAAATTTTACGGTAGATACTTTGTGTGCACTACATAACATGAGCCGTAGCAGTTTCTATAACAAACTGAAAAGTTTGACAGATGGTTCACCCACAGATTATATTCGTTTGATACGTATGCAACGTGCGGAGCAATTATTGCGGGAAGGAGAATATTCTATTACCGAAATAGCAGAAATGACTGGATTTTGTGACGCTAAATACTTCAGGGAAGTGTTCCGGAAACATTTTGGAGTTAGTCCGAGTGAATACAAAGTAAAAAGAGAGCAATCAGACAGACGGCCTTGAAAAAGTAAAAACGATATTTTGATTGATGCTAGGCTGCATCTCTTTTAAAGAATATTCATTAAAGGTGTTTTGGGTATATGAAGAAAAATCGATATTTCTCTATTCGTTTACCGGTATTTCTCGGTTTGTAAATTATGAGATTGTTTTAAAATGCCATACTGTTTAGTCTGATTGGGCCTTCCATATACAGTTGACAGTATTTAACATTGGCGTAGCCGTAGGTTATATCAGGATAATATATTACCTTTGTCCTTAAATTTGTTAATTCTAATACTATGTACAAAATTTTCCGTGGCTTCCAATTGGTCGAAGCCTATCAAGATTTGAAGAAAGCCAAACGGTTGGCTGAAAAAAGAAATGTAAGCAGAGGCATAAAGTTGGCTGTTGCCATAACTGTTGCCCTTATACTATGGTGTTTGCCCATTAGCACATTTGGAATAGAAGGGCTGACAGTCATAGAACAGAGGTTAATCTCTATTTTTGTTTTTGCCACTTTGATGTGGGTGTTCGAGGCTGTTCCAGCGTGGACTACTTCCGTATTGATTGTTGTCTTGCTGTTGTTGACAGTATCCGACAGTAGTCTGTGTTTTTTTATTCAGGGTATCCCTATGGAAGAGTTGGGTCGTACGGTGAAGTATAAGTCTATCATGCACTGTTTTGCCGATCCTATCATCATGCTGTTTATCGGTGGGTTCATTCTGGCTATTGCTGCTACTAAAAGCGGATTGGATGTATTGTTGGCACGAGTCATGTTAAAGCCCTTCGGTACTCAGTCCCGTTATGTCCTGTTGGGCTTTATTATGGTAACGGCCGTCTTTTCCATGTTTCTCAGTAATACAGCCACTGCTGCCATGATGCTTACATTCCTGACTCCGGTTTTGAAGTCTCTGCCGGCAGACGGAAAAGGGAAAATCGGTTTGGCCATGGCAATTCCCGTAGCTGCCAATATCGGTGGTATGGGAACTCCTATCGGAACTCCTCCTAACGCTATAGCCTTGAAATACCTGAATGACCCTGAAGGATTGAACTTGAACATCGGTTTTGGTGAATGGATGGGATTTATGATGCCTTATACTGTCGTTGTATTGTTCATATCTTGGCTTATCCTGTTACGTCTGTTTCCTTTCAAACAGAAGACAATTGAATTGCAAATAAGCGGAGAGGCAAAAAAAGACTGGCGTTCTATTTTGGTATATATAACTTTTGCTGTTACAGTGTTGCTGTGGATGTCCGACAAGTTCACCGGAGTAAATTCCAATGTGGTGGCCATGATTCCTGTCGCTGTCTTTTGCGTCACGGGAATTATTACCAAACGTGACCTGGAAGAAATCAGTTGGAGTGTGCTTTGGATGGTAGCCGGAGGATTTGCGCTGGGCGTTGCGCTGCAGGAGACAGGGCTTGCGCAGCACATGATTGAATCCATTCCATTCAATACCTGGCCTCCTGTACTGATGATTGTCGGTTCGGGATTAATTTGCTATGCCATGGCCAATTTCATTTCGCATACAGCTACCGCTGCTTTGCTGGTTCCTATTCTTGCCATAGCCGGTATTAGTATGCGTGAGAACCTTTCTGCTTTGGGCGGTGTGGAAACTTTGCTGATAGGAGTGGCTGTCGGTTCTTCCCTTGCTATGGTTCTTCCCATTTCTACTCCTCCGAATGCCTTGGCACATGCAACAGGCATGATTCAGCAAAAGGATATGGAGAAGGTCGGATTGATAATGGGAGCTATCGGACTGGTTTTGGGATATGCGATGTTGATAGTCCTTGGTTCTAACGGACTTTTGTGATTCAGGTTATGAATATCGGAAAAGCGGTTGTCGTTTGAAAGGCAACCGCTTTTTATGTTTATTTAGAGTGTTCTTGATATAAGTTACTCCCTCTTCCGGACTGCATTTGATACCATTACGTTCCAGCATCAAATGACGAGATGGTATGTATTGACATGACAGGAAAATTCGAGCAGGGAAACCCCGCACTGCCGACGATACTTCGCTTCCGTCTCCGGTCTGCACCCTCTTATCCGGTTACATTCCATTTCTTTCAAGACATTTCTGATTGTATATCTGTTATAGTCTATTCATCGACAACACAGCGCACAAAGCAAGCATCCGAGCCATTCTCTCTAATCAAGTTGCTCGTAGAGATAAAATTGAAATCGAATGAGAAATAGTTGATATCCCATCCCAAGCTGGAACCATCCGTTGGTGTAAGTTGGTTTCTAGGAATTTCCTTATTTAACCAATAGATGGCTCCCGGTCGTTTGTATAAATCGTAAAACAACGGACGTTCAGTAGGAGCCTCATATAATTTTGTTCGACCGGAAGCATATCTTAATACTCCATTGAGGCTTTCATGATCTCCCCAACCGGTATTAAAGCTTTGTTTTCTATGTCCGTAGCCGGAAGCACCAATGGGGAAAAAGAGGCTTTTACCCGTTTCACTGTTGTATGCAAAACAACCTCTCATTCCACGTCCCATTGTATTATGTTCATAATCATAGCCGTAAACTTCTACGATATCATCAGCCGTTTTTGTGGCATCATCTCCATACAATACACCGTATCCCTGTTCTACATGGCTGCCTTCCTTCCTCAATTCCCAAAAGTCGTCGGCTGTAGCTACCCTGGCTTTTTGCATCTGGGGGTTGCCAAACGTTTGGGCATTTCCATTAGAAGTAATACTATCCCACTTCATTTCATTCTTAGTCGCTGCATTGGTAAAACCATTTTCAGGATATACTTTGAAATTTTCCGGTGTAACATTTATCCACGGCTCGAATGGATTTTTATTACTCAATGCGTCTATCGGCTGGAGCCAATTTCCGAATTTGAACAGCGATCCTTCGTCCAATGGAGTAGAAGCCAGTTCCGTTGAAGTCCTCATGTTTTTGGCATACCACTTCACGCCGCCTGTAACCAAATCGTCAGGTTTGTCTCCTTGTCGCACGAAAATCAGGTGCTGGCAGGTATAATTGTGATATTCCACGCGGATAATGGCGTAACGGTTCTCAGTGGAGCTCCCGGAAAAATCAACATTGAAATCAATCACACTACCGGTTTTGCCATGAATGGCAAAACCATATTCCGAATCAGGTTTTGACTCTGACCCCGACGTTGCCGAAAGCGTAATTCCATCTCCGTTAGATCTCTTGATGACATAGGCTTTCCAAGGCCCTTCAGATTGGAATGTTTTGAACATTCGTTCATCCTCTCCCGGCAATCGTTTCAATACTACATGAAAAGATTTGTTGTTGTTCGCAGAACGATAAATTCCCTTAGGATTCACCACACGGCGTACCTGGTATATTGGAACTTCGTTTATAAAAGGCTTATCCACACCTGTCAATTTGGTTGTAATCCTCACTATCGCTTTCCGTTGGTACGCCACGTATGGATTATTCCCCGTGTATCCGGTCGTTGATATCATCTGTTTGGCACGTGTGTACATAGGAATATATACATTGTATGTATTTGCTTCCGTGGGATGCTTTTCTATACGGTATTTATCGTCTGCTACAGAACCGTCAGTCGTAAACTCTTCGAATGTCTGGTTGTCAGGCAAAGTAAAGTTCTTATATACACGTTCACCGCGTTTTGGATCTTTTTGGTAATATGTTTCATTATTAGTGATTTTATCTGCATAAAGCACTGTCTCCGTGGTTTTATGTAATGACAGGAAACCGTTCCACGGTGCTGCAACACCATTCGGAGCACCCGTATAATAAATATCGCTACTGGCATTATGGGGAGCCCAGTTGTTTTCTTTGATTTCTGCCTTTATAGATTCAATCTTATGCCCACCCGTATTCACCTTGATAGGGTACATCATGGAATGATTGTACAGATAGGTTATGTAGTACGGTTCGGGAGTCATCACTCCGGGTTCCGGTTCCTCGTACTCGATATGCCAATCTGCATCGTTGGCGAAGTTCCTGAATTTCAATGTCAGTTTGTAATGGCAATTACGCTTGGCGTTATAGTCATTTTTCTCGTCCTGTCCCAACATGAAACGGTAGATGATAGGCCCGTTGCCCAGTCGCTTGGAGTTGTTGGATATATAGTGAGCTTTCACCTCAATGTAGGTGCCGTAGGGTACGCCATCTTTGAGTCTGTATGTCTCATCGTCCGGCAATCCGGGAAAATCCAGTTTCCCGTCCGGTTTTCCATCAGGACCGGTTGCATCCTGCTGCTTGTCGGGCATATCATCTCCCGCGCCCTGCATATTCTCGTAAAAATACAGTGCTTCATCCGTTTCTTCGTGAGAGCCGAATTTTGGGCTACCTGCCGTGATACGATGTCCCACACAATCGTCACCGATTTCAAAGCCTGCTTCTCCATGTTTGTGATTGGAATAGGAAATGATTTCCCCATCGGGCATGTCTATTTCCTTTCCTTCTTTAGGAGCTTCCACTTTAGGAGCTTCCACTTCCAACTTATATCCTTCCGCACCTACATTATTGTCCTTTCCCAAATAACATTGTAATGGAATATCTTTAATCTGCACCGATTCGAGATAGATAAACACTCCTTCTGCCAAATCACTGCCATCGTAGGCTATCGTTACTTTCGATGCCGCACGGCGCAACCACGCATGGAGTTTTACGCTTTTTTCATTCACTACAAGCGACTCGTCGTTTGTCGACAGGGCAGAGGCAGTCTTTTTTGTAAAAAAGCCTATCATCTGGCCGTTGTTAGCCACGTCTTTAAAATCCCATGTGAGGGGAATATTTTTGAGTCCGTCCACTGTTTTTATGGCTTCAGAATAAGCCGTATTTGTCAACAGGTCGGGAATGTTCGCCACGGCATACATATAATATTTGCCGAAACTAATTTCTTCCGGCAACTTGAAAGTGGCACGTTTGGTTTGTGTTTCCGCTTTGTGCCCGTTTTCCGCATCCGTATCAGTACGGTTTTCATCAGACACTTTATATTGTTCAATCCGCCATTGTTTTTTAAGAATCCGGTTTTGGTCATACAACAAAACATGTAAACTTCTTATATCCTTTAAGGCGCCTCCCGTAGCCCGTGTCTGGGTCAGTGCCGCCGACATGGGTTTGAAGTCCAATGTGGCGGATACGCTTGCCTTGCCTTCGCCAATGATTTCCTGCTTCAAAAAATCATCCTGGCAACCGGCAACGGTTACAATCATCAGGAAGAGGATGGTATGTAGTACAAAATGCTTCATAATGTTTCTGTTTATGGTTTTACAATCCGAATACAGGATCAAGCTTTACCTCGCTGTATGGAATCACGTCCACTACGATTTCCATGTCGTTAAGTAATGTGATGTTCACTATCACATGAGTGTTGCGGAACAGGGCCTTCAGGTTGGGCAACGTGAATGAAAAAGATTTAACTTTAGCCTCTTCTTCGCCTTCTTTAATATTGATTGTCATCTTGTACTCCTGCTCACCGTCCGTTGCACCGGCTTTAAGGTTCATGCTCTCAGGCAAGTAGAAAACGGGGACATTCTTAGCGACACCCGGTTTCGAGCGGTCAGGGCTTCCCATGTCAACTGTCGGCTTTCCAACGGAAACCTCCCCGTTGGTATAGGTTTTTGCTTTATCCGCCGTAGCCGGCAGTTCGTAGTCCTTCAGCCAGCCGGTGGCTTCAGTGGTTTCGTAACTGTCATTTTCGGACGAAGCATCGGAAACCTTTTTCAGCCATTTTATCCAGGTCTCTCCATCGAAAAGTTCTGTATTCTGGTCAGTGTTCCGGACATGCGCCATCAGGAAGTTCTTGTCGGCATGCTTTGCCAAGGTAAATCTCTTCACGGTCACTTCCTCATCGCGCCAGTTCTTGAAGTTTACCGTGAACTTCGTGGCGACACGCACCACGTAGAACGTCCCCTCGAACCTTCCTTCGGTAAAGTCTATCTCGTACATGGACGACATCGGGATGGGTTTACCGCCCGAATAGTCCGGGGTGAAGTAGAGGCCGTTTACTGCAGTTTCAAAGCCTTCCGACTTCTCTGTATAGCTGCTGAAGAAGCCGGTTAGCGTTTGTTCTCCTCCCGTTACGCCTTCCACGACCGATACGCTCTCTTCGTTGGCAAAAAGGAAAATCTGTTTCTTTTCGTTGGGGCTTACTTTGAGGATGATATATTTCTGTGCTTGCGCGCCCTCCAGCGAATAGTGGCGGTTATGTTCCACCGAGCCATCCGCGTGTAGCACAACCACACGTACGCTGTGCATCTGCTCGTTGTCGGGCAGGTTAGCCGTTTCGCCCGACCTCGATTGCTCCAGCGTGGAGACGTTCAGATACAGGGCAGCTTCCGTAACAGTGTCCGGCAAGGATTCTTCCTGACTGCTGCACGCCACTATGAAAGGCAGTGCGAATGCCGCCAGGCAGACTACAATGCTATGTATAATGTTCGGTTTCATCAGTTCAATCCTTCTCTCTAATTATTCCACTTCAACATTACTCAGCACCACACGCCATGACAGAATCTGAATGACGCTGCTTACCCATGTGTGATTCTCGTCAAGGAAAAGAGTCATCACGCACTCATCCAGACGGTCGAGGAACTCCCGCTTATCCATCGGATAATTATATTCCTTTTCGTAGTACTCTTTTCCCATCAAAGCGTAGTCTATCACTGGAATGCGAGCCACGGTCTTGCCTTCCCTGGTGGTGATGGTGAGTATCATATTCTCGTGATGTGTCTCAATCAGGCGACCTACGGTGAAGTCGGCAACGAGTCCTTTCACATTGCTGATAACACCAGTATCGTCTTTGCCAATACCTGCCTCGACACTCTGTATATCCCAGGGACGGTAGTTGATATTCTCGTCGGCCATCAGCTCGTTGTCGTGTGCCATAAGACCGTTTTCATCATCAATACGGAAGATAAAGTCAGCCTCGTTCACATCCTCTCCCGACAAGTGCTGTAGGATGACACGGATGTGGTTGGTGTTCTTGGTCAGGAGCATGGTGTATTCGTAACTGCCTCCGTCGTCGTTGCTAGGCAGTGACACGTCCAGCGTTCCGTGGAAGAGACGATATAAGTGTTCCTTGCTGAATGCGCCCGATTCATCATGCTGACGATTAAGCGCACACTGCAACTGCTCCATATGGGTTTCTCCTACATGGGCTTCGGGAACGGAGAATGATTCCTCATGCTCACCGTCGTTTTGAAGTCCGCACCAGGCAAGCAGTTTGTAGTCACCGGCGGGCAGGTCGAGCAGCATCGAGTAGTCCTCCGCCGTAGCCGGATCTATCTGTTCCTCTTGCTGCCAGACCAGTACGTCCGATTTGTCGAAGGCATACAGGTGAACCGATGACACCTCGTTGGCAAAAGCATCCGCCCATTTTAGGTTCCTGTTGTAGCGGAATTTGAGCCGGTAGTACACCGAACAGTCGCCTTCTTCCTCGTAGAGCCAACTATCGCAGGACGAAAGAGCCAACAGGCAGGCTGACATCACACAAACCTTGGCTGCCACATTCCTTATCAATGTCCGTATATTCATATCGTTTACTCTTTTATGATTATATCGTTTATACTTTTTATAGATGGTGTGCGGAACTTCTGCGTCCGGATTTTCTCATTAAGTGGGGATACCTGTCTTCAGGTTTCCGATGCCACACCTCCCTTATGTACCAGTGGGCGGGTACTGTATTTGTTATTTTGTTTTACCGATATGTGTAGGAGACGGGAGCCGCCTCCCACATGGGATTAAGTATCAGGAACATCTTGGGGTGTTCAGATTACCACTCCAGTTCGTAGTTGTCAGTGACGACGCGCCACGAGAGGATCTTGATCTCTGCGGCTATATAGTGGTCGTTCTTCTCCGGCTTTTCGGGATAGATGACCTCCTCTGGATCGTAAACGGGGGTGCCGAGGCCTGCAATCTTTGTGATGTTGACCTTGTAGATGTGGTTTCGCACAACGCCCGTCATCTTGGAGTCGGTGATGTGCTTGATTTCATCGTAATAGTAGGTCATGCCCGAGTTCCACACGAGGCCCCAGTCTACAACATCCTTGTTTTTAAGGGCATTGTTGATATCAGATGCTGAAGCTGTGGGATTTTCCACGGAGGGTTCGTTATTGGTATACCAAATCAGGTTCGCTGCGGCATCGGTGAGCTGTGCGTAAACGTAGCAGTTGTTGTTGCTGTCTTCCTGAGTCTTTTGGTCAGCCTTGACAATTTTGATATCGCCGGCGTCAATCTGGCGGAAGGTGGTTAGTGCATTGTCGCTTTCGCCGGTGGTCTCCTTCACATAGTATTTCTTGCCGCTTGCTTCGAGTCGTTTGAGGATGCTGTTCTTGAGGGACTTGAAGTTTTCGTTCTCATCGGAACTGCTGGTGACATCAGCGAAATGCACACCCAGGTGCCGAACAAGGGTGAGAGCATTGCCATTCTCGTCACAGATGTTGCCATTGATGATGAACTTGGTCTTGTTTAGTTGTTTCCCTGCAAGTTGGCCTGCGTTTTCATTGGTGTACAAATGCGGAGGGGTAGTCCAATCCATCTCGGGGATGTCGGTGTACTTGTGGTATTGGTTCGCTGCATTTTCTGCATTGATTGCCCAGAAGCTACGGTAGGAGCCTTTCCACCAGTTGCCGTCCCAACTGGCATCGATCTTCTTCACAAGTCTGCCTTTGTCGGTTTCGGCGGTGAGCCCCCAGCCTTTAATTTCCAAATAAACATTTATCTGTTGTCCATCAACGCCGGGAACTTTGACAGCGTTGCCGTCTTTATCCTTTATCTGCATCCTATGGTTGGAGTCAAGGAGATCGCCAAAGCCAAGGCTTACTTTAGCCACGCTGCGTTCTACATAGAGGGTTACAGGGTTATCTTTTGCATCCGCTTCCGTGGTGCACAGATTTTTGGCAAGGATGGGCTGGGTCACAATCTCGTCGGAGCCCTCGGCGTATACCGAGTTGAACATCACAAATTGACCTTCTCTGGTGAAGTTGCCATTTGCGTAGTCTGCAGCGACAGACTGCAGCTCGGAGAGACTTCTGGATTTGGCATTCTCTGTGGGATTGAGCACGGCGGCAATCCTCTGTGGCACTTGGTCACCGGCAGGCGTCCTGATCACAATGGTCGCCGAGAGTTTCTTCTCGATGTCGGGATTAGAACCCGGATTAACGTCATCTTTGCCGGGAGTCCAGTCGTAGTAGTTGACATAGGAGCTACCGTTGAGCTTCACGTTGGCGGGACCGCCGGTTTCGGTGAAGAAGTAGAAGCGCACCTTTGTTACCTTGTTTTCCTCGTCGGTGCCGTCTTCGTAAGGAGAGATGGCTCGTGTGCCGTTGCCGTAGGACACCAAGTTTACGTTAATGAAGCTGCTACCGCTGCCTTTACCGTTGTCCTCACCCCCCGGAACAATCTCTTTCTGTGAGCATCCTACCAAGAACAGGGATGCCAGTACAGACATGAATAATAAATTTCTTTTCATCGTAGATAAATTTAATAATGTCTAAAAATATATTTCTTCTCTCTTGGTTTATATGATTGATTATTTCAGTCTTTCGTCCAGCTCTTCCAGCGTGCGCGCCGCCTTTTCCAGCCCCATCTCTTTTGCCTTGCCGAGGTACCGTCGCGCCGTGTCATAATCTTTCTCGCGCACGGCCAACGCACCCCGCGCATAGACCGCTTCGGGTGAATCACCCGCCTTGGCGAGATACTTACGTGCCATCGCGAAATCATCCCGGCGAATGGCAGCATTAGCAGCGTTCAAATTGGCGGTCTCATCGTTGGGGAACATGCGCACGGCTGTTTGGAAGACATCCGTGAACTCGTCTGTGCCAGGCTCATATTTCCCGGCAACGAGGTAAAATTCGTTTAGGCTCAATTTCTGCGGCTGTTCAGCCATGATGCGCCTTATTTCCTCCACTTCGCTGAACATGCGGATATTGTAGTCTATGCGGTAGTCCGTATGACGTAAAGCGGGGTAGAAGTTCTGCAACATGAAGCGGTACTCCTGCGGATAAGTGCGCTTGATTTTTGCTTCTTTGGCATCCGGTTCCATGTCGCTGTCAATCAGTGCCAGAATCTCCGTGCGGTGGTTAATCTTCGACTGTTCCACGTGACGGCGCAATCCGGCCCAGTCTTCGGGCTCGTAATCAGTTTGGATAATGTTGTCTGCAAAATTGTACAATAGCCCTATGTGCTTTTTAAGTGCGGTTGTACGTCCAATGGCAAGTTGCGTGTTGTGTTTGTAAGGGCTCTCTGGCGAGGCATATCCCTTCAACCATACGGAAGTGATGGTGACATCCTTGTCATTGCGCACGGAGTCAATGGTCGCCTGTATTTTACCCAATTCAGCCGTATTGCGGCGGTAATCGGGATAGATTACCGTCTGATTTACCGGGAAGTCTATGAAAGCCGTCCCCGACAATGAGCGACTTTTCATGATTTCTACTTTTGGCTGCACGAATACCAGTTCGGGAAAAAACGCTTCGTGATATCTTCCCAGCTCGCCTACGTATTGCGCCACTATGGTTTGACAACATCCCCAGTCGCTACGATGGAACTTAAGTGTGGCTCCATCCATCCAATCTTTGTAGAGAACAAAGTTGTCGTACTCCAATTGTTCCGGCTTTTTCGATGCCCGGAATGACTTCTCCGATTCGCCTGAGATGGTGCTTATGCCGTTTCGTACATAGTAATAATATCGTCTTCGTCCGTAAATGCCTATCGACGGCAAGTCCACAGAATCCGCTCCGTTGACTAATCGCGGGGTAAGCACTACGGCACGGTTGACGTCCACGTCAAGTGCAGTCAAATCGACTCCCATTTCAACGGTAAGATATTTTCCTTCACGGCTCATTTCGAAATGGTTCACCGTTACGCCGGGTATCATTTTGTCGTTATCATTTTGCGCTACCGCTCCGGACATATTTCCCATGCCCAGTATGGTTGCCAGTATGAATATTATCCTTTTCATGTTCGTTGCTATTTTAGAATAGATAAACCAGGTTAATGGCCGCTTTCGTGGGACCCACATAATGGTGCGGCTTGTTGCTCTCTATCTTTTTGCCACAACCGGCACAGTTGAAACGGTCGTAGCGGGTGTAAGAATATCCGAAACCGATTTCCGCCTCCAGATTCCAATGGCGGCTCAGAATCCACGCATAGCCGTATGCCACTCCCGCACCCACGAACCATCCCTGATAACGTGTATCCTTCAATTTGCGTGCGTCTGTCCCAAACAGGTTTATCTTTCCGTTGAATCCTCCCATATTGTATTGTCCTCCGTGCACATGTGCTCCTACGAAATGTCCGGCGAAACGGTCGCAAAACCAATATCTGGCTTCTGGTTGTATTGCCCAGTGCTTCCAACGTTTGTCATTTGCCAGTGTCCAGCCATTGAATTCTCCGCTGACATCCAGCGTCCATTGCGGTGCAAGCCCAACTTCTATCCCTAAGTTAATGTTCAGGAAAGCATCTGAAAGCAGGTTGGTTTTCCCTACAATTTTTTGCGCATCAAGCTCTTGTAGGAACCCTGTTGTAAGAATTGTTAACAATAAGAATATACGTTTCATTTTATTTAATATATTACCTGAATCAATTTTTGCAAACGTTTGATATATAAAATATTAAATATTCTCTTTGTAAGAGTGAACGATACAGAATTAATTGCTTGGAAATAAGAACTTTATTCTACTGTATTTATTTTGTTTGCTCAACAATTATTTCATCATGCATAACAAATTTGTTTGTTCATAGAATTATTTTATTGATTTTATTGGCTTATTTGCAATATATTTCGTACTTTTGCATCATTAAACATCTCTTACAAAGAGAGATTTTATTTGCTCAACAATTATTCTCTTACAGAGACTTCAATATCAGGCTGTTAGCTTTATCTATCGCCATATTATCTAATGAGTCGAGATAAATTCGGGTAGTAGCCTCTGAATCATGTCCCATTCCTTCACTGATAACCGATAGAGGAATATTTTTGCTTTTGGCAATACTCGCCCATGAGTGGCGCGAGCAATATAGGGTCAGGGGAATAGAAAGTCCTAGTTCCTGACCGATAATTTTTAGGTTTCGGTTTATGTTATGTCCGGCATAAATATACTGTGCCCGTTCCTCTATTTTTGAACCTTGTTTGATAATGGGAAGTAGATAGATGGAGTTTCCTGTATCGTATTTATCCACAATCTTCTGCATCGGCTTCTCCCACTTGATGAATAGTTGCTGTCCCGTCTTTCGGCGACGATAGGAAAGAATACCGTTGGCAAGGTCTTTTTTTCGCAAGTATGCCATATCTACAAGTGACATTCCACGAGTGTAGAAAGAAAAAAGAAACATATCCCTTGCAAAGTCTGCCGATGGATTGAGTGACAAATCCATTTCCTTAATCTGCTTGATAACCCTTAATGAGACGGCTCTCTTTACAGTCTTGTCTACGCCTGTATAGACATGTTTGAACGGAAACCGTTGCAATATTATCTCTTTTTCCACCGCACGATTGTAGACTGCTCTCAGATTGCGCATATAGAATGATGAACTGTTGGGACTTACTCCGTTTGTTTTCAGATAGGCTTCGTATGCCAGCATCATATCGGAATCCACTTTATCCAATAAGATGTCCTTATCCTCGCGGAAACGGCGAAAGCTGTTGAGTGTGGTGTTATATGCTTCAGAAGTTCTTATCTTACCCAACTTTTTTAAATTGGCAATGACTTTCTCCATGAATCCGAAGAAAGAGTTTTGGGGATTGAAGGAAACGAATGTCGATACCACATCATCCGAAGTATACGACTTTCTCTGCTGTTCCAGCGATGCTATGATTCGTTGGAATTTTCGTGTGTCATTTCCTATATTCTCTCTTATCTCAAATAAATAATCTTTTCTCGTTTCATTAAAACGAGACACTACAACCTCTGACAAGTTACTGTCCCATTCACTCTCATAGATTTGGTAGTGCGTCTTTATTTGACGGACTACACGATTATGAATCACTTGATAGAATATTGTTCCTTGTCTGCCCTCTACAGTAGAAGGGCGGAATTTAATTTTCAAACTTGCCATACGCTTACTTTTTATATTTATCTGTTGGGGTTGGTTTTCTCTTGATAGCCTTTGCCTTGTTATCCAGTTTCTTTTCAGTCTGGTTATAGATTCCGCTTTTGATATTCTTATGGAGGATAGCTCTTAACAAGGATTTTATCTTTTTCCTGTTTTCAATTATAGTTTCCGTGTTACGGCTTAATAATATTCGAGCACCATTAAAATGTCGTTTGGATGTTTTGGGGGCTTCTTGTTGTATGGCAAAAACAACCTTGTCAGTACTGTTGTTTACTTCGGAATTGTTTTTTGCCGATTGAGGTATGAATAAACCGTTTACTTTATGCTCGGTTCTCTCCAAATGTCCGTAGATGTTTTCTATGAATTCTTTCTGTCTCATAATTTTATTAATTTAAATTTTCTATATTTGAATAGTTTCATATAATCAGAGGTTCTACAACACCCTTTAAATTATTCTTTTTTTAATCTTACCAATTATAACTACCTCCTTTCCATTTGGTTTATATTCGTTCATTATCACTGCAGGTTTTCGGATATTTCCGTACTCGTCAAATCCTCTCATTGTTCTTTGCTAAAGTGTTTTCTTGTTGTCATAGTTTTGATTTTTTTATAGGTTTATACAGTGGCCTTAGTATATAGGCCAATTATCGATAACAAAGAAAGTGTGTATGCAGCACATTATCAAGCAAATGGCATTGATATGATAATTATGATTGATTCTGCTTTTGGCTATTGAAACAACGGTGAAGGGTATTATGATTTGCATTGATTGATTTGTGCGATATCACACGTACGTCTGCATGGAGCCACACATACGTACGTGTAGGGCTATGCGAACGTATGTGTAGGGCTATGCGAACGTACGTGTAGCGCAATGCATACTAACGTGTGAAGTGTCCACCCAAAAGACAAGGGTGTTTTTCTGAAAAAGCAAGAGCTTTCTTAAAAAGATAAAGGTCTTTTTAAAAAAGAATAGGAGCTTTTTTTAAAAGACAACGAGCTTTTTTAAAAACGTCTTGGTCTTTTTTATCGCTGCCGAAACTTCTCAGTCGTTATATTCCATGGAAGCACAAACCCTTTACGTGCACTTTTTGCAAGGAAAACGTCTGAAAACGCCTTGTTTTATGTCAAGTTGGAACAGTCTATAAAAAAGGATATATAACTGACAGAAAGCGTGTTATGCAGAAATATGCTTCAAAACGTGGTGAGAGCATGAGAGTATAAGTGATGGAACGTATTTTTACTCTAACGGCATAAGTCGTTTATAATTAACCTGTTATGCATAGCATGAGAGCATAAACACCTCTAACTTTCTAATAGGAAAGACTGATACATTAAGAACACTTCCGGAAATTGTTCGGAGAACTAAATGATTCTTTATTCTTAGATGATGTAAACTATCTGCTTGAATTTAACAGCCCCACAGGGTTTCGGATTGACCGAATGTTCGACTACTTCCATAAATGAGAGGAGTTATAAAAAGAAAAAGTCTCTGAAATTCAGAGACTTTTTAGTGGACCTGGAGGGAGTCTCTCGAACCTTTTCATAAAATATCAAATCCTATCAAATATCAGATTATTAAATACTTATATTTCTTCACCTTTAATCTAAATATCTCTTAATATCATTGCATATATCAATTCTTGGGTGTACTTTTGGGTGCAACTTTTCAAATACACCC
Organism: uncultured Phocaeicola sp.; assembly: GCA_948956705.1. The sequence continues at coordinate 32,110 of CARCZS010000004.1, forward strand.
AGTTTATGAATATAAAGAGAAACATCATTTTCGCATTGGAAAGCCGTAAGAAAGATGGCGTTCCCATTACTCAAAATGTCCCCATCCGTATGCGTGTCATTTTTGCAAGCCAACGCATAGAGTTTACAACGGGCTATAGAATTGATATAGAAAAATGGGATGCGAACAAGCAGCGAGTTAGAAACGGTTGCACTAATAAGCTAAAGCAAAGTGCGTCTGAAATCAATGCCGAATTATTGCGGCAATACACCGAAATACAAAATGTATTCAAAGAGTTTGAGGTACAAGATGTAACGCCCACCCCTGCACAAATTAAGGAAGTATTCAACCTAAAAATGAAAGGGGAAAAAGAAAATCATGAAGAAAAGCCAAAAGCAGAATTGGACTTCATGAAAATTTTCGATGAGTTTGTAGCAGAATGTAGCAAGCAAAACGACTGGTCGTCCTCTACTCTTAAAAAATTCGCCACGGTAAAAAAGCATATTGCCACTTTTGACCCAAGCACGACATTTGATAGCTGGACGGAAAAGCACTTCAATGAGTATATTGACTACTTGCGAAGCGACAAGGATATGCGCAACACTTCCATAGCCAAGCAAATCAAGTTTCTGAAATGGTTTTTGCGTTGGGCTAACCGAAAAGGGTATCATCAAAATATGGCTTATGACAAATTCATGCCCAAGATGAAAAGTGCCCCGAAAAAAGTAATATTCCTTACCCGAAGCGAAATGGATAAAATCAGAGCTTGCCAAATCCCTGCCACCAAACAGTATCTTGAAAGGGTCAGAGACGTACTACTGTTCTGTTGTTTCACAGGATTACGCCATTCAGATGTATATAATTTGAAACGTAGTGACGTTAAAGATGAACACATAGAAGTTACTACCATCAAAACGGCAGACAGCCTTATTATTGAGTTGAACGACCACAGTAAGGCTATACTTGAAAAATACAAAAATATTCCATTCAAAAACGATAAGGCACTGCCAGTGGTAAGCAATCAAAAGATGAACGAGTATTTGAAAGAATTAGGAGAATTGGCAGAAATAGATGAACCAGTACGGGAAACCTATTACAAAGGAAACGAGCGAATAGATGAAGTAACACCCAAATATGCTCTGCTATGTACCCATACAGGCAGACGGACATTTATTTGTAATGCCTTGGCTCTTGGTATTCCTGTACAGGTAGTAATGAAATGGACGGGGCACAGCGACTATAAAGCCATGAAGCCCTATATTGACGTGGCGGATGAAATCAAAATTAATGCAATGAACAAATTTAATCTCTTATAACATGAACGAAATAACATCAATGATACCCCAATACGGAGAACTTAACAGAATGTACACCGATATACTGTCCGGCAAAGGTTTCTCTTTTGAAAAGCAGAAGTTCATTTCCGACTTCTACAAGCAGCATGAGGACACACAAGCGTTTGAAACTTCCCTTATCGGCATGGTGCTTGAAACGGGTACGGAACACCGTTCCTTATTGCTGAACAGCTTGAAACGGGAAATAGAAAGCAACATATCCATATACAACGCTAACCAGCCCCGGCTTGACAATATCGACACCTGGCTTATCAGCCGTGACCATGCAGACCGCTTCGACTGGAGCATTGATAACCAGATGAAAACGACAAGGGAGTACAACAAGGAACTGATGGAAGCGAATGGCTCACTGGAAGCAATGGTGTACAGGGCGCACGACAGACAGGAAGAAGAACTGCTGAACCGAAGATACGAACGGTGTAAACGGGAATATGAAAAGGAAAAGGCGAAACTGGACGAACTGTACGACAAAAAGAAACAAGCCACAAAGGAAGCACTGTCATGTTCAGAGAACCGTTTCAAGAATATGTATGAACTTGGCTGCAACCTGTTGGCTATACTTGAAAAGTACATGACCGACCAAAAGAGAAAGGAAACGGATGCTCCCGATGTTTCTGCAACAGTCCCTAATCCCGACACCACACCCCAAAACCTGTCCGCATATTTTTCCATGAAGCTGATATCTGCCGTTTATGAAATGTGCAACGGGAAGCAGTTCGAGGATATTTCAGAAGCGGACTTCTACGCCAACATGAATTTGCAGCCCAACGGCAGCAAGCTGAAAATAAGACCGAGGGAAAAGGCACGTGTCTGTTATCTCATCTTCCTTATGGGGGAAACATTGCCCAAGCAGGACAGGGAAAGCTGGAAAGAGACTGTCATGGAATTGTTGGGAATAGAGGAAAGCTACTACAAATCCAAATACAAAGAACCCGTTTCGGATTTTCCGAGTGATACGAACCAAGAGTTCGCCAAGAAAATGAAGACCGTGTTCAGATAACGTATGATACGTTCCGATATTCCACGACACAACCACTTTTACCACTCAAAATTTAATTTACCACTTTTCTTTATCTTCTGATACAGTGTGAGATAGCGTGATGTTCAATTCACGCTATCCACATCCTTACCACCCATACCCGAAGCTAACTTTGCACTGTTCGAACGAGACAAAAAAGCCTGTGCGCAGGGCTTGCAGTACAAACGTTAATTTCATCCTATGGAACTAAAAGAACTTTTATCGAAACCTGTATGGCAAATGACAGGCGAGGAATTTATCTTCCTGAACCGCCACGCATCTACGGACAGCGAGGCAAGGACACCGCAGCCCGTAACCGATACGGACAAGAAATATGTGTACGGAATAAGCGGCATAGCCCGTTTGTTCGGATGCAGCATGCCCACTGCCAACCGCATCAAGAAAAGCGGAAAGATAAGCAAGGCTATCACGCAGATAGGGCGCAAAATCATTGTTGACGCTGAACTGGCTCTTGAACTGGCTGGTCACAAAAGCGGAGGACGCAAATAAAAGGAGACGTTATGGAGTACAGAGAAAGAAAATCCATCACGCCCGAAGAGGCGGTGGTACTTTGGCAAGCCTCACGGCTGAGCCTTTCGAAGACCTACGAGAAAGCCCCCGAAATACTCAAAGTGCATAATTCGGTCATCGGCACGCTGGGCAACTTCAGCGCGTCAATCGGGAAAGCCAAGAGCAAGAAGACGTTCAATGTCTCCGCTATCGTGGCGGCGGCACTGACAAACGGGATTGTGTTGCAGTATGCTGCAACACTACCCGAAGACAAACGTAAAATACTTTATGTGGACACCGAGCAAAGCCCCTACCATTGTCTGAAAGTGGCAAGGCGCATCCTTCGTATGGCAGGACTTCCAACCGACAGGGACAATGAGAATCTGGAATTCCTTGCGCTACGCAAGCACACGCCCGAAGAACGCATCGCCATTGTGGAGCAGGCAATCTACCGTACCGATAACATCGGGCTGGTGGTCATTGACGGCATTAGGGACATGGTGTATGACATCAACAGCCCGAGCGAGGCGACCTGCATCATTTCAAAGCTAATGCAGTGGACGGACGAAAGGCAGATACATATCCATACCATCCTGCACCAGAACAAGGCGGACGAAAACGCAAGGGGGCATATCGGTACGGAATTGAACAACAAGGCGGAAACCGTGCTGCTCGTGGAAAAGGACGAAAAGGATACGGATGTAAGCACGGTACGGGCGGCACATATCCGGGCAATGGACTTCGAGGCGTTCGCTTTCCGCATCAATGAAGAGGCGTTGCCCGAATTGCTGGACGGGTACAAGTTTCAGAAGAAAGAGCCGGGCAGACCGAAAAAAGAGAAGTTCGATGCTTATCGGGACATCACCGAACATCAGCACCGCATTGCCTTGGAAGCGGCTTTCACGCTGAAAGACGAATACGGCTATCAAGAACTTGCGGAAGCCTTGAAAAGTGCCTATGCCTCTGTCGGTGTGCCGCTTAGTGACAACAAGGTGGTCAGTCTGATTACCACATTGAAAAACAAGCGGATGATAGTGCAGGAGAACGGGAAGAAGTACAGGTTCATGCCCGATTTCCACTATTAGCCGCGTACCAAAACCACTTTACTTTATTCCCAGTGCCTATATATTGGGAATAAAGCGAAGCGGTTCGAAACACCGACAAAGCACTTTACTTTATTACCGTACCCTATATATACGGCAGTAAAGTAAAGCGATTACAGACCGTACTCTGTAAAGATATACGGGCGAAAAGAAAAAAAACATATTCATCCAAAAACAAAAAACGAATGACAATAACCGATGTAAAGCAGATACGCATTTCCGACTATCTGTACAGTTTGGGGTACAGCCCCGTAAAACAACAGGGCGGCAATCTTTGGTACAAGTCGCCTTTCAGACAGGAGAGCGAACCGTCTTTCAAGGTGAACACGGAACTGAACCTCTGGTACGATTTTGGCGCAGGCAAGGGCGGCAATATCATTGCACTGGCGCAGGAACTTTACGCTTCCGATGATTTGCATTGCCTTTTGGAAAAGATAGCGGAGCAAGCGTCCCATATACGCCCCGTGTCTTTCTCTTTTGGGCAGCAGTCCTCTTCACAGCCGAGCTTCCAACAGTTGGAAGTCCGTGACCTTGTCCATCCTGCGTTACTCCGTTACCTGCAAGGGCGAGGTATCAATATCGAACTGGCAAAAAGAGAATGCAAGGAACTCCACTTCACGCACAACGGCAAACCTTACTTCGCCATCGGCTTCCCGAATGTGGCTGGCGGCTACGAGGTGCGCAACTCTTTTTTCAAAGGCTGCATCGCACCGAAAGACATCACCCACATACGGCAACAGGGAGAGCCAAGGGAGAAATGTTTGGTATTCGAGGGCATGATGGACTATCTTTCGTTCCTCACACTGCGCATGAGGAACTGCCCGACCATGCCCAACCTTGACGGGCAGGATTATGTCATACTCAACTCCACCGCCAATGTGACGAAAGCCCTTGACGTGCTATATCCGTACGAGCGCATCCATTGCCTGCTTGACAACGACCATGCCGGGTGGAAAGCGACACGGGAAATCGAAAGGGAATACTCCTGCCGTGTGCGTGACTTCTCACACGAATATCGGGGGTATGCGGACTTGAACGACTACCTGTGCGGAAAGAGACAGGAGCAGGGTTTGGATTTGCCACAACAGGGCAAGCAAGACCGACCATCCGAGCAGCAGGAGCAAGAACCGACCATGAAGAAAGGCAGGAGATTCAGAATGTAGGCGTATGTTGTCCGAACGGCTTTTTGAAAAAGCCATAGCTCATTAGGGCATTTTCTACACGCAATGCAAGGCATCGCTAAAAATGCCCCAATGAGCCATAGGGGTTGCACCCCTTTGGAAACCCCGTGAGCCATGCGGCATGACAGCAGGGCAAGTGGAATTATCAACCTAAAAACAGAACAGAGATATGGGATATGCAGTTTTGCATTTGGAAAAAGCAAAGGGTGCGGACAGCAAGATGTCGGCACACATAGAGCGCACGAGCCATCCGAAAAATGCGGATGAAACCCGTACGCATCTGAATCGGGAACTGGTACAGTTCCCCGAAGGAGTGAACAACCGTACCGAGGCGATAGCCCATCGGATAGGAAACGCAGGTATCAAACGGAAAATAGCCGACAACCAGGTAAGGGCTATCCGTGTATTGCTGACCGGAACCAACGAGGATATGAAACGGATGGAAGCGGACGGGGCACTCGGCAACTGGTGCGACGACAACCTGAAATGGCTGCGTGAGACTTTCGGAAAGGACAATGTGGTTTCGGCAGTCCTGCATATGGACGAGCAGACACCGCACCTGCACGCAACTGTTATACCAATAGTGACGGGGGAACGCAGGAAAGCCAAGCTGGAACAGCAGGACGGAAAGAAGAAATACCGCAAGAAGAATCCACAAGCGACAAGGCTCTGTGTCGATGACGTGATGACACAAAAGAACTTGAAGCGTTTCCAAGACACCTATGCGGAAGCTATGGGCAAGTACGGACTGAAAAGAGGTGTGGACGGTTCGGAGGCAAGGCACATTTCAACAGCGCAATACTACAAGGAATTGATAGAGCAGCAAGGCAGCCTGCAGGAGAACATAGGCAACCTGTTACAACTGGAAGAGGAAGCGCAGAAAAAGTTGAAGCAGGTGAAAGGGGAAATCAACACACAGAAGATGAAGAGTGCTGCTGTGAACGCAACGACAGCCATAGCGGACGGTGTCAGTTCTCTTTTGGGCGGCAGCAAGGTCAAGAGGTTGGAAGCGGAAAACGGTCAGTTGAAGCAGGACATTGCCGATTTGCAGGAACGGGTAAAGGTTGAACAGGCGGAACAGAAAAACATGGAACACCGCCATTGCAGCGAAATTAACAAGATTTACAGGGCGCACCAACAAGAGACCATGCAGTATGATGAAAGGCTGAAACGGATAGACACCTATTTCCCTCACGTCAAGGAACTGCTACCCATAGCCGACCAATGCAGGGAAATGGGATTTACGGAGGAAATGACAAGGCAGCTCGTATGTTTCAAGCCCGTAGGGTTCAGAGGAAAGCTCTATTCAAGGGAGCATGGAAAGGAGTTCAAGACGGAACATTCAACGGCAACCATAGAGAGAAATCCGCAACAGACCGGGAAATTCAGACTGTGCATTGACGGTATGCCGATACTGGAATGGTTCAAGATGAAGTTCCAAGAACTCAAAGAGAAACTGACCACAAGTAGTATACTGAGAAAAGAGAATATGCCCAAGAAGGGACTGAAGTTATAACTTGTGAAAAAATAAAGAGCATAATACCCTAATAAGTTTTACGCTCTTTATTTTTATTAATTTTTCCTATTTAGTTATTCTTAGGTAATGTACCATATTTCCACTTAATAGCAGAACAAGGCAGAAATACAGCACCTTTTTGTGACACACCATCAACTGTCACATTGCCTGTAGCCACATGGATACCAACAGCTCTTTTCGTACTTGGACTAAACACTAAGCCACCGCTATCTCCTGACTGTGAATCATATGTTGCGACTGCAAATTCAGTAAAGGTTCTTCCGGGAATTTTTGTTTTTTCCACAATAATCTTGCCAGGACCTCTATGATAAAAACCTTTAAAGGCAACCATATTATCCTTCTTTACATTATCAAAAGTTCCATCCACTATAGTAATAGTAGCATTATTATAATCAAAAGTATTAGAAGAACTAACATTGCTAGCAAGAGTACAGACAGCTAAATCATATCCTGTAGCATCACATTCAACACACGAACCCAATTCTGTTTTATAATCTTGATTATCCAGCATTTTATTACCAACAGCTTTAACTGTATGACCTGCAGTTACAATACACGGTTTTGTTTTATAAACGCATCGATATCCAACAGTTCCTCCACCTTGAGCAGAATAGAATCCCTCTCCTGGTATCATAGCTGTCGGAGTTATAGAAAAAGGGGTTGCTTCAACATTGTTATCCAAAGAGCCTTCAGTCTCAGTAAAAGTCAGTTGCCAAAACTTCACTAATGGTGAATCTATTACCTCTTTCTTAAATTTGTTTATACTAGCTTCGGACAAATCCTCTAACATAACAACTACTTTTCCTTCTTTAGGATCTATACCACAACCAGATATACCTAATACTTTCCATCCCCCCATTTCATCTCGGCTGTTAATTATATCTCTAACTGAGAGAAGCTCATTCATTGTGGTAGTGCCCTCTTCTATAATGAAATTTTCACTTTTACACCTTTGTGTCAAGTCTTTTTCATATTCTTCTAAAATTATACCTTTTACTTTTACAATCAAGACACCATCTTTTAAATAGCTTCCACAATAATAATCAGGGTACACCGATTGCACTCCGTTCGCTCTCGTGTGAGTTTCAAATGAAGATTCAAGATTATTAATCACATCATTTGCATTATTCACTACAGATTGATTCGTCTCATTTATTGAAGAATCCAAATCAGTATTTGAACAAGATCCAAATCCTAATACCAACAATAGAAATGCGCTTAAGAACAAAATCTTTTTCATAATAATACAATTTAAATAATTAAACAAAAAGTTATTTTACTAACATTTTTGATGGGAAACACCCCTTATTTATGCTAGTCTAATAACCCATTTATTACAATGTGGACCTGGGGAGAATCGAACTCCCGTCCAAACGAGAAAACCATATGCTTTCTACATGCTTATCTTTGCCTAAGGTTTTCGAGCATAAGCAAGACCAAAGCCACCAACCTATGCCTTATCCTCTAAAATTTCGTAAGAGTCACGAGGAGAAACCCAAACTATTCCCGAATTTGCTGTGCCACTTTATCAAACGCTTCGGAACAAGAGCTTTTGAGTGACATCTCGTTTCTACCACTTTGGTAGAAATAAAGCTAATCTACTATACTTCAATTAAGCAGCGAGAGCATAATTTTCGTTGCCAGATAAAATTTTGATAACTGAGATTTAAGTGGAAATTACCGACCCACTGCATGCTTACATACCATTCCAACTCGCTGTCAATTCCAGTCAAGCCCTAATGATGTGTCAAATATAAATATTCATTTTTGAAAGAACAAACAAAACGATGAATATTTAAATAAAATATCATACGCTATCACAAAAGTTAATTTATTTAAGAGAAGCTGATTGCCTTTGATATAAATAATGATAATCAGACTATCAGTTTCCCAAACAGGGTGTAATGTTGGGTGCAGTCATTATAACAATCTGATTATCAGTATTAATTGTGGAGCTGGAGGGAGTCGAACCCTCGTCCAAACGAGGAAGCCATACGCTTTCTACATGCTTATCTTCGCCTAAATTTTCGTGTATAGACAAGACCGAAGCCACCAATCTATACCTTATCCTCTAAAATTTCGTGAGAGACGCGAGGAAAGTCTCAAACTATTCCCGAATTTGCTGTGCCACTTTATCAAACGCTTCGGAACAAGAGCTTTTGAGTGACATCTCGTTTCTACCACTATGGCAGAAATAAAGTTAATCTACTATACTTCGATTAAGCAGCGAGAGCGTAATTTTCGTTGCCAGATAAAATTTTGATAACTGAGATTATAGTGCCAATCACCGACGCACTGCATGCTTACATACCACTCCAACTCGCTGTCAAATCCAGTCAAGCCCGAACTGGTATCTATGATAGATGCCGCAAAGATAATAATTCTTTCCCGATTATAGGTCATTTCTTTGCAATTATTATAAATATCCGTGTTAATCAATTTTTCTGTGAATCTGGTTCAAATATACGTTTATAAGCGTTATTGTACAAAAATGAGCGGCCTTATGGACAATTTTGCTCTATCGTTTGAACTGTTTTCTTTATCTTTACCTCGACAAATAATGACTGTTTAATCTAATAATCTAAATATTATGAAGAACTTGTTTCTTGTTCTTGCTTTGTTGGGAAGTTCTACGATGCTTCCGGCGCAGACAACGACTAAAATACCGAAAGTCTATCAGCCTGTCAAGAAATCTATGTACCATAAAGGATGGATTGATTTTAATAAGAATGGTGTGATGGATGTTTACGAAAACCCAAATGCCAAAATTGAAGACCGTATTGAAGATCTTCTCGGACAAATGAATATGGAAGAGAAGACTTGTCAGATGGTGACGCTCTATGGTTATAAAAGGGTGTTGAAGGATGCGCTTCCCACTTCCGAATGGAAGAATATGTTATGGAAAGATGGGATGGGAGCCATTGACGAACACCTGAATGGTTTTCAGCAATGGGGGCTTCCTCCTTCGGATAATGAGAATGTGTGGCCGGCTTCCCGGCATGCATGGGCATTGAATGAAGTGCAGCGTTTTTTTGTTGAAGATACTCGTCTTGGCATTCCGGTTGACTTTACCAATGAAGGTATTCGGGGGGTGGAGAGTTATCGTGCCACGAACTTCCCGACACAACTTGGATTGGGACATACCTGGAACCGTAATTTAATTTATAAAGTGGGCAGGATAACCGGACGTGAGGGGCGTATGTTGGGCTATACTAATGTATATGCTCCTATTTTGGATGTAGGGCGCGACCAGCGTTGGGGACGTTATGAGGAGGTGTATGGAGAGAGTCCTTATCTTGTTGCCGAACTGGGTATCGAGATGGTGAAGGGTATGCAATATAATTATCAGGTAGCTGCCACCGGTAAACATTTCATTGCTTATAGTAATAATAAAGGTGCGCGTGAGGGTATGGCGCGTGTTGACCCGCAAATGTCTCCCCGTGAGGTGGAGATGATTCATGTTTATCCGTTTAAAAGAGTGATAAAGGAGGCCGGTCTGTTAGGGGTGATGAGCTCTTATAATGATTATGACGGTTTCCCTGTGCAAAGCAGCTATTATTGGCTTACTACTCGTTTACGCGGTGAATGGGGATTTATGGGGTATGTTGTTTCGGACAGCGATGCCGTGGAATATTTGTATACCAAACATGGAACGGCAAAGGATATGAAAGAGGCTGTCCGTCAGAGTGTGGAGGCCGGATTGAATGTTCGTTGCACTTTTCGTTCGCCAGACTCGTATGTGTTGCCGTTGCGTGAACTTGTTGAAGAAGGAGGGTTGAGTGAAGAAGTGATTGACAACCGTGTACGGGATATTCTTCGTGTCAAGTTCTTGGTCGGATTGTTTGACGAACCGTATCAAACCGATTTGGAGGGCGCTGATAAAGAGGTGGAGAAGAAAGAAAACCTGGAAGTGGCTCTTCAGTCGTCTAGAGAGTCGCTGGTGTTGTTGAAAAATGAGCAGAATACGTTGCCGTTGAACCTTTCGGAAATAAAGAAAATAGCTGTATGTGGCCCTAATGCGGATGAAAGCAGTTATGCCTTGAGTCATTATGGCCCTTTGGCTGTAGATGTGGTTACTGTGTTGCAAGGTATTAAGAATAAGGTGAAAGATAAGGCGGAGGTTCTATATGCTAAAGGTTGTGAATTGGTGGATGATAATTGGCCTGAATCCGAATTGATTGATTATCCTTTGACAGAGCAGGAAAAGAATGAAATAGATAAAGCGGTAGCTAATGTCAATCAGGCGGATGTGGCTGTCGTGGTGCTTGGAGGCGGGCAACGTACTTGTGGTGAGAATAAGTCGAGGAGTAGTCTTGAGTTGCCGGGACGCCAGCTTGATTTATTGAAGGCTGTATATGCTACCGGAAAACCGGTCGTGTTGGTGTTAGTCAATGGGCGTCCGCTGTCTATCAATTGGGCGGATAAATTTGTTCCTGCCATTCTGGAGGCATGGTATCCGGGCTCAAAGGGAGGTATTGCTGTTGCCGATGTTTTGTTTGGAGACTATAATCCGGGTGGAAAGCTGACTGTTACCTTTCCGAAGAGTGTAGGACAGATTCCGTTAAATTTCCCGGCTAAACCTTCTTCGCAAATTGATGGCGGGAAGAATCCGGGAATGTCTGGAAATATGTCTCGTGTAAACGGTCCTTTGTATCCATTTGGTTACGGACTGAGTTATACGACTTTTGAATATTCCGATTTGCAAGTGAGTCCGAAAGTAATTACACCAAATCAGAAAGTGACTGTCACATGTAAAGTTACTAACACCGGCAAACGTGAAGGAGATGAAGTTGTACAGCTCTATTTAAGGGATGTTGTCAGTTCTCTGACCACTTGCGAAAAGAATCTGGTCGGTTTCGAGCGTCTTCATCTGAAGCCGGGCGAGACCAAGGAAGTCCGTTTTATACTCGACCGTAAAGATATGGAGTTGCTGAATGTGAAAAATGATTGGGTGGTGGAACCGGGTGAATTTAAAGTTATGGCCGGAGCTTCTTCAGAGGATATTCGTTTGAGTGATAAGTTCATGGTGATGGAATATGGTATGAATGGTGTGTTGTCTGAAACAGGAAACGGTAAGGAAAATGCCATTTCTGCCAGTACTGAAATGCAAAATGTGGGCATGACGCTCGATAATAATCTGAAGACTTGCTGGCAAGGGAACAAGGGAGACTATATTACTTTTGCTTTAGAGAACGGTGCAAAAATAGATGGTCTGTCTATCGTTTGGAAGAAAGAGAATGGCGGTGAGGCTGATTTTGAGATTCAATTGTCGAGCGGTGGAGGACAATTCCTGACTGTATATTCGGGTAGTGTGTCTAAGTTCGATGAATGGGTTTCTTATGCTTTCAAAGGTACTACAGCAAGCGACTTGCGCATTCTCTTGAATTCGGATGGATTGGGGGTAGCCGAAGTGAAAATCAACCAATTAAAAAAAGAATAATAAAGAATTTGGGCCGTTATAGCATGTATTTTGCCAAGAAGTGAGTATATTTGGGAGCGCGTTATGTGCTCCCTAATCTATATAAATATATTATGAATAAAAAAATATTGGCATTGTGTATGAGTGGTTTGTTGTTGGGTGCTTGCACTTCAAAGCAACAGAAGAGTGTAGTTACAGTAGATGAAGATAGTGATAAGATGTTCTTGTTTGTAGGCAGTTATGCTACACCGGAGGAAGAAGGCATCAAAGTTTATCAGTTTAGTGAAGATACCGGGAAGGCAACTTATATCAGTGGCTTGGAAGGAATTTCGAATCCTTCTTATCTCACCCCGTCCGCGGATGGTGAAAGACTGTATGCCGTAGGCGAGGATAATGGAAAGAGTTCTACAGCAAATGCCATCATGTTCAATAAGGAGGATGGTAAACTGACATTGCTTAATTCTCAGCCCACCAATGGCGGAGCACCTTGTTATATTACGCTGAGCCCTTCCGGAAACTTTGTGCTGACGGCTAATTACATGGGAGGAAGTATCACTGTTTTTCCATTAAATAAGGAAGGCAGGTTGGAACCGGACAGTCGTCTGATTTCTTTTGTCGGTGATGGTCCGGATAAAGAAAGACAGTCTCAGCCTCATTTGCACTGTGTGGAATTTACTCCCGATCACAAATATCTGTTGGCGGATGATTTGGGTACAGATCAAATTCATGTGTTCCCGGTGAGTGAATCTGTTTCCGATGGTGTTTCTCATTCTCTGTTGAATGAAGGGGAGTCAACCCAGGTAAAGGTGGAACCCGGTTCAGGTCCCCGCCACATTTGTTTCCATCCCAATCAAAAATTTGCTTATCTTATTAATGAGATATCAGGTAAAGTAACGGCCTTCTCTTATCATAAGGGCAAATTGGATGCTATTCAGTACATAGCAGCCGATACGGTTGGGGCAAAAGGTAGCGGTGATATTCATATCACTCCCGATGGTAAGTTTCTGTATGCTTCCAACCGCTTGAAAGCAGATGGTATTGCTATTTTTTCTGTGGACGGTGATAAAGGAACATTGACAAAAATTGGTTATGAATTGACAGGTATTCATCCGCGTAACTTTATCATTACGCCTAATGGCCGTTATTTATTGGTAGCTTGCAGGGATAGTAACCTGATTCAGATATTTGAGATTGATAAGGAAACAGGCTTGTTGACCGATACCGGAGAAAAGATAGAAACTTCCAGACCGGTGTGTCTGAAGTTCTCTTATTGAACTGTTATCTGAGAAGACTTATTTCTAATGATGCCGGCTTATGATTAACACAGATTTATTTAAGGAAGTGTCTCCGCTTTCGTCCAAAGATTGTTTTATATTGATAGAAAGGCAGAAATCGAATTTTAATTTTCCTGTCCATGTTCATCCCGAATACGAGCTTAATTATATTGAGAATGCAAAGGGGGCGCAACGCATTGTAGGCGATTCTATTGAAGATATTGAAGAAGAGGAGTTGGTGCTTATTGCCAATCCTCGGTTGGAGCATGCCTGGATGGATCACCATAATCGGTCACAACATATACATGAAATAACAATTCAGTTTCACCCGGATTTGTTGGAAGAGAGTTTTCTGAACAAGAATCAGATGGTCAGTGTGAGGCAATTGTTTCGGCGTGCCGAGAAAGGCGTTGCCTTTAGTCGTGAGGCCGTAATAAAGGTACGCCCTATGCTGAAACTACTGACCTGCGAAAATGACAGTTTTTATTCACTTATCAAGTTGTTGATAATCTTTCATGAGCTTTCTTTAGATAGGGGGATGCGTGAACTTGCCAGTCGCTTGTTTATGACAGATACCCGGCAGGAAGGAGACAATAACCATAAACTGAATAAGATAATAGATTATATAAACAGGCATTATGCCGAGACTATTCGTTTGCCGGATGTGGCAGAGATGGTTAATATGAGTGAAGCGTCTTTTTGTCGTTTTATTAAGCAACATACTTCCCGAAGTTTTATTGATTTCCTTACTGATATACGATTGGGGGCCGCCTCGCGAGCATTGGTCGACTCAGCGGATTCCATAGCCGAGATTGGTTATAAGTGTGGTTTCAATAACCTTTCTAATTTTAATCGTATCTTTAAAAAGAAGAAGGGTACTACGCCCAGCGAATTTCGAAGCAATTACCGTAAGAGTAAAACCATTGTTTAGTTTTTCCTTGGATAGCTATGGACTGTTCTTCTGCTTTCTGTCTTTGTCACCGGATTGATAAGATTTCATCATTTAATGCTTGGATTCTATTAGGTTTGTACTTTATTAATTGAGAAATTTGCAGCGGCACTAAATAAGTGCATAGAATAATTATTAATACATGATAAATATAGGTATATGAATGCAGATTTTGAACAGAAAATAGCTTTGTTACAGCAACAGCATGAAGTATTGTTGCAGCGGTTGAACTTTCCGGTGGAAGAAACGAATGGCATTGTCCGTCGTTATACATATCCGATAGTTACGCGGGAACATATACCGTTGGAGTGGCGCTATGATTTTAATCCTGATACCAATCCATACTGTATGGAGCGTATCAGTTTTAACGCAACCATGAATAGTGGGGCCATTAAATGGAATGGTAAATATGTGTTGGTTGTCCGTGTGGAAGGTGCAGACCGGAAATCTTTTTTTGCTGTAGCAGAGAGTCCGAATGGCATTGATAATTTTCGCTTCTGGAAGCGTCCTATCACATTGCCTGATATTAATCCTGCAGAAACAAACGTATATGATATGCGTCTTACTGCCCACGAAGACGGTTGGATATATGGAATATTTTGCAGTGAACGCCATGATGACAGTGCGCCGGCCGGTGATCTCTCGTCGGCGGTAGCAAAAGCGGGTATTGTCCGTACCAGGAATTTGGTGGACTGGGAACGTCTGCCGGATTTGAAGTCTGGCAGTCAGCAACGGAACGTAGTGCTTCATCCTGAGTTTGTTAATGGGAAATATGCACTCTACACTCGTCCGCAAGACGATTTTATTAATGCGGGCAACGGAGGAGGCATCGGCTGGGCACTTATAGATGATATGACTCAGGCGGAGGTGAAAGAAGAAATCATTATAAATCATCGTCATTATCATACAATAAAAGAGGTGAAGAATGGTGAGGGACCACATCCTGTCAAAACACCTGCCGGATGGTTGCATTTGGCACATGGGGTGCGTGCCTGTGCTGCCGGATTACGCTATGTGCTTTACCTTTATATGACGGCATTGGACGAACCTTGGAAGTTAATAGCAGAACCGGCAGGCTATTTCTTGGCTCCATTGGGCAGCGAAAGAGTGGGAGATGTATCCAATGTGTTATTCTCTAATGGTTGGATTGCGGATGAGGATGGTACCGTATATATCTATTATGCATCCAGTGATACTCGTATGCATGTGGCTACTTCTACTATCGATAAACTGGTAGATTACTGTATGCACACACCGGCAGACGGATTGCGTTCGGCAACATCCGTAGCTGCGATTAATGATTTGATTGATAAAAACGAAACATATTTGAATAAATGAAAAAGCTTTTAGGATTAATACTCTTGATGCTGCTTCCTTGCTCTGCTCTTTCTATGTGGGGACAGACCGGACAACAAATGAAACTAATTTCTTATAATATTTGGAATGGTTTTGAAGGAGACTCGTTGAGGCGTGCACGTTTTATCGAATGGACTCAAAAACAGGCTGCTGACATATTTGTGTTGACAGAACTGGTTGGGTTTAAGGAAAAGGATTTGAAAACATTGGGGCAGGTATGCGGGTATCCGTATGCTGCCATGGTGAAAGAAGAGGGATATCCTGTCGGAGTACTTTCCAAGCAACCGATAGAAGTGATTAAGAAACAAGTAGAAGGCTTTTGGCATGGGATGATGCATGTTAAAACTGCCGGTGTTGATGTCATTGCTACTCATCTCAGTCCTTTTGAGTGGAAATACCGCTTGAATGAGGCGCAACAAATCGTGGATTATATCCATAGAAATCATTTGAAGGATTATTATGTAGCGGGTGATTTGAATGCTCATTCTCCGTTGGATGCCGATGAGATAGCCGGCCATGATACATTGCTGGTAAATATGCAATGCTGGGATATGTCACAAAAGAAATATCGTAATTTGAGGGAAGGGCGATATGACTTCTCTGTCATTTCGACTTTCCTTGCAGCGGGCATGGAAGATGCGATAGGACGGATGGTGCATCCGGCAAGTGCACGTATGAGTTTTCCGGCTGCTTTTCTTTATGATTGGCAGTGGGACGACAAGCGTTTGCCGCAACGCCGTGAACGGTTGGATTATATATTGCTTTCTCCCTCATTGATGGAGAAATGTAAAAGTGCTGCCGTGCATAATGGAATAGAGAATGAAGGGATTTCAGATCATTATCCGGTCAGTGTGATTCTAGAGAAATGAAAAAAACGGTGGAAAGGAGAATGAAGATATGAATATGAGATATCTAAGATATTGTTTATTGTTTGTGTTTGGTTTGGCAAGTGTATGCAGTTGTACTGATAGTGAGAAAGTAGTTTATTATCGGGGCATTGCCGTGGATGATGCGGATGGCAGCGAGGGACTGTATAATCCCGAACGTGGGTTTCGCTTGGAAACAGCTGTCGATCTTGCTACTCAAAAAGAGAGCCCTACCTTGCAACTGGATACTTTGTCGTTGAAGTATGCTTCAGATAGTGTATCACTTTCGCAAAGTTATTTTTATTTGACCTATCTGACCGATAAAAAGCTATCGGATACAGAGTTTCAAACGATGCAGGCATATTTTGACAGGCTGCAACAATTGGGGAAGAAAGCTGTCTTGCGTTTTGCTTATGAAAAAGATTTTGTGCGTCAGGAACCGGTGGGGCCTACATTGGAAGAAGCATTGGCGCATCTTGAACAGTTGAAACCATTTCTGCATAAGAATAAAGATTTGATTCTGGTCGTTCAGGCGGGTGTTATCGGTGCATGGGGAGAATGGCACAGTTCTATTCATGGTCTGGAGCATTCCGACACGGCAAAGGTTGCCATATTGGAAAAGTTGTTGGAAGTGGTACCTGCAGAGAAGAACATACAGGTGAGACTTCCCGAATTTAAGAATCTTCTGAAAGGTAAACCGGAATTGTATAAACGTATTTCTTTTCATGATGACTTTATCGTTATCAAGCCTGATCGTTGGGATGGAGATATGCATGAAGGCACGTCCAATTTTGAACAGATTGTAAGAGAATCGCCTTATTTGGTTGTAGACGGTGAATTGCCATGGGGCTTTTGGAGTGCCGGATGTGACCCTGACAGCCCATCTGCCGGATGGATTATTGATGGTATGGGAGCTGCGCGCCGATTCTTCCTTCAGCATTATACTTCTTTGAGTGTTATTCATAATTATAAGGAACAGCATTCCAACCGGATGTTTGATGAGGCAAATGCTCCTGAATATTCGATGGTTGTGTGGAAGAAAAGTATGATAAATGCGGACTCTTTGAGAAAATATCACATGCCGGTATCAGACCATTATTTTCAAAAAAAGGATGGAACATTGGTTTTACGTAGTATTTTTGACTATATTCGTGACCACTTGGGATATCGTATCGAATTGCAGAAACTGGAAATGCCGCAAACCATAAGGAATGGAGAAGCATTGACTTTAAATTTGGAATTTATTAATCGTGGATTTGCCGGTTTCAGCAGTGAACGTCCTGCTTGTTTTGTATTGATTGACGAAAAGGAAGAGATAACGGAATTGCCGGCATCATTCAGCTCTTCCGACTGCCAGCCATATCAGCCTGGAGATACAGCTTATACTCCTTTGGCTCACTCAATCTTATTTGCAGGAAAGGTACCTGTTTCTCCGGGAATTTATCGCTTGGGGTTATGGTTACCTGATGTGTCGGAGCGATTGAAGTATAATCCTCGTTATGCTATTCGATGTGCCAATGGTGATGTAGACTGGTGGATTTCAAAGGATGGGAGATATGGGGTGAATGTATTGGCAACGATACAGATAAAGCCGTAAATATACTATTATGAAGCATTTTTATAAGTTATTATTCTTATTCGTTTTTTTCTTTTCCGGCCGGACGCTTTGGGCTAATCCGGTTATTATCGGCAATAGCCGTTTTACATTCATTACCGACCAATTGGTGCGTATGGAATATGCGCAGAATGGCCATTTCTTAGATGATCCCACTTTGTTTGCCATTGACCGTTCGACGGAGTGTAAAGACGTGAAAGTAGAGGAGAAATCAAAAGGCCATTATGTATTGTCTACTCCGGTGATGCGGATTGAATACTATGCGGACGGATTTCCGTTTGGACAAACCAATTTGCATGTTTATTTTAAGAATGGTGAAGAAGCTAAAGAGAAACATTGGTATATAGCCAGCAGACAAAGTGGAAATCTGCTGGGAGCCCTTACGACCTTGGATGAAGTGGATGGTCCGGTAGATCGTCAGGAAGGTTTGTTAAGTCGTGACGGTTGGTATCTGATAAATGATACAGGCAAAGAGGTGTTGCGTGACGGTTGGGTGAGTGCACGCGATGAAGAACATGTACAGGATTTATATTTGTTCGTTTATGGAAACGATTATAAATCGGCTTTACGTTCTCTTCGTGCTGTCAGTGGCCCGGCACCTATGCCGCGTAAATATGTGCACGGTTCGTGGTATTGCCGTTGGTGGAATTATACGGATGACGATTATCGTCAGTTGGTGCGTGAATATAAAGAACATGATTTCCCATTGGATATAATGGTTTTTGATATGGGATGGCATACTCAGAATGCTACCGTCGGCACAGGGCATGCAGGAACCAGAGGATGGACAGGGTATAGTTGGAATCGGGAACTGATAAAAGAACCAGCCAAACTGATACAGGATTTGAAAGACGACCATGTATATGTGGTGCTGAACGAGCATCCGCACGATGGATTACGTCCGCACGATGATGCCTATCCTATGTTTATCCGTGATTTGGGAACTGATACTCTGACAAACGGAGTTCCTCTGTTTGATGCCGGGAATCCGGAATATATGAAAGCATTTATGAAGCATGCTCACCAAGAGAGCGATACAATGGGTGTTGCTTTTTGGTGGTTGGACTGGCAGCAGGATTATCTTTATCCATACGTCAGAGGTACATCGATGAGACATTTGCCATGGTTGAATAAAATCTATTATGATTATTCTGCCCGTAATAATCTTCGTGGCGCCGGCTTTAGCCGTTGGGCAGGTTGGGGAGACCATCGGCATCCTATCCAATTCTCAGGTGATGCTGTGGCCAATTGGGATTTGCTTCGTTTTGAAATTGATTTGACTACAACAAGCGGCAATGCCGGTTGCTTTTTCTGGGCTCATGACCTGGGCGGATTTTATGGAGGAGACAATGCGGAGCTTTATACTCGTTGGACACAATTCGGTTTATTGAATTCATCTCTCCGTATCCATTCGGTATATGATGAGAAGCTTGATCGTCGCCCTTGGTTGTGGGGGGCTAAGGAAGAGGAAGCCATGAAACGCATCTATCATCTTCGTTCGCAGTTGATGCCGTATATTTATTCTTCTGTCCATCAGTGTTATGAAGATATGATTCCACTCAATAGAGGATTATATCTGGAATACCCGTCGGATGAGAAAGCATATCAATGTCCGGGTGAATTCCTATTCGGCGATTTATTGCTGGGAGCACCGGTAACAATGCCGGGAGAAGGAGAACAGAAGCTGGTCTCGCAAGAGGTGTGGCTGCCGGGGGAGGAAAACTGGTATCATTTCTTCACAGGGAAAGCATATCAAGGGGGCCGAACGGTGACGGTAGAAAGTCCGTTGGACGAATTCCCTTTATTTGTGAAGGGGGGCTACCCATTGCCTATGCAGCCTTATACAGAACGTATGTGTTCGACTCCTCTTACCGAGTTGATTGTCCGTTGTTATCCGGGCAACGACGGCTGTAATCACTCTTATACCTTGTATGAAGATGATGGAATTACGACAGCCTATCAGCAAGGGGAATCAGCCTCTACATTAATGAACTATCGTAAAGAAGGAGAACAGACTTTTGTTACTATTCATCCGGCAAAGGGCTCATACGAAGGCCAGCCTCAAAAAAGAGCTTATCGTATTGAATTGCCGGGAATTCCAGCAGGAACAAAAGTAAAAGTGAACGGCAAATCGGTAAAAGCCACTTTTGATAAAACGATAGGTGGTATAGTGGTTTCTGTCAAGCCGGGTGACATACGGAAGAAGGTGGAAGTGCAGATTGGCTGACCATTGAATTGCTTAAACAAGAAAAATCTTAAAGTAAATAATATATGAAATTACATGTTGTTGACATCCTGATTATTTGCGCTTATCTGATTATCATAGTCCTTATCGGGCTATTCCTGAAGAAGAAAGCGGCAAAGAATATGGATTCGTATTTCTTGGGAGGCAAGTCCCTTCCGTTTTATATGCTCGGACTTTCCAATGCTTCGGGTATGTTCGATATTACCGGAACCATGCTGATGGTCTATTGGGCCTTTGCTTATGGCTTCAAGAGTTTATGGATTCCTTGGTTATGGCCGGTGTTCAACCAGATATTCCTGATGGTGTATCTTTCTGTATGGTTGCGCCGAAGTAATGTGCTGACAGGTGCCGAATGGATTAAAACCCGTTTCGGACATGGAAAAGGAGCTACTTTGTCGCATACTATTGTGATTGTTTTCGCTTTGCTGAGCGTGTTGGGTTTCCTGAGTTACGGTTTTATCGGTATCGGTAAGTTTATGGAGATATTCTTCCCATGGGAGGTGGTCTCACAATATGTACCTTTTGATATTCCGTTGCAGTATGTTCCTCATTTCTATGGTATTTTCTTTACGGCAATTGCTACTTTTTATGTGATGTTGGGTGGCATGCTCAGTATTGTGTGGACAGATGTTGTTCAGTTTATGATTATGACAGTGGCAGGTGTCATCATTGCTATTATCGGCATGAATATGGTGGCTCCCGAAATGATTCAAGAATTTGTTCCCAGAGGATGGGATTCACCGTTTTTCGGTTGGGCGCTTGATATTGACTGGAGCGAACGGATGAATTTGCTGACAGAACGAATGGCTAATGAACCTTATAGCCTGATGGGTATCTTTGTGATGATGGCATTGCTGAAAGGAATCTTTATGAGTATGGCAGGCCCTGCACCTAACTATGATATGCAGAAGATACTTTCATGTAAGTCACCGAAAGAGGCAGCTATGATGAGTGGTTCCGTACCGGTTATTTTGCTGATACCACGTTATTTGATGATTATGGGATTTGCTTTGTTGGCAATTTATTTCTTTAAAGTAGACGGTGGCTTGGCGCAGATGACAGCGACGAATACGGATTTTGAAACCATTTTGCCTCATTTGATAACGAAGTATGTACCGGTAGGGCTGGCCGGATTGTTATTGGCGGGTCTGCTGTCAGCGTTCATGTCTACTTTCGCATCTACAGTCAATGCGGCTCCGGCTTATGTGGTGAATGATATTTATCTGAAGTATATCAATCCCAAAGCTCCTGTCAAGACACAGATTCGTGCCAGTTACTTAATCTCTGTTCTGGTTGTTATTATCAGTACGGTTATGGGTTTCTTCCTGAAAGATATCAATGAGATATTCCAGTGGATTGTAGGAGCTCTGTTTGGCGGTTATATTGCTGCCAATGTATTGAAATGGCATTGGTGGCGTTTTAATGGGGAAGGTTATTTCTGGGGCATGACGGCAGGTGTGGTTGCCGCTATTATCATGAAATTCACTGTTCCTGACGGATTGGTTCTATATTTCTTCCCTGTCTTGTTCGGCATTTCGCTGATAGGATGTATTGCCGGTACTTATTCCGCTCCTCCGACAGATGAAGATACATTGATTAATTTCTATATTCGTGTACGCCCGTGGGGATGGTGGAAACCGGTTAGCGATAAGGCGATAGCACGTTATCCGCAAGTGACGCGTAATAAGAACTTTAAGCGTGACGCATTTAATGTGACTGTTGGTATTGTGTGGCAATGTTGTCTGACTATTGTTCCGATGTATCTGGTGGTGCGCGGAAATCTGGGTTTTATCGTATCCGTCCTGATATTAATTGCGACAACCGTTATACTGAAATATACGTGGTATAAGCCGTTGTGTCGTGAGGAAGAAGAATATAATAGGTTGATGAAAGAGATAGGATTCGACAAAGAAGGTAATTGATATCATTTATATAGAAATAGGGGCGAACATTCCGCCCCTATTTTTTTAATATTCTATCTTGTCTGTTTTAGAACTCCATGCTTCGAATGCTTTAATAGCTTCTTCGCGTAACATCACTTCAGAGGGAAGCTTTCTGTCTTCCGGTTTCAGTTCCAGTTCATCATAGATAAATGAATCGTCGAAACCTATATTCTTTGCATCCGTCTTATTATTAGCGTAATACATCTTATCCAATCGTGCCCAATAGATAGCACCCAAACACATGGGACAGGGTTCGCAGGAAGTATAGATTTCATATCCGCTTAAGTCGAACGTTCCCAATTTAGCAGTGGCGGCGCGTATGGCACTTACTTCAGCATGGGCGGTGGGGTCACACGAAGCGGTTACCCGGTTGACCCCCGTCGCTATTATTTCTCCGCCTTTAGCGATAACGGCTCCGAAAGGTCCTCCTCCGTTTGCTACATTCTCAATGGAAAGCTCGATGGCTTTCCGCATAAGTTCTTTTTTAGTCATAGTTGCTTATATCAGCAAGATTGGATTATACATAAGTCTCCAGGAACTTCACATGACCGTTTACCGCTACATTTACTTCTTTGGTGGCAGCCGGGAACAGTATGGACTCTCCTGCTTGAACTTCCAATGAATTACCCTCATTGTCGGTTACCGTGCATGAGCCTTCCATGCAGATATAGATTACAAAAGAATCCAGTTCACTGTAATCCATAGTCATGTTTTCTGTCAAATCGTATACAGAAGTGGTAAAGTAGGGGCAGGTTACCAGTTCCACCGGTTTGTTTTGTTCCGGTGTATAGTCGGTGCGGTAGTCTTCTTCCACAGTGTAATCGATGGCGTCCTTCGACAGCTCGGTATGCAATTCGCGTGTATTGCCGTTCTTGTCCTTGCGGTTAAAGTCATAGATACGATAGGTTACATTGGATGTCTGCTGGATTTCTGCAATAAAGCATCCGGCACCAATGCTATGGATTCGTCCGGCAGGCAGGAAGAATACATCTCCCGGCTGAACAGCATAGTCTGCCAAGGCATCGCAGATTGTATTGTCTGCAATCATTGCCGCGTATTCGTCAGGAGTGATTTTCTTTTTCAATCCGGAACGAAGATGAGCTTTGCCGCCTGCATTGTCGATAACATACCACATTTCTGTCTTTCCCATTGAGTTGTGGCGTTTCTTGGCAAGTTCGTCATCGGGGTGAACCTGTATGGAAAGATCATCGCAAGCATCGATGAATTTAATTAGCAAAGGGAAGTTATCTCCGAAACGTTGATAGTTGCTTTCACCTACTAGCGCTCCTTTGTATTCTTTTACCATGTCACTCAGGTTTTTACCTGCGTCTGTACCATTGGCAACAACTGACTCGTCGCCCGGAACATTCGAGATTTCCCAGCTTTCACCTACTTGTGCCTGTTCGGTTGCAAGATGTTTGAATGGGATAATCTTTTCGCCACCCCAGATGGTGGATTTCAGAATGGGGTTAAATTTTAATGGATACATAGGTATATATATTAAATGTTTTTAGGTTCGGATACAAAAATACGGAGATTCTACGACTTTACCCATAGAATCTCCGTAAAAATCACTCGCTATTTGTGTGTATTCAGAAAAGAGTATTAGTAGTCTGTATTGTTAGGGTCGAAATTAGTCCAACCGTCCAGCCAATTGTCATCCGCTCCGAATGCTCCGATATAGTCTACTTTATCAAAGCCATTGCCTAACAAGGTATTGTCAAATGAAGCGGCTGTCAATACGGGACTGCCTGCATTTGGCATATAATTCACACCGATGCCGCGCCCGTCTTTAAAGTTCAGTTCGTTCATGTCGGCAAGTACCTTATTCCCTTTTTGTGCTTTGAAAAAGCTGGAAGAGTAAGATTCCTGATTGGCATCGATCACGGTTTTATTTGCTGCATCATATAATACGTCATCATACACTCCCAATCACCGGGTTTACGTTGTCCTTTCGGCATTTCGTATATCCTCCCAGTTTGAGCGTGGGAGTAAAATCTCCGAATGCGAAATCATGCTGATAGTTGAGGTTGGCTGACAGGATGTGTTCGTCCAGACGCGAGAACTCACGGTTGATTTCATTCAGGTTCTCTACTTCCAATTGATTGGTATCCGTATTCAGCACCGTGTTGTACCGGCGGCGGTCAGGCATATTCCGGTTGGCATAAGAATATCCGGCACTCTCTTTCAGTTGTTGGTTATCCGGTTCCAATGTTATATTTATTTCTGACATGCCATTGACAGCTACCTCCAAAGTCAATGTTTTATAAGAAACATACGATATAACCAGTTTGTAAGTCCCGTTTCTCAATCCGGCCAGTTCGAAATTGCCGTCCAAATCAGTAATTGCCCCTGTGGTAGTACCACTGATTTGTATGACAGCACCGATGAGCGGTTCATTTGTTATTTTGTCGGTCACGCTTCCTCGCAGTGCTGCCGCCTGAATGGATATGGCCAAAAACAGGAAAATGATTATGAGGCCAAACTCTCTCTTCTTTGTATTCATCATTCTTTAGCTTGTTTTTTTATTCAGCGCAAAGGTCGGTTATAGGTGTTACATAGATGATACAGCCATGTGATACTTTCTTTTCGAATGTATTTTAATACTGTTTCATTGTCAATTGGAAGAAAGGGATTAACTTTGCACGAAAATTATAATTCAAGATTCTACTATGAGAAGTTTTGCATCCGACAATAATTCCAGTGTACATCCTCAAATAATGGAAGCACTGATGACGGCAAACACAGACCATGCCTTCGGCTATGGTGACGACCCTTGGACAGAAGAAGCAACCCGAAAAGTAAAAGAACAGTTTGCACGTCCCTGTGAGCCCCTGTTTGTCTTTAACGGAACAGGCAGCAATACGATGGCATTGCAATTAATGACACGCCCTTATCACATTATATTTTGTGCCGACACCGCACATATAGCAGTAGACGAATGTGGAGCACCAAGCAAGGCTACCGGATGTTTCATGCGCACAATCCCTACTCCTGACGGAAAGCTGACACCGGAACTCCTGAAACCTTATATGATAAACTTTGGTGTGGAGCATCACTCTCAACCGGGAGCGGTCTATATCAGCCAATGCACAGAACTCGGCACTGTTTATACTCCAGCCGAAGTACGCGCTTTGACAACGTTTGCACACGAACACGGTTTGTTGTTGCACATGGACGGTGCGCGCATCTCCAATGCTGCTGCAGCATTGGGAGTCAGCTTGGATGAAGTTTCGGGAGCATGCGGAGTAGATACCTTGACTTTGGGTGGAACAAAGAACGGCCTGATGGGAGCTGAATGTGTGGTGGTTTTCAATCCGGATTTGATGAAAGAAGCTCGCTACGCCCGCAAGCAGGCTTGCCAA
Source organism: uncultured Phocaeicola sp. (assembly GCA_948956705.1). The sequence goes on from CARCZS010000004.1 coordinate 57,825, forward strand.
CTGGCAAGTAAGATGCGCTATATATCTTGCCAATTCACTGCTTTCCTGACTGATAACCTGTGGCTGCGATGTGCCCGGCACGCCAATGAAATGGCTGCAAAACTTGCTGAGGCTTTGCAAGCCATGCCGGATGTGACGTTTACCCAACCGGTAGAAAGCAATCAGTTATTCTTCATTATGCCTCGCGAAAAAGAGGATAAACTGCAGGAGTTTTATCATTTCTATTTTTGGAATGATGCTAAGAACGAAATGCGCCTTGTCACTTCTTGGGACACGACAGACGAAGATATTGATTTACTTATTGAACGTATTAAGTTACTGTAGGGACAGAATGTCTGCCCCTGCAGTATAGGATGATATGTGCGGCTTGTTACCGTTTATTTTCAATATCATGTTTCCGTTTTAGGGCTTCCATGAAATAATAATCGGCATAATTCAGCGGAACATCAATCTCTTGATTGTGAGGGATACTTCCTACCGAGTGCATTAACAGGAAATTGCCGTTTTTGCCCGGCTCAGCCCGATAAGCAGGAGATGCCAGCGACTTCATAATGCCGTCGGCATATTCTTTATATTCTTCCGCATTTTTTACATCCATAGTGCTGATTTCATAAAGTGCAGAAGCGATACAGGCAGCACTGGAGGCATCGCGCGGCTCATTGGGAATATTGGGGGCATCCATGTCCCAATATGGAATGAAGTCTTCAGGCATACGTGGATGGTTTTTCATCATATTAAAGGTCTTCAGGGCCTGCTCCATATATTTACGGTCGCCTGTTTCGCGATAGCAAACCGTATAACCATAGATGGCCCAAGCTTGTCCGCGGCTCCAGGTAGATTCGTCGGCATATCCTTGCGCCGTTTGCCGATGGCGTACGCTATTGTCATTTAGGCTGTAGTCTATCACATGATAACAACTTCCGTCGGCGCGGAAATGCTCTTGCATGGTGCGGTCGGCATGGCTGACTGCAATATGGTAGAAAGTTGAATCGCCTGATAGCTTTGTCGCTTCAAACAATAATTCCAGATTCATCATATTGTCAATAATTACCGGACACTCCCAGCCTCGTTCAGCCTGCCACCCTCTTGTTGCGTCCCATGACTGGATAACGCCCGGTACAGGGCGGAAGCGGGTAGACAATGAACGAGCGGTTTGAATCATCACTTCTTTATATCCGGGGATGTGAGCCAGTCGGAGGCCGTTGCCGAAACTGCAATTAACCATAAAGCCTACGTCATGGTGCCAGGTTAGATTTTTGGTATCTTCTATGGCATTGGTGTATTTGGTAGCCAAAGGTAGCAAGGTGGAGTCTCCGCTTAGTTCATACAGATACCAGATGGAACCGGGAAAGAATCCACTTCGCCAGTCAGTGTAATCACAATAAAATACGGTGCTGTCTGGTTTTAAAGTTACAGGATTAAGGCACTTTCCGCTGGCTTCAATCACACCGATTTCTTTGCCCAGTTGCTCACGTGCAAAAGTGATGTTGTCTTCTATGAATCCGTTTGTGGTGGATTCTTGTTTTGGGGCACCTGTGCAGGCTGCCAGCAGTGCCGAACAAGTAAAGGCTATTAAATATTTCTTCATGACAGAATTAGTTTTTAAGTTTTGTTATATTATAAACATAAGTTCCCGAATACTGCATTTTCTGCGCTTGCAAAGAAACACGATAGATTTCCGGACCCCATACGTTGGACAGTCTGGTGTCTTTCAACTGTATTGTTTCGATTGTTGCGTCAAACATGTTTTTATCATAGTCCAAACATACCTTCTCGTCATTTACTTTAATGATGACGGTTCCGGGTTGTGAGATATCTACTTTTCCCCAAGTAAGGAAATTGATTTGATTGGGAGCTGTTGTTTCTTTCAGTGTGAACTTGTCTTCTATCTTCAGTTTATTTTTCTCCAGATAATAAGCGCGTATCCATTTCTCCACACCGGCTTCGACAGGATATGCTGTAGCAATATTGGCAGAGAAGGTTTGTTGTCCGGAATTCGCTTTTACATCTGTGGCTTTATACTCACTTCCAAACTTTTGGGGAACACCATTTATCACAGGCAAGTTGTGATAGTTGCTTTGCATAGTCCAGATGGAATAACGCTCGTTGCTGAATGTCTGGCGTGTATATGTTCCTACTCCGGCATCAATCAAGATGGGAGTCGTGTTCAGATAAAGCGAGAATGTACCTGCATCATTATGATTATGGCTTTCATTGTTATATCCTCCTTTAGCGGCAACAAAAAAACCGTTCTTGTTGCTCAAATAGCAGAACTCTGTTTCTGGATACCAAGTATAGGCAGGAACCCTATAAGTTGCCTTTTCTTCTTTCAACTGAGGCATGAAACGTAGCGTTTCCAGCCCGCGGAACATATCAAGCCAGTTGGTGGCAGGTTTTACCGGTTTCTCCTGATTCTTTTCGGCAGCATACCCTTTCATCATGTTGCTGTTTACTGCCACACCATAGCGGTAAATCAAAGCTACGTCACCGCCGCCACGCGCAGAGGCATCGGCAAAGTTTACTACCCAACCATTGCCTATATAGGAGCGCACGATATATTCACCCATATAACGAATTTGCGGCTGATTGAAAATGGAGATTTTACCTCCGGTGCCTAATGATAATATTTGCAGATAGTCATATAACTTTCCGGCGGCATGGCCCCAGTATGAGGGTCCTTCCTCGCAGGCACCGTCAGCTTTTACATAATTCAGGAATTTGTCAGTTGATATCATGGTGCGCAATACTGCTTTAGCCAGTTTATCACGGTCATTCTCCAATAATAAGAAACAATTCAGGGCATTGAAGTTACACCATGGATTCCAGTTATTGACGAGCGTTCCCGGTTTATAGTCGAAAGCCATCCACCAGAAATCACTTCGTTGCATATAGGGATCGAGTTCACGCTTTTGCAATTCGTGGCGCAGACGGAGAGAAATAGCCGGGTCTGTCTTATCGAATTCTTTATGTAGAAAATGGTAAGTCCAGGATAACATCTGTGACATATTGCCCGATACAAGATCCATAATGTCTTCGCGAAAGTCAGGGAAAGCACGGTGCGTGTGCTGGGCTGAGGCTAGATGTGCCGAAAGTGACCATGAAGTCATTTCGCAGGCTTGCAGCACACCGTTAATAATCTCATCGATAAAGCGTCCTTTCCCTTCTGCCATTTCTGCTAGTACCAGCGCACCTATGGCTGTGTTGTTGGCACCTAGCGGGTCTTCCATGATACGGCGGTTTCCCGAACGTTCGTATTCCATATAATCGGTGGCTCTCACCACCTTCCAATCAAAATTCAAGTATTTTTCCCCTTGTCTGATGATGCCTTCTTTGTATTCTCCCAAAAATTGATTCCAGCCGTTGCGGTCGGTATAATCAGGATAAGGCACCCACTTTTGTTCCATCACCAATGCCTCTTTTATTTTGGCGAGGTCTGCTGCATGCTGTAGCAAATCGCGTTTCTCATACGCGTTCAGTTGCACTGCGGCCAGTAATATAAAATATAAAATTGTAATTTTTTTCATATCTCCCGAAATAAGAAGTCACTTCGGGGAACAGGCCGAAGAGGGCCGTCGCCCGAAGTGACTATTTATAATAATCAGTGTATTATTTACCTATTGTGAAACTTATGCAGCTATTACCAGCTTGGGTTCTGTTCCAACTTGCCGTTCTTTTCTATTTCACTCGCCGGAATAGGCCATAAGTAATCACGTGTACTGACAGCGCGGGTGTAACGTACCTTGCCGGTAATATCTTTTTCCTTGCGTCCGTTCAGAGATTCCAACAATCCCCAGCGGCGCATATCGCTGAAACTGTGTCCTTCGGCAGCCAATTCTACGGCACGTTCGTGCTTGATGCGTTGGAATACTTCTTCTTTCGTAGTAGCCTTCAACCATTCGGGGCCGCTGTTAATGCCCGGCATATTTACACTTGGGCGTGCACGCACTTCGTTAATAAGTTTCACGGCACCTGTTTGATCATTCATCTCATTGTAGCATTCCGCCAACATCAGCAGTACATCTGCATAACGGATTAGCGGGAAGTTGATGGGAGTATCTGCACGGTTGTTAATACCTCCGTCCATGTTGTACTCGGCCACAAATTTGCGCCACAAATAGGTCTCATAGTTACCGTTGACACGGATATATCCATGACCGTCATTCACACCACCTGCTGCAACTACATATTCACTGTCCATCGGCTTGTTGGCATACCATCCTTTATACATTGTATAAGGAAGAATGATGGAGTAATCCATACGTGGGTCACGCTCTGCATACATGGCAATCAGTTGGTCTTTAGTCTCAGGATAACTTTCGACTTTAGTCTTGGTCGAATTCATCTTGGCACGGAATGTTTTGGCTTTTACTGCATCATTGGCGTTATAGCCCGGTATTACTTCATCCCAGTCAAACGGGCGTCCGTCCTTCCATTCATAAGAATCAACGAAATCAGTTGCTGCCATTACATTGTTCCAACAGCTGCCGAAAGAGGCGCGGCTTCCCATATAGAATGTCATAGGCATCCCCAAATCTGTACCTACGCCACCCATGTTTTGAATAGCAAAAATCATTTCTGAGCTTTCATCGCCTCCCGGCTTGAATAAGTTGGCGTAGTTGCCATACAGGGCATATTGCTTGCTGTTGATTACATTCTCAAAACATTTGGCGGCATCGCTGTATTGTTTGTTGAAAAGCAAAACTTTGCCTTTCATAGCCATGGCAGCCCCCGAAGTAGCACGGCCTTTATTGGTATCATCCCATTTCAAAGGCAATGAAGTAATGGCAGCGTCCATGTCGGCAATGACGAATTCGCGTACTTTATCAGCAGATTCTCTTGGTTGATTCATATTGTTGAAGTTATCTGCCACAATGAATGATTCGTCATAGACCGGAACTCCTCCAAAAAAATCCATTAGAGTAAAGTAGAACAATCCGCGCATAAAGCGTGCTTCACCTTTGTATTGTGCTTTCAGTTCTTCACTCATTTCACAATTATCCACATTTTGGAGAACGATATTGGCACGTGCTATGCCCTCATACAGATATTTCCATTTGTTGGCTACCTTGCCTTCTTTCACATCATAGATTCCTCTTTGGAATACTTGGAATGAAGGTGGGTCGTATCCCATTGATATGCCTCCCATTCCGTCCATTGCGAACTGAAGTCCGAAGACATTGTCATATTGCATGGTGCTGTAGACAGCCATCATTGCCTGATCTGCGTGTGCTTGGGTTTTGAAGAAAGTACCGGAACTCATCTGGTCGGCCGGATACCTGTCCAAGTCATAACAACTGCTTAAAAAGATGAGTGCGGCAGTTGCAAGTGCTGAGAATAATTTATATTTTTTCATAAAGCTAATCTGTTTTAAAAAGTTACATTAAGACCAATGACGGCCTGTTTCATTGACGGATACTTCATGCCGTCTACCTCGGGGTCGAAGCCCTTATAGCTGGTGAAGGTGAAGAAGTTTTCCAAACTGCCGTATAAACGGACCCTTTCAATCTGGCATGCATTGGTCCATACCTTCGGAAGTGTGTAACCCAACTGGATATTACGTATTTTCAAGAAATTCTTGTTCTGTAGGTAGAAATCACTTTGCTGTTGGTTTAACTTCGAGCTGTTGTATTCCACTAGGCGAGGATAGCTGGCATCGGTTCTTCCTTCATACCAACGTCCGTCGGCAACTTCCTTATTAATCTGATAGCCTTTGCGTACAGTGGGGGTATTGTAAGCCAATTCCTGCCAGTAGACTTTTGCTCCGAGTGAGCCTTGCATCAATATAGACAAGTCAAATCCTTTCCATGCAGCATTCAGGTTCAGACCGAACAGATATTTGGGGTTAGGTCCGTCGCTTACAATTTCTTTATCATAGTTATTGATGATGCCATCGGGTATGCCGTCTGGACCGCTTACGTCTCTATACAGTAAATCGCCTTTCTGCGGAGTACCGAATGCTGCGAATGGATTTACTTGCTTTCCGGTGGCAGGGTCTATCGGTGCATTGTCAATCATTTGCTGAACAATTTTCATGTCTTCGTCTGTTTGAAGCAGGCGGTCTACACGCAATAAGTATTGCGAATTGATGGCATGACCTTCCCAAATCAGGTTGGCACCACTGATAGACTTACCGCCTTCACCTTTTCCCTTGAACTTGTTAACCTTATTGGTTACATAAGTAAAGTTGGCATTTACACCGTAAGTAAAGTCTTTTATTTGATCTTGCCATCCGGCGGTAAATTCAAAACCTTGATTGGTAACGGTTGCACTGTTCACCTTAGGAATAGATGCGATACCGTGTACGTCGGGTGCGGGAAGGTTAATCAAGATGCCGGTCGTACGTTTGTTAAAGTAATCGATAGTACCTGTCAAACGGTTGCCGAAGAAACCGAAATCGAGACCTATGTCAGCAACTTTTGTTGTTTCCCAAGTTAATTCCGGATTGGCGATAACAGCCTGTGCGAGACCGGTTGCTAAGGCATTGTTTAAAACATAATTTAGTATGTTCTTGGAAGAGGTATTGTCTTTATTAGAATAAAGTGACAAAGCATCATAGTTGCCTACAGAGTTGTTGCCCAATGCTCCGTAAGAAACACGGAATTTTAAGCTGCTTAAACCTTTGTTGACTAATCCTTCCATAAAAGACTCCTGGTCTATGCGCCAGGCGGCAGAACCTGAAGGGAAGTATCCCCAACGTTTGCCAGGTAGAAAGCGTGAAGAAGCATCGGCACGAAGGTTAAACTCAACCAAGTACTTGTCTGCCCAGTTAAGGTTGATACGTCCGAAATAAGAATGCATGGCCCATTCGGTCTTGCTGCCCGAAGCACTTGCTTCTCCGGTTGCCCCGTTGATAACATCCAGACCTAAATCAATCAGGTCATACTTGGTCGCACTGAAGCTTTTTGAACGATAAAGCTCCTGGCTTGCACCTGCCATGAAATTCAAGGCCAGTTTGTCATTAAAGAATTTATTATCATAGCGCAAAACTACATCATTAAAGTAACGTTCCACTTTGCCGTCGTAGTTCATGATATTGGTTTTCCCTTTGTTTGAATAAGTCACAGTCTCTGTCTGGAAGTTCCATTGGTCGAGAAATACCGGTTTGCGTTCGCGATTTTCATCCAATAACTCGTATGAATACGATGCAGTCACTGAAAGACCTTCCATCGGGGTCAATGTTCCGACAAACCGTGCACGGATGTTGTTTTTGCGGATATTTCCACTGATTCTCTTGGCGCGCGCAATAGGATTGTTCACAGCACATTGAGCATCATCTTCCGGATTATTCATTGCACCAAGGCGTCCGTCCGGGGCTTCGAACACCATACCCGGAGTGGTGGCAGATGCATAAGTAAAGATATCATCTACAACAGTACCCGAAGAAGTGTATTTACCGGCAGGTCCCATGTCGGAGACATATCCATTTAGCTGCATGCCCAATTTCAACCATGATTTTACATCAGCGTCTAGGTTTAAACGTCCACTATATTTGGTATATCCTGAATTGGGCATAACCCCCGGGCTGTCGCTGTATCCGAATGAGCTGTAAAAACGGATTTTCTCGCTACCGCCACTCATTGATACCACATGGTTTGTTGCTGTTGAGGGCTTGAATGTTTCTTCAATCCAGTTTGTATTCGGATACTTCAGAGGATTGCGTCCGGCATCGTTACGCCATGCATCGATACTTTCTTGGCTGAATACAGCGTGGTCTTCGCCCAAACCGCTGTTCTTATAGCCTTCATTGATTAACTCCATGTAGTCGGCATAGTTCGAAACCGGTTCTAGAGTCTGGCGAATAGAAGCAAATGATACATATCCATTATATTCCAACTTGATAGAGCCGGTCTTACCTTGTTTGGTTGTGATAAGGATTACACCGTTTGCAGCACGTGACCCATAGATAGAAGCTGATGCGGCATCTTTTAATACGGTCATAGTTTCGATATCTTGTGGGTTTACAGTATTGATACCGGCTTCTACGCCATCAATGATAATAAGGGGTGAAGAAGAGTTCAAGGTACCTTGGCCACGTACTTTGATATCAGCGTTGTCATTACCCGGCTGGTTGCTGCTGGAGCTTACAGTCACACCGGCTGCCATACCTGCCAAGGCTTGCGATACATTGGTAATAGGGCGGCTTTCGGCCATTTCACTGACATTGATAGTAGATACGGAACCTGTCAGATTGACTTTTTTTTGCGTACCATACCCCACTACAACCACTTCATCCAATGTCTGAGTATCCTCTTTCATCATGATTTTGAAGTTTCGTTGACTACCTACCGGGATTTGCTGTTCTACATATCCGATATAAGTAATGACTAGTGTGGATTTAGGAGAAACATTAAGTGTGAATTTACCGTCCATATCGGTAATCGTACCATTGGTTGTTCCTTTTTCTACCACACTGGCTCCGATAACCGGACCGATTTGGTCTTCTATAATACCGGTAACCGTAACTGTAGATTGTTGCGGAGAAGCGACAATCAAGTCAGACTTGGGCGATGAAGGCCCGATGTCAGTCGGGCTGGCTGAAGCCATACCCATAGATGCAAGAAACAGAGTTGTTCCGGTGAGCATCTTTCTCGACAGATGGAAGCGATTAGATTTCTTTTCCATAAGAGTTAATAATATTAGTTTAAGATTAACAGTCTGTTTTTAACGTGTAAAACAGACTATTGTGTTTATTTGTCGAGGGCAAAAGTAGGAGATATGCAAATGTAACGAGAGAGCAATTTGTGCGTTTTAAGTGCCCAAATTGTCTCTCATTATTGTCTTAACATTTGCAGAAAGGGGTTGTGGAAGGGGTGAGCAAGTGCCTAAATTGTCTTGGACTTTTCTGCTTGCTTCCTGTATTCGGTTGGTACAAGGTTAAATTGTGCCTTAAAGCAACGAGTAAAATAGCGGGGTGAACTGAAACCTAATTTATAGGTTATTTCGGCTATCTGCATTTCGGGGTTGTTGCGCAACCATGTGGCAGCACGTTTCATCTTGTAGTTTAATACAAAATCATTCGGTGTCATTCCGACGAGTGCTTTAAACTTGGCATAAAAAGAACTGCGGCTCAGGGCCAACTCCCGTGCCAATACATCAATATCGAATTCAGAATTATCCAAATTCTTCTCTATAATACCATTTACAGTATCTAAGAACTTCTGGTCGATGGGGTTCGTTGCAAGCAAATGGCTGTCACACTCTTCCTCTTTATGAAATTTCTTTTGCAACATGCGGCGGTTTCTTACCAGATTGTTGCAGCGTGCCAACAATACGCTTGCATTGAAAGGTTTGCCGATATAATCGTCTGCCCCCAGTTTTAGTCCGGTGATACTTTGTTCGGCAGAGCCCAAAGCTGTGAGCAGCACGACCGGTATATGGCAGATATTGAAATCATTTTTTATTCGGGTACACATTTCAGTACCACTCATTTCGGGCATCATAATGTCGCTGACAACTATATCCGGTGTTTCCTCACGCACTTTATCCAGTCCCTCTTGGCCGTTGGCAGCAAGTATCACCCGATAAGTTGGCTCAAACAAAGCTTTTAAAATCTGTAGCAGTTCCTCGTTATCCTCTACCAGTAAGACGCTGTGGCGGCATTGTTCCTCGTCCTGTTCTGTTTCCGAAACGTCGTTGTCCGGGGTGGCTTCTTTCATATCTTCGGGAATTTCCTGTAAAGGTTCATAAGAGTAAATCAGTCCGTTTTCGGCTAATGTTTCCACACATTCTTCATCTGTGAAATGTGCGCGTCCTTTCTGTAAGCGGACAATGAATATGGTGCCATATCCGGGAGTACTTTCTACTTTTACGATGCCATGATGCAGTTCGGTTACATTTTTCACCAAAGCCAGGCCGATACCGGTGCTTGGTGTCCGGGCTATGTCGGCTATACCGTTTCCGGCTTGGTAGAAACGGTCGAAAATCTGATTTATATCTTCTTTCTTGATGCCGATTCCATTATCTATCACTTTTATGAGTACGGCATCTTCTTCTTCTGAAACGTTCAATTCTATATTTCCTTGTGCTTTGGTATATTTAAAGGCATTCGAAAGCAGATTATATACCACTTTTTCCATTTGTTTGGGATCGAACCAGCAATGGATGGACGCTTGTTGTGGGTTGAAATGATAGTTGATGGGGCGTGTTGCGGCATAATCAGCAAAAGTAAGATATATCTCTTCCAAAAACGGGACAATGTCAAGTTCGGAGACTTTCAGTTTTACATGTCCCTGTTCTAATTTGCGGAAATCAAGCAATTCACTGATAAGATTACGCAAATGATAAGTATTGCGATATACTTTTTTTAACTTATTATAAATGGGCGGAGTCAGGGAACTTCCTTGCATCACCAGTTCCAGTTGTGAGATAATCAATGTGAGCGGAGTACGGAACTCATGCGAAATATTAGCAAAGAACTGTAACTTAGCCTGATTCAACTCTTCTATACGTTCCTTTTCTTTCTTCTTTATTTCCAGCGAGGTTTTCAACCGGAATATACTATATATAATGCTAAAAGCCGTTATGATATAAAGCAAATAGAAGAGGGGAGTCGCATAGAAAGGCGGATGAATAACGAATGCCATTTCGATACTTCTCAGTTGATGGGTGATATTTTGTTTCTTTTCGCGAACAATCAATGTGTATTTGCCCGGACTCAGATTGGTATAGTGGATTTTTCCATAGGGTGACTGAATCCATTGTTCATCAAATCCCTTTAATTGATATTCATACACCGGACGTTGCAGGGGAGTGATATAATTATTGGTTGCAAACCGAACGGCTATATCATTTTGATTGTGACGGAGTTCCAAATGTTGTGTATAAGGCAAGGCACGTTGCAGCACTTGGGTTTTATCGTTAGGACGCACTATTTCATTATTAATATAAAGTTCAGAGAAATAAAGTTGATATTCTTTTCCCTGATTCATTAATTGTTGCTCGAAGAAAGTGGTTACCCCATTGGTTCCTCCCACAAATATTTCTCCATTGCAGCATACTAGTACTCCACAGCCCGCATTGATACCGTTTAGCGGAAGTGCTTGCCCCAGTTCCACGACCTTAAATTCTTGTTTGTCGGGGTCAAAGAAAGTCAGTCCTTTATCACTGCTGATAAGAAGTTGACCTTGCGTGAACTGGACTATGTCATAACAATAATCTCCTGCTATATCACTGTTCTGTGTATTATAGCCGATAAAGCAGTCATTTTCTTCATCGAAATAATAGAGACCTGAACCGTTAGTTCCTAGAAAGATACGCCCTTTCCTGTCTTCCAGCAACCGGATGACAGGGAAGTGTCCTAATCCTTTTTCGTCATATTTATAGTAACAATGTTCTTTATCATCTTTGGAGTTCAGGCGATAAATCCCCCTGCCTGCCGCTACCCATATATATCCTTTGCTGTCGGTGAGAAAACACGTCGTGCCATATTGTTTTTTTGAGGAGAAATAAGCAGTGGCTTCGTAAGTTTTCACATTCATTTTCCATAAGCCTCGTTGGGTAGTAAACACCAAGGTATCGCCCCACAATTCCATACCGGCTATGCGGTCTCCTATTTCTTCGGCATATCGGTCGTTTTGCAGAAACGGATTATGGAATTTTTTTGTCCGCATGTCATAAATGCTCAGTCCGCCGGTATGTGTACCTATATATAATTTATCGTGTTCGGCATCATACAAGAGATTTTTTACATTGTTATGAGCTACTGAGTTACCGTTTTCATTCATCAGGTAATGAGTGAACTTTTTGGTTTGGCGGTCGAAAAAGTTCAGACCTCCTCCTTCGGTGGCTATCCACACGTTTCCTTCTTTATCTTCCACCATGTGTCCCACAAACGGATAGCTGAGGCAGTCGTCGCGGGTGATATCGGCAGAATAAAAGGTAAACAGGTCAGCTTCCGGGTTGAAATAGTTTACGCCTCCATAATAGGTTCCCAGCCATATACTTCCTTGGCGGTCTTTATAAACGGGGAATACGGAAGAATGGCTGATACTTCCCGGCCTGTTATTGTGAGTATATACAGTGAATTCTTCGTTATGTGGATTATATTTGTTCAATCCTTGAAAGGTGCCTATCCATATATTGCCATAATTATCTTCTGCAAAGTTACGCACTTGGTTGCTTGCCAACTGATTGGTGCTCTTGGAAATGTAGCCGATTGGATTATATACGGAGCGATAGCTGACCGACGAGTGGAGGAAGTGTTTCATATTGCCGTCGGGAGTACGCATGAACATACCATTCATACGAGTGGAAATCCATATATTCCCTTTTGAGTCTTCAAAGATGTTGGGAATTTCATAGTGTGGAATAATACATTTCAGCGGTTTATTTTTCTCTTTTAGATATAATCCGGTATTGGTACCAATCCAGCATCGCTGTGAAGAGTCGATGCATATAGCAGAAGCAAATTGTTTGGGGGTGGATAATTTACAAAAGAATTCCATTTCTCCTGTTTGGGTATCCATTATATTAACCGAGTCGCCTACGCCTATCCACAAGTTACCTTTGTAAGAATAGAGAGCATGAATTCCACTTTGTCTCAAACAGGAAAATTGTTGGCTGAATATATCGTAACGAATCAATGTATTATCTGCATTGAAATAGACATTTCCTTCTCTGTCATCAGTAATATAATGTATTTTATTCCCGATGATAAAGTTACCGGAAGTTTTGTAGTCTGCAGGTTTGTATGCAATTGTATTCACTCCGTCATAAATGCTTAGTCCCTCTTCAGTGCCAAACCACATTCTTCCCAGTTTATCCTGATAAATGGCCATAACAGACAGTTGTGACAAACCTTCCTTCATTCCTATATGTCTGAAGTGGATTGCTTGAATTTGGATAAATGCCCATAAAAAGAGAAGTAATAGACCCGTTTTTTTCATAGCTTTTAGTTGTGTATTCACTGCGAAGATAATTTTTTTTAAGGAGAATCTTTAATCCTTTCTAAAAAAAGTGATAACAGTCTTGGCGTTTCCGTATTCTTTAATACATAAATCCGGCGTCTACGGTTATTTTCGCATTTCTATTCTCTTTTTCATAAATCTTGCATATCCTTCTTTTTTCTGTCTTTTGATTTATTGAAACAAATTTAGAGTCGTAGGAAATGTGAATAAACTTTAACGATAGTCTCTCTTAATAGAAAAACGAAAAGGTAAATGGTTGGGAATGAGTGGATTTGTAGTGGTTGGAAACTTTAACTAAATGTGTATCTCTTAGTAAGAGATACACCGAGCAAGGTAAAGTATCAGATTATCAACACATTAACAGCTGATTTTTAACTTTTAGAATGCTAAAGAATGAAAAAATAAAATCTTTTTTCGGGCTCATACCCATTTTTTTCACGTAAAAGTGCACTAATTCTCAAAACTTTGCTTATTTTTGCAGCGAAATGGTAGATCTCTTACTAAGAGATACACCGATTTTCGTTTCGCGAATCTATATAAAAATGCCTGTAAATCTGCGTTTTGAAGGTCCGCAAACTAAGACAAAATAAAGGATAAGATATGGAATACCTGTTTCTAAAACGTAAAAAGAGCACCGCAAGTTCTGAAAGGCAGAAAGACCTGCTTTTCAAGGCTGCTGAACGTCATTGGGACGAACAGTTTGCCGAACAAGGAATGGTGGGTAGGAAAGTGGATTGCTATATATATAAATGTATCCTTTATCAATTGGAAATTCGTCAAGTGTTTCTGGATACTACTCTTTCTTTGAAGAAGTTGAGTGAACTGGTCGATACGAATCAGACTTATCTCTCCAATGTAGTGAACAGGTATTTTGGGTGTAATCTGAAAGAACTTCTGAATACTTACCGTGTAGAGTATGCCAAAGAATTGCTTCGCAGTAATAAATGCTCGTTGGATAAAGTCCCGGAAAAGAGTGGATTTACTTCCCGAAGTGCTTTTTATTCAGCTTTTAGTAAGATAGTAGGCGAATCTCCCAAACGTTATTTTTTGCATGAACAGAGGGCTTTATGCTCTCAATCAATAACTAATATGTATAACCAATTTTAGTTTTTTAAATTTATAAATTTAAAGTTTTTCTATTATGAACAAAAAGTTTTTAAGTGCAATCCTGTTCGGAGCCTTAATGGTTTCGTCAACAGGAACATTTGTGTCTTGTAAGGATTACGACGATGACATCGAGAACTTGCAGGGACAAATCACTGCAAATGCTGATGCAATCAAAGCTTTGCAGGATCTCGTTGGTAGCGGTAAGTATGTGACTTCAGTCGCAAAAACAGCTGACGGACACGGTATTACCTTTACATTCAATCAGGGTGATCCTGTAACTATCACTTTGGATGACGAAAAAGGTGGTGATGTTGTGAAAGTAGTGGATGGCATTCTGTACATCAACGATGAGCCTCAAGAGCTGAAGGTTGCTACAAGCGAAACAAAACCATCTATCATTATGCAGGATGGTGTATGGGCTGTATTGCAGGAAGACGGAACTTACAAATCTACAGGTGTTCCCGTATCAGGCGTTAGTGTAGCAGGTAGCGAAGCTGATGGATTTACATTGACTATCTTTGATAAAGACGGCAAATCACAGGAAGTGAAAGTTCCTTCTGCTTCTTCATTAGTTACTTCTATTGCTATTGCTGTGCCTAATTTGAATGCAGGTACAACATTGCTTCACTGGGGAAATGTAGTTTTCTCTAAAGGAAAAGAGTTGATTAACACATCTGAAACCAAGTATGCAAAAGATGCTATCCTCTCAGCCTTAAATATAGATGGAACAAGAGGTGCTGAAATCAATGTTGTGGTTACTCCTTCTAACATTGACCCGGCTGATTTGAAGTTCAATTTGGTAAATTCTGAAGGTGCTACCATCTTTGAAGAGGCTGTAGTTTCTACTCCTAAGGGTGCTTTGCAGAGAGCAGCCATGGACGGTGTTTATACTTTGCACTTCGCTCTTAAAGAAGGTGTGACTGTAGCTGATATCAACGATAATAAGATTATCGGTCAAAACGATGCTCTTGCTGTAGTTTGTGGTAAAGCTACTACTGCTTTTGAATATAAATCAGGTTTAGCTGCCGGTTTGACTGTTGGGGAAACAAATTCTGCCAACTGCTATGCTGCTTCAACTAATACTTTTGTGAAATTAGGTGAAACTTACAGTTTGTTTGGTAAAGGTTATGCTGCAGATCCTTCTGCAAATCCTAATGCCGCTGCTCAAGCATTCTTAACTAAGTTGGTTGGTGTTTCAGATATTGCTTTGTCATTGGATGAAAACTTGAAATCTTTGTATGGCATTACTATCGATGGTACTAATTTCACTATCTCTAATGAAGCTGCTTATGGTAAAGTAATTAACTTTACTGTGAAATATACTAATAGTGCTTCTACTAAGAAATCTGAAATTCATAGTACAACTTTGAAAGTAACAGTTCAGAATGCTGCTGTTACAGCAGGTGTTACTCTGAAGGCATCTCATGTATTGTCAACTGATGCAACTAAGAAGACTGTTTACTTGCCATTGGCTGACTTGGCTGCTTCTGTAACTGCTGCCGGTGATAAGATTGTATGGAATAATGCTACTACATTCACTTATAAGACTGTTGCTAACAATACTCCTGCTACCGGATTTGCGTTGACTTCTAGCAAGAAGTATGGTGCTGCTCCGGCTAATTTGAAAATTGCTAAGGATACTGAATTGAACAGCTTTACTTTAGTTAAATCAGATAAGAAAACTGCTGCAGCTAAGTTAAGTGAGGCTGCTTATTTGGCTATTACTGTTGACCCTGAACAGGCAAATGTAACTGCTGATGTTTATAGTGCTTTGATTCAGTTCGTTGTTACTGCTAATGATGTAGACAATCAGTCTAAGACATTGACTTTACCTGCAACTGTAGAGTTGACATTGACTAACCCGGCATCTGCTGTAAGTAGAATTCCGATGTACTTTGACGGTGATAAGCTGGCTGCTTATGGTGCTGTTCCGACTACTACTGATTTGGAATATGATGTAAAAACAGCTTATAACAATGCTGATAAAGCAGTAGACTTTACTGTAACAGCAAAAGCAGACAAAGATAAATGGACAGTTAATGGTAGCACAGTTAAGATTCCTCTGAATAAGTTGTATACTGAAACTCAGAAGTTTGAAGTTTCTTACAAGCACTTTGAAAATGCAATTTACAATGCTGCTACTGAAACTATCTATATCACAGGTCAAAGCCCGATTAAAGATGGTACAATCACTGTTAGCAAGACTACTCTTGACCTTGCAACCGGTTCTGACTCATTCTTGAGCGCAGACGTTGCCGGTAAGGATGCATTCAACAAGGCATACAAGTTATTGAACTCATTTACTGCTGAAGTGCTGGATGCTAATGGAAGTGTTAAAACAGCTGCAGCCGCTAAGGACGTACAAGATGAAAGAATTGCTGATATCGAATTGGTTGCTACAGGTGAAAATGCCGGTGCATTTGTTATAACTCCGGTACTTCAAAAAGTTGGTGATGACCAGAAACTTTCAACTTGGACAAGTGGAGATGAAACAGGATATGTATTAACCGGTTGGACAATCGCTCTTAAACCGAACACTGCTATCCAAAGCGGAGCTACTATCACATTCGACTTGAACATTACTGATAAGTGGGGTGTTGAACTTCCTGCTCAGAAAGTTACTTTGACTGTGAAAAAATAATCATTCGTTTTAATGATTAGCTAATATAAAGAGCATCCTTCGGGGTGCTCTTTTTTTGTTTAAGTTGTATTTGATAGTATGGCGCAAATATATTTGTAAAAATAGAGAGTCGCTTTCTTGTCCTGTCTAAATAGACAAAAATGTTTTCCACAAAAAAGTTGATAACAAGTTGCTTTCACACGTTTCACCCACTGAAACCCTTTATTCATCGGCTTTTTGGGTGAAAGGAGCTTTTAAGAGGTGAATTTGTTGCTTTCACACGGAAACCCCTATGAACAGGCGGTTTCCGATACTTGTGAAACGTGAAAGGAAGTTTTATCAACTTTCTTTCGGGATTCGGTTCATTCATTCAATCAGTAGGAAAATTCGGAAGAAAGTGTTTTCAAAAAAGAATAAGTTTTTTTTTAAAAGGCGTTTTGCTCGTGTCAAAACACCTTAGTCTTTTAAAAAAAGATGGTGGAGTTTCTGAAAAAGTTGGTGGAGTTTTCCGAAAAGCTGGTGGAGTTTTTTAAACCTCTTGAGGTTTTTCATAAACAATGGAGAGAGTTTTAGCAAACAATGGTAACAATCTTTGCAAACAATGCCCATTGTTTGGGGTATAAGAACTGTCACATCACCGGTTATAACCGCGATGTGACAGTTTTTCTTTTTTTCTCTTAATAAAGCGCAGCTGTATCGCTCAGCAGTTGGTAAATGCTGCTGGCAATGCCCAATATGAAGATGCCTGCCACACAAATCAACAGACAGGCACGCATGGAAACGCCGGTCTTGAAGGTGGCGATTGGTTCATCGTTGGGAGTAATGAACATAGCTTTCACTATCAGCAGATAGTAATAGAGTGAAATGATGGTGTTTACCAATGCAATAAACACTATCAGATAATATCCGCTTTGGAAAGCTGCCGCAAATACAAAGAATTTACTGAAGAATCCGGCAAATGGGGGAATACCTGCCAAAGAGAAAAGGGCAAGCGTCATCACCATCGTCAGGCGGGGGTTCGTTTTGTAGAGCCCGTTATAATCTTCGCGCTCAACCATTCCGTGGGTGTGCTGCTCAATGGTGTTGATTACACCGAAGACAGCAAGATTGGCTGCAATGTATACAATGATATAATAAACCAATGATGCCATTCCCTGTGGAGTGCCTGCCAGGACTGCCAGCATGATATATCCTGCCTGTGAGATACTGCTGAATGCCATAAAGCGTTTCAGATTGCTTTGGCGGATGGCAAACAGGTTGGCAATGGTGATGGTGGCGACAATGACCACGCACAGCATCTCACTCCATTGGGCGGTCATAGAACCGAATACTTTGACCAGAATGGTCATCAGTGCAAAAGCGGCTGCACCTTTCGAGATGACCGACAGGTAAGCGGCAACAGTGGTGGGGGCTCCCTGATAGGTGTCGGCAGTCCATAAATGGAAAGGTACGAGGCTCAGCTTAAAGGCCAGTCCGGAGAAGAAGAATACCAATGCCAATATTTGAAGCGGACTTCCGGTGATGCCGGCCGGGATGTCATCGAAATAGAGCGTGCCTACGGTTCCGTAAATCATTGAGATGCCATAGAGGAATATACCGCTGGAGAAGAGGGCGGATAAGATGAATTTTGCTCCGGCTTCTGCGCTGTGTCCTTTGTATTTGTCAAAGGCAACAAGGCATGCCATAGGAACGGTAGCCAGTTCCAGCCCCAGAAAGAACAGGAGGAAATGACCTGCGCTCACCATGAAGTACATTCCCAGCAACGTGCTCAGTGTGAGTGTATAGAATTCTCCCA
This sequence comes from uncultured Phocaeicola sp., assembly GCA_948956705.1. The sequence continues at coordinate 76,252 of CARCZS010000004.1, forward strand.
TTTTGTGACGGGTGTCTGAACGGCGCAGCCAATGAGTGGATTGCAGGAATATAAGGATGGTGCCCAAAGTGAGAACGCTTTTCATGATGGAGGCCATCGGAGTGGAATGATACATTCCTCCGAAAAGGATGACTTCATCGGGCCATATATTGGCGAACAACTCAATTCCCAACAGAATGCAGGCCAATGGGCGCAACCAGTGGCGAAGGCGCACAGGCAGGAAGAGGTCGAGTACAAACATCAACAGAAATACTGCGGTGAGGCTCAGCTCCTGATGCATTTGTAAAATAGATGTAATGTCCATAATCGTATGTTATTGTATTAATTGAGTGATAATCGGTTCTACACTGTTACTAATCAGGTTGCTTATCCAGAATGGGGCAAGACCCAGTCCGGCTACGCAGGCTATCAGGAATATGACTGCCACTCTTTCATCCCAAGTTGCATCGGTGAGTTTCAGATGATTAGGGTTCAACACCTTGCCATACAGAATCTTACCTACCACACGCAGAATATAAACCGCAGTAATCACGATACTTGTAGTGGCTATCAGCGTACATATACGGTGGAAGGTGTCGTTGTTTTGAAATGAGCCGACAAAGACGGTCATTTCTGCTACAAATCCACTCAGTCCCGGTAGTCCCAGATTGGCAAGACCGGCAATGACATAGCCTACAGCCAGAAAAGGCATGATTTTCATCAGTCCTCCCATCAGGCGTACATCGCGTGTATGGGTGCGGCCGTAAATCATACCGATTAGGGCAAAGAACAAAGCAGTCATCAGGCCGTGGCTCAGCATTTGGAGGATGGCTCCCGTACAACTGGTGCGTGTCATCATCAGAAGAGCGAAAAGCACCAAGCCGCAATGCGATACGGATGAATAGGCATTGATGTATTTCAAGTCGGTCTGTACCACAGCACTGAATGCACCGTAAACTACAGAAATAGTGGTCAGCACGAGGAATACATCACCCCACATGGCTGCTCCTTCGGGCATCAGATACATGGCCACACGAAAACAGCCGTAACCTCCCAACTTCATCAGTACGCCGGCATGAAGCATACTGACGGCGGTGGGGGCGGAAGCGTGACCGTCGGGGCTCCATGTATGGAATGGGAATAGTGCGCCCAGCACACCGAATCCCAGAAAAATAAGCGGGAAGAATATGTGCTGCATTGTATCGGGAATATGCAGTTTGGCTATTTCGAGCAGGTTCATTGTCTCGCCTCCTGCTCCGTAGAAGATACCCAGAATACCTATCAGCAGAAAGGCGGAGCCGCCCATCAGCATCAGGGTGAGTTTCATGGCGGCATATTCCTTACGGCCGCTTCCCCATACGCCAATCAGCAGGTACATCGGGATAAGCGCTACCTCATAGAACATAAACATGGTGAATAGGTCTGTCGAGATAAAGAAGCCGAACACTCCCAAACTAAGCAGTGTGAACCACATGAAATACTCTTTGGTGAGAGGCTGAAGCTTCCACGATGCAAATGTTCCGGTGAAGACAATGATGGCGCTCAGCAGTAACATGGCTACGGAGATGCCATCCACTCCGATGGAGTAACATATATGTAAGGGGGCATACCAGGACATGCTGTCGGTAAACAGCATTTCTTCCATGGCACCGGCTTGGCGGAGCCCGATATAATCGACGGTGAGGTAGACAGACAGTGCCAGCAGTAGGGAAGCACCGGTTACCATCACTCCGCGTACTTGATTGACGCTGCGCGAAGCCCAAAGCCCCGCGAGCATCAATAAAGGAACTATGATGAAAAAACTTAGTATGTTCATTTGTATACTTAATTATTCGTTTGGCTGGTTAAACTAATAGTATCAGCGTCAGTATCAGGGCTCCTGCCAGAAACCAAATACTGTATTGCTGCACATTTCCGCTTTGCATATCGCGTATTTCGTCGGCTGTGGCATGAGTGCTCCAGGCGGTGAAGTTGAAGAACTGGTCGATGACGTGACGGTCCCACCAGGCTATCGGAGTGCTGATGCACCGGAATACAATCTTCTTGGTGAAGAACATCCAGACTTCGTCCATGTAGAAGCGGTGATAGGCAGCTGTGTGTAAACGACTGAAAGTGCGTGCCAGCTTGTCGGCAACAGGCTGTTTGGAACCTGCATACATCCATGTGGCAAGGCCGATGGACAGCAGTGCAATAATGATGCTCGTTGTGGCCACCTGCATATCCAGATGGATGGTGTAGGCTTCTCCATTGCTGCTGATTAAATCACCGAAGGGGATGAATCCGGCCACACAGGTTACGGCAGCCAGGAACATCAAGGGGAAGGTCATAGTTAATGGAGCTTCATGCGGGGTATGCGTTTCCGGGCGGACACATGGGTCCGCCCCTACGGTGGGTGTTTGTCCTTTCCATTCTCCATTCCAGAAAATACAATAATAAAGGCGGAACATATAGAATGCGGTCATGGCGGCAATACCCGTCATAATCCATCCCATCGCCGGGCTGAACTGGAAGCAGGCGGTCAGAATTTCGTCTTTGGAGAAAAAGCCCGAGAAAGGCCAAATGCCCGAAATGGCAAGACAGGCTATCAGGAAAGTGATGTGGGTGACGGGCATGTATTTGCGCAACCCGCCCATCGCGCTCATTTCATTGCTGTGTACGGCATGAATGATGCATCCTGCTCCCAAGAAGAGTAATGCCTTGAACATGGCGTGGGTGAACAGATGGAACATGGAAGCCATGTAGCCCAATCCTCCTTCGTGGGGATTCATCGAGGTGCAAACGCCCAAGGCTACAATCATAAAACCTATCTGCGAGATGGTGGAGAAAGCCAGTACGCGTTTGATATCGCTTTGCACACAAGCTACACTGGCAGCGTAGAATGCCGTGAAAGCACCGATGTAGGCTGTCCAATGGAGCACTTCGGGAGCATAACCGATGAACAATGGGAACATGCGGGCTATCAGATATACACCGGCTACTACCATGGTAGCGGCATGAATCAGGGCGCTGACCGGAGTAGGGCCTTCCATGGCATCGGGCAGCCAGATGTGTAATGGAAACATGGCACTCTTTCCGGCTCCGCCGACAAACATCAGTCCCAGTGCCAATGGAATCATTGTTCCTGCCGCAACCAAGGTGCTTGCTGCCGGTGTGAAAGAGAATGTTTCTGCATAGTAGCCGTAGATAAGGATACCGATAAGAAATCCGAGGTCGGCAAAACGGGTGACGATAAATGCTTTCTTACTGGCTGCAATGGCTTCTTTCTTGGTATAATAGAAACCAATGAGCAGATAAGAACTGACACCTACCAATTCCCAAAAGATGTACATTTGGAAAATATTGGTTGCTACTACCAGCCCCAGCATTGACATGGTGAACAGACTCAGAAAAGCATAATAGCGTTGAAAGCCTTTTTCACCTTTCATATAGCCGAAGGAGTAGATGTGTACCATCAGTGATACGGTAGAAATCACAACCAACATCATGATGGAAATAGGGTCGAGCAAGATGCCCATGTTGATATGAAGGTCGGTTGTGAACGGTAACCATTCAATGTTATAGGGCATGAGGGTGGGGAAGGTGCCTGCTGCCGTACGGCCGCCTGTGAAATAGTGGAAGGCGGTGAGGTAGGAAAGCAATGCCACCCCTGCCAGTGAAGCTGTGCCGATGGCACCTGTCACGCTGTTCTTCATGCGCATACCTGCCAGTCCCAGTATTAGAAAACTGAGAAAAGGAAGGATGAGGATTAGAATTGTATATTCCATAATTAATTTTTCATTTCGTTTAAGTTCTTCACTTGTATGTTTCGGATGTTACGATAGATATTGATGATGATGGCAATAGCTACCGCTGTTTCCGCAGCACTCACTCCGATGGCGAACAGGGCGAAGAACACTCCTTCCAGTTCGTCGGGGAAGAGGTAGCGGTTGAACACGGCGAAGTTGATATCGACGGAGTTCAAAATCAGTTCCACACTAATCAGCATGGCAAGCAGGTTGCGGCGGGTAAAGAAACCATAGATGCCTGCAAACATCATAAAGGTGGAAACCACCAGGTAATATTCCATGTGTACCATAGTCAAACTTATCTTTTACGTGCAATCATTATACCTCCCACAATGCAAGCCAGCAGCAATATGCTGATTACTTCGAAAGGCAGTACATATTGATATTTCCCCATTCCCATCAATGTGTGGCCGATGGTCTGCACATGCAGTTCGCCGGGAGTGAAGTGGGAGGGGAGAAACTCGTTTTTCAACATAACAAACAGGCAGATGCCCAGCCCGGCAAGGGTGGAAACAGCTCCTGCCACCATCTTTCCGTTTTTCAGCCGTTCGGACTTGTCTCCTTGTGAGGAGGTAAGCAGAATACTGAAAACATACAGTACCGTGATGCCGCCGGCATAAATCAGTAATTGGACGGCTCCTAAAAACGAATAATTGAGCTGGAAGTAAATGCCTGCCGTTCCGAATAGCACAAACAGCAGATAGGTCGCCGCACGCAGGATGCGTGATGTGGTGACTGCCAATACTGAACAGACAGCGATAAACAATGCCAGCACAATGAATACAATTAGTTGTAGTGTCATAATATCGTTTGTTTTTTATTTCTTATTCAAGGTGAGAACCAATTTACTGCGGTCAAACACGGCATTTTCAAACTCCGTATCGAAGCGGATGGCATCGTGCGGACACGCATTGACGCAGAGTTGACAGAACATACAGGCGCCCAAGTCATATTCATATCTCACCAATATTTTTTTCTTCTTGCCTGTTTCTTCATCAGTCTGTGTCTCGCTGGTGATATGAATGGTGTCGTTGGGACAGGCCATCTGGCACAGTCCGCAGGCAATACATTTATTGTTTCCGTCTTCATCGACCGGCATGATGAGGCGACCACGGAAGCGGGGAGAGATTTCCAGTGTAGCACGGTTCTCGGGATACTGCTCGGTCACTTTCGGTGTGAAAAATTCTCGTCCGGTGATTTTCATTCCGGTGAGTAGTGTACCGATACCGTGTAACAGTCCTCCTATATATGAACGTTTTTCTTCTTTCATTAGAAATGCAATTTAAATACAACAATAATAACCATCAGCAACAAATTGCAAAGACCTATCGGTACCAGATATTTCCATTCCAGTGTAAGAATCTGGTCGATACGCAGACGCGGGAAAGTCCACTTTATCCACATTAGCAGCCAGACAATAAAGAATGACTTTGCAAAGAACCATACAAATCCGGGAATATAGTCCATTATAGCATTGAAGCTGTCCAAACCGGGAATATGCAACGGCATCCAGCCGCCCAGAAAAATGGTGGTGGCTACCCCGGCAATAATGAACAGATTGACGAACTCTGCCACATAGAATAACCCGAAGTGCATTCCCGAATATTCGGTGTGATATCCGGCCGTCAACTCACTTTCGGCTTCGGGTAAGTCGAACGGACCACGGTTTACTTCTGCATTACCGGCTATCAGATAGATGATGAAGGCAATCATTGCCGGGATATGTCCTTTGAAAAGGAACCAGCCGTCGGCCTGACGTTCTACTATTTCTGAAAGTTGCATGGTATCGGTCAATACGACAATAGTGAGGATACTCAGTCCGACAGACAGTTCATAACTAATCATCTGTGCACCGCTTCGCATGGCACCGATTAGTGAGTATTTGTTGTTGGAACTCCATCCGGCAAGCAGGATACCTACCACACCGATACTGGAGGCTGCCATCAGGAAAAAGATACCGACATTGAAGTCGAGTACTTCCATTCCTTTGCTGAAGGGCAGGCAACTGAATGACAGGATAGATGCCAGTATCACAATATAGGGAGCGAGGTTATAAAGGAAATTGTCGGCGTGACGGATGGTGATGATTTCTTTTATCAACATTTTGAATACATCGGCAAAGACCTGTATTGTGCCCCAAGGTCCTACACGCATCGGCCCTAGGCGACACTGGAATGCTGCACAGACCTTGCGTTCCATGAATATCATAATGATAGCAATCACTGCGTAGGCAAGCATGATGCATACACCGATAGCTACACACTCTATAAATACGGCCAACCCTTCGGGCATGAAGGAAGTAAGCATCGAGTGTATCCATTGGGTTACTATACTAAAATCAAACATATATTATTTTGTTTCGTTTATTATTAATCTTATCTGTCTATGTCCGGTACCACGTAGTCCACCGTTCCGCCGATGGCAATCAGGTCGGCTATCTTGGCACCGCGGCACATGGTTTCCATTGCCGAAACCAATGGCAGTCCGGTAGCACGGAACTTCAAGCGGTAAGGATATTTGTCTCCACGACTTTCCAAAAAGACGCCGAACTCTCCACGGCTGCCTTCCACTGCAGCATAATAAGAACCTTCGGGCACACGGATAATCGGTTTCATCTTTTGTTGGAATGTTCCTTCAGGAATATTGTCTATCAATTGTTCGATGATGTTCATACTTTCCATAATTTCTTCCATGCGCACCATATAGCGTGCAAATGAATCGCCTTCGGTATGGATAATTTCCTTGAAGTCTACTTTGTCATACATGGAGTAGGGGTGGCGTTTGCGGGTGTCGCAAGCCCAACCGCTGGCGCGTCCTGTTCCTCCGGTTGCACCAAAAGAGATGGCGTCTTCGCGGGTGAGCACTCCTACGCCTTTCATGCGCTCCTGTGCGATGACATTGCCGGTGAAGACTTCGTGATACTCCTTTAGCGTGGGGCGGAGGTAAGCGATAAAGTCTTTTACCTTTTGTACAAAGTCCGGTGCGATATCGGCCTGCACACCACCGATGGTATTATAATTTTGGATTAAGCGGCCTCCGGTAGTTGCTTCGAAGATGTCCAAAATCTTTTCGCGGTCACGGAATCCATAAAAGAAGGCCGTCAGCGCTCCCAAGTCCATGCACAGGCAGGAAAAAAACAATAAATGTGAATCAATGCGTTGTAGCTCGTCCATGATGGTACGGATATACTGTACCCGTTCACTCACTTCCACGCCCATTGCCTTTTCGATACACATACAGAGTGCATGGCGGTTTTGATGTGCGCCCAGATAGTCCAGACGGTCGGTCAAGGCGAGTGTTTGGGGGTAGGTCAGGCTTTCGCACATCTTTTCGATACCACGGTGGATATATCCACAGTGTACATCCAGTTTCTTTATAATCTCACCTTCCAGTGATACGCGGAAGCGGAGCACTCCGTGAGTTGCCGGGTGTTGCGGGCCTATATTAATAATGTATTCATCTTCGTCGAAGATGGTTTCTCGTTTTTCAATTACGCTGCCGTCATGCTGCACTTCCATATATTGGGTAGTGTCGACCGGCTCTTCGTTGGTCATTCGCAGCGGGTTGAGGCTTTCGTCATAATCTTTGCGGAGCGGATAGCCCACCCAGTCCTCGCGCAGGAACAAGCGGCGCATATCGGGATGTCCCACAAAACGGATGCCGAAGTAATCATATACCTCACGTTCGTTGAATTCTGCGCCTTTCCAAATATCGCAGACAGTGGGCAATTCAGCTTTCTCACGGTTAGTAGTAGCGGTTTTGATTACTTTATTCTCTCCGGTAGTTGTCTTTTCCAGATGGTAGACTACTCCCAGTCCATCTTCTCCCCAGTCCATGCCGGTGAGCGAACGCATAAAGTCATAGCCTTCCGCGCGTAGCTTTTGCATCTCGGTGCGGAGTTCGTTGGGCTCTATTTTGATAATATCATCCATAAGTTATTCCTTTCGTGGTTCTTCTTCCTTGCGGTTCACTCCGCCAAAGAATTTTTCCAGTTTTACTTTACGTTGCAGTTGTATCATGCCGTATAATAAGGCTTCGGGCCGTGGAGGGCATCCGGGGATATATACGTCCACCGGTAATATCTTGTCAACTCCGTTCAGCACATGGTATGACTTCTTGAACGGACCTCCACTGATGGCGCATCCGCCCACTGCAATCACATATTTAGGGTCTGCCATTTGGTCATAAAGTCGTTTTAATACCGGTGCCATTTTGTGTGTGATGGTTCCGGCTACCATAATCATATCTGCTTGTCGCGGACTGGCACGGGCTACTTCAAACCCAAAACGGGCAAAGTCATACCGGGCAGCACCGACTGCCATAAACTCGATTCCACAGCAACTGGTTGCAAAGGTAAGCGGCCACAGCGAGTTGCTGCGTCCCCAGTTGATGAGGTCGTCCAAACAACCGACAAGTACTTTGGTACCTCCTTCATTAAGTTGCTTGACCATGTTCTCCAGATACTCATTATCTTTGAAATCTTCATAAGGGATAGATTTTATGACCGGTTTCTTTATTTCCATTCCAATGCTCCTTTCTTCCAGGCGTATGCCAGACCTAATACGAGTACTACAATAAAGAAGAGGATACTGACTAAACCGTATACTCCTAAGTCCTGAACGACTGCCGCCCACGGAAAAAGAAATACCGTTTCAACATCAAACATAAGAAATAGGATAGCAAACAGATAGTAACCTACCTTGAACTGCATCCATGACTGTCCGCGCGTGGGGATACCACATTCATAAGCCTCCCCTTTTTGCGGGTTGTACGAACGGGGGGATATGGCACGGGCAATGCCCAAAGCCACGGCAACTAGTGCGATTGCCGTCAGGATAACGACAACTAATAATGTAAAATACATATCTAAACTTTTTTGTGATTAGACAAAATGTGATTGAATGCAAAGCCTGCTTACATAACGCTTAATGTAAGATACTTTGTTTGGGCCTTTGACCTGAATGTATAAAATTAAATAATGATTCGCCGTAGTGCATAGATATAGTAATCCACGGCATGCGAGTAATGGGAAATGAATGAATGAAAATGTATGTTGTTTGTTTGTAGCTCCTGTTTCCAGAAATCATTCAGTGTCGCAAGCAGACGGAGAGCACATTTGGATTTTGAAGTCAAATCCGGATTGTCAAGAGCTATTGCTACTTGTGGCATATCAGCAAAACGGTTGATAAACAGGAAATCCATGGTCTTTTTACACGGACTTTGTGTTTGCTGATAAGAAGAGGTTATACTTGATTTCTGGGGAGATGAACTCGTCACTGAAGTACACTCTTCTTGTCCCACTATTGTCATCAAGAGCAGGGAAAACAAAAGAGAAATAAATATCTTCAGTATATTGTTCATAATGATGATTTTATTTAGAGGTCACAAAGTTAGCCATAAATTTGGAATTTTATCATTATAAATTGTTTTTTTTCTCTTTCCATAGGTGAAGCGACTTCCGTACTTCTTAGTGTTTCTTCCAAAATCCGGGAGTAAACAACAATAGGACGGTAAATAATTCCAAACGGCCGATGAGCATGAGTAATGCACTAATCCATTTGGCTATATCGGGCAATCCGCTCCACGAATAAGAAGGTCCGCACTTGCCTATGCCCGGGCCGACATTGCCTAAGCTGGAAATCACGACACTGTATGCTTCTTCAAATCCTACTCCCAACATCATAAGCAATAGCCACCCTATAAAGACAATAGTTATATAAAGGAAGGTAAATGCCAGTATAGCCGATTTGGTTGTGGCAGAAATCACCTGACGGTTGATACGGACCGGCAGAACTGCATTGGGATGGATGATTCGCTTGAACTCATTCTTTGATACACGGCTCATGATGGCAATACGAATACATTTTATACCTCCGGAAGTGGAACCTGCACATGCTCCGAAGAACATGATGATACACATTAATGTCCACAGTACCGGCACCCAGGTCATGTAATCTGCAGAAATAAATCCGGTGGTGGTCTGTAAGGAGACTACTTGAAAAATAGCTTTTCGGAATGATTCTTCCACTCCCATCGGACTGGTAATGACCAGTGTAATGGTGGTGAACAGGGTAAAACAGCCTACAGTACCCAGATACCAATGAAACTCGGTATTCTCAATCAGCCGTTTGAACTTTCCTTTCAGGAAGAATAGAAACAGCAGGGTAAAGTTGATACCCGACAAGAACATGAAAAGCGTGATTACATATTCTATATAAGGAGAATGAAAAGCGGCAATGCTGTTTTGCTTGGTGGAGTATCCTCCTGTAGCAGTAGTTGTCAATGAATGGCACACACTGTCGAACAGATTCATTCCGCCCAGCAATAGTAAGAATACTTCCGTTATGGTCAGTCCCAGATAGATGCTCCAAATCCATTTGGCGGTGACACCGATGCGGGGATGTACTTTGTCATGGGTAGGTCCTGTAGCTTCGGCTGCAAATAACTGCACACCGCCTACTCCGAAAATGGGTAGTACGGCAATGGTAAAGAATACAATTCCCAGCCCTCCGATCCATTGGGTCATACTTCGCCAGAAAAGTAACCCGTGGGGCAATGATTCGATATTATCCAAAATGCTGGCTCCGGTAGTGGTGAATCCCGACATGGTTTCAAAAAACGCATCAGTGATGTTGGGAATATGTCCACTCAGATAAAACGGCAACATTCCGAACAGGGAGAAGAAAATCCAAGCAAGGGATACTACTACATAGCCGTCGCGACGGCTGATTTTCCTTTCGGCATTCTTTCCGAAGAGGGAGAAGACAATACCGGCCCCTGCTGTGATGGCGGCCGAAGAAAGGAATGCAGTTAAATCTGCTTCTTTATAATATATGGCAAGCAATGCGCATAAAATCAGGAAGCCCGCTTCAATAAAGAAAAGAGAGCCCATGATTTTGCATATCATTTTAGAGTTAATCATCAGTTGAAGAATTTTTCAGCTTTCTTAATCATCATCCCCAAACAGAATACCACTACATGGTCTTCCGGCTGGATGATTGTATTACCTGTTACCAAGATACCTTCTCCATTTCGAATCAGGCCGCCGATGGTCACTCCTTTGGGAAGCCCCATGTCTTTAATGGTATCTTTGGTAATGCGTGAACCGGCTTTTACCGTAAATTCAGCAACATCGGCATTGGCAAAAGTCAGGCATTTTACATTGGATACGTCGGCGTCCAGCATCATTTGGTAAATATGACTGGCAGCAATCATCTTTTTATTGATGACCGTACCGATATCCAAACTTTCTGCCATACTGATATAATCAATGTTTTCCACCTCTGCAACGGTTTTGGTTACGCCCATTCTTTTGGCTGCAAGGCATGCCAGGATATTTGTTTCCGAATTGTCTGTCAACGCTACAAAGGCCTCAGTATTGCGAAGACCTTCTTCCAACAGCAAATCCATATCCCGACCGTCTCCATTGATAATCATTACTTTATCGTCTACCACTTCGGTCAGGCGATTGCAACGGTTGATATCGTTTTCGATGATTTTTACCTGCATGTATTCAGGTACGTATTGAGTCGTACGGACGGCTATGCGGCTGCCTCCCATAATCATTACGTTACGCACATCTGCGTAATTTTCTTTTCCGGCTATTTTACGGATATAAGGAATATATTTCTTGGTAGTGGTAAAATAAACAATGTCATGTAGTTTGATGGTGTCATCTCCGCGTGGGATAATCGTTTCATTGCCTCTTTTAATCGCTACAATGTGGAATGGAATATTGCGTCCGCCCAGTTCGTGCAGAGGCACATTCAGGATTTCTGCCGTTTCACGCATCTTTGTACCAATCAACACCAGTGCACCGCCGCAGAACTCCCACCATTGGCGAATCCAGCTCATCTTGATGGCGTCTACAATTTCTTTTGCAGCCAGCATTTCGGGATAGATTAGTGAATGAACCCCTAGGTGTGAAAAGAATTCCTTATGTTTGGGTAATAGATATTCGTAGTTGTCAATACGGGCTACAGTCTTTTTGGCACCTAGGTTAGTAGCCAGCATACATGCTGTCATGTTGCGGCTTTCCTCCGGCATGACACCGATAAAGAGATCGGCTCCCGCTACCCCGGCATTCTTCAGGCCGGAAATGGAAGTCGGGGATGCATTGACTGTCATCAAGTCGAAGTTGGAATCCAATTTACTCAACTTCTCCTCGTTCTCATCCATCAGGATAATATCTTGTTTTTCACCTGAAAGCAGTTTTGCCAGATGGGTGCCTACGGCTCCGGCTCCTGCAATAATAATCTTCATTTTTATCTTTCTCTTTTAGAATGATACCAATACCTTGTAAATACCTTCTTCATCCATACCGCATAAACGATGCAGGTCTTTCACCGGACCGTGTTCTACAAATTTATCCGGCAAACCGATGCGGCGGACAGTGGGAGTGTATCCGTTGTCTGCCATAAACTCCAGAATAGCGCTGCCCATTCCACCTTTCAGCACACCGTCTTCGATGGTGACTATCCGGTGGAAGTTCTTTCCTATTTCGTGCAACATCTCTTCGTCCAACGGCTTTAAGAAGCGCAGGTCGTAATGGGCGATGCTCATCTTGCTTTCAGCTTCAGCGCGGGCTATTGTTTTTTGTGCCACATTGCCAATCGGACCGAGGGTGATGACTGCTATATCTTTTCCGTTTTTCAGTTTTCGTCCTTTGCCTATCTCAATTTCTTCAAAAGGAGATTTCCAATCCACCAGTACTCCTCTTCCCCGTGGGTAACGAATCACAAAAGGTCCTTTATCCGGAAGTTGTGCGGTATACATCAGATTGCGCAGCTCATGCTCGTCGTAAGGAGATGCCACCGTCAGATTAGGAATGGGGCGCATATATGCCAAGTCGAATGCACCATGATGGGTAGGGCCGTCCTCGCCCACAATTCCCGCCCGGTCCAGACAAAGAACGACGTTCAACTTTTGAATGGCTACATCGTGGATGACATTGTCGTATGCACGTTGCATGAAGGACGAATAGATGTTGCAGAATGGGATTAATCCGTCTTTTGCCATACCACCGGAGAAGGTAACAGCATGACCTTCTGCTATGCCTACATCAAATCCACGGTCGGGCATTGCTTTCATTAATATATTCATAGAGCAGCCCGATGGCATTGCCGGTGTCACTCCCACTATTTTATCGTTTTGTTGTGCCAGCTCCAATAGCGTATTGCCAAATACATCCTGAAACAAAGGGGGAAGTCCGTCGGTATCTACCACAATGCGTTCTCCGGTTTCCTTATCAAAGATGCCGGGTGCATGCCAAATGGTAGCAGCTTTTTCTGCCGGGCCAAATCCTTTGCCTTTAGTGGTATGGATATGGAGCAACTTGGGGCCTTGCATGTCTTTTATTTCTTTCAAGACACGTGCCAGATTATTGACATCGTGCCCGTCAATAGGACCAAAATAGCGGATATTCATTCCCTCAAACACATTTTGTTGCTGTACGAGCATGGATTTCAGACTATTATTGAAGCGAATCAGGCTCTTCCGGCGCTCTTCGTTCAGTATGCCCCACTTATGGAACATTTTTGAAATCTTGTATCGTATCTTGTTGTAACCTTCAGACATCTGGAGGTTTAGCAGATATTGTTTCATCCCGCCCACACTGCGGTCGATAGCCATATTGTTATCATTCAGGATAATCAAGAGATTGTTGGGAGTAGAAGAAGCGTTGTTTAGCCCTTCGAATGCCAGACCGCCACTCATTGAGCCGTCACCGATGACTGCCACCACATGGCGGTTGTTTTCACCGTTTTTCTTGGCTGCAACAGCCATTCCGAGCGCAGCTGAAATGGAGTTGGAAGCGTGCCCGCACGTAAAAGTGTCATACTCGCTTTCGTGAGGAGATGGAAAAGGGCACAGACCGTGTAATTTGCGGTTCGTGCAGAATGTATCCCTGCGGCCTGTCAATATCTTATGGCCGTAAGCCTGATGGCCTACATCCCATACAATGCGGTCGTAAGGAGTGTCAAATACATAATGTAAGGCTACGGTCAGTTCTACCACTCCCAGACTGGAACCGAAGTGTCCCGGATTGCGTGAGAGCTCATCTATTATTTTTTGCCTCAGCTCTTTACATACTTCGGGCAGTTTGTCTGCCCCTAAGCGGCGCAAATCTTCCGGTGTATCTAAACTTTTCAGCAACATATATGAAGTATCCTGTTCCATTCCTATGATATGATAAATATCTTGCAAAAATAGCATAATTATGTGTATTATGATTACATTTGTCCTTAAAAATTAGATAGACTCTTATTGATATGAATTTCAGAACGCAAGTAGAACTGCCTAAAAAGGAAACAGAAATCCGTCATTCTGACCGAATTATGCTATTTGGTTCCTGTTTTGCCGAAAATATCGGAAATTTGTTGCTGGCAAATAAGTTTCGGTGTGATGTGAACCCTTTTGGTATTCTATATAATCCTTTATCTGTGGCAGAGGCTATCCGTCAAACTCTCTCTTATAAAACTTATAATGAGGCGGATTTGTTTTGCGACAGGGCGGGTTGGCATAGTTTTATGCATCATAGCTCTTTTTCAGGCAATTCGGCAGAAGAATGTCTGTCGCGGATTAATGACAGGTTGGGGAGAGCTGCCATGGAATTGCCGCAAACCGACTGGCTGATGATAACGTGGGGGACGGCATGGGTCTATTCTCTGAAAGAGACTGGGACAATTGTGGGTAACTGCCATAAACAACCGGATAAATTGTTCACTCGCAGGCTTCTTTCAGTAGAAGAAATAGTGAGCGAATATTTCAACTTGTTGAAAACTTTGCGGGAATTGAACCCTCGTCTGAATGTTCTGTTCACGGTCAGTCCCATCCGGCACGCTAAAGATGGTATGCATGGCAATCAGATAAGTAAGTCAACCCTTTTATTGGCGGTAGATACTTTACAACGCCATTTTCCGATGTGTCATTATTTCCCTTCTTATGAGATTATGATGGATGAACTTCGCGATTACCGCTTTTATGCAGACGATATGCTTCATCCTTCGCGTGTGGCCGTATCTTATTTGTGGGAGTGCTTCGGAGATACTTATTTCAGTACTCAGACACGGCAGATAATGAAAGAATGGGAAGAGATATGCAAAGGATTGAATCATAAACCTTTCGATGCCGGTTCAGAGGCATACCGTAGTTTTTTAACTCAAATAGTGTTAAAGATAAGCAGGATGAAAGAAAAGTTCCCGTATTTTGAACTTCAAAAAGAATTAGAACAATGTCAAGCTCAATTGAAAATATAGTAAAGGTCTTGGGTGCCAAACGTGTTGGTGACCGCAATGCACAGATTGATTGGATTTTAACGGATAGCCGTTCGTTGTGCTTTCCCGAAGAAACTTTATTTTTCGCGTTGAAAACCAAACGTAATGACGGTCATAAGTATATTCCCGATTTGTATGAACGTGGAGTGCGTAATTTTGTAGTGAGTGAACTGCCTGAAAACAAGGATGTTTATGCCGATGCCAATTTTTTGCAATTAGCCAATCCGTTAAAGGGGTTGCAAAAGCTGGCGGAGAAACACAGGGAGCAGTTCCTCATTCCGGTGGTCGGCATTACCGGAAGTAACGGCAAAACCGTAGTGAAAGAATGGTTGTATCAGTTGCTCAGCCCCGACCGTGCGGTTACTCGTTCTCCTCGCAGTTATAATTCACAGATTGGGGTACCGCTTTCTGTGTGGTTGATGAATGAAGAAACCCAGTTGGCTATCTTTGAAGCCGGTATTTCTGAGATGGGTGAAATGGAGGCTTTGCAGAGTATTATCCGTCCTACTATCGGTATATTGACAAATATCGGCGGTGCACATCAAGAGAACTTTTTTTCTGTTCAGGAGAAATGTATGGAGAAGCTGACACTTTTTAAGGACTGTGATGTGATTATCTATGATGGTGATAATGAACTTATCAGTTCTTGTGTAAGTAAGTCTCTTTTTACTTCGCGTGAGATTGCCTGGTCTAAGAAGGACAATGAACGTCCTTTGTTTATAGAGTCTGTTCGGAAAGGAGAGGACTCCACCACTATTAAATACCGTTATTTGGGGATGCCGAATGAATATAAGATACCGTTTATTGATGATGCATCTATTGAAAACTCATTGCATTGTCTGGCGGTGGCTTTATATATGATGGTACCTGCCGAAGACATTGCAGAGCGTATGGCGCATTTGGAACAAATTGCGATGCGTTTGGAGGTGAAAGAAGGAAAGAATGGCTGTGTCATTATCAATGATAGTTACAATTCGGATTTGGCGTCATTGGATATCGCACTTGATTTTATGTCACGCCGCTCGGAAGACAAAGGCAAGAGACGTACGCTGATTCTTTCGGATATGCTTGAAACGGGGCAAAGCAGTAAACTGCTTTACCGTCAGGTGGCCGAACTGGTGCATAGCCGTGGAGTGGAAAAGATTATCGGGGTAGGTGATGAGATTCGTACAGCCTCTTCTCGTTTTGAAATAGAGAAGTATTTCTTTCACAGCACGGAAGAATTGTTGAAGTCTGACCTATTGTTCAACTTGCGTAATGAGGTTGTCTTGATAAAGGGTTCACGAAGTTTCCATTTCGATGATATTTCGGATCGTTTGGAGCTGAAAGTACATGAAACGATTCTGGAAATAAATCTGAATGCATTGGTTGATAACCTGAATTATTATCGTAGTAAGTTGAAACCGGAGACAAAGATGGTGTGTATGGTGAAGGCATCGGCTTATGGAGCCGGTTCATACGAGATAGCGAAGACCCTTCAAGACCATCGGGTGGATTATTTGGCTGTAGCGGTTGCCGATGAAGGTTCGGACTTGAGAAAAGCCGGTATAACCAGTTCCATCATTATTATGAATCCGGAATTGACCGCCTTCAAAACCATGTTCGATTATAAGCTCGAACCTGAAGTTTATAGTTTCCATTTATTGAATGAATTGATAAAAGCTGCCGAAAAAGAAGGAGTGACTAATTTCCCTATTCATATCAAACTGGATACCGGTATGCATCGGCTCGGCTTTACGCCGGATGAGATACCGGAGTTGATAGAGCGTCTGAAAAAGCAGACGGCTGTCATTCCCCGTTCCGTATTTTCGCACTTGGTGGGAAGTGATGCCGAACAGTTTGATTCCTTCACGCGCCGTCAGATAGAAACTTTTGAAAAAGCATCACAGGAGTTGCAGGATGCTTTTCCGCATAAGATATTGCGCCATATCTGTAATACTGCGGGCATAGAGCGTTATCCCGGTGCGCAGTTCGATATGGTTCGTCTGGGAATAGGGCTATATGGTGTGAACCCTTTTACCAATAAGATTATTCATAATGTCAGTACGTTGAAAACAACGATTCTCCAGATACACGATGTACCCAAAGAGGAGACTGTGGGCTACAGTCGGAAGGGGCATTTGGAGCGTGATTCCCGCATAGCGGCCATTCCTATCGGCTATGCCGACGGATTGAACCGTAAATTGGGTAATGGACACGCTTACTGTTTGGTGAACGGACAGAAAGCACCGTATGTAGGTAATATATGTATGGATGTGTGCATGATAGATGTGACGGATATCGACTGCAAAGAAGGGGACAAGGCAGTGATATTTGGTGATGATTTACCGGTAACGGTCTTGGCTGAAATTCTGGAGACAATTCCTTACGAGATATTGACAAGTGTCTCTAATCGGGTGAAAAGAGTTTATTACCAGGATTAACGAAAAAACGACCTCAATAATCCCGGGAAGAAGGAAGAATTTACGTTTCTTTTCTGTATATTTGGAAATAACCAAAAAACGGAATGCCATGAAACGTATATTCTTCCTTTTAGTATGTTTGTGTTTGCCGTTCTTTTCTTTTGCCCAGAAGACAGGAGAGTCAAGGCAATTGACAAAACAGGATTCATTGCGTTTGCAACAGTTGTTGAACGGACAGGTGGAAATCGTTATCGATGATGAAACCCAACAAGAGATAGACCGCTTGTTTAATCCGGAGAAGTGGAAAATGAAGTCCACTCCTTTCCCTAAAAAGAATATGAAGTTTGAGACAGAACTTCCCCGCTATTATATTTCTCAGATAGATACGATTGACGGCCAAGGGTATATCCGTCTGTTGCCTTACGGTCCTTTTAATTCTCCTGACGAAGAAAAGATTTATGTGGAGATTCCGCTTAATAAGGAATATCTGGCTGGTTATGATCCGCGGCTCGAACCGGCATCGGCAGGAAAGTTCACTCCCAGTGCTTTGATGGTGGGAGCCGGTATCAGCACCACTTTTAATGCAGATAAACTCTTGGGCATCATATTTAGCAAAAAAATGCGTGCTAAGGAAAAGAATACCAAGGAAGCCAAGTCGTGGGAAGGATATTAGCTTACAGGATTAAGCGTTTTCTTCCTTTCTATTAAGCCATTTTGTACTGTAGATTATTAAGTCCTGCTACAGTAGAACGTACGTCCCATTATAGTGGAACGTAATAATCTGCCGCTTAAAAGACCTTAGTCTTTAGTAAGGAATTGCTTCATCTGCTTAACGATTCCGGATGAGTATAGAGGGTGGTTTGCTTTCATTTTAGTACCTTTGTATTCGTGAGAGCAAATCAAGAAAAGCATGAATGAAGAAATAGCAGAATATTACGAAGAATTATATAACCTGTGTGTCGTTGAAAAGGAACAGCCTTTGACACACCGTTACAGGCAGTTACGTGAAGCATTGGAACGGGTGATGAGGCAGCAAATGCAGGGAACAAGTCTGCAAGTTACAGATTTGGCTGCCCGTATTAATTATGTGTCCACTCAATTTGCGTTGGATGGTAAGGAACAGAATCAATTACATACATTCCGTCTGACTTCGAATGATATTCTGAATCATCGCAAGGAACCGTCCGAACAGGAATTTTTGCGAGACCTCCGTGCCGTGGTTTATGCCTATCGGAAGATTTTTCATGAAGATATTCCGCTGAAACTTTATGTGCAGCTTCCTAAGCAGGAAGTGATTGCTGTGATGGAAAGGGCGAAAGAGGCCCGGATTCGTCGTATCCGGGTGTGCTTTGAATATGCTGATGAAAGCTATTTGTATGTTCGCCCGATAGATGTGCTTGAAGAAGAACCGGTAAAGGTGAATTATAACAAGTCTGGTGTAAATGAGGAGTTTAAAGATACGGTGGAGGCACTTTGGCGGTATGCTCAATTGAACTTGCTGGATGTAACCGTCGATGATGATGGGGTTTATACTCCTTCTTTTATAGTACTTGAGCCTGACTATTTATTGGATATCAGTTCATTGGCGGAGTGTTATAAGGATTATGGTAGCCATCCCGCCAATTATTTCCTGAGCCGCCTGGTTCCTATTGAAAATGCCCGTCCCTTATTGCTGGGTAACATTGCCAATCTGTTTTTGGATGAATGGATACATGCAGAAGAGGAAGAGCCCGATTACACTGAATGTATGAGAAAGGCTTTCCGGCAGTATCCTATCGAACTGGCTGCTTGTGAGGAGCTTTTGAATCCTCAAAAAGAGAAAGAGTTCGCACAAGACTGTAGAATGCATTTCGAACATATCCGTGAAACAGTGCAGGAGACATTTATGCAACCGGGATATAATCTTGATAAGAACGATGCTGTGTTGGAACCTTCTTATATTTGTGAGGCACTCGGCATTCAGGGGCGTTTGGACTATATGCAGCGTGACATGAGCAGCTTTATAGAAATGAAGTCGGGCAAGGCGGACGAATATTCCATGCAAGGCAGGATGGAACCGAAAGAGAATAATCGTGTACAGATGTTGCTCTATATGGCGGTGTTGGAATATAGCATGGAGCAAGACCGTCGCCGTATGCATCCTTACTTATTATATACTCGTTATCCGTTACTTTATCCGGCACGGGCGTCTTGGGCGCAAGTGCGGCGCATCATTAATCTGCGCAACTGTATTGTTGCTTTGGAATATGGGGTGCAGTTGCATAATCATCCTTCGTTCACCCAACAGCTGTTGGCGCAAATCAATCCTTCTGTACTCAATCAGAAGGGCTTACAAGGACGGTTTTGGGAGCAGTATCTTAAACCGTCTATTTCTCGTTTTGGTGAGCGTTTGGATTTGCTTACTCCGTTGGAACGTGTCTATTTCTATACGCTCTATAATTTTATTACAAAAGAACTTTATACTTCTAAATCGGGGGATGTGGATTGCGATAGCAGAACAGGTGCTTCTGCCTTATGGCTTAGTACGCTGGATGAAAAACGGGAGGCCGGCGAGATTTTGTATGATCTTGCCATTGTTGAAAACCGTGCATCACAGGCTCATAAAGCCTTTATTGTGTTGGCTATACCTCAATATGAAGAAACTTTTCTGCCCAACTTCCGTAATGGAGATGTGGTGGTGCTTTATGAACGTAATAAAGATACGGATAACGTGACCAATAAAATGGTGTTTAAGGGAAATATAGAATCCATAACTGACAGTGAGTTGCGGATTCGCCTTCGGGCATCACAACGGAATCCGTTGGTGTTTCCCGAAAACAGCCGTTATGCTGTGGAGCATGATACGATGGATACCACTTTCCGAAGTATGTATTTGGGGCTGTCTTCTTTTATGGATGCGAATCCGGAGCGCAGGGATTTATTGTTGGGACAACGTCCTCCTCGTTTTGATACAGCTTATGAAAATAGAATAGCCTGTGCGACCGATGATTTTGAACGGGTAGCTCTGAAAGCGGTGGCAGCCCGTGATTATTTCTTGTTGGTGGGGCCTCCGGGAACCGGAAAGACGTCTCGCGCTTTGAGGCGCATGGTGGAGCATTTTTATGCTTGTCCCTCGATGCAGATTCTATTGTTGGCTTACACCAATCGGGCCGTGGATGAGATATGCCAGTCGCTTTCTTCCATCCGGCCGCAAGTGGATTACATACGAGTGGGAAGTGAATTGTCTTGTGATGCGCGTTTCCGCAAACATTTGTTGGAAAATGTGTTGTCGGAATGTAACAACCGTCGGGAGGTAAACATCCGTATGGCAGATTGTCGTATCTATGTGGGAACGGTTGCATCAATTGCATCTAAATCGGAACTGTTCAAGTTGAAGCATTTTGATGTGGCAATTGTTGATGAGGCTACACAAATATTGGAACCTCAGTTACTGGGAGTCCTTTGTGCACGGTTTAAGGACGGACGTAACGGAATAGGAAAGTTTATCCTGATTGGTGATCATAAACAGTTGCCGGCTGTTGTGTTGCAGAGTAATGAACAGTCTGAAGTGCACGATGAAGAGTTGCGGCGGATAGGACTTTATAATCTGAAAGATTCTCTTTTTGAACGGCTTTATCGTTTTCATTTGCAGGAAGAACATTCTCCGGCGGTGGATATGCTTTGCCGCCAGGGACGTATGCATCCCGGTGTGGCCTTGTTTCCTAATCGGGAGTTTTATGCCGGAAAGTTGGAGGCGTTGGGACTGCCGCATCAGTTGGAAGATGTTGATGCTCCGGTTCGGTTTATTCCTTCGGAGCGGGATACGGAAAGTGTTTCGGGAAAGACGAACCGGAATGAAGCGTGTATTGTCGCTCAATTGGCGGCTGATGTGTATCATCTTTATAAGGAGGGTTTTGATACTAACCGTACTTTAGGGGTTATCACTCCTTATCGTAGTCAGATAGCATTGATTCGGAAAGAAATTCAGTCTTTGGGGATACCGGCTTTGAATGAAATATCAGTGGATACGGTGGAGCGTTATCAGGGAAGTGAACGTGATGTAATCATTTATTCTTTTTGTGTAAATTACCTTTATCAGTTGAAGTTCTTGCCTAACCTGACGGAAGAGAACGGAGTATGGATAGACCGTAAATTAAATGTGGCATTGACGCGTGCCCGAAAGCAGTTGTATATAACGGGAGTGCCCGATATTTTGAACCATAACCTGATATATCGCCGTCTGATACAGGCTATTAATTAGGGAAATCCCTACCTGTTTGTAGGGCTTTTCCTTTTATTGTATTTTTTCCCTTTCCTATTTTTGTAGTGTTCTAAAAATAAGGCACTATGAAACGATACATTCTTTTTCTTTTAGTCGCAATGCTGGAATGCGGAATCATGTTTTCGCAGAATAACCGGCCATTGAGTCCGATGTTGAATATTCCGGGTGAGTTCAAGCAGGACTATAAAGATGTGAAGAAAGGCACCTCTTGTATTTTGCAGCGTGTTATCAAGTTGAAAAGGCCGACTGAACAGGGTGAGTCCAAATTGCAGGCTGTGGTGGTTGCCAATGGAATACAGGTAGGTGTTCCAGTGAATGAATTGGGTGTGATAGCGCTCAAAGCCACGGATAAGAATTCATTCTGGCAGACAGCACAGTTATCAAATGATTTAATCTCTTATTACGAGAAGAAAGGCTATCAAGAGGGAATGCGGAAAGAGCAGGCTCGTGAAGCAGATGATTATATGAAAGAATTGGAGCAGGCCAAACTCTTTTATGATGATGCCGCAATAGAGGATTATTTGCAATGTATGCTGTTGAGTATCATACCCGAAAAGATGGCAGTAATGCGCGACGGAACTCCGTTGGTGCGTGTGTTGAAATCTCCGGCTCCTGATATGTTGATGTTGGGAAATGACTGCTTGCTGGTTTCTACGGGAATGTTGACTACATTGGACAGTGAAGAGGAACTGTATGCTGTAATGAGTCGTGAAGTGGCCCATTATGTGCTCGATCATGCCATTATCACCGTAAACAAGAATATTGCCCGTGCCAAGCGTGCACAGTTTTGGGGAGCTGTAGCGGACGGAGTGGTTGCCGCTACGGAGGAATATCTGTATGATCGTTATGATTATTATGTTCCCGGACTGATTTTTGCAACAAATGATGTAGTTCAGGCATTGGTTAATGATAATATCGCTAACCGTATGGGACTGGATTACTCGGAGAAACAAGAGAAAGAGGCTGACCGTATGGCCATGAGCTTTATGAGTCTGATGGAAAAGAATAAGGAGGCAGTCATCTCTGCTTTGAATAAAATCAATCAATATTATCAGCGCAATAAAGATGTGGAAGTATTATCCAAGTACGGTGCGTATGGTTCTTTGCCCGAAAGGGTGGGGAAGCTGGGTAAGTTCACCCCATTGGCTGAAGACCGGAATTATTTAAAGAAAACCTCTACTGTGGTCAGCTATGAGGCAGGCATGATGGATTATAATAAGAAATATAACGAATCAAGGCGTTTGGCAATGAAGAATATAAATAATGCTATGGCCTGTTCGGATGATTATCTGATGGTGGCACGCAGCATTATGAAATTGTCTAATAGCAAAGAAAGCAATGCAGAATGTCTGGAGTACCTGAATAAGGCGGATGAGACATCTAAAATAACGAATGTGAATATCTGTAAGATGAAGATATTATTGCTGCTCAGAGAAAACAAACAGGCGGATGCCGTTAATTTGTTGCATGAGTATCAGGAACTGTTAAACAGGATGTATCAGCAACCTCACAGTCAGGAAGACTCACAGTGGATTGCCGGCGAACATACCTGGGCGGAGAAACTACTGGATAGGACATATATTATGTAAAAGGCTATAAATCAGAGAACGCAACACTAAAACTAAACAGAAAATTCCCCTGTTTCGATTCTTCGGGACAGGGGAATTTATATGGGTTATAATGAACCGGCTGACAGAACTTTAGGCATCAACAGGTTTGTATTTCGGTACTAGTATTTTCATTATTACCCAGCCCAGCAGGTAGGCTACTGCACAGATGCAGAAGATAATGAAATAGCCGGCAGGTTTTCCTTCGAATCCCATAAACTTCATACCGGTCTGTGCGGCATAATCGAACAGTCTGCCCGACCCCATATTAATAAGGGATGAGCCGATACCGCCTGCCATACCGCCAATACCTACAATAGTGGCAATGGTGCTCTTGGGGAACATATCGCCTACAACGGAATAAATATTGGCAGACCAAGATTGGTGTGCTGCTCCCGCAATGCCGATAATAACAATCGGAAACCAATAGGAATAGTTGCCAAGCGGCTGTGCGAATAAGGCCAATAAAGGGAATAAGGCAAAGATAAACATAGCCTGCATACGGGCGGCATATGGGTTCTTGCCGGTCTTGTTGATGATGATAGTAGGAAGCTTGCCGCCATAGATAGATAACATGGTGATGGCATATAAAACGAAAATCAACAATTGTGCCGTACCGGTGTCGGAAGCAAATCCATATACATCTGAAATGTAAGCAGGGGTCCAGAAAAGGAAGAACCACCACACACCGTCAGTCATAAACTTTCCAATGAATACTGCCCATGTTTGAGGAAATTTGAAACATTTCCAGAATGGAATTTTCTTGTTGTCGAATTCATTGGCGCTGGCCTGTTGCTCCACTGTTTGGTCTGCATTGTTATTATCTTGTTCGATATATTCGAGTTCTGCTGCATTGACGCGTGGGTTGGCTGCCGGCTTCTTATAAAGGAACATCCAGCATCCCATCCAGATAAAGCCCAGTCCGCCGATGACAACGAATGCCATCTCCCAACCATTGCCGATACCTATACTCTGGAAGTAACGTGCCAAAGTCGGGATGGTAACGGGAGCAGCCAAAGCTCCTACGGTAGCTCCTGCATTAAAGATGGAAGTGGAATAGGCGCGGTCTTTCTTGGGGAAATATTCGGCTGTCACTTTAATGGCGGCAGGGAAGTTTCCGGCCTCACCTACACCAAGCACGATGCGTGCTGCAATAAAGTAATATACGCTGGTGATGGCAATGGTAGAAGCGACGGCTCCGGTGGCGGAAATCATTTCTTCCGCATTGTGGATACCTAGTGTATGCTCGGTTGCCCAACCACAAAGTGCATGCAGACAAGCTCCTATTGACCATACGGCAATAGCCCAGAGATAACCTTTCTTGGTACCCATCCAGTCAATAAAACGTCCGGCAAATAAGTTGGCTATTGCATATACAATAGAGAAAATAGCCGTGATATCTCCATAATTTGAATCTGTCCAGTGAAACTCGGGAGCGATGAAATCTTTCCAGGTCAACGACAATACTTGTCTGTCCAGATAGTTGACAGTAGTGGCGAAGAATAACATGGCACAGATAATCCATCTGAAGTTTGTCATCTTCCCGCTGGCATTTTGAAATGTACTCATAATAATAGATTTAGTAGATTATATTTTTCTTAATGGTACAAAAGTAAGTATTTTGGTGCCGGTTTCTATGTAAAAATTGGTAGAAACTATGTATTATTCGGTCAACAATGATTAAAAAACAAGTTTGTCATTCCGAAAGCGGCGAAGAATCTCAATCATAATCATGAAAGCTCTTCATCACATTCAGAATGACAAACATCAATGAGAATCGGACGAGAGTGGAATCCGCTTATTTCATTTCTGTATATTTGATTTCATCCTTGTCACTATACTTCAGGTTTTCTCCTGCCATACCCCAGATAAAGGTATAATTGCTGGTTCCTGCTGCTGCGTGGATAGACCATTCGGGAGAAGTAATAGCCTGTTCGTTGTGCAACCACACCAGACGTTCTTCTTGGGGTTCACCCATTAAGTGGCAGATAGCATTTCCTTCGGGCAGGTTGAAGTAATAATAGGCTTCCATACGGCGTGTGTGAGTATGTGCCGGCATGGTATTCCATACAGAACCCGGAGCAAGTTCGGTAAGTCCCATCTGCAATTGGTTCGTACCACCGTCTTTTACTCTTTCCAATACATCTTTCACAATCAACTGGTTTACGATACGGTCGTTACTGTCTTCCATTTTTCCGTAGTGGTCAGAGATAGCCAAAGCATATTTCTTGGGGTTTGCCTTTTGAAGTTTGGCATCGGTTGTAATCAGCTGAGTGACGTATGGCTTGTAAGCCGGTGCTGAGTTGATATAGAATTTAGCCGGTTTGGTAGCATCGTTACTCTTAAAGGTAACCTCTTTGTTGCCGCACCCTACATAAAGTGCTTCTTTGTACTTCATGGGATATTCCTTACCGTCTACAGTGACTACACCGTCACCGCCAACATTAATCACACCCAGTTCACGGCGTTCGAGGAAGTAAGTGATTTCCGGACCCAGTTCGCGGAATGTTTCCAGTCTCAGGACTTTGTTTACAGGCATGGCACCTCCATAAATGAGGCGGTCGTAGAGAGTATAGGTGACATTGATTTCATCCGGTGCCATTACTTTCTCCATCATGAACGAGTTGCGCAGACGTTCTGTATCATAGTGTTTTACATCTTGCGGATGGCAAGCTGTCTGTACCTTGTAATTTACTTGAGCTGAAGCTGCCAAAGCAGACACGCCCAGCATCATTGCAATTGCTAATTTTTTCATTTTCGTTCTTATTTATTAGTTATCTTATTTTCTGTTTTTATTATTGAGCGTTTTTTACCGACTTCTGATATTTGATGATGGCACGACGGTTTAATACCATCAGGAATAGGGTTATTAACACTAAAATAGCCGAACCGATTATCTTAAATGTATAAGTCATGTGGAATATTGCCCAAGAGAAGGGACTGGATGCAAAGTCCAATGCACCGCCTTCAAAGCCTTGGGGGATATTAACGGCTGCATCTTGCGTTTTGGCATAAACATCTTGTGCGGCTTGAGTAAAGTAAGGAGCTAAATCTGTTACGAAGTACAAGCCAATAGCCAATACAACAAACCCGATAATGAAGGTTTTTAATACGTTACCTTTAGTGATGGGCAATACCAATGGGAATACATAGAACATACCTGCCAATGAAGCCAAAGGTAAGAATTCATTGCCGGGGAGTACCACTGCCAGCAACAGTGTAACGGGAATCAGTAACAATGATACGACCAAAGTTGCAGGATGGCCGATTACCAGAGCAGGACTCATACCGATATTCAGTCCGACTGCACCTTTAAATTTCTTTGCAATCATTTCGCGGGTTGCGTCAGAGATGGGTTTCAAACCTTCAATAAACAAACTGGTGATGCGTGGAATCAATTCCATAACGGCACCCATCTTAATACCTAAACCTAAAATATAAGGAATCTTGTCTACCACTTCCTGTCCGTTTTTACAAGACAGTGCGCCAATACCGCAACCGACCAAAATACCTAAGAACAAAGGCTCGCCTAGCAGACCGAACTTTTTCTTCATGCCTTCGGCGTCAATATTCAATTTGTTGAATCCGGGTATTTTATCCAATACTTTATTGATAACAATAGCAAATGGCACAAATCCTGCGCAGAAAGGCTGGGGAATGGAAATTCCTTCCATCTTTTCATAAAAGCCCTGGAACTTGTCTGCCGTATAGTCTGCCAGAATCAAAGTGATGATATAACAGATGATAGCAGCAAAGAATCCCCATAGGATGCTGCTTGTTGCAAAATAGACTACTGCACCGATAAAGGCAAAATGCCAATAGTTCCATAAGTCGATATTAACCGTACGTGTAGTCTTTGTTAATAACATCAATATGTTGACACCCAGACAAACCGGAATGATAAATGCACCTACGGAAGTATTATAAGCAACGGCAGCAGCAGCAGGCCAACCCATATCGAATACTTTTAATTGGAGACCGTATATTTCGACAACTTTACTTAAAGCGGGACCAAGGCTACTGGTTAACAAGGCTGTAACAACAGATAATCCAACAAAACCGACTCCGACCAACAAACCACTTTTTAATGCTTTGCTTAATTTAATACCGATACAAACTCCTAAAATTGTAAAGATAATAGGCATCATCACAGCTGCACCCAGACCGATGATATAACTGAAAACTTCTTCCATTCTCTTGTGATTTAATAGTTAAATGAATGTGTTCCTACAATAGTATGAATTAAAAACTGCCCCAAAAATAAAACCTTTTCTCAATTAATCAAACGGGAAAACCTTAATTATTAGTAAAATGGACAATTTTGCACACTTTTTATCGTTACCGCGCACAATTTTATCGTTTTCGTACACGAAAACCAAATAATACACTCTCTATATTTAAAAATCCACAATGTTTTTCAGTAAAAGAACTACTTTTGTTTTATAAAAGATAAAAGGTCTAATACTAAAACAAAACAACAGCATGGAAAGTAAATCTATCTGTAAATTTATTGTATCAGGATTACTGATGATTGCTCCGCTATTGTGTGGTGCTCAGAAGGTGTGTGATAAACAGCCGTGGTCTGTCCGTATGGCAACTTCAGAAATGATGCGTTGTCCCGAGTCTTGGCAACTTGACTTCCAGACTCGTTTGAAGTGGGATTATTGTCATGGACTGGAACTTCAGTCGATGCTTGATGTGTATGATGCGTATGGAGACAAGAAATTCTTTGATTATGCGGTGGCCTATGCCGATACGATGATTCATGCCGACGGTTCTATCGAGACTTATAAGTTGCATGAGTATAATATTGACCGTCTGAACTCAGGTAAAATGTTATTTCGTATCTATGAGCAGACTAAGGATGAAAAGTATAGGAAAGCTTTGGATTTGTTGCGAAGTCAATTGGATACACATCCCCGGAATGCTGACGGCGGTTTCTGGCATAAGAAGATTTATGAGCATCAGATGTGGTTGGATGGACTGTATATGGGACAGCCCTTTTATGCAGAATATGCCTATCGCAATAATCGTGTAAATGACTATGCGGATATTATTAACCAATTTGTTACAGTTGCTCGCCATACTTACGATGCAGAAAATGATCTTTATCGTCATGCCTGCGATGTAAGTAAACGGGAGAGATGGGCGGATAAGGTCACCGGACAATCACAACATTGCTGGGGGCGTGCGATGGGATGGTATGCTATGGCATGTGTAGATGTGCTTGATTTTATTCCGCAGCATGAAGTGGGACGGGATTCGGTGATTGCCATTTTAAATAAGTTGGCTGCTCAAATAAAACGTACTCAAGATACCCGCACCGGTGTATGGTATCAAGTGATAGACCGTAGCGGTGATAAAGGAAACTATTTGGAGTCTTCCTGCTCTACTATGTTTGTGTACGCACTGTTGAAGGCTGTTCGTAAAGGATATATCTGTTCATCTTATATGGAGGTGGCTCAAAAAGGATATGAAGGTATTTTGAAGCAGTTTATAGAAGTGGATGATAAAGGACTGGTTTCTATTACGAGTGCGTGTGCCGTAGCCGGTTTGGGAGGTAAAAACTATCGTATGGGAGACTATGACTATTATATAAATGAACAGATACGTGTCAATGATGCGAAGGCTGTAGGTCCGTTTATCATGGCAAGTTTGGAATGGGAGCGTTTGCATGCAAATGGTGGCAGCGGTTGTAAAACTCCATTGGAATAATGAAATGAAAAGAATAGCGATTATAGGATGTATGTGGTTGGTTGTCGCTACTTTATGGGGACAACAACGGCGAGATACACTCATCGTTTCGTGCGATGGGACAGGCCATTACCACACTCTGGGAGATGCATTGGAAAGTGTTCGCGCTTTTATGGACTATACAGTGACCGTTTATATAAAGAATGGTGTGTATAAAGAGAAAGTGGTTGTTCCGTCCTGGTTAGAGAACCTTGAGATAATAGGTGAAGACAAAGAGAAGACCGTTATTACCTATGACGACCACGCCAATATAAATAAAATGGGAACCTTCCGTACCTATACGGTAAAGGTGGAAGGCAGTCATGTTACTTTTAGAAATCTGACTATTGAAAATAATGCTGCTCCATTGGGACAAGCCGTAGCACTCCATACGGAAGGGGATTGTCTTCGTTTTATCAATTGTCGTTTCCTTGGAAATCAGGATACGGTATATACTGGAGCAAAATTTACACGTCTGTATTTTAAAGATTGCTATATTGAGGGAACTACCGATTTTATTTTTGGACCTTCCACAGCTCTGTTTCAGGGGTGTACTATTCACAGTAAACGAGATTCTTATATAACTGCCGCTTCCACTCCTGCAGAGGCGGAATACGGTTATGTCTTTCAACATTGCAAACTGACGGCTGCTCCCGGAGTGGAAAAGGTATATCTGGGGCGTCCGTGGCGTCCTTTTGCCTATACCTTATTTATAGAGTGCGAATTAGGAAAACATATTCTTCCTGCCGGATGGCATAATTGGAAAAATTCTGATAACGAACAGACAGTCCGTTATCGGGAATATAAAAATGCAGGTGAGGGCGCTGATATTTCCGGAAGGGTAGAATGGAGCAGGCAGCTATCATCGGAAGAGGCTCAAAAGATAACTGTTGAAAATCTGTTTTACAACCGGTGTAATACGTGGAAATTCTGAGAATAGTTGATTAATCCACATAAAATGATAAAAACTACACATCGGGACATTTTGAAACATCTACTTTTGCCTCAGTGAATATAGGTTCTTTGTAGCCTTAGAAAAAATAACAACTATAAAAACACATCTTATGAATCTAAAAGAATTAGCTAGAAAAGCAGTCTCAACCCTTTTTCTGAGTATGCTTTGTTTGGTCGCTTTTGCTCAAGGACATCAGGTGAGCGGTATTGTGAAAGACGCTACCGGCGAATCACTGATTGGGGCAAATGTTTTAGTAAAAGGGACAACCAACGGCGCTATTACCGATTTTGAAGGTAAATTTTCCTTGTCCGACGTTAAGTCGAGTGATATCCTTGTATTCTCTTACATAGGGTGCGTCACACAAGAAATTAAGGTCGGAAATCAAACACAATTTGATGTAACATTGAATGATGACTCACAAGCATTGGAAGAAGTGGTCGTTATTGGTTACGGTACGGTAAAACGTAAGGATTTGACCGGTTCTGTCACATCAGTGGGTGCTGATAAGTTGGCTGCGGTTCCGGTTGCTTCGGCAACAGAGGCACTGACCGGTAAAATGGCCGGTGTACAGATTACTACTACAGAAGGTTCTCCTGATGCCGAAATGAGAATCCGTGTGCGTGGTGGTGGCTCTATTACGGGTGATAATACTCCATTGTTTATTGTCGATGGTTTTCCTGTAGAAACCATTTCCGACATTCCGGCTTCCGATATTGAAGATATGACGGTGCTGAAGGATGCTTCCTCTACTGCCATCTACGGTTCCCGCGGTGCGAACGGAGTTATTTTGGTAACAACTAAATCCGGTAAGGAGGGAAAACTGAGTGTGACTTATAACGCATATTACAGTATTAAGAAAATTGCAAAAACATTGGATGTACTTTCTCCATACGACTATGCCAAATGGCAATATGAGCTGGCCGGCTTAATTAAAGAAAATGATATGAGTTCTTATATCGATTATTTTGGGAACTATCAGGATATGGATATGTATCAGAATATTTCCGGAAATGATTGGCAGGATCAGACTTTCGGACGTACCGGACACGCTTTCAATCAAAGCTTGAACATTAATGGCGGTAGCGATAAAATAAAATATGCGTTCGGCTACAGCCACATGAATGATAAGGCTATTATGCAAGGTTCATCTTTTAAGCGTGATAATTTCAGTCTGAAGTTGAATAGCAAGCCGGTAAAGAATGTGACTCTTGACTTTTCAGTCCGTTATTCGGATACAGATGTAAAGGGTGGCGGTGCCAATGATACCAGCAGCACGTATGACTCGGACAAACGTTTGAAATATTCAGTGATTTATACTCCGATACCTTTGGAAAACCTGAACTCGGAAAGTGGCAGTTCGGATGATGATTTAGGTAACCTGTATCATCCATTGACAGCCATTTCGGATAATGACCGTGAACGTGAGCGTAAGAATTTGAATATGGCAGGTAGCTTTACATGGGAAATCTTCAAGAATTTCCGTGCCAAGACAGAATTCGGTTATGATGATTACCGCGAAGAAGATTCACGCTTTTGGGGATTGACAACTTATTATATAAAGAATGTTCCTGCAAAGGATAATCAAGGCAAACCGGCTATGGAGATTGCAAACACATTCCGTCATAAGTTCCGCAATACGAATACCGTTAATTATGATTTCGAAAAATTGCTGAAGAATGATGACCATCATTTAAATGCCATGATAGGCCATGAATGGATTGTCACCAAATCAAAGAAACTGACCAATACGGTTCACGGTTTCCCCGAATCGTTCACATCACAGGATGCATGGAAATATTCTACACAGGGTACTCCTTATTCCATTGATAATTACCTTAACCCTGACGATAAACTCTTGTCATTTTTCGGACGTATCAATTATGACTATAAGAGCAAATATTTGTTGAGTGCTACTTTCCGTGCCGACGGTTCTTCCAAGTTCTCAGACGGAAACCGTTGGGGCTATTTCCCTTCGGCAGCAGTTGCATGGCGCGTGTCTTCAGAACCGTTTATGGAAGGAACCAAGAGTTGGCTGGACGATTTGAAACTCCGTTTCAGCTACGGTACTGCCGGTAATAACAATATTCCGTCGGGCCAGATGAACTTGAATTATGCTTCTTCTTCCACTTCATGGATTAACGGCTTTAATAACTATTGGGCCGCATCAAAGACGATGCCTAATCCTGATTTGAAATGGGAAACGACCATTACCCGTAACATTGGTCTGGACTTTACCACATTGGGCGGAAGATTGAGCGGTACGCTGGAAGCCTATCTCAATACAACCAAAGATTTGCTGATTCAGTTTCCTGTAGCCGGTACAGGCTATGATTATCAATATCGTAACATGGGCAAGACACAGAATACAGGTTTTGAGGCCAGTGTGAATTGGATTGCCGTTGATAAGAAAAACTTTGGTTTGAGCTTTAGTGCCAATATCGGTTTCAACAAAAATAAGATTAAAGATTTAGGTATCATGGATGACTTTGGAGCTGAAACCTATTGGGCTTCTTCAGAAATCGGTAATGACTTTTGGATTGCCAAAGGCGGTGCTGTAGGTAAAATGTTCGGTTACCGTTCTGCAGGGCGTTATGAAGTAAGCGACTTTGAGGGCTATGATGCTGCCGCCAAGAAATGGATTTTGAAAGAAGGCGTAGTCGATGCTTCCGCTGTGGTAGGTACACTCCGTCCGGGTATGATGAAACTGGCTGATATTGATGGAAGCGGAGACGGCAAGGTCACTACTGCCGACCGTGAAATAATAGGTGATGCCAATCCTGTCCATACAGGCGGTTTCAGTATCAATGCCCGTGCATACGGTTTTGACCTGAGTGCAAACTTTAACTGGAGTGTGGGAAATGATGTATATAATGCCAACAAGATTGAGTTTACGCAAACCAGTAAATATCAATACCGCAACATGATTTCGGAGATGGCTGACGGCAAGCGTTGGACGAATTTGAATGAAAACGGTACTATTTGCAACGATCCCGAAAAGCTGGCTGCAATGAATGCCAATACTACTATGTGGTCGCCTTACACACAACGTATGATTTTCAGTGATTGGGCAGTGGAGGATGCTTCCTTCTTACGCCTGAATACACTGACATTAGGTTATACTCTTCCGGCCACTTTGCTGAATAAGGTGGGAATCCAGAACTTACGTTTCTATGTGACCGGTTACAATCTGTTCTGCTGGACCAATTATTCGGGATATGACCCGGAAGTATCCACTATACGCAAAACAAACCTGACTCCGGGTGTGGACTATTCAGCATACCCCAAGAGCCGTCAGTTTGTGGTTGGCCTTAATTTGAATTTCTAATCAGGAAAAATGTATTGAACAATGAAAAAATTTATATATACTTCTCTTTTGTCTTTGTCATTAATGGGAGCTATGACTTCATGTGACTTAGAGTCGCCTGCTCAGTCGGCAATGGAAGAACCCAATCTATTTACGGTAGAATCATTGGCTGAGGCCGCAGTAATGG
Organism: uncultured Phocaeicola sp.; assembly: GCA_948956705.1. The sequence continues at coordinate 109,738 of CARCZS010000004.1, forward strand.
GTATTCACCAGTCTTTCGGAGAAACCAACTCTTATCGCGGACGGTATCTTCCTTACTATGGAATCAATACTGACATCGAATGGATTAATAATATGGAAGCGTCTAAAGTGGCGGATGATGGCAAATATGAGCTTTGTACCTATGCCACCCGCGCCACGAACAGTCAGATGAATACCTCAAACAATGCTTGGGCTAAGTTTTACGAAGGAATCGAGCGTGCTAATTTGTGTATCCGCGGGTTGCGTACTTATTCCGACCTGACTGATCCTGCTTTTCAGCAATTACTAGGTGAAGCGATTACATTGAGAGCAGTTCTTTATCTTGATTTGGTGAAAGGTTGGGGAGATGTCCCGGCTCGTTTTGAACCGAATACTTCCGAAACCGTTTATCTGCCTCGTACAGACCGGGATAGCATTTATTTACATTTGTTAAATGATTTGGAAGAAGCGGAAGATTTGGTTCCGTGGCCGAACGGCTCTGCGGTTACCAAGAGTACGGAACGCGTCAATAAGGCATTCGTGAAGGGCCTTCGTGCACGTATTGCCCTTTATGCAGCCGGATACAGCCAACGTGCAGACGGTGTCCGCCGCAGTAATGACCCGAAACTGAGCGTTGCCAATATGTATGCTTTGGTAAAGGAAGAGTGTCTTGACATCATCAATAACAGTGGATGCCGTTTGGGTACTTTCAAAGATAACTTCTTGAAACTTTGTCAGGACAATACAGCAGCCGGAGGCGAGTCTATTTGGGAAATTCCGTTCTCGGATGGTCGTGGACGTGTTCTGTATACTTTGGGTGTGAAACATCAGAAGACCGACCAATATACACAACAGGCACAGGGTGGCGTAAATGGTCCGTTACCTTATTTATATTATGATTATGATGTGGAAGATGTTCGTCGTGACATTACTTGTGTTCCTTACGAATGGTCAAAAGACCAGAAGGATGGCAAAAGCTGGCAGACACCACGCAGCCTGAAAAGCTGGTGTTTTGGAAAACTGCGTTATGAATGGATGAATCGAGTGGTGACTTCTACCAACGACGATGGTGTGAACTGGCAGTATATGCGTTTGGCAGATGTTTACCTGATGGCCGCCGAAGCCATCAATGAGCTGGAAGGGCCGTCGGCTGCGGCTGCCTATTTGAAACCGATTCTTGACCGTGCACTTCCTACTTCCAAAGTTTCGGCTTATCTGGCTCAGGCCACTGCCGGCAAGGATGCTTTCTTCAATGCCATTGTTGAACAGCGCGCTTTTGAGTTTGCCGGAGAATCTCTTCGAAAGGCCGACCTGATTCGTTGGAACTTACTGAAAGAGAAGTTGGACGAAGCCAAAACCAAGATGTCGCAGTTGGCAAGACGGGAAGGCGCTTATGCCGATTTGCCCGAAAAAATCTATTATCAGACTGCCGCAGATGGTGAAACGTTGATGATTTATGGTTTGAATCATGGAGATACAGATGAAGAGGGAGCAGCTTTGGGGTATGAATCGAGTACAACATGGATTTCTACCGAAAAACTGACGGACGAACTTATCAATGTCCTGTATCAGAAGAACCCGGATGAAAACCAGTTCTGGCCCATTTGGCAGACTTTTGTTGACAGCAGCAACGGAACCTTGTCCAACGACTAATAGTTGATAAACACATAAATACCAAAATTATGAACAAGTATAAGAAATATACATATATGTTGGGGCTGGCAATAGCAGCCCTGACCGCCGCTTGCGATGACCCGGACGAAGAAATCACGAATATTGACTATGACCGTCTTTTCTCACCGGTCAATCTGGAAGCGAGAGTGACCAACCGTACCAATGTACGTTTGACTTGGTCGACTGTGAAAGGGGCAACCGCATATAACATTGAGGTTTTTGAGAACGACAGTCTGACTTTCGCCGGTTCGCCTGCAAAGACCATCAGCGGTGTGACTGCTGACCAGCTGCCTTATACAGTATCCAAGTTGGAGGGCAGTATGAAATACTCAGCCCGTGTGCAGGCTGTAGGCGAAGGAATTGCCGAATCCAAATGGAGTGGTGTTTATTTTAAAACAGATGCAGAACAAATATTTGAAGCGGTAAATGATGAAGATTTACAGGCAACCGGTGCTACTCTGAGATGGACTGCCGGTGAAGCGGCTACAGAAATTATTCTTACTCCGGGTGATATCACTCATACCGTGACTGCCGACGAGATAGCAGCCGGTGCCGCTACCATAACCGGATTGACCGGCGAAACCACTTATACAGCCAAGTTGATGAACGGAACGAAAGTACGCGGTACGCTGACTTTCACTACTTTACTTGATTTGGGTGATGCCATTGCCGTGACTCCCGAGGATGACTTTGCCGAAGTATTGGCGAATGCTGAAGATGGAGATGCTTTTGCGCTGTATCCGGGAACTTATAAAGTGATGAATACGGCAGACGGTGTGGAGTCAATAGCCAAAATTGCCATTTCGAAGAGTATTGAACTGAAAGCAGTCCGCCCCAACGACCGTCCTATAATCAATGGATGTATTACGTTGAATGACGGTGCGTCTCTATTGTTGAGACAGATTGTGATGGACGGTACAGGTACGGATGGCAGTCAGGCAATAACCTTCAACACAGCCGGTGCCACTTACAATGCGCTGACGGTGGAAGATTGCGAAATCAAGAACTATACCAAAGGTTTGTATTATCTGAATGTAGCTGCTATGGTCAATGAAATTGTATTCAATAATTGTCTGGTTCACGACATTGAGTGTGACGGAGGTGATATGTTGGATTCGCGCAAGGGAGCTATTAAAGTACTTACTTTGTCCAACTCTACTTTCTATAATAGCTGTGCGGCCCGTGACTTTGTGCGTTACGATGATGCCTCTTCTACATTTGCCGGTGTTACTCCTGCTATCAGCATAACCAATTGTACATTGGTGGGCATCTCTAATAATTCCGGTAGACGGTTGATGTATGTCCGTTTCAAAGGTAATCAGATAACCTTCAAGAACAATCTGGTAGCCTCGACTGCCAGCCTGTTCAGTAATCAGGCTAACACGGATGCCAATCCGGACTTTGCAGGAAACAATTACTTTGACGCTCCGACTGCCGGTTCTATTATCACCGGTTCGGGCGATACCGCTAAGGTAGTGGCTGAGGACAAGAGTGCCACCACATTAAATCCGGGCTTCAAGGATGCTGCCGGAGGTGATTTTACCCTGTCTGATGAAGACTTGATTTATAATCAGGTTGGTGACCCGCGTTGGTATTAGGATTTTTAGGATAAGACTATTTAAATAGTTACTTTTAGGCACGGATTATATGGATTTATGCGGTGACCCCGGTCAATCCTTGAATCCGTGCCTTTTTAATAGATATACATTATGATGAAAAAAATTATATTGTCGGGCTTGTTTTTATCAGTTGTAGCCTGCGGCAAAGGGAGCATAGACAATGGAGACCTGCCTGAAATACCGTTGGGACCGGAATCACCTGACAGTCCCGGTACACTGACAGAATATCCTGTTCCCGACCGTTCCACCATTTTAGCTTTCCCTGGAGCGGCAGGAGCCGGGCGCTATGTCAGTGGCGGAGCAGGGGGGGCTGTATATACAGTCACTTCACTTGCCGACGACGGGACGGAAGGCACCCTCCGTTGGGCTGTCGAAAAGAAAGGTACGCGTACCATTGTATTTGCGGTTAGCGGTATCATTGAATTGCAATCACCCTTAAAAATAAAGCATGGCGATGTGACTATTGCCGGTCAGACAGCTCCCGGCGATGGAATCTGTCTCCGTAATTATACCTTTTATATAGGAGCCGACAACGTCATTGTCCGTTTTATCCGTTCCCGCATGGGAGATGTGGCAAGAACGGAAGATGATGCGATGGGCGGACATTCCGGCAATAGGAAGATTATGCTGGATCATTGTTCTTTAAGTTGGTGTACCGATGAGTGTGGCAGTTTCTATGGTGCCGGTGAGTTTACGATGCAATGGTGTATTTTAAGCGAAAGTCTCACAAATTCCGTTCATGCCAAAGGTGCCCATGGCTATGGCGGCATTTGGGGAGGAGAGGGGGCTACGTTCCATCATAACCTGTTGGCACATCACAGCAACCGTACTCCACGTCTTTGCGGCAGCCGTTATACAGGGCGTCCTGATGCAGAGAAGGTGGACTTGCGCAATAATGTCATTTACAATTTCGGCAATGAAGGAGCTTATGCCGGTGAAGGCGGGTCTTATAACTTGGTGAACAACTACTATAAGCCGGGTCCTTATACGGCCACAAAATCCTCTTATGCCCGCATTTTTACGGCATACGAAGATGATGGGAAGAATCAGAATAAGAAAGGGACACACGGAGTCTTTTATTTGAAAGGAAATTATTTCGACTCTACCTGTCCTGCACTGTCTGATAAGCAGCGGAAGCAGCTGGAAGCTGTGAACTTGGCCAATGCTGCCGGATTCGTGATTAAGGGCAATTTTGCTCCGGCTTCCGAAGTTCTCTCTTCTGCCGAATTTCCTATTGCAGATACAAGTTTTACGGAAACCGCCCGGCAAGCGTATGAATCGGTGCTGGATTATGCCGGTGCTTCCTTGGCGCGCGATGCTGTTGACAGCCGTATTGTCAGAGAAACTCGTGAAGGGACTTTTACTTATACCGGTTCTAATGGCAGCAAGCTGGGACTGATAGACAGTCAGAAAGATGTAAAAGGCTGGCCGGAATACAAACAGACAGAAGTCTTGAAAGACAGTGACGGTGACGGAATGCCCGATGAATGGGAGGTGATACAGGGACTCAATCCGAATGATGCGTCAGACGGTGCGAAGTATAATCTGAGTCCTGAATATACCAATCTTGAAGTTTATCTCAATAGCCTTGTTGCAGGTACATACCCTGCCAATTAGGTATATTGTGTATGCTTGATGCTGTTTCTTGAAAATGTCGAAACTCCCATAAACTAAAAGTCACCCTTGCCACAGGTAGTTGTAGCAAGGGTGATGTCGATAAAAGGGGAGTTTTGACACATTCATCTCCAACAGTAACCGTTGTTTGAGAAAAATTTTACTTCCCGATTCTTTTATTCCTGTTTTTTAATTTTAGAGTGTTATTCTGTTAAAATGTGATTTATTTGAAAAGCGTATGAGTAGTCAATTATGGAATGATTGCCTTCATTATCCAACCATGCTTTCTCTTTATGGCTTTCATTTGAAATTTTTACAGCAGAAGTATGCTTGAATTTGTTTAATACAAGTTGCATTATTTCAAGTTCTTCTTCTGTAAACAGAGAAGGATTAAAGGATGAATCCGCATAAATAATACTCCCGATAAACCCATTACTTGTCTCTACCACATCTTTATGTAGTCCTGACAGACTTTCATAAATGGTTCCATAATTGATCGGAACAGGACCATAGGTGATTGCCCGATAACGTAAGCCGCTTATGCCCTGTGCATATAACTTATAGTGTGAAAAATCAGCGTAAAAGAGTAATTTATTAAGCTTCGTCTCAAAAACACCTTGCAACTGTTCGGCAAAGAACAGAATGAAGTGGCGCAATTTTTCTATGTCAAGTGATACATAACCGTTGAAATGTGATTTTGTTTTTGGGTGATTGCGGAAAATAAGTTCTTCCAGCCTGTCTTTTTTAGCTTCTTCTATCTGTATTTCTTCCACACGTTTTATCAACTTGGCTTTTTCTTTTTCTGAAAGAGCATCGCCGGCTTCATCTATTAAGCGTTTGAATGTATTTATATCACTTGCTCCTGAAATCATTTTGGCATTTGAAAGACTGGGCATCTCGCCATCTTCATATAAACGATATTGGTTATCACCAAAGCCCAACAGACGAGCCATCTTTATTGCCGATAGGCCGTATCTTTTGCGGATAGCGGTAATTTCGTCGGGAAAAGGAATCATATATTTTTCCCGATAAGCATTTTGCAATAAATGATAGGTTATCTCATCAGTCTCTGTTGTAGTATATTCTTCTCCTTTCTCATCTTTATAATAGAGATAAGGAACCGTCAATTCATTCTTTCGATAAGTAACTTTTGACATTTCACAATATAGAAATTGTTCTTTCATTGTTTTTTCCTTTCCTTCTTCTTGGGTTTATCTGTTTTTAAAGGATACTCTATTGGTTTTTCGGCTGGATGGAATGAGATGCATACCGGGCTGGTATCTGTCTTGCCTTCAGCTATTTTTATATAAGCTTCTTTAGCCTTTATCTTTTTCCCGAATTCCCACAGTTCTCCGTCATCATTTAAAAGGTTTTCATGCGGCCCCCGATAATAATTTTCAGGTTCTAGCCCCATGATGATTTTTTCTCTTTGTTTTGCGTCTATGCCTAATTCATCTAACGCTATGAAATTCTTGTTTCTATCTATTCTAAACCGAATACCAAATGTCTTTGCTTTGGTTTTAAAGTGTTTCAAGAATATTTTTACTGTTTCATATAAATGCTCCATCTATTTGTTTTGTTTTTGCAAAGATAGAATTTATTATATAAATACGCATTAATTCAACGAAAAAGTTGATAATGAGCAACTCTTTTACGTTTTACCTCCTGGAATCCTTTATTTTTATAAAAGTCGGTGGAGTTTTTGAAAAACACTTAAGTATCCTTTTGAAGTAATCCATTCTTTTCTAAACATTTCTAAGCTCCTCATTTATAATACCTTTACAACTTTTAATGCTTGCTTTTCAGGAGAAAAGGAAATGTCAATCGATACTTAACCGATTGATAATGTAGTGAATAAGATTTTCGGGGAAAGAAGAAAAAAAGTGTATCTCTTACTAAGAGATGCACCGAATGCAACCCTTTTTTAAGGGTTTGAAAAATGTGTATTTATCTGAAATAGAGATGATAAAAAGAGAGTACAATGGACTACCTGTTTCTACACCGCGACAAGCGCACCTTTACTTCCGAAAGGCAGAAGAATCTGCTCTTCCGGGCTGCCCATCTTTACTGGAAGCAGAAGTTTGCAGGCCGTAACGTGGAGCAGACAAGGAAAGTCGATTGTGAGCTATATAAATATGTATTGTACTATTTGGAAGTGCGCCAGGTGTTCCTTGACCCGAAGCTCTCACTGAATAAACTGAGCGATATGATTGAAACGAACCAGACTTATCTGTCGAACGTGGTGAACCGCTACTTCGGCTGTCACCTGAAAGATTTGGTGAACGGTTATCGGGTGGAATATGCCAAGGAACTGCTCCGTTCAGGCAAGTGTCCGTTGGAGGAGCTGCCTCAACGATGCGGATTCCTGTCACGAAGTACGTTTTACACTTCCTTTAAAAAGGTAGCGGGTGTCTCTCCAAAAAGATATATGAAACAAGAACAGAGGGCTGTGCCCTCGGAACCTATAGAATATGTATAACCAATTTTAGTTTTTTAAATTTATAAATTTAAAGTTTTTCTATTATGAACAAAAAGTTTTTAAGTGCAATCCTGTTCGGAGCCTTAATGGTTTCGTCAACAGGAACATTTGTGTCTTGTAAAGACTATGATGATGACATCAAGGACTTACAGGAACAAATTAATTCTAACAAGGATGCGATTGCAGCTTTGCAGAAACTGGTGGGAGAAGGAAAATGGGTGACCAATATCTCTTCTATTGAAAACGGTTTCTCTGTAACCATGAGCGACGGTACTACCACCTCTATTACAGGCATCAAGGGTGCAGACGGAAAGAACGGTACTGAATGGACTATCGGCGAAGATGGTTTCTGGTATAAGGACGGTGAAAAGACCGCTTCTCAAGCTGTAGGTGAAGACGGAAAAGCAGGCGTTACAGCTCCTTCCCCAAAAATCGATGCCAACGGCATGTGGGTAGTTTACGAATGGGATGCCGCTAAGGGCGAATTTGTAGAAAAGACTACTGAAATCCCGGCTCAGGGAACCAGTGCATATGTAGTGGTAAAAGATGGTGTCTATGTGCTCCATATCGCTGACGAAACTGGTAAGTTCCAGGATATTACATTGCCTGCTACTTCTGATGCATTTGTAGTGGAAGCTGCGGCTGCCAAGGTGAATGTGAAATTTGAAACAGCGAAGTGGACTGAATGGAATGCTACAAAAGATGAGTCTAAAGCATTGCTGAAGGCTTTTCCGGGAATTGCTGACATTAAGAAGAATGAAACTGTAAAACAAGGTGGTAATCTGCCTTTGATTGTTACTCCTGCCACAGTTGAACTGACTGACAATTTCTCATACAGTTTGTTGGATGTGAAGGGTAAAGTAGCCGATATTATTGTTTCTACTCCTTCTAAGGGTTTGCCCGAAGGTACTACTTTTGTGGACGGAGCAATGCAAACAAGAGTAGCCGGTGCTAACGATTGTCTTTGGACTTTGAAGGTAGAACCTGCCTTTGATGCTGTTAAAAAGACTTATGCAGAAGTTGAAGATGCTTCTTTGCTGGTGGAAAATGCAAAAGGAACAGTAGTAAGAACTGCATTTGCTTATCAAGTGTATTCTGATGATATTAACAGCGATGTAACTATTACTCCTGCCAGCCCTGCATCAGCAAAATATGCAGAAACAATTGATGTGTTTGAAAAACCATCGGATACAGAAGAGGCTATGTTCACTTTGGCTAACCAGTATGACGGTTACTTTATTCTTGAAGCAACCAACGCTGTTCAGGTTGAGAAATACGGATTGTCTATTGAAGGCAGCAAGCTGACTATTGCTAAGATGCCGAGCAGTGACCTTTCTATTTCTGTAACATTGAAATTGACAGCTCTTGGTTTGAATGGTTCTGCTGTTTCTAAAGAAGCAACATTTACTATTTCTCAAGGTGTGGAAGCAACAGGCGAATTGGCTGACAAGTCAGTCACTTTGGCTGCCAAACCTGAAGATGCTGCATTGAGATGGAACATTGCAGATCTTGGTCTGAGTGCTGTTCAGTTGGATAATTTCTTGAACGGTGATGGTGCTAATGTGAAGTTGACTGCCACTCGTTATGATGCTGACACAGAAACTAAAAAAGTAGCTTATAACGCTGCCGTAACATTCTACAATGCTAAGGGTAAGGAGACTACTTACACTAGTGCTGACTCTAAATGGAATAATGGCGATGCAGTGACATTCGGATTTGATTTGGATGCTACAGCTGAAAGTGCGGCACTTATTGGTTATACAGTAGAAAAGTTCTTGCCGAAAGAATATGTATTGACATTGACTTCTACAAATGGTAATACTGTTATCTTCTCTGCAGAAGCTACATTGACTGTTTCTAATCCGACTACTGCTATTAAATTGAATCCTGCTTTCGTAGAAAATGGAATTCTGCAAATTACCGGTGGTAAGTCAATTGCTACTGATGATGAAGTGAATTATACATTAACCGAAGGTATCATTATCGATAAGACTTATATTACAGGTGATATTAGTTCGGTGACATTTAAAGATTTGGATAATGCTAATTATGTAGAAGAAGGTGGTAGTGATAACACTCATTTTGCATTCCCGAACTGGATTGAAACTTCTCCGAAATTGAAAGCTAATAAGTGGGATGATGATGAGGAAGTAACGGATGCCGAGCAGCAAATGTACAAAGTACGTAAGGTTCGTGCTACTTATCCATTGTTTGGTAATACCGATAATACCGTAGACTTTGATTTCGAAGTTATCGTTAAATCAGAAGTTTATAGCGAAGATGCTTCTAAGGCAATTGTTATGAATGAAGATAAATTGTCTGCTGTATATGGCGGTAAAGACAAGACTAATCAGATTGACATAACTAAAGCTATAAAGAGCAATGTATTTGTAGCGGGTTCTGATAAGGGTAAGACTTATAACTTGTTTGCTGTCAAAGGTGGCGACATTAAGGTTAATGGTTATCAATATGGTACTATTCCTTCAGTAGCCAGTGCAGATGGTAAACTTAAGTTTGCTGTTGATGCGAATGATATGATGATTGAAATTGCAGTTGCAGATATGAAAGCCTTCGGATTCAAGTCTGACGCAATCTTGAAAGCACAGCAAGGAACAGCTAAATATTATTTGTTGGCTGCAAATACAGCAGCCGACGGTGATGCAGATTCTAAAGAATATGTAGGTGTTAAAACTCTTGCTGAGATTTGGACTGATAACGATGATGTTTTGAACAAATATTATGTAAAAGCAGCTGACCATGACGATTATTATGTTCGTAAATATGAAGATAATGCACCTGTAAAAGTTGCGGATGATGATAAGGCTATTTATGACTTATTTACAACTTATGCAGGCAAGGTTAATTTTGCAGTAGTGAAAGACATAAAAGTTGGAGAAACAGCAGCTACAGAAGCCAATGCTAAGATTAAAGCAGTTTATTTGAAGGTGGTTGATCCTGAATATGCAAAAGTTCTGATTAAGGATGTAGAAAACTTTGATGGAACTCAAAATGTTAATGAGTTTGTAGGCAGTACAATTATTACAGCTGTTGATGAATTGTCAGAAGGCGTAACGGAATCTGCACCTGTTGAAATGCAACTTATTGTAGTAGATGCTTGGAATAAGACTATGACTGTTCCATTTACTATCACTTTGAAGACTAAGTAATTATTACAACCTGAACAATTTCAAGCCAGCCTTCTCTTTAGTGGGAGGCGGCTTCAAATTCTCAGTTGAGAATTATATCCCATTCAATCGGGAAGTGAATATCTCCGGTAACGGATTCTATTCACTTCCCGATTTTTTTATTGAACTTGATTGAAACGATTTTCTTGGTTCATGCACAAAAATCCTTGAGCGTAAGCGCACTCAATGGGCATCCTGTCACAATCCGGATGGAAAGGAAAGGCGGATATCTGGCATTCCATTAGCTAACACATAGAACTTAAGGGAAATCAAATTAGGTAAAAAGAGACTGTAATACAGATATACAAGCACTTTTTAAAATTGGTGGTCTCTTTTGCTGTCGTTAAATATCGCTTAATTTAATTCGTCCCAATTTTAATGAGATACTAATGAGAAATGGTAGAAAACAATTTTTTAGGAAACTTCTTTTATTTAGAAACCTTTATTCCATTTATCTGCCAATCTTTTTTAGCCGTTCCTTCTGTGAAATTAACTACTTTCGTTTCCAAAGGTAATGCTTCAAATATTAGGCTGACTTCTGCTTGTCCGCTTTCCGGTAAAAAGAAATGCTCGCCAGGAGTGATTCCTATAGCTCCTTTTAGAGTATATGATACCCCCTTTTCATCAACTAATTTAGCATTTGGACTTACTTGTATCCAATATTTAGGAGTATAATAAGCATTAAAGTGGACAATGGTAGCTGTATCAGTCAATTCTACCTGTTTTATCTCTAGAATATCAGTATTGGTTGAAGTTATAGACGGGTAATTTACGATTCTTGTGTTGCCACGTTGCATAATACTCATTTCGTGTTTGGGAGTATCCAAATATCTACGCATTTTAAATTTCAAACTGCCTTTGCCATATCCTGTCCACATTTGCATAATTTGCCCATTCGGAGAAATAAGCACATAATTAGGAATACCACGAACACCGTATTTAGCATATAATCCGGCTGTTTGTTTCAGATCACTTAAATTTGGCCAAGTCATTTCATGTTGTGTCGAAGCCTCCTTCCATCGGCTCTTGGTGTCAGAGCTAATACTAATAACAGTCAGTCGGTTTTTATATTGTTCTTGAATCTCTTTCATTTCTGGCAGTGCCATGATACAAGGGCCACAACCGCTACTCCAAAAATCAAGCAGCATATATTTTCCTTTAAAATCTTCCAAATGATAAATTTTCCCATTTAAATCGAATAGATCGGCATCTGCCATATCATCTCCTTCTTTAACTACTGTAGGAGGAAAGAGGTTTACAGTTATTGCCTGTCCTATCGTAGTGGCTTTTTGTTCTTCATTTAGTCTGTTATATAAAGCTAATGTTTCTTCTTTATAAGAGAATTTTGGATTATACTTAACAGACATACTTAATTTATTTAGCTTCTCCATCCATACACTAGAAATAGGAAGTTTTTGCATCAACTTTAATTCTCTATTGCTGATTATTGCCGATATGCTATCTTGTTTAGCTTCTAGTATTTTGCATTCGGTTTCTGAAGTACAGCTTTTTTCTTTAATTACCAACCGCTGGTACTCATCCCATAAATCGCGTGAATCCATAGTAAAATTATTGTATTCTTGCTGTTCTTTAACAGGACTATTAACCTCCCAAGTATAAATTAAAGTATTTGTACCTGTCACTTTTATTTTAGCATTTGGAGTTGCATAAATTTTCAGTGACATAGGAGGAAAACCTTCTTGACGAGTACACATAAGAGATAATATATCCAGACCACTTTCTCCTGCTTTCCGTTTGAAATAGAAAGTTCCGTTATGTATGCTATCCATAGCAACTGTACTTCCTACGTTCCCGTCAAGTAAAAATAGAGAAACAAGAGTTCCTTCTTTTACACCTTCCACTTTACCTTCAATCGTATATTCTTCTTGTGCTTGTGCAACAAGAGAGGCAAATAAAAGAAGGCTGCTAAATAGTAATTTTCTCATGATATTATTTTTTATTATAGATTAGTGTACAAGGTAGAGCTTTTCTTTATAGACTGCTTCAATCTTTATTATTCTTTAATATTTTTGCATATTATAGAGGATACAAAACGAGCTTTCGCTTGTCTAATATGCCTAGCATTCCACCACCCTATACACATTCCCCTTGGCAGTATGCACCCGCTCGCCCAACTGGGGCAGGATGCGGCTCAGGCTGTAGGCCGTCATGCCCCTCATGGCTGAGGGATGGGCGGACTTCATCCGCTCGAACAACTGGGTGGCGGAAAGGGTCAGCACCTCCTGCGGTTCGTCCTCTTCCGTGGCAAAGCGGAAGCAGAGGCGGAACACCTCCTCTTCGGGTACATGCTTGTAGAACAGGGCGTTGTGTTGCTGTATGGCCTGCTCCTCTTCTTTATTAAACCAGCTGCGTTCACCGGACAGAAGCTCCGCCTTGAGTTGGGCGTACAGTTGCTCATGCTCTATGGGGGTGACGCAGTCAATGGCATG